>JAQWWZ010000056.1 GCA_029254745.1 Opitutales bacterium | reverse complement strand
GGTTTTTCGCAGATGCTATAAACGGGAATGTGAAGGATGCAAGGGCAGTGGTCCCAATGAGTTTCCTTCGGGTTATTAAATCTATGCTATTTTTCATAGTCTTACTTTCGAAACCAATTTCGGAAAGTAAGCAATGCGGAAATATCAAATTTGTAATCGAATTTCCTTTGAATCGAACCTGAAATATGTAGTTATTTGGATATGAATATAGATGAGAAAATGATAAGCCTGGGCATTGAATTACCCCCTCAACCCCTCGCCGCGGGGCTTTATAAACCTCTTTTTTTAGATGGTGATCTTGCTTATTTCTCTGGCCATTTACCTATTGCTTTTGATGGTAATATGATGACCGGTTGTGTGGGGGTTGACCTAACGCAAGAACAGGCAACTTTTGCAGCCAGGCAGGCTGGGCTTAATATATTGGCAACGGTGAAAGCTGAGTTGGGGAGCTTAAATCGAGTGTGCCAAGTGGTCAAAATTTTAGGCATGGTCAACGCACCGAGTAATTTCAGCCAACACCCACAAATTGTAAATGGCTGTAGTGAGTTGTTTCGGGATATATGGGGTGAAGACAAAGGCATCGGGGTGAGGAGTGCGTTTGGTGTCTCGGGTTTACCCGCAAATGCATGTGTCGAAATTGAAGGAATCTTTAAAATTACTTTGTGAGTTTATCCCGTAAACTTATTATTATTATTGGTGCTCTTGGACTTGGCTGCGCCCTGATATATCTTTTTAGAGCCCCAATTTTGACCCGCTACGCAACTTATTTTAGTATCAATACTGCAACCAAGGGAGCCGATGCCATTATTTGTCTTTCCGGTGGCAAAATGACCCGAGTCCCTGAATGCTTGCGACTTTGGAATCAGGGATACAGCCCTGTCCTGCTGGTTACCGAAGAAAAGCCAAGGAATTCAGCATTTCGTGAATTGGAAATGACAAATTTAGAATTTGCCCAAGAAGTGACCAAAAAAATGAAATTGAGTGCTTCATGGCAAGAGTTACCTTCCCTTACGGGAGGGGCGACCTCTACCTTTGACGAAGCGGAAGATGTTTTAGTGTATGCAAAACAAAAGAATTGGAAACGTGTTATTATTGTAACTGATGAATTCCATATCCGCCGGGCATATCTTGCTTTCCACAAAGTGTTGAAAGCAAGCTCTGTTGTGATTGAGGTGGCAGGGGCTCCCAATGAAGTCTTTGATGAGTTTAACTGGTGGAAGAAGGATCTTGGCATCCTCTGCTACCTTTCCGAGTTAATTAAACTTCCGGTGTATTGGCTTTGGGATCACGAGCCAAAATTGATTGAAAACACTTGAGTCTTGATTGCAAGCCCTAGGGGACCATGTGAGATGGTCAGTGCTGGGAGGCTTTGCCTGCTCCTTTGGGGATACGGATTTCTTCGACCATATCTTGGATTTCTTTTGGGGGAGGGGCGGTGACGGAACTGACCGCAAATGCGACAGCAAAGTTGATCACCATCCCGAGAAAGCCAATTCCTTCGGGTGATATCCCAAACCAATAATTTTTACTTTCCGTTAAGAACTGGAAGTAGATGATGTAACTAAGGGTAAACCCAATGCCGCATATCATACCTGCAATCGCTCCTTCCTTGTTCACTCTTTTTGAGAATATTCCCATGATGAGGGTGGGGAAAAAAGAAGATGCTGCCAAGCCAAAGGCAAAAGCGACAGTCTTCGCTACAAAAGTGGAAGGTGGGTTGATCCCGAAATAAGCAGCTATGGCAATCGCTCCAAATGATGCCATTCTTGCGTATTTCATTTCTTGCTTATCAGAAATTTTTGGATTGATAATTTTCTTCATCAGGTCATGGGAGATCGAGGTTGATAACACAAGTAATAAACCCGCTGCAGTGGAAAGAGCAGCGGCGACACAGCCAGCCATGACCAAGGCAATTACCCAGGGCGGAAGACCTGCCATTTCAGGGTTGGCCAGAACAATGATGTCTTTGTCGTAGTACACTTCATTTTGAGAGGACTTATTAATAGCGTTGGTCACTTTTCGTGGGCCCTTATCTCTCGTGCCATTATCTACATACTCGGGTTTTCCGGTGAATACATCACCGGATCGATATTGCATGACTCCATCTCCGTTCTTGTCAACCCAGGCTATCATTCCTTGATCTTCCCAGTTTTTAAACCAGCTGGGAGCATTTTGGTATTTCTTTTGGTTAATCTCCTCTACGAAGTTCGTGCGGGCGAAAATCCCTAAAGCAGGAGCTGTCAAGTAGATCACGGCAATGAAAGAAAGAGTCCAAAAAGCAGATTTACGAACCGCTCGTACATTTTTAACGGTAAAGAATCGAACAATTACATGAGGAAGGCCTGCTGTGCCTATCATGAGGGCTGCGGTTATACAAAACATGTCGAGGTTGTTACTCGAACTTGCGGTGTATTCCTGGAAACCAAGGTCGGTGGAAATCTGGTTTATTTTTTCGATCAGTGGTTGTGCTTTTTCGGGCCCATCCTTGATATAGTTGCCAATTAGACCAAGCTGGGGCATGGCGTCTCCCGTAATAATAAGAGATATGAAAATGACCGGGATGGTGTAGGCAAATACCATAACACAATATTGTGCGACTTGGGTATAGGTGATCCCTTTCATTCCGCCAAGTCCAGCATAGAAAAAGACAATTCCTCCGCCGATGAGTACGCCCATCCAGATTTCAATGCTAAATAAGCGCGAAAACACGATACCAACTCCTCTCATTTGCCCCATAATGTAAGTCATACAAATAAAAATAGCACAGATCACGGCAACTAAGCGGGCGGCATTGGAATAATAGCGGTCACCCACAAAGTCGGGTACGGTGGCTTTCCCAAATTTCCGTAGATAAGGAACCATGAGAGTAGTCAGAAGAACAAACCCACCGGTCCAGCCCATTAAAAACTTCGAAGCTCCGTAGCCCGCTGCTGCAATTCCTCCTGCCATTGAAATAAAAGTGGCGGCTGACATCCAATCTGCCGCGGTTGCCATTCCATTCGCAAAAGGGGATACACTTCCTCCGGCTGTGTAGTATTCTTTTGTGGACCCAGCCCTGGACCAGATGGCGATACCTATGTAAACACTAAAGGTGATACCAATAAAAATAAAATTCCAAACAGTCTGATCCATTACTCTTCCTCCTCATATCCATGTTGCTCGTCCAATCGATTCATCCAGAACGAGTAAGCAATTAAAAGACCAATAAAGCATAGAATGGAACCTTGCTGTGCCATCCAAAAACCGAGAGGGGCTCCGCCTACGCTGTAAATGTCTAAAAAATCTTTGAAAAGAATACCGCATCCGAAAGATACCAAAAACCAAATAGCAAGTATGGTTGTCAGTAGTTTAAGACTTGCGTGCCAATAGCTGTTGTTTTTTTGTTGGATAGAAGACTTGGGCTGTTTCATACGCCTAGCATGGTCAAAGCAGATCAATTTTGGCAAGCGTATATATTAGGCTTAGTTTTTATAGATTATAAAATTTCAAACCTAATAAAGTTAAGAAATCATCTTCTCAGCCGATTTTATATTTCTTGCAAAGAATTACTTATCTCCCATGCTGATGTTAGTTAGATTTATGTTGAATATGCCCAAATTCCTAAGGTTTTTCTTTCCCTGTTTTGTATGCATCTGCGTACATGGGCAATATACTCCTTCGGAATCTCCAATCAGCGAAGGTGGAACTTCAATGCAGATAACCCTACCTCATGATGCAACCACTAGCATTTACCGAATTCTTAAACCACCCTACGATGCAGTGACAGGTAATGTGGTTGGTCAATTTGTGGATGCGAATAGCCAGACAATTTCGAGCACAGCCACTTTTTTCTTTACGCCAAGTGACCCTGATTATTCCGGTACTTTCTATGTAGACTGGAATGGTACTGATTCATCGACAGGGGTTATCACGGAAAATTCGTTTCTTGGGAGCCCTCAAAATGATTATCTCGTTATCGTAGTTTCACCCTCGGACGATGAACCAGTCTTATACACCGGTTTGACAAACGCGAGTGACTCTAGTGCAGCCATTAGCTACGAGCAAAATGAGGGAACAACCTTTGTTGCATATGCAAGTGCTACTGATGCTGATGGTGGTTCACCCACGATCACTATCACCGGTGGAGCTGATCAAAACTTATTTAGTTATTCCGGTGGGCAAATCCTTTTTAATACCACTTCTGGGTTTGACTACGAATTTCCCCAGGATTCAGACAGCAATAATCAATATATTTTTGAAGTTACTGCTGCCGACGCAAATGGGAGTACTGACATGCAGGAAATTACCCTCTCGATAGCAGAAGTAAATGATGCCCCAACTATCGTAGACGGGAATAACGATCTTATTTTTACCATCGATGAGGATGAAAGCCCAATTGCTTGGTCAGATTACACCTTGCTTGTCTCTGATTTGGATTCGAGTGACTTTACTTGGTCCATATCGTCCAATGCCCAAAATGGGGCAGTCACGATTACCGATAATAATGATGAATGTACGGTCAATTATGTGCCTGATGCTGACATGTGGGGTATTGATACGGGTGCAACTCCCACTGCCGGGCAGACTGGTGTCGCCGATAAATTTACCATCCAAGTTATCGACGATCGTGGTGGGGTAGACGAAATTACCTTTCGGGTAAAAGTAAGTCCTGTGAACAATGATGACCCCGTGATTACTCACCAAGGCGTCGCAGTATCCGATCCAGTGCTAGCTTTAACATTGGATGAAAATTCAGCTAATTCCGTTATGCTTACCGCTTATGATTTCGATGATGGAAGTACTCTCACTTGGTCTTTGTCCGGTGGTAATGACAGCTCATCATTTAACATAATTGCGAGTACAGGAGAGCTTCAATTTCTTTCAAGTTTGGATATCGATTTTGAAGCATCTTCATCTTATGATGGCGATAGCGTGTTTGAGTTTGCGGTCACTGTAACCGACGAAATGGGACAAATCGATTCACAGGATTACACTTTGAGTATCCTAGATTTAAATGAAGCCCCAATCATTTCACCTACATCCTTGATTGTTGTTATGGATGAAGATAATGCTTCTTCTTTTATTGCCCCTTTTACCGCAGAAGACCCGGATCTTTACAGTGCAAACAGTGGCTGGAGAACTCTTACCTGGAGCATAGAAGATGTTCCGTCTTACGGCACAGCTGTTGTTTCCGGATCTGCAGAATACACTGGTACCGAAGTAAGTCCCACTACAATTTCTTACACCCCTAATCCCGGGTACAGCGGAACAGATTTCATGAGAGTCCGTGTCGAAGATGAGGGGAATAGCTTGACCAGTAAGTTACACAATATTGTCGACATTAATATAACCATTCTGCAAACCGACGATTTGCCTGTTTTTTCTACTCTGCTTTACGATGGTAACGCCAGTGTCTCCTTACAAGTCTCAGAAAATAGCAACGGTGATTTTCAGGTTTCTGCAACAGATCCAGACGGGGGTGATATTTCATATTCGATTCATCATGGAGATGACCAAAGATATTTTGAAGTCAACGGTACGACTGGGTGGGTTCGGTTTTTAGATCCACCGAACTTTGAAAATAGGTTGGATTTAGACTCTCAAAATACTTATGAGGTTACGATAGAAGCCTATGACAGTAATGGGAGTTCTTTCCAAAATTTCACGATTCAAGTTGTGGATGTTTTTGAACCTGCAACTTTTGTTAGTGATTCGTATTTCTTGGCACCTGAAAAGCAATTAGAGGTTGGTGCGGTAGCAGTTTCTGATGTCGATTCTGGGGATTCTCATTCTTTCTTCATCGTTTCTCAGGGTTACCCAGATGATTCTAGTAAATTTGCCATCGATGCTGATACAGGAGAAATCACATTTATAAATCTCCCTGATTTTGAAGCCAATGCCTCTTACTTGGGTAGTAACCTTTTTAACTTTATTGTACAAGCGGTTGATAGTGGGGGAGTACCATCGGACTTGAATGTCAGTGTTGAGCTTACTGATGATAATGATGCTCCTACTATTGAAACAAGTAATAATGCATCTCTTGTCACCATTGCAGAGGATCTGGTGGGCGGTCAGGTTTTTGCAGACTTCAATGTAACGGATCAAGATCAAGGGCAGACCCATTCTTGGGTGCTCTCAGGAGATGATTCCTCCTTTTTTATTGTGGACTCAAGCACTGGCGAGCTTTCGCTTTTAACTTCTTTGGATTATGAAATTCCTGGTGATGCAAATATCGATAATTATTATGAATTATCACTTGTAGTCACGGACAGTCATGGTTCTCCTCTTGTTTCCAACATCTTCGATTTTCAAGTGCTCGTTTCGGGGGTTAATGAGCCCCCTTATTTAAGCGGAACGGTTACAACATCGGTTTCAATGAATGAGGATGACCCGAGTTCGTTTATATCTCCTGCTTGGAGTGCAATTGATCCTGAGACAAATAGTAGTTTGGGGATTAACTGGTTCCTCTGGGATGAAGCCACAGCATCAAAAGTAAATGCATTAAGCACGCCAACCAATGATTCCTCTGTTTCCATCGGTCAACTAGATGGGGTTCTGACCTTTAATCCTTTACTCAATAGTAATCGCGATATGAATGGTTCAGAAATTCTAACCGTCATTTTTGAGGACGAACAAGGAGTTGAAAGAAACCAAACCATTCAAATTAATGTATTGGGTGTGAACGATCCGCCGGAGATTACCGGTCCTGACGTACCTTTTGTCGATATCATCGACCACAACGAATCGGTCTTGGAAGTTATTGATTTTGAAGCTAGTGATTTTAATGATCTTGGAGATAATAACATACACTACACCCAGGACCTGTACTTAGTTTGGAATGTTTCCGGTGAAGATGCAGATTTGTTTGATATTTCAAACCAGGGCAGGCTTTCATTTAAAACAGCCCCCGTTTACGATTCGGTAACCCTGCTAAATAACAGGTATGAGATAATCATCTCTGTAAAAGACGAATATGACGGTGTCTCCGATTATCCTTATGTTATCAATGTTACAAACTCTTCAGAACCTCCTGCCTTACTATCCAATCTTTCCACCGTGTTTATTTCTGAAGACAATGCTCCGATATCCTGGGAGGATGCCTGGGAAGATTTACAAGTAGAGGACCCAGACGGTGGCAGCTTGACTTGGGAAATTTCTATTAATGCGTCGAACGGAGAGGCTTCAGTGGATTTATATTCCGGAGCAATAATGTACTCGCCTAACAAGGATTATTTCGGTGTTGATTCATTCTCAGTCAAGGTAACAGATGAGGACGAATTGTTCATAGATATTCCTATCAGTGTCGATGTTGCCCCTATAAATGACCCCCCGAGTATCAGTGATGCGGATGATGAGAACCGGGTAGAAAATGATATAATTCTCGTATGGGAAAATAATGTGAGTGTTACCTCCTTTATTGGTAATGACCTCCATGATGTTGAATTTAATAGTACAGAAACAGACTTTTTATGGAGTCTTGATGGGACGAGCGATGCATCCCATTTCACTATTGATTCAAATGCTGTTCTGAAATTCAGGTATGCACCTGACTATGAATCACCCCTAGATGAAGGGGAGGATAACCTTTACAGCTTTAGCGTTTTAGTCACAGATGATAGTGATATATTTGGCGAGTACCTCGTGCGGGTAAGAGTCAGAAATAAGAATGAACCCCCTGTTTACACAAGTCTTGAAGGAGTGCTAAGTGCTCAACTTTTTATTTCCGAAAATACTACCTTCGTTTACATGGTAGAGGCTCAAGGGGTCGAGGAATCAGGTCAGGATATCAGTTTTGATTTATCCAATGAGATCGATAACAACAACTCTCTCTTTGAGTTCGATTCATTTGGCTCTAATGAAATATTTTTCAAAGATGCACCTGATTTTGAGAACCCCGCTGGTGTGGAGGGGCAAAATATCTACATTTTGGAGGTCAATGCGTCGGATGGTTTATCTTCCGAGGTCCAACGCGTAGAAATTGTAGTCACAGACAATAATGAACCACTCGGATTCAAGTCAGATATCAGTTATGTATTAGATCATAATGAAAGCTCCACTAGTTTCATTTTAGATTTATCTCAGTATTACACAGATTCCGATACAGATTCTTCTTACCGTACCTATATTTTCTCTCTTGATGAGTCCCTTGATTCTCAATTCTTTTTAATTAATTCGACCACTGGTGAAATTACTTTTGATGAATCCTTTACACCAGATTTTGAAAGTCCATTGGATGAAAATGGGGATAATAAATTCATATTTTCTGTAAATGTTGAAGATGGGCAAAATTTAATTAGCCAGGAATTCTCAATTCAAATTCTAGATGTTAATGACTTACCCAACATTATCGGTGCAGATTTGACTGAAATAATTGTACCAGAAAATCAGACTTTTGTTTCCAAACTTGAAGCCTTTGATCAAGATAGTAAACCATCTTACATAGACTTGGCTATTGTGGTCGACAACGAGTCAATTTCTTGGTTGGAAAATTCAGAGCAACTTGAAAATCGTTTTCTTGATCCTGCGGTAATTTCTGAGGGTATTGACGCGTCTTTCTGTGCTGGTTCAGATTTTGATTTGGATGGTGATATGGATGTGCTCTTACTCGAAGCAGATGCAGACAAAGTCACCGTGTTTGAAAATAATGGATCGGGAGGGTTTACCCAGTCCCATGTCATTTACAGCGGGTCAGAAAGTAATCCACAGCACGCATTGATAAAAGACCTGAATGAAGATGGGTACCCTGATGTTATCGTTGCTCTCAAAGATGCTGGGAGAGTGATAGTGCTACAGAGTAATCCTAGTGCTCCGTTCGATTTCGTCTCCATAGATTCAGTGCTCGAATCCAGTAATGTTGTGCATGTTGATTGTGGAGACATCGACGGAGATGGGGATATTGATATAATTGCAACCGGCAAAGATTCTACTACATCTGACTATTACATCCATTGGTTTAGCAATGGAGGAGAATTTTGGTTTACTCACTCCAATGAACAATTGACATTTTCTGGTCCATCGGCCCTTACATTCAGCCTTTCGCAAATAAACCAGCCAAAATCTTTGTCATTGGGTGATGTCGACCAAGACGGTGACACAGATCTTGCGGTTGCTTCCTCTTTGGATGGCAACTTTAGTCTTTTTATAAACGAAGGAGGGGGTGTTTTTGGTGATCCCGTTAGTATTTACAGCGAGACAGATGGTCAGGCACAGGGAGTGAGACTTGTCGACTTAAATGCTGACGCAAAGCTAGATGTCGTCGTCACCACAAAAAACTCTAGTAAATTAGGTGTATTGCTTCAGTCATCCAACGGTGGAGGTGAGTTTCTAGCCCCATCCTTTTTTTACAGCTCTTCTTTTTACATCAACTCTTTTGATATTGGAGATATTGATGGTGATGGAGATTTAGACCTAGTTGCGGCAGCAGGTGCCGATTCAAATGTTAGATGGTTTACCAATGATGGCTCTGGAAAATTTACAATCAATGATGAAATGGCTCTCACCGACCAATCTTCAGTGATATCTGTTTCTCTCGGCGATTTCAGCCAGACCAACACATTACTTAGATTCAGTATCGATGAATCCAGTGAAGATGCGGAACATTTTGTCTTTCGACCGAAATATTCAGGTAATTTGTATTTCAGGGATAATCCTAATTTTGAGATTCCTACGGATGCAGATGAGGACAATCAGTACGAAATAAAAATTTTAGTTTCAGACAGCGATGCTGAACCATCATCAGAAGTAATGGAAAAAGTCGTCATTAATGTTGATGATTTGTACGAAGCACCGGTGATTCAACAACCGACGGCTCAAGAAGGAAAAAGCCTTCAGATATTGGAGCACTCGCTCTTTGTAATAGACATAAACGCAACCAATGATGAAGGGCTGTATGAAGATACTTTTTTCTCAATTTCCGGTGGTTTAGATGCAGGATTTTTTACCATCGATGAGTCTACAGGAGTCTTGAGTTTCATCAGTGGACCAGATTATGAAAATCCTTTAGACGATCTATCTGACGGAAACAATTCCTACCATGTAGTGGTTCGTGCCACCGACAATGGACCAGAGAACTCTTTTTCAGAAATTGATTTATATGTAAGTGTTTCAGATGGAAACGATTTGCCTGAATTTAATGTTGATCCTGCAGTGCTTTCGATCGTTCTGCCTGAGGATACTCTTCACATTTTAGAATTAAGTGATTTAAATGCGTCTGACCCTGAAGGAAGTGCACTAACTTGGTCGATTGTTGAGGGTGGTACTATTGGGGACTCAAGTCTTGTTGAGGATACTCTTCATTATCAACCTTTTGACAACATAAATGGTTCTGATGAAGTAATACTCGAAGTTAAGGATCATGCAGAATTAAAAGCCCAAATAACTATTGGTTTTACTATTACTCAAGTTAATGATGCTCCAATTATAATCACCGGAATTGACATAGCTCACCCAGAAAATCTTACGACAATTAGTACCTTAGAAGCAACGGATATAGAAGGGGACGAGTTGTCCTGGAGCTTAAGTGGTGGGGCCGATCATGAATTATTTTCTTTGTCCGTAAATGGTGACTTGAGCTTTTTAGGGAATCCGCCTGATTTTGAAACCCCTGACTCCAACGAATCCAGTAACTTTTATGAGATTGCTATTTTCGTTTCCGACGGAGATGCGACCGCAGAAAAAACCTTGACCGTTGAAGTCTTGGATGTCGCTGATATTGACCCTGTCATTCATAATTTAGACGAAAACATAACGAATTTACTCCGTGTCATGGAAAATGAATTAGATGTCTTGGATTTAAACTTTTCTGATATTGAGGGCGATGAAATAGAACTTTTGCTCACAGGAGGTTCAGACATATCGGAGTTTGATCTTAGCCAAGAGGGAAGACTCAGATTTTTAACCGCACCAAATTTTGAAAATCCAACAGATCTTAACTCCGACAATTTATATGAGGTTGATTTGAACGCGACTGATGGCATCAATTCCACCAGTCGTTCATTGGTGGTTCAAGTAATAAATGCCAATGAAGATCCACCGATCATTACTTCTGCTTTGGGTACCTCTGATGACCCAATAATCCATTTCGAGAATCAAGCATTTGTTATCGACCTTACCTCATCAGACGATGTGAATGGGAGTATATCCTATGCATTATCTAGTGGTGCTGACATGCATATGTTTGATCTAAATATCAGCACTGGTGCTTTATCTTTCAAGCAATCCTATGTCCCTGATTATGAAACCATACGGTCCAACCGAAGTGATCATATTTATATGGTAGGGGTGAAAGTTTCGGATGATACTTTCACATCAGGCAATTATGATTTGTATATAGGAATCTCGGATGTTGACGAACCTCCAGCCTTGCGACAAACGAATTTTGAATTGATGGAAGACCCTTCGAGTGCGGTTTTGCTAGATGTAGAGGTATATGACCCAGAGGGCGATCCGTTTGAGTATGATTTTTTAAGATCTCCGGATTTCGGAACTTTAGAACCTGCTGGCACTGGCTACCTGTATATGCCAGATTTAGACTTTAATGGGGAAGACACGATTCAGTTTTTAGTTGTTGATGACCAGAATGTAAGCCTCGAGCTATCTGCCACCATTTCTGTAATTGCAGTTAATGACCCGCCTACAGCCTCGGATGATGTGATTGAGTATAACTCAACAACACTTGCACCCTTGATGTTTTCAACACTTGGGAACGATTCGAGTTACCCAGACGATAATGAAACGATTGAAATCACAGATTGGAGTAAAAGTGCTTCCATTGATTACAAGGCTGAGAGTGAACTCTTTACCTATACCCCGGACCCTCAGTTTATTGGTCCATTTGAATTTTCATACACTCTTTACGATGGTCAATTAACTTCCACAGCAAATGTAACCATCCATGTGCTGAGCTCTCCCAACCTCCCCGGTTGGCAATATCTGCCCGGGTTTGGCTACATGATGCGCAACCAATATCCATGGGTTCTCCATGGGCGAATCGGGTGGCTTTATATTTCTCAAGACGGTGGAGAGAATTCTGCATCATGGATGTGGAATCAAGACATTGGCTGGTTTTGGACGGGTAAAGAATACTTCGAGCATTTTTTTGCAGAGGAGACCCAGAAATGGTATTATTGGAAAGGTGGAATTTATGAGCCAGGGGGTGTCCTTCTTTTCGATTTTGCTCAGAACAAATTTATTGAGATGGCTGATTACCAAAAACAAAAAGTTAGTTTTGTCTTACTTTCGCTCACGGATGTCTCCAGCAAGATAGAATATATAAGTACGAGTTCTTATTTCTCTTCAGAGCAAAAACAAGTCATTGTTTCAGAGCTTTATTTTACCGGACAATCTCCATCACTTGAAAATCTACTGAAAGAAGACTAAATGAACACTTCATGTTTTTATTTCCTTAAGCTTTTTCTACACCTTTTTCTGCTACTTGGACCTTGTGTCATGATTGGGCAACAAGTAAATGAAGCATCAGTTGATCGGGATGAATATTTTCGGCGGCTCGAAGAGAGAGCCCTTAAATTATCAGGCAAATTTGCAGAGATTTCAGGTACAGAGCCTGTTAAGTTATTTAGTCCCCGCCAAGCCAAACAGTATACGAGCCGAGCAACTTCGCCTGGATTACAAGGTGCAGATTCATCATTCGCAGAAGCAGATACTGAATCCTCTTTTTCTGAGTTTTATTCTGATCAAAATAATTCAGAATTTTCTTCCCTAAGGTTTACAGATGATGAAGTGATTGAATATCAGCCTACCATCGAAGATAAACGAGGCCAATACTTTCTCCGTCCCTTCATTGCCCTGCAAGCCCCCAGTGACCAAAAATATGAAACCCCAACGCCGGGGTTAAAAAAGTTGGATTCAGGAATCGGTTATTCTCTTGGGTTGCAGGCAGGCACACGTATTGAAAATTTCAGCCTCGGACTACGCTTGAGCTATCACTACAACGAATTTTCTAGAAGTGTGGGCATTACAGAGTTAACAGGGGAAAATGAGCTTTTTTCTCTGATTGGTTTTGGAGGATACTCCATTTCATTGCGTGAGGATTTAACCTTTGAATTCGGCGGTGGCCTTGGTTTTGCCAATCGGTTTAATTTCGCAACGATTAATATTGGTGGGTCTTCTTTGCATGATGTGTCAGAAAAAACCGTTTTTACTTATGAATTTTCACTTCTTCTCGATTATGCCTACACTGAAAACTTATCTGCTTTTGCCGGGTATCGTCTGGTAGGTATGTCGGAAAATGGTCCTTTTCAACACAATATTTCTCATCAGTTTGAAATAGGTATGGGTGCCAGCTTCTAAAAGGCATTTTTCCTAGACATATCCTTGACGAACCACGATTCGCAAGATTGCTTACTACGCTGGTAAATGAGCAAAAAAGCAGGACAGGAAACCCCCATGATGCAGCAATATCGAGAGGCTAGGAATAGCCTTGATGATGATACATTGCTTCTATTCCGTCTGGGTGATTTTTATGAGATGTTTGAGGTAGATGCAGAGCGAGGTGCAGCCCTGCTTGGTATTACCTTAACCAAAAGGCATGATATGCCTATGGCTGGCATTCCCTCTCACGCAGCTGAGGGGTACCTAACCAAACTTTTGAGCGGAGGTCATAAGGTTGCCATCTGCGATCAATTGGAGGCTGCCCAAACCGGTAAATTAGTTAAGCGTGGGATTACACGGATTCTTACACCAGGTACGGTCTTGGAAGACCGGCAGTTGCAGGCTTCCAGTAATCATTTTTTACTGGCTTTGGATCTTGTGAAGAATACGGTTTGTTCCTCATGGCTGGATCTTTCCACGGGCAAGTTTGTGCTCATGCACACGGATTGCACAGAGGACTTTCTTGCCGCCTTGAGTTCTTTGGCTCCCCGGGAAGTGCTTGTGTCAGAAAACTTTGACCGAAAAATTGCCAAGCTCAGTAATCCCCACTCTTTCCAAAATGAGTTGGACCGTGTGCTCGGTGATATAAGCAAGACCGAGCGTCCTGATTTTGACTTTGACCTTAAAGCTGGTGCTCGGGAGGTAATGGAAAGCTTGGGGGTCATGAATTTGGAAGGGTTTGGGCTTACTCTTGATCACCCTGCTCTTGGCGTTGCTGGATCCTTGTTGATTTATGTACAAGATGTGCTCAAAGGAAAACCTGGGAATCTTCGACGTATTGAAGAGTTCAAGCAAGGTCAGGCTTTGATTCTTGATCCTGCAACCCAACGTAATTTGGAGGTCTTCAAGACTTCCACTCAAACCCGCAAGGGCTCCCTGATGGATTCGATGGACGAAACCGTAACCGCGGCAGGTGCTCGTTTATTGGAGAGATACCTCGGTTCCCCGGAGAGAAACCTAGATGAAATTAAAAGAAGACAGGCTTTAGTAGGTGAATTCTCTTCAGAACCCAGGATTGTTCACGAAATAGGAGATATTTTAAAAGCAGGAAGTGATCTAGAAAGAATTTTAGGACGATTACGCAACCGACTAGTTCGACCGAGGGAATTAGGTGGTTTGCGTGCTACGATCCGTGGTCTGCCCAAAATACGGGAGGTTTTACTTGGTCTTGGCGATTGTTACCCGGCTATTCAATCGATCGCCCACCAAGTGGAGACTTTTACCGACTTGGCCAAGTTACTAGAGGACTCGCTTGAGGAGGAACTTCCAGCTGATATTAAAGTGGATGTGAAAGCTGACGGAGGGCGAGTAATTCGACTTGGTTATAATCAAGAATTTGATGAACTTCGCGAGCTTGGCAACGGAGGGAAAAAATGGATTATCGACTTGGAAGCAAGTGAGCGTGAAAAAACTGGCATCTCCAATTTAAAGCTTAAATACAATGGAGCTTTTGGTTATTTTATTGAAATAACCAAGGCAAACCTGCACTTAGTCCCGGAGCATTATGTGCGTAAGCAAACGATGACCAATGCTGAGCGTTTTTACACTGAAGAACTACGGCAAAAAGAAAAAGAAATTGTTAATGCAGAAGAGCGAGCAGTAGCAAAAGAACAGGAACTGTTTACCGAAGTCGTTGGAAAAACCTTAGAGTATGCGGATGGTCTATCTGCAGTGGCTGAAGTACTTGCACAGGTTGATCTTTTTTCATCCTGGGGAGCAATTTTACGAGACCGTAACTATTGCCTGCCTGAGTTTACAGAGGATGATGATGTGCTTGAAATCATGCAAGGAAGACACCCGGTCGTAGAATCTGTTTTAAAAAAAGAAAGCCTTGGTCTAGCCGGCACTCATGCATTTGTACCTAATGACTGCCTCCTTTCTGCTAAGAGAGATCAGATTGCTCTCATTACCGGGCCAAATATGGCAGGAAAGTCGACCTTTATTAGGCAGGTAGCTCTGATAACTTTAATGGCACAAGTAGGAGCTGGTGTTCCCGCACAATCCTGCCGTTTAAGTCTTGTGGATCGGATTTTTTCGCGGGTTGGGGCAGGGGATGAATTAGCCCGGGGGAATTCAACTTTTATGGTAGAGATGAATGAGACAGCTAATATTCTCAACCATTGTACCGCTTCCAGTTTGATCGTATTGGATGAAATTGGAAGAGGGACCAGTACTTATGATGGATTAAGTATAGCTTGGTCAGTTATTGAGCACTTACATGGACAAGATGAGTGCGGACCTAAAACTTTATTTGCAACCCATTACCATGAGCTTACAAAACTTTCAGACTCCCTGACTCGTTTACGAAATTTCTCCGTGGCTGTGAAGGAGTGGAACGATGAAATTATCTTTGTGCGTCAAGTGACTCCCGGCGCTTCAGAGCGTTCTTTTGGGATTCAGGTTGCCCGATTGGCAGGACTGCCAGATACAGTAGTCGGTCGGGCAAAGGAAATACTTGCAGGTCTGGAGACGGGAGAACTTGCTTCCGGGCGTCCACCAAAATCATCAGCATGTAAGCCGGGCAACCATGACCGAGCGGAAACTCCAGGGCAAGCCGATGGAACTTCAGCGGAGAAATCAAGTCTTACTAGGAAAAAGCAAGAAAGATCTGACCCTTCTCAGCTTGAACTTTTCTAGCTTAATGAATCAAACTTTATATTATGAGGAGTTTGGGTCTTCGGTGAATCCTCCATTAATTTGTCTGCATGGTTTGCTCGGATCTTCAAGGAATTGGAGAAGTGTAGCCAAGTCGATGTCAGAAAGCCATCATGTGTTTACCTTGGATCTCAGAAATCATGGTCAATCTTTTCATTCCCATGATGCCACCATAGAATCGATGGTCGAGGATGTTTTGCTATGGATGGATTTGCATGAATTTAAAAGTAGTCATTTCTGCGGGCATAGCCTTGGTGGTAAAGTCGTCATGAAAATGGCTTGCGTAAAGGCGGATCGAGTTGATTCCGCCGTCGTAGGCGATATAGCTCCCAGAAACTACCCAGAAGGCCATCATGTCCCCACGCTTGAAGCTTTGCTCTCCTTAGACCTTAAGACACTAGAGAGCCGAAAGGATGCAGATGAAAAACTAACGGACTACATTCCTAGTTGGGCCTTCCGCCAGTTTTTGTTAACCAATTTAGATTTTGTGGGGGGAGAGGGCAGGTGGATCCCTAATCTTCAGGTTTTACGATCTTCAATATCATTACTTTCGAAAAACCCGCTGCAAGCAGCAGATCGTTATGATGGCCCTAGTCTTTTTATTCGCGGAAGTAATTCAGGTTACATTCGAACGGAACATTTTGATGATATCTATCAGTTTTTCCCTAATGGGTCTATTCAGACCATGGATGGGGTGGGGCATGATGTGCATGTTGAAAACCGGGCCCTTTTTGTGAACATGCTCCAATCATTCCTATCCTAAGTCTAAACAGTTATTGCCGGATGGCTAACAATGAAGATTTTATAAGGTTTCTTTTCTTGCCCCATTTGAGGGCAAAAACTGATAAAACTTAGATTTTAGTTTAAATCTTTTTTCGAATTTATCTGATATTGCCTGAGCTGCTGTTGCATTGAAACAATCCTCTGTCCATGCCATAACCGCTCCCCCAAAGCCGCCTCCTGTAAGTCTTGCCCCATGAACATTCTCATGTCCATTAAGTAATTCGGATAAGTAGTCTAGTTCCTTGCAGCTATTTTCAAAATTTAGGGAAGAGCTATGATGGGATTCCTGCAGAAGTTTCCCTAGGGAGGCGGATGACATGTCAGATTCAAGTCCTTGACAAAATTGAATCACCCTTGCTTGTTCCTCGCAAACATGGGTTGCTCTTTTGTAGAGGTTTTCATTTAGGTTAGCGTCTTGCAGCACCTTTTTTTCAACCATTGATAAATGGGGAATTGCTGAACCTCTGTCATTGAGAGCGGATAGGGCAGCTCTGCATTCCTGGTGTCTGACTGAATAAAGGGAATCTACCAGGTCGTGCTTGATACCTGTGTCAAATATCCATGCCTGAGTATTTTGGGGAAGGTCTATGCTCTCGTATTCTTCCTTCCTGCAATCAATCTTTACGAGGCTATTATTCTTCCCGAAGGCTGATGTCCCTTGGTCAAGAATACCACAAGGCATGCCTACAAATTTGTTTTCTGCGTCCCGGCATAAGGTAACCAAGGTCTCAGGATCTATCTCTTTGCCTGCTAACTGGAGGAGTGTGATTGCGGTAGCTAATTCAAGAGCAGCACTGGAGCTCAATCCGATAGCAGTTGGTAAGTCGCTTTTGTAGTAAAGATGAAAGCCTTTTGTCGGAGCTAGGTCACGATTTTGTAATGCCTGAAGTACCCCCAATGGATAATTGGCCCATTTGTATTTACCTGTCTGTTTTACAATACAGTTTATTTTTCCAAGCAAAACAGCATCTTCCAAGCCTTCGCTACTCATGGAAATCGAGGAGTCATTTGTGGGAATACCCAAACATGATATCCCTGCATTTACAGCCATTCCTAGAACCGTACCTCCATTGTAATCAAGGTGATTGCCTAGGAATTCAATCCGCCCGGGAGCAAAGCTTACAAAATATTCATCCCTGTTTGTAAGGGCTTCATCAAAAAAGTCTTGATTCATGTGTCAAAAAAAACCCGTGGCAAGCCACGGGTTTAATAAAGGGGTAATTTTATTTGTAACCTCGTTGGTTAAACAGCAGCTTTAAGCTTTGTACCAGCTTTGAATGAAACTGAACGGGAAGCTTTGATTTTAATCTTTGGACCAGTTGGGTCTTGTGGATTAACACCTGTGCGAGCCTTACGACTAACCTTTTTAAAGGTACCGAATCCGATAACTTGAACTGGTTCTTTTTTTACTGCCTTAGTAATGCAGTCAATAACTGCATTAACAGCAGCGTCTGCAGCAGCCTTGGTAGTGTCTTTACCCAATTTTTTTTGTACGGCTTCGATGAGTTGTCCTTTATTCATATGTTTTTCCTTTTGTTTGGAAGTATGGTTATTATGAGTTGTATAAGTCTTTGCTCGGGTTTTTCTGCCAAGTGGTCAAACTTTTTTTCCCAAAAATGCGATTTTTTAGGCATTTGAGGCGTTTTTTTGATTAAAATCAGCCTCATCGCTTGGGTGCAGTCTACCCTGAGCACCTAAAACAGAAATCTCTAAAAGTTTCTGAAGTTCTTTGATTTTCGATGTTTTATTCTCTTCGGCTACTTGCTCTGCTCTTTTAACAAGTTGCTTTGCCATCACTTCAGCATTTTGCTTGGGAGCTCCCAGATTTACAAAAATCTGAGAGACTTTAGAGATATCACTATTTGGGTTCATACAGTTTAAATTTGGCTGTGTTTCCTTGCATTTTTATTTTTCCTTCTCGTAAAGCATTGATTCCATTTTCGTGAATAATAGCAATCCCTACATATCCGTGGACTCCTTTTATAAAGCTTTTGAGCAGGCCCACTTTTTTTTGGTCATGAAATATGGGGGTGGGGAGAATTGGTGGGGTTGATGACTCAAATTCAACGGGTAAGGTTTGTCTTCTAACTTTTCCCATTGCGTGAATTCTTGCCATCACTTCTTGACCAAGATAGCAGCCTTTTTGAAAATCAACACATTCTTTTTCGAGTCCTCCTTCCTGCGGTAATTCATCTGGTCCTATTTCGTTTGGTATGGCCACAAGACCGGATCTAATCCGTGCATCTTCTATTTCTGATTGGTCTGTAAAGCTGATGTGGACGTTGTCCAATATGGTATTTTTTTTAGGAACGAGGAGGGTGTAAGTCTTATTTTTTAGGCGAGAATCAAGGAAAGCCGTAATTTCTTCATTCTGTAACACCTTTTTTTCAGGGGGGCAGGTGAGATTTAGAATTTTAAAGATTTCTTCTGCATTAGGACCATATGCGGTAACAAGATCATACTCCGTGGATTGATCAAAAAACTCAATATCGTCAGCCACAATATTTTCTTCCATTAAGGCGATTAAGTCTCGGCCACTAGTACCACGACTGAGCAATGAAAAGGTTTCCTCGTCGCTTTTGATGACATACATACCAGCCTGGGTTTTCCCCTTTTTATTCAATCGTAGTCCGAACCGAATATCGTAAGGCTCCATAGAAACTAGATCGATAGAAAGCTGACTTTGCAGATAACTTTGGGCATCTTCTCCAGAAACTTGAAGATATGCAGGGGGGGGGCAGAGGTGGGTAAAAATAATCATTCTTTACTATTCGTAAAAGTTTAGCTTGTTCATGCAAGCTTCCGTTCTATGTTCTTCACCGTGCAACAAGTAACAAACTTAAGAATAACCAACTCAAAAGCCTTACCAAAGCCTATCGAGCTTTGTAACGAAATCTTGCGTTCTTCGGAACAAAACCTGGTGGTGCAGCAAGCGAGAAACGACATACATGGAATTATTCACCAGAAAGATAAAAGATTACTCGCTGTCGTCGGTCCATGCTCTATCCATGACCTTGACTCCTGCCGCGAATATGCTGAGCGCTTTGCCAGGCTAAAGAACGAATTGAATGACCGCCTTCTCTTAGTCATGCGTGTCTATTTTGAAAAGCCTCGAACAACTATTGGATGGAAAGGTCTTATTATGGATCCTCTACTCAATGGTAGTTGTGACATTCCGGAAGGTCTTCGAATTGCTCGTTCATTCCTGGGCGAAGTTCTTGATTTTGGAATTCCAACAGCTACTGAATTGCTTGATCCAATTACTCCCCAATACCTCGCAGATTCTTTGTGTTGGGCTGCGATTGGTGCGAGGACCACGGAATCTCAAACCCATCGTCAAATGGCGTCTGGTCTATCCATGCCGGTTGGTTTCAAAAATGCAACGAGTGGAGATTTGAAGGCGGCGGTAAATGGAATCATTGCGGCAACTCAACCTCAAACCTTTCTTGGGATTACTGAAGATGGACAGGCGTCAGCTGTAACTACAGGAGGCAACCCTGACTGTCAGTTAATCCTTCGTGGCGGTGCTGATGGCCCAAATTATTCCGCAGAGAATGTGCAATTGGGAAAGATAGCGTTGGATACCGTGAAAGCCCCAGCTTCCATCATGGTTGATTGCAGTCATGCCAATAGCGGGAAGGATGCATCAAAGCAGACCTTGGTCTTGGATGCGGTGATGAACCAGGTTGCAGATGGTACAGACTGTATTCATGCGGTAATGATTGAAAGTCACCTGCATGCAGGTACGCAACCGTTTCCCCGTCCCGTAGAGCAACTTGATTATGGTGTTTCGATTACCGATGGGTGTATAGGATGGGACGAGACAGAGGCTTGCCTTCGTAAAGCCGCTGAGATAATAGATAAGACTCGTTTTTCTTAATTGTCCTTATTTTACTCCACTTATTTTAAACTTTATGAATGATATAACTCCTATTCGTGTTGCCGTAACCGGTGCAGCTGGACAGATCGGCTACTCCCTTCTTTTTCGTATTGCCTCGGGGGGGCTGTTTGGTCCAGACCAACCCGTTGCCTTGAATCTCATCGAAATTGAGCCTGGAATGAAGGCTCTAGAGGGCGTCTGTATGGAATTAGACGACTGTGCTTTTCCTCTTTTAAAAGATATCCGTCCAACATCTGATTTGAACGAGGGGTTTGATGGGGCAAACTGGTCATTACTTGTTGGTAGTGTTCCCCGGAAAGCAGGAATGGAACGGGGAGATCTCCTTGGGATAAATGGTAAGATTTTTACTGGCCAAGGCCAAGCTATCCAGGCCAATGCAGCTTCGGATGCCAGAGTTCTTGTTGTTGGTAACCCATGTAATACCAATTGTTTGATTGCGATGAACAACGCCCCGGATGTTCCCCGTGACCGTTGGTTTGCCATGACGCGTCTCGATGAAAATAGAGCAGCGGCCCAGTTGGCTGCGAAAGCGAATCGTCAAGTTTCAGAAGTTTCTAATGTTACAATCTGGGGTAATCATTCTGCCACGCAATACCCTGATTACTATAATTCAAAAATTGGTGATGTCCCTGCTCCAGAAGTTATTTCTGACGACACCTGGGCTCATGTTAATTTCATCCCCACCGTACAGCAACGGGGTGCTGCCATTATTCAGGCAAGAGGTGCTTCCTCAGCTGCTTCAGCTGCCAATGCTGCCATTGATACTGTTAAGTCGCTGACAAGTCCCACACCAGCAGGCAATTGGAATAGTGTATGTGTTGCATCAGATGGAAGTTATGGCACTAAAGAGGGACTTATTACTTCCTTTCCAGTTCGTTCTGATGGAAAGAATTGGGAAATTGTCCAAGATTTGACAATTAATGACTTTGGCCGAGAAAAAATTGATGCTTCGGTAAATGAACTTGCTGAAGAGCGTGATATGGTAAGTGATTTATTGCCAAGTTAATCTCAAATAAGCTGACTCACTCCCACTTTACTTTTGACATTTGGTCAGTGTAAAGAACTGGGCAGTGTTATTGTAGGCGGTGTTCGTACATCCGTACATCATGGTATTGACCGAACTTAAATCCACCCTCATTGAGTACACCTGCGACCTGAAAGCCTAGTTTCTCATGTAACCTTACTGAACCCGGGTTTGGTAGCACCACGAGGCCGTATGCACGATGAACATCTTGGGTTAGCTTTAGGTTTTTGAGAAGGGCGGTATATACCTTTTCCCCAATTCCTTCACCGGTATGGTCTGGGTGTAAGTAAATGCTAGTCATGACTGAGGGTGCATAAGCAGGACGTTGGTGAAATCGTAAGCTAGCGGCATAACCCACCACATGATTCTTTTTTTCTGCCACCATTAATTGGTAACGGCCACCTTCTGAAAATTGCGTGAACCAGGTTTTGCGGTTTTCCAGGGAGAGTTCGACCATTTCAAAGGTTACCACGGTCTTTAAAATGTAGTAATTTAAAATGTCCCGAAGGGCAGGTAAATCAGATTCTAATCCTTTGCGAATGGTAATTTCCATAATAAAAAAGATGGTACCCGGAGAGGGGGTCGAACCCTCACTCCCTTGCGGGAACCGGATTTTGAATCCGGCGCGTCTACCAATTCCGCCATCCGGGCACTTGTAAACATTAATGGTAAAATTTTATGTATTTGCAACCCTCGAGTTTCAACAGCCCAACAGAATTATTTTAGGATTTACCATAGCTGGTGCCTCATTAGAAAGTTTTATTTTTTTAACCAAAATTGTGTTTAGCGTCTAACATCTTTTATAAATACCCTCCCGTTAGATGGATCTCAGCAGTAGGCTATCAGCGTGAAATTAGAGGTCGCTTGGAGTTAGCTTCTCAGCATCTTTCCAAAGGTGATCCAATGCATAATTTTCACGCTGCTCTTTTGAAAATAGGTGAACCACAAAATCAATGGCATCTAGGATAAGCCATCCACTGGGTTGAAATCTGTCTTTTGATAAAATTTCTATGTTATTTTCCTTCAAGGTTTTTTCTACATTATTGCGTAGAGCCTTGAGGTGCGGGTCGGAGGTCCCTGTTGCGATGATGAAGCAATCTGTAAGAGGAGACTTATCCCCAAAATAGAGAAGTTGAAGATCTTCTGCTTTCTTATCTAGTAATGCTTCACAAGCAAGGGATAGGTTTTGCTTGAGTTCCTTTTTATTTTTAGGAATTGAAAAACTCATATTTGATTCGAGTTGGTTAGTAAATGTTTGGTCTGTAAATAGGAATAAACTCCTTTGGGTACCATGCCTTCAATGGAGTTGCCTTGGTGGAGGTGTTCGCGAATGGATGTAGAAGAGATATTTAATAACGAGTTATTCATTAAAGTAAAGCTAAGCTCTGAGCAGGTGGGGAGAGGAGCACGGGGTTGTTCTCTTGCAAAAACAACAAAATGAACAGCTTGTGATAGTTCATTCAGGAATTTCCATTTAGATAATTGAGTGAACTGATCGTACCCAATCAGTAGAAGTATTTTTGCTTTTGGATAAATCCTTCTCACCTCTTGGATAGTCTGCCAAGTAAAAGATGCTTGTTTTTTATTTATCTCAAAATCGAAAATAGCTACTCGCGAGTGGTTTTCTGCTACTAGCCGAACCATTGCTAGTCTTTGCTCTGCGGTGAATAGGGGCGAGGTATTTCGTAGTGGTGCTTGATACGCCGGGCACAGAAGAAGCTTATCTAATTCAAATTCTTTGATTGCTTCTTCACAAATAAATTCGTGTCCAGTGTGGATTGGGTCAAATGTTCCTCCAAAAAAACCAATTTTAAGTAAAGGTGGGCAAGATAATTTGGGCATTTAAAATTACAGTGCTCGCCCTTCAGATTTTTCAAACAAGGTAAACATTCTACCTTTCCTGAAGTATGTGACTTGCCCGGAGGAAGAGACGACTAGAGCGAGAGAATCAGTGACATGGGTAATTGCTGCAGCCGCTGCGTGGCGGGTACCAAGCCCTCCAGGTAAATCAATCTCATCTGCTTTAGCTTGGATCAAGCATCCAGCTGATTCAACCACGCCGTCGCCTCGTAGAATAAAGGCACCATCAATTAACGCCAACTCCTTTATGGTTTCGTCCATAAAAGGATTTAATATACTCCGATCCTCCGCTCCGTATCCATGGAACGGGTTAAGTACTAATTGTTTAGATCTTTTAATCACTTCTTCATGGTCACCGAGCACGAACATGGCCCCGATCGACTGGCCTTCACGACCGGCGGTAGCGAGGTCGGTTGCGATGGCAGTAATCCTTTCTAAGGCTTCAGCCGAAACATCGTTGGGTAACATCTCATCACCCTGTCCAATAACAGATTCAAATTCTTCATCAACATCAACGACTAAAACAGTGTCAAATTGCCCACTTCCCGGTATCCCTCCGATGCAGCAAACTCGATCTTGGAAACCAAAAATATCTCGGGTTAAGCCAAGAAGAATTGCTGCACGCAACTGCGACAACCTAGAGCGGGAAAGCGTGCGCACTGCCAAGGTTGCATCCGCACGATGATGTGCTTGATCTTCTTCCGAAACTCCTTCTCCCGCCAAAACTACTTTAAAGTTAGGGAATGTCATTCTTGGGGCTAGACTAGGAGGGAACACGTCTGTGAAAACCAAAATAGTTGAGCACTCTGCAGCCTTTGCAATTTTGGAGGCTTCGTCTGTCAGGAGTTTGTTAAACTTAGTTCTCCGCCGGGCCGGGCGGTCATCTGTTCCTACAAAAGCATTTCGAACTGCGGTCTTGAATTCAGCCTTTTCGCGTGCCATCCACAGTTGATCCATGGTCGCTTTATCTTGGAATGTGCGGGCAAGCGAGGCGAGGAATGAAAGGTAGTTTTTTGCTTTTTTACTAGCAAGAAGAAGAAAGACAAACCGAATATCCTCGTAACTGTCTTTTCCTTCAAAAGTGAGCCCTGCCGGGCACCTCCCAATTGCCAGGGCATAAGGTCTTTTCATTTCCACCCGAGCATGGGGGAGGGCAACACCTTCCCCAATATAGCTTGTCATTGAACGTTCTCGGTCTACAAGTTCATTGAGTACCTTCCTCCGCTTTGGGGCAGTTGGAAGAGCAGATCCAAATGTACTTAGGAGCTCGGAATATGCAGATTTTAAATCCTTGCTTGACAGATCGATGATCCGATTGCTTGCAATGTAAAGGTCAATCCTCATCTATATCTGAGTAGCATACCGCGTAATGGGTATGCCCGTAAGTAACAGGTAAATTATTTTTCCCACTCGAGGGCACCGCTTTTTAACTCGTAAATTAAGCCCGCTACAAGCACAAATGTGAAGAAGAGCATGGGGCCTAATATAGGAATTCCTGCTGCTACAAAATCTCGGTGAGATAATACCCAAGGGATGAGGAAAACAACATCTATATCGAAAAGGATAAAGAGCATGGCAGTAATGTAGAATTTTACAGAATAACGAGTCTCTCCCTTTGTGTCTGCCGCCAATCCACATTCATAGGGAGAATCTTTGATTTTGCTTCGAGTCGCACGCTGACCGAAGATGTGACTGACAACCAAAATCCCCGCACCAATGCTGAGGGCAATAAATATTTGTATTAAAACAGGTAAATAATCGCTTAATGACACTCTATCAGTTTTACTCGAAAGGTGGTGTCGGGCAAGATTATTCGTTGATCTGAATTGATTCCACTAATTCTGAATGCTTGCCTTTCTTTTCGATATTACTTTTAAAAGGTCATGATTTTAAATTACCGAGCAAACAACCATGTTGAAAAAAAAATAAGACAAAAGGGGTTTACCCTCGTTGAGATTTTAATCGTACTTGCTTTGATTGGAATAATAGCAGGTCTATCGATGAGTAATATAGGCAGTATTTTTAGTGGCTCAAAAGTAAAAGCCGCTCAGCAGTGGGTTAACAGCACAGGGGAGGCATATGTTACGAGTTATCTTACCTTGGTGGGGGAATATCCAAAGAGTTTAAGTGATTTACGAACTCCTCCAAGTGGAACTCCTTCTTTTGTAAAACGGGCGTCAGACTTAAATGATCCATGGAAAAAACCATACCAATATCTTTATCCTGGTACAAATAATCCAAGTAGTTTTGATTTGTTCACTACATCTCCCGATGGAAAAGTAATTGGTAATTGGGATACCGGAAATTGAGTTGACTTCGTTCAAGCGGGTAAAATCCATTCAAGCTTTTAGCTTGATCGAGATATTGCTCGTTCTTGCATTACTTTCAGTTCTTGCAGGAGTAGTTGCCGGGAATTTAGGAGCTTTTGTCAGAGGAGCTAACTTTGAACCACCACAGCGCGTGTTGAAAAAAGCTGTTTTGGACGCAGTCTACTACAGCAGTGAACGTAAGCGAGCTACTTACCTTAGCTATTTTGAAGGAAATGCATCCTTTATAGTTAGCGACGCAATGGGTGCGACTTTGGCGGAGCACCGAGTGTATCAGGACTTGAACAACGAAATTCTAAAAGATGGAAGTAATATCCCGAAGGTAACATTTCTTGCCGTTGGGCCACTTTCTGGCCTTGATGGTGATGATACTAAATATGACAAGGAGGAGTTGTTGCTTCCACGGGTGCTTTTCCACTCAGGTAGCAGTATTCCATTTCAATCAACTTTGGAGTTTGGTGAACAAGAAACTGAAATGTATTTTGATCCATTTTCAGGCTATGCTATAAAGAGTGAGGAATGAAGTGTTCTGGGGCTAAAATCCATACTTCTCATCGAGGCTTTATGCTGATCGAGGTGTTGGTGGCATTAGCATTATTTGGAATGGCTGCAGTTTTTCTAGTGGATGGTATCTCTGTAGCATCTCGCACCATGAGGCTAATGAAAGACACAAGGGAAATGGAACAAGACCTTCTTTGGGCAAGGAGCCAGATCTTCAAGGAACATCGATACGAAAAGCTTGAGGATGGGGGAGAAATTGAAGCCTTAACCATCGGTGAAATTCTGTGGGAAACTGAAATTGAAATGACCAATGTGCTTGATTTGTACAGGGTTAAGTTATCCCTTGAATACGATGGAAATGAAGAACTTGGCATAGATTCTGGCACTAGGGTTTCGAGTATGTTGATTCTTCGTCCTGGTTGGGCAAATGAGTCAGATTTTTCCACAGAACGTACCCGATTACTTGAGGATAAAAGAGATAAAATCCGAAATATGAAAGAGGAAAGGCAAAGAAAGTGAGAAAACATGGATTTTCGATGATCGAGCTTTTGGTAGCTATGGCCATTGGGGGAATGCTGTTGGTTGCCGCAGTTTCCTTGCTTGTTACCGTTTCACAAGCATGGGCTAACCGGCCTGCCACACGAGATGCATTTGATGCTCATGTCAATGGTGTGGCCAATTTCTTGCATGCCACATTGGAGGAGGCAAGTTTACCAACTGCTAAGGGCAAAAGTGATGCGATTGTAGACCTCCAGCGACCCGTTGGTTTTTCAGATTCAGATGAGCCCCTGATTCACTTTTATCTTCGGGAGGCTCCTCCCTTGTTTGTTTGGCCAAAAGGTGTCGCCACCCGTGTGCATTGCTTTCTTCAAATTGATAAAGGAGAGGGCTTGTCTTTTCTGTGGTTTTCTGAATTGCAGGAGTTGGAGAAAAACGAGAAAGGGAAGCTGGAGCCGGAAGATGAAAGTGATTTGATGAAGACGCCAATTAGTAAATTCTGTAATGAAGCTTTTTATTGTTACTACGGAGATGAGGACGATAAAGAGGGAGACAGCAAGGAATGGGATATTAAAGATGAGCTAGAAGAAAATATTCAAACGGGGAAATACCGGATTCCAGCCTTTGTGAAATTAGTTTTTAGATGGCCGGAAGAAGATTTAGAACGGACCATTACATTGGCGGTAGAATCTATTTCACCCAATGGGTTGAAGGAGGATCCCTTTTGAATAAACAAAATAAAAGCCAAAAGGGGTCTATTTTGATTTTTGTTCTGGTATTGATTGTTCTTCTTTCGGTGATTGCTACCCGATTGATGCAGGAGACCATTCAAGAAATGCGCTATGTAAGTCAGCAGCATTTTCGGGATAATCTTAGAACTCATGCCTATTCTGTCCTAGACTTAAGTATTGGAGTGCTTAACGAGTTCAAAATGATCGAAAGAAACTTGCATGCTCCCTCACAGGGGTGGGGGAATCCCCTCAGTTATGCTGGGATCGAACCCTTGGAAAGCGCAGTGAAGTGGGATGTTAAAATTGTGGATGAGTCGGGCAAAGTACCGTTTTCATCTGCCCGTGAAAAAGACATGGTCTACATGTTTGCGACCATGATTTCTGATGACTCTCTTGTAGATGAAGATGACGGTAAACCTTTCTATGATGCCTTGATGGATTGGCAGGATGCAGATGACAATGATCGTGATGAAGGTGCGGAGGATGACTACTATGAGGATTTATCTCCTCCTTACTTTACCCCTGGCCAGAAAATTGAGAATTTTGAAGAATTCAGAATGATTAAGGGTTTTGCCTATGATTATGACGATTCTGAGAATTCGGGCATTTTCTATGGAGAAGATGGCCGAGAAAATCAAAATTTTAAAAACTTTCGGAATTCATTTTCTTTTTTTCATGATGGTTCGGTCAATATAAATGGTGCTTCCGAATTTTTACTTCGCTTTCTATGTGGGGAGAATGAAGGGCTTTACGAAGATTTAAAAGCCGGACCTAGTTCTTACTCGAAGGAATCAAGTTTTTTTACATCGATGAGTGACCCAGTACTTTCTCGCATTTCTCAAAAAAGTGGGATGAAATTGGGGACGAATGCGAGTATGTTTCGTTTGATCATCACGGTCTCCAAGGGGAAGGCAAACTTTCAGTTGCACGCAGTTGTTGGGGTTGATGGAATAAGAAACCGGTCTGCCTCTGGTCGTGGAAAGAAAAAGATAAAGCCAAGAAATCAGCAGAATCAAAAAATTAAATATCCTTTTCGGGTTCTTTCCTTGAGGGAAAACGAGAATTTGATCGACTGAAACCCTGAATTTAAATTAAAATAGACATTGAATGGAGGAAAATCCTGACAATGGCACAAGCCTACATTTCGGAGAACTTCGCGAAATAACCCTGTTGATTCCCGGGGAACACTTTTTTTGCGAAGATATTCCTTTGCCCGACGGCACAGAAGACCAAGATCTTGAAAGCTTAGCCACGCTTGCGTTGGAAGATGAGTCTTTCTCTCCCTACCCGGTTGAGCAACTCGCATGGGGATTCTTTGGTTCTGTCGAATTTGGTCATATGATTATTTTTGCCACTCCTTTTACGAAACTTCGAAGCTTGGGCTGGCAGAATTTAGAGCACTTTCGTAGAGTTTTTCCTTCGTTCGTATCACTTTTAGGGGTAAAGTTTGAACAGCCAACAATACGTTTTTTACTAGCAGAAGAAACTCTTACGGCTGCGTCTTTCAAGGAGGGATGTACCGCTCCTGTGAACATTTTCTCTCTGCCTACGAATAATGAAGATCCCGAGTCAATTCAAGATGTTCGAGCCAAACTTCTTTCCTTGCTTGATTTAGAGAAATTTGAATTGGAGCCGGATATTTTAGTGCTCGATGAATTTGCCCGGACCAAGGATGGATTCTTTAAGTTTGAGCATACTTGGCTGGAAGGAAAAGATGCGTCTTTGGAACTTGAGCAAGATGTAATGCTTGAAGCAGATGAACTTTGGAAAGTAGACCTCCGTCCACCCTTATTCAAAGGGACGGAACAAAAAAGAAGAAGGCTTTCGCGGATAAAATGGAATGCGATGATCAGTTGGACTTTAGGGATGGCGGCTATTTTGCTGATGCTGGCTGGAGTGAACTACCTTCGAGTTGTGTCTTCAAGTAAAGCTTTAGTGTCCAAGCAAATGTTTGCGGAAGTACCAAAGGTCCGAGAAGACCAAAAACTTTTAGAAAAACTGAGGCAAAACAAGTTGGGTGGAATTGATGTATTTGGTGCCCTTGGCCGATTGGGAGCGCATCGAAGGATTGGGGCTGATGGTCCTGATCTTTGGTTTTCAGAAGCTCATTTTGAAAGTCGGAATGAGGTTAAGCTTGAAGGGCAGGGTAAAAATGTGGAAGCTATTAATAATTTTATTGAGGAATTGGAGCTAAATAATGTGGCTTTCATCAATAAAAATAGATCTGGAGATGAAATTAGAGAGATTGAAAGTGATGGGGGGAAGACTACTTTCAAAATTGAGTTTAAACTGATGGAAGAAAAGCAGATCGAGGCAAGCGATGAGGCTGCATCCAATGAGGAGGTGCAGAAAGAGGGATGAAGTCTTTAGAGAAATTATTTCTTCGCCTATCTGATCGAGAGCAAAACTTGTTAGTTATTACTCTATGGCTCCTTTTATTGGTCGTTTTTTATAAAATGGTGTTTCAGGAGGGCATTCGAGAGTACGCCACTTTAGAAGATGCTGAGCATAATATCACTCTGTACAGTGAGTTTATAAAATTAAAACCATCTATTCGAAAAGCACTCGAGCAGCAAAAGCTTGAGCAGAAAAATCAAAGCTACGACAAAAAGAATTTAAGTAACCGTGCATCCACGCTTGCCGATAAAGTATTCCCTCAACGTGATTATCGAGAGTTGGACACAATCGAGCGAGAGCGCTATGCTCAGCATCGTGTCAAAATTACCTTTGAAAGAGCAAGTTATCCTCAAGTCGAGGAGTATGCTAGTTTGATTCGCCAAGAGCGGCCCTATATGTTCCTCAGCGAAGTTAAGATTGAACCCAATTACCCGCCCAAGTCTAGACCCTACGATCCAACTACTTACGACGCTGTCTTCGAGGTTAGCTCAGTTGAATTTATCAACCAATGAAATTATCACTTTTTATTTTTCTCCCCTTAAGCATTTTGCTTAGCAGTCTTTTGTCCCAAGTTCCCGTAGGGGAAGAGGATTCCCTCCCTCTTGTGATTCCATCCGTTGATCCATCGGATGACAAAGAATTTTCTTTCGGTGCCTTAACTGATCCTGATGAGCTCTCCACGATTTCTGGTTTAGATGACCCGATGGAACGATTACGTCTTCGAGATCATGACACCAATATGATCCTAGATATGATTCAATTGATCACAGATCGTTATATCCTGCGCCCTCAAAATTTACCTGCGGTTAAAATTACGTTTGATAGTATGAACGTTCTCACTAAGCGCGAAACCTTACGGGCACTTGAAAGTCTTCTAGCCATGAATGGAATTGGTATCACCAAAATGGACGATTTGTTTTTTAAAGCGGTCCCAGCTTCAGGAATTAATGTACATGTCCCCATTTGGTTAGATGGTCCAGCATCCAGCTTAAGACCCAGTCAGCGAATTTATGTGAAAATGTTTCATCTTGAATACGCACCGGCTCTGGAGGTGCGCGAGCAACTCAATCCATTTGCTACCCCCAATGTCGGTTCTTTGCTCGTTTTTGAAAAAGCTAACAGTATCTTAATCACCGATTCTTTATTAAATTTACAAAGGATGGAAAAACTACTTCTTTCGATCGATAAACCCATCAGTAAGGAAGATATTGGCATGGAGTGGATCGTATGGCCAGTCAAGCATGCTGGTGCTCGTGAGTTAGAGAGCAAGCTCAAGTCAATGATTGAGGGAAGCTTTAAACCTTTTCTGGGCGGTACTACCAAGGTAGACTCAGATGATAGGACTGGAAAATTAATTATTGTAACGCGACGTGAGAATAAGGAAACCTTGAATTTCATTTTGGAGACATACGACTCTCCGATAAAGATGAAAACAACAAGTAAACTTTTCAAACTTCAACACGCTGAGTCCAAAGATATACAATCGATTCTAGATGAAGTGATTAAAAACCAACAACGCATTAAGCAGCAAATACAAGGGAATAAGTCTAATGCCAGAGCCTCTTCGAGCAAACAAATACCATCGCCCACAGGTTCAAGCAAGCAAGCACAGACTGCACCTGACGCTGGAGGGTCGGAAGGTGCCCACGAATTTAGTGATTTTATAACCATCTCATCTGATGAAAGAAGTAATGCGATTTTGGTTTATGGTACTAAGGAAGATATTAGCGAAATCGGGCGCATGATCGATTCCCTTGATGAACCATTGCCTCTTGCCCGTATCGATACCATTTTTGTAATGGTTGATTTAACAGAACAGAACCAGCGTGGCATTGATTCTCTTTTTGGAGGATTGGAGTGGTCCAAATATGCACGAGGGCCGAGAGCAGATGGATTGTTTGGTGAACCTGTCTCGACAACGACTACAGGTGATAGTTCGCTGGATAGTGCTGGAGATGTTACCGTAAACCAAGTCCGAAGTGAAACCTTACAGGGAGTGCTAGGTATTCCTGGTCTAAATACCTCGATCCCTTTTCAAATGCAGGATTGGGAACTAACTGGTATACGGTGGGAGCAGATTTTTGCTTTGTCTTCCGAAAGAAATGATGTCCGTATTTTCTCTACTCCATCGCTCATGGTCTCTCATAATGCACCGGAAGTTCATATTCTTATTGAAGATGAACGTAATATTGTTGTTCCCACTTACTATGGAAATGTATCAACCACGGAGGGCTCTAATACCGGTCAGCGTGATCAAATTACTGCTAAAACTGAATTACAAATAAAAAAGCCGAAAATTGGCTTACCGAAGATGGATGAGAATGGAACCCTTATCTCTCACGGATCAATTTTTATGGAGGTTGAAGTAAAAGCCGAAAAATTTGACGAAACTCAAAGCAACACTTATCAGGGGCAATCTTTACCCGGGAAAAAAGTGCGAGAAGCCAAATCCATGGTCACGATTAGAGATGGAGAAATTATTGTCCTTGGTGGTCTTCAGGAGGTACAGGTTGATTCTACTGAATCCAAATATAACTTACTCAGCGATATTCCTTATTTTGGTGAAAAATTTTTCCGACCTAAGACAGTCAAGTATACCCCCACTGAATTGTTAATTTTCTTAAAACCTACCATCATTACACCGAATTACAATGAGACTGCAGCAAATGTCGAGTCGATCGATAGTAGGATTGAGGGAACTTATGCTCCAAAGTTTGTTTCTCCATCAGGAAAGATTTTAGGTATGCCTGATATTGACGGAAAAATACAACCAAACCACAACCCGATGGACAGACCGGCGAGTGTCCCAACCTTATCCAAATGAGAAGCCTGTTTTGGGTTAGATTCTTTTTTGCCTCTGTGGTGTGGTTGCTTTCCTACTTGTCCACCTTGGGTGCACAAGCCAATCCATTCTTGCGCCCCGGGGATTTGAGTAAGAAAACGCAACCCATAGTGAGGCCTGCCCCTCCGCCGCCCGCACCAAAACCCATTAATTCAAATTTGGAACTGAGGGGCTTTTTTAAATTTCAGGAAGTCTGGCGTTTTGCCATTTTCGATAAAGTTAAAAACAAAGGTTTTTGGCTAAAGAAAGGGGAAAGCTTTGATAATGGAAAAGTGCAAATTGAAAGTTTCAACCCTGATACTGAATCTATCAGAATGAAGGGGGGGCAAAACTTAACCCTAAAATCTTCTCAGCATCGGGTAATGCCAGTTCCTAGTGCCCAGCCCGTCAAAAAGAAAATTCCATCGAGTTCGGGTAAATCTCCTATCCGGCTCCCCAAGGCTGGTTTGCCACGCGTGAAGATACCAGCCCGCACACCACCTGGTACTCCTCGCCCTTAATCAAGCTATGAAAAAAGAAGAAAAGCTGGATGTCGTGGAGATAGAAAATACCAATGATTCTGTACCAGAGCTTTCCATTGATTCTCAAGATCATATGACTTGGTGGCCAGAGTTGTCTGATTTAGACCGGCTCAATGTTCTCGGTGCTCACAGAGAGGATCGTGCTCGAATTTTGGCTTCTAAGGATTCTAGGTCAGTTGAAGCAACCATGAAAGAAATCGCCCGTAAGTCGGGATATTCCTTGGTGGAGGAGTTTAACCTTTCTAAAAACCCTACTAAACTTTTACCTTTAAGGCTCATTCATTCCTTTTCATGCTTGCCAGTTGTGCCAGCCATTGAAGGGTCCAAGGGAAAACCTAAGATCTTGTGTGTAGATGATGAAGAAGCGATTCTTCAAGGTTTTAAACTTCACTTGCGGAATGGTTTTGAGGTACACGTTGCTTCGAGTGGAGATGAGGGTATTGAGATATTCAAAAAAGAGGGTGATTTTTCCCTCGTTTTGTCGGATATGAGAATGCCAGGGATGAGTGGTTCTAGTATGTTGACTGAAATTAGAAAAATAGACCCTCAAATTGTAAGTGTTTTAATCACGGGTCATTCAGATTTCGAGATTGCCAAAGACGCAATTAATTCAGGTAACGTTTTTAAGATCCTAACCAAGCCGTGCCCAGCTGAAGAACTAATTGAAGTGCTGAAAGATGGCGTAAAACAATTTGACCAAAATGTAGGCAATAAGCTTTTATTGAAATCTGACGGTAGCAATATTCACCTGTTAACATTGTGGCCGCCCACTGAAAGAATGAGTCGCTGGGTATTTGCGGTATCTGGTCGCAAACCGATTTGGTTCTTGGGGCTTCCTGAGAAGGTAACAAGTGCAATTACTGAAAACTTTGGTATTGGGGCGGATAGCCTGGATGATTCCGATCTTGATATTGATGGGGAAGAAGAACAGCAAGATGACTTAGAGGATCAAAATGCGGCGATCATCCGCTTTGTAAACGAGGTCATTCAAAAAGCGATAGTAGACCGAGCCACTGATATTCACTTCGAACCTCACAAGGAAACCCTACAGATTCGATATAGAATTGATGGGCAACTTGTGCCTGTGAGAGTTCCAGATAATCTTCGAAGTTTTCAAGATGCGATTATTTCTCGGATTAAAATAATGGGCGGCATTAATATATCTGAAAAGAGAAGGCCGCAAGGTGGGCGAATCACATTTAACCATGGACAAAGTGACCTTGATATTCGGGTTTCTACTTTACCAACATTGTATGGCGAAAGTATCAGCCTGCGTCTGCTAAATGAAAAGTCTCAACCCCTTTCTATGCAGGAGCTAGGGCTTCTTGGTCAGGATGAAAAAAATATTGTCAATGTTTTAGAGAAACCGCATGGGATTGTCCTGGTTACCGGACCCACAGGGTCAGGTAAGTCGACCTCGTTAACCGCATTTATTCGAAGGATTCATAAGCCGCAACGAAGAATTATGACAGTCGAAGATCCGGTAGAGTATGAAGTTGCTGGTATTAATCAAACTCAGGTTAATGCAGAAATAGGGTTTACTTTTGCGAGTGCATTAAGGGAAATTTTACGGCAGGACCCCGATGTTATTATGGTTGGTGAAATCAGAGACCGAGAGACGGCAGATATTGCGATTCGAGCATCGTTAACTGGTCACCTTGTGTTGAGTACTCTTCATACCAATGACGCACCAGGGGCGATTACCCGATTAGTTGATATGGAAATTGAACCCTTCTTAATTGCTTCCTCCGTGGAGATGGTAATTGCCCAGCGACTAGTTCGACGACTTTGCCCAAAGTGTGCAACCCCAGCCAAAATGAAGGATTCTGACTTACTTGCATCTCTTGCTTTATTGGGGGTGGATGCAGATGAATGCAAGCATGGTAAGGCAGTGCTTAGTGCAGTAGGCTGCCCAAATTGCCAAAACTTAGGCTACCGAGGTCGTGTTGGTATTTTTGAGTTGATGAAAATGAGTGATGCTATCCATAGCATGGTGATCAAAAATGCTTCTGCTCCGGACATACGAGAAATTGCATTGGAGGAGGGCATGAGTACATTGCAGGAAACAGGATGGGCTCAAATTAAGAGGGGGTTCACCACCTTCGATGAAGTTGTTCGTTATTCAGATGGTTTGATGGAAGGAGATGGTGAGCTTACTGAAGCTGAGGTATCTGAAGAGTCTTTACCTCCTGTAACCGAATTTAAAAACTAGTCATCATGCCAGAATTTAATTACTTGGCAGTCAATTCAAAAGGTAAAACTATCCAAGGAAATCTGGAGGCGGACAACCTAAAGGATGCCCGCAGCACCCTACGAAAAGACGGATTGACCCCATTGAAACTCCAAGTTTCCGACCTTGCTAGGGAGGGGGGGAAGGCTTCCAAAAAAAGTAATGCCAAGCAGAATAAAGAAACAAAAGCGTCTTTGGTAAAGTCTTTCAGTAAAGGTAGTTCGAAGGGGGAAAAATTGGGGTTGGAATTCCTCAAGAGATTGGTTGAACTTCATGCAAGTGGTATGCCAGTCGCTGATGCTGTCAAACTTCTCAATCTTCGATTATCTGACCCTGTACAAAAAGAGATTGCTGGATTTTTATGGAAAGAATTAGCGGAAGGACGAACACTATCTCGGGCAATGAGACAATTACCCCAATTTTTCAGTGAATCTTCATCTTTTGTTATAGAGGCAGGTGAGGCCACAGGAAATGTGTCACCTATTCTTAAAAAGATCATCTCATATTTGGAAGAAAAGAGAGAAATCCGTTCAAAAGTTACCAGCAGTATGAGTTATCCAATCTTTGTTTGCTTCATGGCTTTTAGTGTCGTTTTATTTTTCCTCTTTTTTCTTCTCGAAAAAATCGAAGATATGCTTGATTCACTTGGTGGTGAACTTAATTTAATGTCCAAGATTTTAATAAACGGCTCCGAGACACTTTTAACTATTGGACCTTTTGCGGTTGTAGTTCTGATCTTAGTTTTCGGTATTCTTATGCAATGGAAAAAGACCGAGCAAGGGGGTGTTTCCTTAGATCGTTCTATGCTGAAAATTCCCATGTTCGGTAAGATATTGTATATGTCTGAACTTTTTCAGTTATCTAACCTCTTATCTGCTCTGATGTGGAGCGGGATTGGGCTAACTGAAAATTTAAGACTTTGTGAACGGACCATTAAAAATAAACATATGCGCATTCAGTTTCGTTCAGCCCGAGCATTAGTTAATGAGGGTAAATCCTTGCCTGATGCCTTGCGTAAGTTTAAGTTTATGCCTCTTATGCAACTTGATATTATTGAAGTAGGGGAGAAGACTGGGAATTTAGGCAACAGTATGGAGGATGCAAGTAAAGCTTTCAGGGAAGATCTTTCTAAAAGGATCAAATCAATGACGACACTGGTATCTGGTGCCGCACTAGGTTTTGCATTCTCTTTGGTGGCATTGGTTGCTATTTCCATCGTCACTAGTATCTTTCAGGTTAGTAAGACTATGACCTTTTAACTCCCCTTTGGTAAAGATGAGGATAGTTCTTTTTATTTCAACTCTACTAGGAAGTTGTAGTCCAGAAGTAACAGAAGATTTGGATATTACCCAGACCAGTTCTGAAGCCAACCTTTTACAACGGGCAGCAGCGGAGGGAAAAAGTATGTTGGAGGATGGTTCCAAATATGAAGGTGAAATGGTCCGTGGTATGCCTCATGGTTTTGGAAAGAGAAAATTTGCAAATGAGGATTTTTTCGAGGGTCAATTCCTAAATGGTGAAGCCCATGGTCATGGAACTTTGAGATATAAGTCTGATGAAAACCTTGAAAAGTATGTGGGTATGTGGTCAAACGGGCTTCGCGAAGGGTATGGCACTTTACATTTCGCTGATAGATCTCGCATGGTTGGGCATTGGGTTAATGATTCCCTTCTTTATGGAGAATTCGAAAGATCTGACGGGGTTTTGATTTCAGGGAAATGGAATGAGCAAACTCTTTCTGATGGAATTTTGGACGATGGATATGGTAATAAGTTTTCAGGCGTTTTCAGCGAATTTGGAGGGTATAAATTGGGCACACTTGAAAGTGAAAACGGGGATAAATATACGGGAGGTTTTAAGGATAACAGATATCATGGTAAGGGGGTACTGGCCCGACAAGATAGCTCAATTTATGTAGGACATTTTTTAGCTGGTGAGTTTTCTGGGACTGGTGTTTTACGCTTGGTTGACGGAACGAAATATTCTGGTGAATTTGACAATAATCAGCCCAATGGGTTTGGAGTCCAGGTAAATATAGATGGCATTATTTATGCCGGACTCTGGGAAAATGGCGAAAAAAGTGGCACCGGGACATTAGATTTTGGGGATGGAACAAGTTTTGTGGGTGGATTTAGAAACGGCTTGGCTTATGACGGACTGTATGATTGGGGTGACGGAAGGGTTACCGACTCCTTTCAGAATGAAGAAGGGGATTGGGTCGACCGATAATGATAGCAGGGTTGTTTTTGGAGGTTGCCATCTTGGGCATTAACACAAAATATAATTAATTCATTATGACAGATCCTTACACGCTTCGATTCAAATTTTGGGGTACCCGAGGAAGTATTCCTTGCCCCGGATCTGAAACAGTTAAATATGGTGGGAATACGACTTGCTTTGAGGTTAATTATGGGGACGAAAGGCTCATTATTGATGCAGGAACAGGTATTCGTTTGTTGGGTAAAAAGATTTTCACAGAAGAGAACAACCTATTAACTGCTAAGTTATTTTTCACCCATACCCACATGGATCATATTCAGGGCCTACCTTTCTTTGCTCCGTTGTATAATCCCAATAGTAATGTGAATCTCTATGCAGGTCACCTCGATGGTGATAATTATGATTTGCAAGGCATTATTGGAACCATGCTTATGAAGGACCCTGTTTTTCCTGTACCAAGTGCTTTGATTGAACAAGCCTGTACATTCAACGACTACCAGGTTGGTAAAGTTTTTGAAATTGGGAATGACCTTGTTATCAAAACAGGAAAATTAAATCATCCAAATGGAGCCTGTGGTTACCGCTTGGAGTGTGGAGGAAAAGTTATTGCTATTTGTACGGACACAGAGCACTTCGAAGGAAAGTTAGACGAAAATGTCTTAGCCTTAGCCGAAAATGCCGATGTCATGGTCTATGACTCGGCTTACACGGATGAGGAATATCCTAGCTTTAAAGGTTGGGGACACTCTACTTGGCAAGAAGCCATCAAAATTGCTGAAGCCGCCAATGTGAAGCAGACTTTTCTTTTTCATCATGACCCTTCACATAATGATGCAAAAATGGATGAAATTGCAGAAGCGGCACGGGCAATCCGGTCAAGTGTTCGACCTGCAATAGAGGGAGAGGAGATTTTTCTTTAGAGTTTTTTACTCGGCGGTAATCCCTGCTTCTCCTCAAGGGTCGAAGAGATTCTTAATTTGGCCAGAACCCTTTATTTCTACCACAGAGTTTGTAGGGTTTTGATGTAAAAAAATATCTCCCGTAGACAGAATCCTAGCGTCTAGCCATTGGTGAGGGTTAATTTGTAATTCCGCCTTTCCTCGGTGAATGACTTTTGCTGTGGTAACTTCTAACTCACCTGCATCGAGGATACCATCACCTCGTAGTTCGATAGATAAGTTTGATGTCTTATCCCCTTTGAGGGTAAGTCGCCCACTACCTAGGTGTTGTATTTCTATCTTTGGGGCATCCATTGCTTCTAGGTGGACATCTCCAGTGCTCGAATGAAATATATTTAAGTGGGCCGATTTTATATCGGAGCAGGTAAGGTTGGAAGATTCCAAGATTCTTAATGCAGAAATTTCTTCAACTGAAACCATGATTTCAACTGGGAATTTACGAGTCGCGTTTACTTTTACAAATGGAATCCTTCTTTTGAATTCATAGGAATTGTTCGCATCGAGAAAAAGAGTCTTCTGCCTGACTTTTGCGGTTACTGAATCCATGATTTCTCCGTCTGCATAGATTGATACCTTACCCCGTCTTTGTCCTTTTTTTACAAATACATCGAGATCTCCTTTTACTTCAATCTTATCAAAAAAAAACAACAGTTGGTTTCGCGTTTCAAGCGCTGGAAATACTTGTATCACCCCCACGACTGCAACCAAAAGAGTTAACAGGAAAAACTTATTTCCGTTTTCCATATTTTCTTCTCTTTGAAGAGTAGCCTCCTTTATTTGCTTGCTGAAGACTGTTGCCCCCACCTTGTAAAAAACTCATCTGGTCGCGTAATAACGCCGCTTTTTCAAACTCTAATTTCTTCACCGCCTCAAGCATTTCTTTTTCAAGTTGCTTGAGTAATTTCTTTACATCCTTTTTCGAAACATTTTCAGAAACAGCGAGTAGTTCATCCTCTTCTTTTTTCTTTACTAGACTACCCTGGATTGGACGATTTACACTTTTGGGGGTAATCCCGTGTTTTTCATTATAAGCCATCTGTTTTTCTCTACGGTACTGGCAAACATTCCAAGCTTTTGTTAAGGACTTGGTCATAACATCCGCATAAAAAATAACCCTTCCCTCAACATGCCGTGCCGCTCGACCTGCGGTCTGAATAAGGCTAGTTTCGCTTCTCAAAAAACCTTCCTTGTCAGCATCAAGCACAATGACCAATGCCACTTCAGGAAGATCTAAGCCTTCCCTCAAAAGATTGACACCAACGAGTACATCAAAAGCCCCTGAGCGTAGGTTTCGAAGGATTTCCACCCGTTCAATCGCATCAATATCTGAGTGTAAGTATTCTACTTTAATTTGGTGATCGCGCAGAAAGTCAGTCAAGTCCTCTGACATTCTTTTGGTAAGTGTGGTGACTAAAATACGATTTCCCTTGTGGGCTACTTTTTTTATTTCGTTAATACAATCCTCTACCTGCCCTTTAATCGGCCTTCTTTCCATTTCTGGATCAAGTAACCCCGTTGGCCGAATTAATTGCTCTGCGATACAGCTTGATCGCTCTAATTCTAATGGTGCCGGGGTTGCGGATACATAAATCGTCTGTCCAGTTACTTGATCAAATTCATCAGGTTTCAAGGGGCGGTTATCCAAAGCGGAGGGAAGCCTGAAACCAAAGTCTACGAGTTTTTTCTTTCGAGATAAATCCCCATGAAACATGCCTCCAACTTGAGGGAGAGTGACATGGCTTTCATCTACAAAAACAAGAAAGTCATCAGGAAAGAAATCAATCAAGCACCAGGGGCGCTGACCAGGCTTTCGACCTGATAAGTGTCTCGAATAATTTTCGATACCGTTACAAAACCCAATTTCCTTCAGCATTTCTAGGTCGTATTCGGTACGCATGCGAATTCTTTGGGCTTCTAAAAGAAGGTCATTTTTCTCATACCAGTCCACACGTTCTTTTAGTTCTTTCTCAATGGCCTTACAGGCAACTCCTCTTTTGTCCTTGGTTGTGACATATTGATTGGCCGGGTAAACCCGGTAATTATCAAGTTCCCGAACTGTCTCCCCGGTCATGAGGTCAAATTCCCGAATGGATTCTACTTCTTCACCCCAGAATTCAACTCGTATTGGATTGTGTGCGTAGGCTGGAAAAAGATCCACCACATCTCCCCTTACACTAAATCTCCCCGCTTTGAGCTCAATATCGTTTCGGTTATACAAGGCTTCCACGAGGTTTTCTAGAAGCAAATCTCTTCCCGATTCTTTTCCCTTACAGATTTCATAAGAAAGAGACTTAAAGTCTTCAGGGGAACCTAATCCATAAATACAGGAAACACTTGCGATCACTAAGACATCACGACGGCTGATTAACGAGCCAGTGGCTGCCAGTCTCAGGCGTTCTATTTCTTCATTGATAGACGAGTCTTTTTCAATGAATGTGTCAGACGAGGGGACATAGGCTTCAGGCTGATAGTAGTCATAATAGCTGACAAAGTATTCCACTGCATTGTCGGGAAAAAAAGACTTAAACTCGGAATACAGTTGAGCAGCTAGTGTCTTATTATGGGAAATAATCAGAGCAGGCCGCTGTAATGTTTCTATGACATTTGCCATGGAAAATGTTTTACCGGAACCAGTCACACCAAGCAGGGTCTGGGCTTGATTCCCGGCTTCAATAGAGGAGACTAGGCTGGAAATCGCTTGGGGCTGATCTCCTTGTGGTTTATAATCTGAGCAAAGTCTAAACTTCATGATAAGGATGTAATCGTTTTCTAGACCTTGGTAGCGTAGTACCCCTGCTCACCTTCAGATTTCCCGATCACCGCTGCTGCACAACTATCACCAAGTACGTTAACTGCTGTCCTTGTCATATCAAGGATCCTATCGACTACATAGACAATACCAACTCCAATCCCAATCGTTTCTTCTGGGAAACCAACTGCTTGTAGAATGACAATGATAGCGACAAGGCTAGCAGATGGAATTCCCGCCACTCCCACTGAGGTCAGTAATGCCATGACCACGACTGAAAATTGAACGGACCAGCTCATATCAATTCCAAATAATTGAGCCAAGAAGACAACGACAACGCATTCAAAAAGAGCGGTACCATCCATATTCATGGTTGCTCCAAGAGGTAGAGTAAAGCTTCCAACTTTTGGGGATACACCTACTCTTTGGGTGACACATTTTAGGGTAAGAGGAAGAGTCGCCGATGATGAAGCGGTAGAGAAAGCAGTCAACAGTGCTGGAAACATAGCGTGGAAGTGGTTGATAAAGTTGATCTTGCCGAGAACTTTCAGTAATAATGGCAAAATAATTAGGCTATGGATTAAAAGTCCACAAAGAACGGTGAGGGCAAACCCTCCCATAACTGCTAGAGTATCGACGCCAACGGTCATAAGTGTGGGGGTAACGAGCCCAAAGATACCATAGGGGGCAAATGAGATAATAAAGTTGGTAAGGTTTAGAATAACTGCATTTAAACTTTCCCAAAACTCGGTCTGATTTTGCTTTCCTTTCTGTGGTAAACGAGAAATGAAAAAACCAAAGAGTAAGCTAAAAAAGATTAGACCTAAAAGTTGACCTTCCACCCCAGCTTTAAATAAATTGGTTGGTACCATTCTGTGAAAGATTTCTATCAAGTTGACCCAACCATTATCGGCTCGATCCATGGCAGAATTGAGCTTATCCGTATCAAATGCTTGATGGCTGTGTAGCATTTTGTTCCGAATATTTTCATCCACGATACCCGGTTCAAGAATATTTACGCAAAGCAAACCGACAGTAACTGCGAGAACTCCAGTAAGGGTATAAAACCCAAAGGTTTTAAGGCCAAGTCTTTTGAAGTTTGATTCTCCTCCAATTTTGGCAATACCACAAATAATAGAAGTCATGATCAAGGGGATAACCACCATTTTTAATGCATTAAGAAAGAGTGTCCCTATGAATTGGCAGCCTGTGATTAAATAATGGAACCAATCTGGCTTTGATTCAAGTTCCTTGGTCTCAAAGTTTGCCAGCAAGCCAAGGACAAAAGAAAGGGTAAGGGCAATAAGGATTTTGTAGTGAAGGGCAGTTTTCATAGATTCAAGAGGAACGACAAAAGAAGATCAACTTACATTAGTTCTACAATCGAGTGAATGGTCAATTCCTTTGGTAAATTGAAATAAATATGAGCTCCTGCTCTGATTCGGTCGGCAGCTGTATGAGATGTGTGGATGCCCCAAGATCTATCTTGTTTTGTATTATCAGACCACCGTGAGGCTCTTGCAATAATGACCTTGATATGCACTCCCAAATCCTTGCCTGAAATGATTTTTGATCAAGGGTGAGAGTGCATCTTCAGCCAGGGCTTTCTGGCATTGTTTTTGTAAAGGCGACAAGTCTACAATCACACCATGCCATACCAATCAAATATAAACCCTGGCTCGGGCATTTTTAATCAATGCTGTAGTTTGGTGCAGTTGAATTATTTTGATCTTGCTCGTCGGATAAACTTTTAAGGAATTCCGTCTGTAATTCTTCTGGTGTAGAGGAAGTATTGGCATCAACCATGGAATCGGTCAAAGTGGAGGTGTTTGATTCATTTTTATCATAAACTTCCAGGAATGTGGGAAGGGGAGGGCCAATTAATGATTCTTTAGCCTTCGGTGTGTCATCTGGATCCTCAAGAACTTTTGTGGTTACCCGTTCACTGAGGATTGTATTGAGCAAATCCCGGGTTTCAGTCGCTTCTGCGTTATCAAATCCCAGAAGTTTTTCCTGCTTGGCCAAGGTATCACCCAAGGCTTCCATTGCTGCATCCTTTCGGTTGGCAAGGTAGTGAAGTTTACCAATTCGAAACATCGTCTGCAAGGTCATGGGGTCCTGTTCCCCCAATACAGCCAATTCTATATCCAAAGTTCTTTCACTTAAGGCGTAGGCATCGTCTTCTTTACCTAGATCTAAGAAAACATCAGCAAGTTCATTCATCGCCCGCAGTGTTTCAGGATGTTCCAACCCATATTTTTTTTCAAGTCTCTGTTTGACTGCGGTTTGTACTTTTTCCGCTTCATTTAATTTTTCCTGTAGGCGGTAAATTCGTGCGATCGCCTTGAGCGTAAAAAGAGTCTCCGGGTGCATATCACCAAGGGCTTCTTCTTTGGCGGCTTCAATGCGGAGGTAAAGGTCAAGGGCTCGGTCCAAGTCTCTTCTGCCTGCCACTATTTCTGCAAGTGAATCCATTGCTCCAAGAGTGTCCGGGTGAGTCTCGCCCAGAATTGCGGTGAGCTTAGTGACCAATTCTTTAGATAGTTTTTCCGCATCATCTAACTTATCCGACTTGCGCAGGGCTTCCACAAGTACTTGGCCTCTTCGAAGGCTCAGAACATGGTTTTCTCCAAGGTGTAAACGGGAACGTTCAAAAACATTTCGGATTAAACTTTCAGCTTGGGATATTTTTTCACGGGCAATAAAAATTTTGGAAAGCTCTGTCTTACACTTTAGCATTAATGGATCCTCTTGGGTACGGTTTTGATCGGTGAGGAAAGATAAGGTTTCAGTGCATCGGTCTTCAGCTTGTTCTAATTTACCAATTCGACGAAAGACCGTAGCTAAATCAATTTGAGCATCGATGACTTCAATATGCTTAGACCCTAACTCATGTGTTCTCTGTGCGAGCATTTGAACCAGCATTGGTTCCGCTTCCAAATAATTACCTAATGCTTCGTGGACCATGGCAATTTCATTCATCGCTTTCAGCCGAGTAGGTAATTCTTTCCTGATCTTTTCTGCAAACAAAATTAAGACTCTTTCAAGCTCAGCTTCTGCTTTTTCGTAGGAACGAATCGAGCGATAAGTTTTACCCAGGCAATACCTGATCTCGGCTTCCACCTCGGGTTCTACCGATAACTCGGCGGCTCTTATCGAGCCTTGGTCCAACATGGCTTTGAGAAGCTCGGTATCCATACCAGCAGTATTCTGTGGGTCAAGTGATACAAAGAGTTCCTGGACAAAATTTGTAATGGTTTGAGTTTTGGCGAGTTCTTCTTCGGCAGCCTGTCTCTCGGCAATCGCACTGGCACGGGCTAGAGCCGCTTCCTGTTGTTGATAAAAGGCATATATAGCCAACCCGATAGCAGAAAGGGCAAGGGCGGTGGACGCAGTGGCTACCCAAGCAAGTCGGCGTTGCCTGGCCAGCATATCTCTTTGCTTCAATTCATCGAGCCCAACACCCAATAGACCAGCCATCACCTTGAGCAGTGCGTCTTTTTCTCCGTCTGCGTATTCCCGGAGGTCAGCCGCTCCAGGCTCATGGATCTGATCGGTGATCACTCCTTCCTGGTCAATTCTTCTGCGAGCAGCGAGGGGCAAACATTCTTTGTCGGGGTCATTTTTTACATCCGCCGCCATCGGTTCTCCATCCACCACAAGGCAAAGAACACGGTCTGCCTTCCCCATAGCCTTGAACATACGAATTTCTTCATTTACCCAACGAGATTTTACGGCATGAGGAGAGCAAAGAACAATTAGGTGAGATGAATCATGCAGAGCCTGTTCAATCAGAGGACCTAGTTGAGCGGCTCCTGCTAGTTCATCACGATCACGAAAAATTGGGTAAAGACGGGAAGGGACAGGACCAAACGGGCTATTTTTACCAATTAAGTGCTTGGGTACCCGGAAGTTTTCCAGCTTTTTGCGAAGCCAGCGAGCCCGTTCTTCATCCCTATGTGCATAGGTTATGAACGCTTTATACTTAAATTGCCCACTCATTGCATTAATATGAAGGGTTCTTACTATCGATATCTTTTAAGACATGCAAGGTCTCACATACAAAGAAACTAAAGAAAAGTTAAGGATTGTAATTTTTTCAGACTGGCTTTGGCATTTAGCAAAAACACTAGGGCTGCTCAGCTTTAGGAATTTGCCATATTTCGAGCTTTCGGTTCGGCCTAACGCCACCAATCATGGCTTCATATTTTTTTTTCATACGCATTGCCTGTACTTGCGCGGCACTGATTAATCGTGAATGTGAAGGTAGCAGTCCGGGGAAATGGTTCAGTAGCTTAGATGTGCCAAGTACAAGGGGAAGTTCGACTTCAAGGTCTTGGCTTATTTTCCCTTCTTGATCAGTCACAAGAATTAAATCCCCTGGTTGGAAGCTTTCAATATTATCATTACTTGCAAGTCCTAATGATCCTTCCAATATAATCACCTTAAATCCCAATGGAGTCGCCTCCATCATCCACGTACCTTTGCCTTGAATAATAAACTGGCTATTGGGTGAATGGACATTCCATTTGATATAAACTCTGTGGGAAAGAAGTGCCGCACCCTGAAAAAGATAGATCTCGTGCTTTTCACTAAACTCTAGGCCGGTAGATTTTCCCAAGCGAATGATAGATATATGATCATTTTCGCGTTGGTGTATTTCCAGGTATGAATTTTTACTGGCAATGACCGCATACGGGTACGGTATTTTAATTGGTTGATTTTGTTCTAGTTCGACAGGTGGGTTGTCTTCTAACTTTTGTGCTTGCAGAAAAGTTTTACCAAAAGTGTAGGTAACCCTTTGAGGGGCCAAGTGTTCAGGAGGGGAGGCACTGAGTAGGGTGTCGGTTATCAATAAAACCGATAAAAATAAAAAACCCACTTACTGTTTATGAAATCCAAAAGGAGCTAGAACCGAGCATCAAAACTTGCACCTGCACCAGTATCAAACCGAGAAAAATCACTATCTGGCACATCCGAATTACGAGCACTCATATTAGCGTAGACTTTCAGTTTTAACCACTGTGTAAAAGCATACTGCAATTGAAGATTTAAACTGCTCATCACATCGGTTCGGTTTTCCTTGGAATAATCAACGAGGGCAAAGCGAAGGAGCGGGCTAAATTCAAAACCCCCAAAAGGTACGGTTAGGCCACCGGTAAGAGCGGTTTCAAAACGATTTAGCCCATCGTCATCAAGCCCGGAAGGATTATCAGTAAAATTGTAGCCAACGGACCACTCGACAAAGGCACTTATAGGATCGAGAGAAAAGGACTTGCCCAGGGCTAAACTAGGTGCGATTTGGCTGTATTGTCTTTCCAAGCCGTCATTGGGATTAAGGTCTGCATTGTATGCAAGGCTGGAACGTAATGTTAGGCCGTTGCTGAATTGAAAAATACCTGCAAAATTGAGTCCCAAAGAGTCAAAATCAAAGGTATCAAATAAATCATCCCCAAAATGGTTGAATTTTACGTAGGTAAGACTCAAAACCGGAGAAAAACTAGCACCCCCAAGGTCGTAAGCACCAAGTAAGAAATTATTACGAAGCGCATTTTCCCAGATTCCCGCAGATACTTCAAAATCTCCACCATCTACAGATGCTGGGTTGCTTGAATGATAAATTTTGGTTTCAAAGCCAAGGTGGTATCCAAATCCGGTTTTTTTTGCTTCGACAGGGCGTTGTATGCCCATGTCACTGTCCATAAAGTCTGGATTATTTGATCTTGAAGAGGATGTGGAACTACTAGTTTTGGGAATGCTTCGATTTCTATACTGATCCAGGGCATCGGGTCTTACATCAAATTTCCTACTTCCATTTTGGGTAGCGGTTGGGCTTTGTGCACCCAAGAAGGTGGAGAAGCCGGTCATGAAGCCAAGAAAAACAATAAAAGCGAGTGATACTTTTTTCATGTGAAATCTAGTAAATTATGATTAGGTGTTGGAGACCTTACTTGGGGAACTGCCTGATCTTTATACCAGCATCTCCAGTGGATGTTTTGAAGGCATCACCGATAGAGTTGAAGCCTGAGGGAATGCCATCTATCGGGTTTGCATTTGGAGAATTAGTGAATGTTGCCCTGGTTATGTCATTACCGCCATATGTGTTAGAATTTGAATAAAAATTGACTGCACCAGGAACTCGGCTTGTAAGATCATATTTTCCTCCATAAAACTTTGGCTGCCCATCCCTACTTCTTAGCATAACTTCAGAATTAGCAGGGAAGTGAACATTCTGAAGATCGATGGTAGTGGCTTCCATGTAAATCTCCCTGGCTGTCCCCGATTCAAAGCGTACATTAAGATCATCGGGTCTGGCATCAAATGTGAGGCCGTTCACCTTAAGAACATTCTCAGCATACAAGTATACATTATCTCTATCTGAATATCGACCGACACTGAAATTCGAAGATTTTATGTCAACATCAGTCAGGGAACCTATGGCTAAGTTACCGCCTACATCAATATCTACATTTGTTAAACTGAGCGCACTGTAGGAGCCTAAAGCTAGATTGGAACCTTCATAAAAAATTTCAGTTTCCCCGTCTATATTCTGTATTCCTCCCTCATCGTTAACGCTTGCACCAGCCCCATTTCCATCTCCATAAATCTCAATATGATCAGCGGCACCAAGTACAAGAACATGATCTTCCGCATGGTTGTCATTTGCAATATGAAGATCACTTTGAATAAGCAGGTCTCTGGCGGCGGCTAAGGCTAGGATTTTTTTCTTGCTACCATCTTCAACCATCTTTCCACCTTCGTCCCGTTCTGCCTTGGTTAGAACACTAGAGACATCAAGTTCAATTCGGTTTTCATTTTCTGCCCCTACAGTAATATCCGCTCCTACAATTCCGTAAATGTTTTCAAGATAGATTTTGTAGAGCCTGTCAGCATTTTCTTTTTTGGAAGCAGAGTCAGTAACCCCTTCCTGACCTAATCCTGGTGGATTAAGTAAATCATTCCGGGTGGAGCCTAAAAGTGCCGCATTAATCAAACCTGAGCTTCCTTCATCTCCAATAGAGATGGAATCAGGAATGTTAAGGTCTCTACCCCCGACAAAATTCAGGATGTTTAAGGCAATTGAAGTGGCGTCTGCTCGTTCAGGTGCATTTGAATCGTTGTTACTTGAATCGGCCCGACCATTACCAAAAGCACCATACTCGGCTAGAACCATCCCAACTTCGAAAAGATAGACATTATCCTTATATTTATCGAGAAAGTTTTGAGCATTTAAGACTTTACCGTTAGAGATTTGGGCTGTGTCAAGATTGTTGTTGTCAATTTCAGTAAAAGAAAAATTACTGCCGTTAGAAATTAGAACATTTGTTAAGAATACTTTACTGAGGTCAAGGGCTGCGGACAGTGCTTCATTAATCTTGTCGTCGGCAGGCAAAACGCCAGCTTTTTGCATCTTAAGAAAAGCACTTAGACCAACTGCGAGTACTTCATTGGAATACTTGTTATGTTTAAATTGTTTGTCGTTGAGATAAGGGTAAATCGAATCTGCCGACATACCTGCTAAATTAAATGCCTCATCAGCAATAAGCGATGTAAGGGTCAAGACAAGGTTATCATCAACATCTACAGAAATAACAAAATCTGTAAAAGAAGGTGTAGGGTAATATCCAGGATCATCGCCGGGGTTAACATTAGGAGCAGAGAGTTCACCATTAGCAAGCTTAAGGACTAATTTTTGGTAAGCTGATCCTGTCTGGGCGCCGGGGATACTCCTGAAAGAATTGGATTGGTTATTCAAGAAGGATTCGGCTGCTTCCGATGAAGACTCCGAATCACCACTGTCATCACTAGATTCGTCGTCACTTTCCTCTTTGGATTCCTTGCTGGGTTCTTGTTCGCGGGCACCTGATTCGCTTAAAACGGCAATGGCTGCCGCTTTTTCTTTTGCTTGATTGACCGTAGATAGTGGAATTTGACCAGCTATGTTCGACGCAAATGCATTTTTGGTGCTAATGTTTATCGAGATAGCTGGGTCAATGGGGCGTTGGCTAATTGAACCACCACCGGATACATCAATACCTTTACCTTGGCTGACAAGTACAGGGTTTCCGCCACTTGGTGCAAAGGATACTGCTGAAGAAGCTACATCGAGCTTGGTATCACCCGTAGAAGAAACCCCAAGTTGAAACTCTGTGCCCCGGATACCGGCGGTACCATTTGGTGTGTTGATAGTAAAGTTGGATGAGCGGTTTAATTTTTTGGTTTGCACGACTAGAGATCCAGCATCTATGTCCAGTGTGATTTGGCTACTACTCGGCTCAGTCTTGATGTCTGCCAGCTTTTGGTTGCCGCCCGCGAAAGGTTTTTGTAAAAAAGTTGATACTTTTACCTGGGATCGTGGCTCAACTGTGGCAACTGAGCCATTTGAAAAAAGCATGGCAGCTTCGCCACCAAATCCAGTTTTGAGCGAATAACCTTCGGCCAAAACGGCTCCGGGCTTCAATGTACCCGGAACTACATTACCAGCGGGGTCAATGGCTTGTACCAGCCCTTTAGCAGATAATACAATAATCGCACCAGGCTTGGGCTCTCCGCCGTCCTGCGCTGACACCGTAAAACAAAGGGAGGTAATTAATAACAAAAGACCTGATATTCTTTTACTGGCGCTTTTCATAAACAAAGACTGGGGTAATGTAATTATACAAACAATGAACCTGCCTGGTTCCAATCCACGATATTCCAAAACGCAGATACATAATCAGGGCGACGGTTTTGGTAGTTTAGGTAGTAAGCATGTTCCCAAACATCGAGACCGAGTATAGGAGCACCACAATCATCTGCAACGCCTTCCATGAGCGGGTTGTCTTGATTTGGGCAAGATGTAACTGCAAGAGAGCCATCTCCTTTTTTGATCAACCAGGCCCATCCAGAACCAAATCGTGACAGGGCAGCTTGGGCAAATTCGTCTTTGAGAGCATCCAAGTTTCCAAAGGATGAGTTAATCGCCTCGGCAAGTGCACCAGATGGAAGACCTCCGCCAGAGGGAGATATGCATTTCCAAAAGAAGGAGTGGTTGAAGTGACCGCCGCCGTTATTACGAACAGCTCCTCTGATATTGTCAGGGATAGCAGACAGGTCTCGGATAAGGTCTTCAATGGCTTGCTCGTTCAAATCGGAATGATCTGCAAGTGCACCATTCAGCTTATCTATGTACGTCTGGTGGTGCTTTCCGTGATGGATTTCCATGGTGCGTGCATCGATGTGCGGCTCTAGGGCGTCAGCTGAAAATTCTAAGGATGGTAGAGAATAAGGCATAGTCGTGTAGGATTAAATATTTAAAATAAGTAACAGAATTTATGAAGGTAGGTCAAGCATGAGAAAGTCAGGCTTATTTCCTTTGGGATTGAAAGAATGCTTGGACTAAATTTTTTGATTCAGCTTCCATTATGCCTTTTTTAATAATTGGCTTATGGTTTGACATTTCCAGCGTGTGTAAAGAGGTCGCACCTCCTAAGCCCCCCATTTTGGGGTCATGGAAAGAGTAATGGACGACGCCGAGTCTTGCCATGATGGTGGCTCCAGAACACATGGGGCAGGGTTCTTTGGTTACATAGAGCTCGCATTCATTAAGTCTCCAATCCCCGATATGCTTAGCAGCGATGGTAATAGCAATCATCTCAGCATGGGCGGTTGGATCTTTCTGGCTGCGAGTCTGATTGTGAGCGGATGCGATGATCTGATCTTCTAGACGGATTACGGCGCCAACTGGTACCTCATCAGTATTCCATGCATTGATCGCTTCATTGTAAGCATGCTGCATAAAAAAGAGGTCATCCTTTTCCAATTGAGATGGAAATATTTTGGGAAATGGGCAGGTTGAAGAGTTCATTATTTTGATAACTAAAAAAAATTGTTTGAAGGAGAATCTTGACTTGAACCATGAAGATGGTGTGATGCAAAACTTAAATATAAAATTATGCCTGAAGAAGATATTGTAGAAGTTGAAGGAAAAATTACAGCAGTTTTACCTAGTACCATGTTCCGCGCTGAGCTTTCGAATGGACATAAAGTCCTTGCTCATATTTCTGGGAAACTCCGTAAACACTTTATAAAGATAACCGTTGGAGACATTGTGAAAATGGAAATGAGTCCCAGGGATCTCGAAAAAGCCAGGATCGTCTACCGTCTTAAAAATGCGGAGGTTAATCGAAATGCACCCATCAGGAGCTTTGGTCCAAGAGGAAAAAGAAGATAGAAAAATTAACACTATGAACATAATCGAATCCATAGGGAAAACCCCGCTCGTCGAATTACAGAAGGTAACAACTGGTTGCAAAGCTCGAATTTTTTTAAAGTCGGAGTTTTTTAATCCACTCGCTAGTGTAAAGGACCGAATCGGTGCAGCCATGATCGAGGCAGCCGAGAAAGAAGGTCTGTTAACTCCTGAAAGTGTGGTTATTGAGCCAACCTCTGGAAATACTGGGATTGCTCTTGCCTTTGTCTGTGCTGCCAAAGGCTATAAGTGTATCTTAACCATGCCTGAAACCATGTCCAAAGAAAGAAGGGTCCTGCTTCGTCTACTCGGTGCTGATATTGTGCTCACGCCGGGGCCCAAGGGAATGGGTGGGGCGATTGCCAAGGCTTCTCAACTAATGGAAGAGCATGGAGATGCTGCTTTTATGCCTCAACAATTTAATAACCCGGCCAATCCAGCCATTCACCGAAAGACGACAGCCGAAGAAATTTGGTCTGGTATGGATGGAAAAGTTGACTGCTTTGTTGCAGGCGTGGGTACCGGTGGTACGATCACTGGTGTCTCTGAGGTTATCAAGGAGAGAAATCCTGACATGTTATCAGTAGCGGTAGAGCCTGCGGAAAGTCCGGTTATCACTCAAACTCGAAACGGAGAGGAAGTTAAACCAGGCCCTCACAAAATCCAGGGTATTGGTGCTGGCTTTGTGCCCAAGAATTTGAATATCGATATATTGGATGAGGTTCAATTGGTCAGCAGTGATGAATCTTTTGATATGGCCCGCGAAATTACTCTCAAGGAAGGCGTACTTGCTGGGATTTCAACTGGAGCCACCGTGACTGCCGCCCTTCGCATTGCAATGCGGCCAGAGATGGAAGGGAAGAACATCGTTGTTCTCGGTGCTAGTTGTGGAGAGCGTTATCTATCTACACCTCTTGCTGCAAAAGCTGCATCTGAAGTGATGGATGCAGTAGCTGAGCCTATGTAATCATAGTGCTCGGGTGTTAATTACAGCCTCCCTTTTTCTTGAAAAGATTGAAGTGTTGGATGTAACCTTATTTGAAGTCCCATGTTTTGGTAATGAGATGTTTATTGAGGAGAGTTACGGAGGCTAGAGTTGAGGTAGAAAAATCAGTGGTTGGCCAAATTAAAACAGGTCTACTGCTTTACCTTGGCATTCACCATAAAGATTCTAGCGAAGACCTTGATTGGATAACCAAAAAAATATTGGGTATTCGGATTTTTGAAGATGGTGATGGGAAAATTAATTCTCCAATTAGTGAAAGTGAGGGAATTCTAGTTGTCAGCCAGTTTACATTATTTGGGAATCTAAAAAAAGGATTTCGCCCATCCTTTCACCGCGCCGCTCCTCCACAAGATGCCCAACAGATTTATAAAATTTTTTTGGGTAAGCTTGAAAACGAGCATCCTGGTCCTGTACAGAGTGGGGTTTTTGGAGCCGATATGTCAGTGTTCGCCAGAGACGATGGGCCCGTCACCATTTGGTTGGATTCTAGTAATAAGGATTATTAGGTAGGCAAGATGAGAAATCGGTATCGGGTAGGGTTGGGCACCGAAGGAAGACTTTATGTGCATCCACTTCCTTCACTAATAAAAAAGATTTTGGCTTTGATGTTATCTGAATGTATACTATGATAATATGTATGATTCGCGTGCTTATTTACAGCTTTTTCCTCAGCGGATTATTCCTGTTGTCTAGCTGTCAGCATACAAAAAGCTCGCAGTCAAAGTTAACTAGCCCATCCATTTACAAGGCTTGGGATGCTAGGTATCACTACGATGCTGGAAATCGAATGATGGTGCCCAAGTATGACAACTATCAAGTTGGGTTGGCATGGGGCAGGGATGAACAGGGTAGATTAAACTACGCCCAATACTATGATGGGCAGGGGGAAGCTCAGGATGATCTACTTGTGGTTCATAAAAATAAATTAGACCAAGAAAGAGGACGCAGATGGGATGAACTGAACCGTGCCCGCATTGAAAGTTTGAATGAGCGATTGCTTAATATGCAAGCACCGGAAGAGAATGAAGATGTTGATGAAGCCGTAGAGGATGATGGCATGGAATTTTTACCCACCCCCTTTATTCCTGCTGGTTTGGATATGAATACAGGGGATGATAGCATTGAGGGAGATAGTCCCTTTAGCCCAATTCCTGATAGCCCCGATATGGAAGATGGTGGGGGACTCTCTCCATTCCTTCCTCTGAGTCCCTGATTTTTAAGTGAAGCATCTGCCGCTCATTCTCTCCGTTATTGCATTTTCTGTCTCAAGCATGGGCGTGTGGAAAATTATCGATATTGTTGGGGTTCATGATGCCAATCGTGCTTTGATTGCTGCTAGTGAAAGCAAGACAGATGGAATACGTAAGGAAATCGATGAGTTTGCCAAAGAACATGCGGTGAGATTTTCTAGGGAGAGGCGGAAAAATCAAGAGATTGGAGAGCAGGCCATCGACCTTTCAACAGAAAATGTCAAAATGGAGGCAACTTTTTCAACTCAAAATTCGAGAATTGAAAGTTTAAAAAAAGAAATCGAAGAAAAAGTTGAAACAATTATAACCTTTAAAGTGGAGCTTGCTAATTTTGGCAAAAAAATCGAAGCAATAAATCAAAAAGCCACTCATAGTAGGCGAGATATACTCCTCATTCAGTCAAAATTACAAGATATTGAAATGCAGGCACAGAACGAAAAAGAAAGGAAGCAACGAATCTTCAATAATTTAGCTGATTACGCCGAGATTACTTCCATTATGAAGGATCATTTTGTTCGTACAATTGATGCTTTGTACACCGAAAAGTACGATCGTCCCTGGATTGAAAAAGGTGAGATGATTAAGTTAAACCTTTTTAGTTTTAATTTTGAAAAAGGGCTGCTTGCTTTGCCTGTTGGAAAAGAAATTGGGTTAGAACCTGGTGCTTTTTTATCGATAGGTTCATTGGGGGAAATTATTTGCAAAATAAAGATCATGGAATCGAGCCAGAATCAGTCGCTTGGTTTGATCATGCCTTTATTTGGGCAACCAGAAAAATTACTCAGTATTAAAAGTTTTGACCTTACACATCTTTAGAACTTTAGCGTTTTTAGGCCTTGTTGCTCTTGCGGTTATGTATTTTGTAAATGTGGATCACTTCGATCCCTTAGAAGATGAATTGATCGAAGCGGTCATGGTAGAGCAGAATGCCTCGCTTACTTTCGAATTGGATCAAAATAAATCAGAGGAAATGATCACTGCCTTATACCGTGAAAGAAGTAAAATGAGGCAGCAAGTAGAGGAATTACAAGGGACCAAGGATAAGTTTGAGCAAGATATCGAACTCTTGGCACCTGTTTTTGATAAAATAAAAAGAAGAAAGACAGATGTAGATAAAGAATTAGAAGAGATTCAATCCAAGCTCCAAGATGCAGAAGTACCATACCTTGCGTTGGAGGAAGAAAATAAGCCACTTTTTGAGGAACACATTACCCACCAAGAGGAGCAAAAAAAACAGGAGGAAATGCTCATAGCATTGGAAAAAGAGGCAAACGCATTGGGTGGGGATCTTAATGCACTCGAAAAAGAGCGTGAAACTGCCACATCCAATTACACTTCGAAGAGAGAGGAAATTCTTTTGGAGATAAGGCATCCTGGTCATCTTTATTACGGAGATAAAGCAGAAGTTTCCGTTTCTAGTAAAGCACCTTCAGGAAAAGGATTGTTTGTTAACCAAGGGCGTGAATCAGGTATTCGTGAAGATATGATATTTTTGGTCCAAAAATCAGATGCATTTAATGAAATTCCACTTATTTTAAAATCAGCCATTGTGGAGGACCAGTTTTCTTTTTTAGAGCTATACCCCATTGGGATGTCTCAAAAAGTGCTCAATGTGAACGATGGTGAAAAACTTTTCTTGATTAGAACTGGGGATTCAAATACAAGTGAATGACTTAGTTCAGTTTATCTCTTTAATTTACCCCAATTTAAAGTTTTCATAGAATAACTTTTTTAAACATTATTGCTCCATGACAATTCCTGAGGAAAATCCTACGGACGACGAGCTCGCTGGCTTAATGAATGACAGTGAAAACTCAAATCTATCCGATGAGGAAACTGCTGGAGTCGAAAGAGGAATACCTCCAGAAGTCGCAAGCAAAGAAGAGGCGATGTCAGAAGAAGAAACCTTTAGTATGGATGATTTTGATGAAGAGATGACAACTGCTTCATCTGGTATTAAAAGTGCCCAGAAAGTTGATCCTCCTATTGAGGCTCAGCAAGAAAAGGTTACGGATGTTTCTTCAGCTGAAGCCTTACCCCGCGTGGATTCTGTTGAAGATAGTGTTCTTGAGTCACCTCCATCATCCACCACTGCTCAAAATGGATCGGGGGATGTTTCTGAATTTCGAAAAAGTTTATCGAATTTATCCAGGCAGTTGGAAATCGATAAACTCGCTTACCTTCATAAATCCTTGTCTGAAAAGGGAGGAAATCTTCCCAGCCTAGATCATATAGCAGATGATATCCATGGCAGTTCATCCCTTTCCCCAGATGGTGACCTAGATAGTTATTCCCACAGGCCTGCTGCTCGCCTGGAAGGATGGATTTCTGGACTCTCATTCGGCTCAAACCGGAGAGCGAAGAAATTCTCCAAATAAAAAAAGCAAGTTTCTTGATTGCCTTAAGTTGTGGGTGAAATGCCTCCAGCGAGACGAACGATTGTAACACTTTTCCTTCCTAAAGTTGAGAAACAGGATCCCCAAATACATTATGTGTAGTATAAATTGCCGTTTGCCTTTTTTGAAGCCATAAGGAAATAGGTTGATAGTGAATCAACAGATGACATTGTTATCCCAAGGTAATCAAAGAAAAACATGAAATTGGTCGGTCTTGGAATATCGCGGCCGAAATTCGGTATAAGAAAGCCTCTTTTTTTTCTTTTTCGATCCATGGGGCAGCTTACCAAAGCTCAAAATTGTGTGTAAGTAAATTTTAATAGGTCAAAGTGATGGGTGAAATGCTCTCGTCCGGTTTAACCAAAATTATGAGAGAAGTTTACTCCTATGGCTTTTTACCCAAGGTACGGAATGAGATTTTCAACATATTCAAGCAGGAAGCTTTATTTTTGTGGAAATAGATTTTTAAAATAGGTGAGTTTTTCGCAAAAAAATTGACTTGATGGCTGTGTAAATAGGAGCAAGTCCGGTACATTCCACTGGTTTTTATAAGAATTATAGACTCTGGGGACACCCCGTTTCCATTCTCCCCCAAAATGCCGGCTCACTTGTTGTGGCCCCGCGTAATAGCATTTCATACTTGAGTCTCTCAGTAATCGCCAAGGCTTTGTTTCAAGGTATTGCAATACCCCGGTGAATTTTGTTCTTTCATTAAAATATGTATTCTTATTTTCATTAAGATTACGCACAAAGGTTGACGAAATAACCAAGATCGCTGAAGGTCGAAATATGAATACAAATGCAATTTATTCTAGTGGCTTGAAATTAAACTTTCTTTTTTTGGGATTTCTTCTTCTATCAGTGTTCACCGGGTGTTCGCTCGAAGATTTTCATTCGATAACGGGGAGCCAGACAGAAGATAACTCGACTTTGAAAACTGTGGAATCAGAAAAACTTAATCGAGGAGGTAGGGGAGAAAACTCTTTACTCCAACTGTCCAAAGATATTAAAAGTGAATTGGCCATTCAAAATGCTGATCAACTAAAGAATATGGAAAATTCGTTTAAACATACACTTGAATCTGCCATGGACACGCAAGTGAAATTTCAGTTTCTATGTGATGGTAATGAAAAGTGGATTTACCGATGCAATACGACTACTGGGGAGATCGAATGCTTCAGCATGTCATCAAACAAATTACGTCTGCTATCTAGTGTAAAGTAACTTTTTGTATGAATTATAAACGAACCTTATTATTCGGCACGACTTCTTTATTTGTTGCTGTAATCTTGTCTAGCTGCTCCCCAACGGAAAAATTTAGTCAAAAGCACCCAAGAGAAACCCAGTTGAGGAGGCCTCCTGCTTCCGTGGAAAGAGCGTGGCTTGCAAGGCATCAATATGACCCTGAGAGAAGAATCGTAATACCCAAGTACAAGGGCGCCCGGTGGGGTTCCATTTTGGAGTATAATGAAAAAGTAAATTTAGTTTACCGGGACTGGT
>JAQWWZ010000030.1 GCA_029254745.1 Opitutales bacterium | reverse complement strand
CTACAAACTTATTTCACAAAACTGACATAATTTTTGAAATTATTTCCCAAGCCTAGAGCTCATCAGTCCTTCTTACTAATTATTTGTTTAAAGAAGTTTTATAAAATCACAGCCATCGCTTCAAATGTTGACGATTTTATATTTTTCAGTCATTTAATTCTTTAATTCTATGACTCCATCCATTTATAGTCTATTTGTTCTAGGAGCAGTTTTGACCTGTGTTTTAACACCGCTTGTGCGACACCTAGCCTTGCAAAAAGGTTTTGTCGATTGTCCGCAACGAGCGAGGAAAGTACATCAACAAGCAACGCCAAGACTGGGAGGTGCAGCAATCTTGCTCTCCTTTTTAGCTGTGATGTCCATCGCTGGATTTTCCGTTCCTCAGGTTCGTGAATTGATGTGGGGGAGTAATCCGGTGCTCGGATTCATTCTTCTCGGATCACTCGGAGTTTTTGTAATTGGTTTTTTGGATGACCTTGCTCGCCTTTCTCCTAAAGTTAAGCTTTTCGGTGAGTTTCTTTTTGTAGGATTTGTTGTTTGGGGAGCCGACCTTTCTTTTTCTTCTGTTCAGTTCTTGGGGTTTGGGTCAATTGATTTTCCTGATTGGTTCGGATTTGGACTTGCTTGCTTGTGGATTGTGGGGATGGCGAATGCGATAAATTTAATCGATGGGTTAGATGGCTTAGCATCTGGTATAACACTTGCAGGTTTACTTTCAGTTGCTGTAGTGGGATATTTAGGTGCAATCGTGGGCGTTACCTGGATGTCTACATTGCTCATTGGTTGCTTGCTTGGCTTTCTTGTCTTTAACAGCAGACCAGCGTCTATTTTCTTGGGAGATTGCGGAAGTTTAACACTTGGTTATCTTGCTGGTTGCATGGTTTTATTAGCTAGTTTTCGTGAAGGGGGGGGGCTTGACGGTATCTTTCCCGTCCTTGCCTTTGCCATCCCTATCATGGACTGTATTTTTGCAATTTTCCGAAGAATCATGAAGGGGCGTTCACCATTTTCCCCAGATATGGAACATTTTCATCATCGATTAATGGCGAAAGGTCTAACGCATGGAAAGGCAGTACTAGCCATGTGGTCCGCTGCATTTTGCTGCTCTTTGGTGGCTATCGCAGCAGCGTTCGGGAAGGGTGATCAACTATTTGCCGTTTTTGTGTTTTTTGGTTTGGGTGGGTTTATATTACTTCGCTATCTCGGTTACTTCCGATTCGAATTTATTGGGGAGGGTTTGACTACGCTCATCAAAGATCGCAAAAGCACGAAATCTGTAGAATTAGCAATCAAAGAAGCTGAAAGTATGGCGGTCGGGTTAGATTCGCTTGAAAGAGTAGAGTCGTGCATTCAGAAAGCAGGGGAAGGTATGCAATTTCACGAAGCTGAAGTTTCGTTCTACACGACCAATGGCAGGTTGGGTACTGATTTTCACACAACATATCCATCGATTGGTAAGGTTGTGAGATGGGAAGATCCTCAGCAAAATGGATACTTTTCTAGAGACAAAGAGTTTGTAGCAGAATTCCAAATATCAGGAAGAAATTTCTCCTATGGTAAAATTCGGTATGTTTTTATGGATGGTCGAAGTAGTTTGAGTGTACAAGATGAAGTGCTTTTAGAGCGGGTGCATGATGCTTTTGCTCTCTTGGCGGGAAGATTAAGAAAGTCAGATTATAAAGTATGACTATTCTTTCTGTTTTGAATCTGCTACTTGTAAGTCAAAACCGTCACTAGTAAATTGATTTACTGCTGTATTTTAAATACTAAAGAAAAAGTATGAAAGTGCCCAATTTTTATGGCACTTTTTCGGTTTTAAGTTCTAAAGCTAAGAAAAGAATGTTTTTTCTTTTCCCGGTAATCCTTGTCGGCATAGTTTTAGAAACTCTAAGCATTGGTATGGTTGTGCCTGCACTCGGGATTCTTATGAGTGAATCTTATTTTGAAGACTTCCCATTTCTTCATGATTGTTTAAGTTTCTTAGGGAACCCAAGTCATGAGGTACTTATCTTTATTGGCTTAAGTGGGTTAGCTGGAGCCTTCTTACTTAAAAATATTTTCTTATTTTTTCAATTTCAATGCCAAGGAACATTCGTATTTAGTGCACAACGAGAAATCGCACTTAATTTATTTAACTTATATTTACGAAGAGACTATTTGTTTCACTTGCGTACGAATAGTTCCAAATTATTGAGAAATTTAACTACAGAAGTCTCGCTTTATTGTAGTTATTTTCTAATGCCTTTATTAAATTTGTTAACTGAGTCATTAGTGATTTTGGCAATATTGAGTCTCATCTTTTTTGTTGAGCCAAAGGGAACAGTATTTCTTGTAATTTTCTTAGTCACCCTTGTTTTTCTATTTGTTAAAGCCACCAATCGTGTCGTTGGTTCTTGGGGGCAAAAGCGATTAGTTGCTGAAGAAGGCAAGCTTAAGCATTTAAGCCAAGGTCTGGGTGGCATTAAAGAAATTCTGTTGTCGGGGAAATTGGAATTCTTTTTAAGACGTTTCCACAAACCTAACAAAGTGGCTGGGCTAATGCATAAGCGAGAGTATATATTTCAGTACGTCCCTAAGCTGGGCGTGGAAGTCATCGCAATTTTTGGATTGGTCTTTATGTGTTCTTATTTGATCTTGCAGAACAAATCATCCCAAGAGGTAACTCATATGCTTGGGCTTATTGCCACAGCTGGATTTCGAATGATTCCAAGTTTTAGCCGTATATTAAATAATCTTCAATCCATACGGTATGGAAAACCTGGCGTTGATACATTGGTAGAAGAATTTAAAAAACATTCAACACCCCTTGAGCAAGAGAGGAATAACCCACAATCGGACTCTCAGGATAGGCTGATTTTTACCAGAGACATTCAATTTAAAAATATTTCATTCTCTTATGCTGGGGGCGAAGATGAAGTGCTAAAAGATATAAATTTTAAGATTTCACAGGGTGAAATTATTGGTTTGGCAGGTGAAAGTGGATCTGGAAAAAGTACTCTGGTTAATCTATTTTTAGGTCTCATTCAGCCTTCTATGGGACGATTGCTTGTGGATGACAGAGAGTTAGATTGTACGAACTTTTCTTGTTGGCAAAAAATGATTGGTTATGTGCCTCAGGAGATATATCTGCTTGATGATAGTCTTCGCAGAAATATTGCTTTTGGATTGGATGATGATGCCATCAATGATGAGCGTGTCCTAGAGGTTATCCGGCTGTCACAATTGGAAAATTTACTAAAAAATGATACTGAAGGTCTTGATTTGGTTCTAGGTGAAAGAGGTGTTAGGCTAAGTGGAGGACAAAGGCAGCGCATTGGCATTGCAAGAGCCTTGTATCATGATCCTCAAATCCTTGTACTGGATGAAGCAACAAGTGCTCTTGATCTAAAAACAGAACAGGAGATTTTAAAAACATTCACTCCATTTCGGGGAAAGAAAACTGTTCTAGTTATTGCACACCGGGAGACTTCCCTGGAGATGTGTTCCCGCATTTTTGAAATGAGGAATGGCAAGATAGAGCTTCGATGAAAATTTTAACAATACTGGGTGCTCGCCCCCAATTTATTAAGGCAGCGACGGTAAGCCGTGCAATACGCGAACATAATGAATCGCAAACTCATCAAATAAATGAAGTTATTGTACACACCGGCCAACACTATGACCCAAATATGTCGGAAGTGTTTTTTACTGAAATGGATATTCCCATACCTAGTTACAAGTTGGACCTCGGTGGATTAGATCATGGGGCAATGACCGGTCGAATGATTGAACAAATTGAAGCAATCATTAAAAAAGAAAGGCCTGGCTTACTATTAGTTTATGGAGATACCAATTCCACATTGGCCGGGGCTATCGCAGGCTCCAAGTTACAGGTACCTATTGCCCATGTCGAATCTGGCCTTCGTTCCTTCAATATGGGAATGCCTGAGGAGATCAACCGAGTGGTGACTGACAGAGTTTCAAATTATCTCTTCTGTCCAACTGCAGCTGCGGTGGTTAATCTCACCAATGAAGGTTTTCCTTTTTCTACAACTAACCAAGAAGAGCAAAAAATTTTTCAGTTTGGAGATGTAATGTATGATACAACCCTTTTCTATGCAGATAGGGCTAAAAAAACTTTCTCCCTACACGATAAAGGACTACGCGAGAAAGAATATGCTCTTTGCACTGTCCACCGTGCTGAAAATACTGATGATTCCCAAAGTTTAACATCTATTTTTCAAGCTCTTCAGGAAATTAATAAAGAATTACAAGTGGTTATTCCATTACATCCAAGAACTGAAGGGATTTTGAATCAAACATGTGATCCAAATCTCCTGGAAAATCTTACTGTTATTGAGCCTTTGTCTTACCTTGAAATGCAAAGAATAGAGATGGGAGCGAGGGTTATTCTTACAGATTCTGGTGGCATGCAAAAAGAGTCATATTTTCATGGTATCCCTTGCCTGACTTTAAGAGAGGAAACTGAATGGATCGAAACAGTTAAGGAGGGGGCTAACATTCTTGTAGGATCAAACAAAGATAAAATTCTGGAAGCTGTCCAACATCTCAATTTTAATGTAACCAAAACTGGGCTTTATGGTGATGGAAAAGCATCTTTGAAAATCGTAAATGAAATCAAAACATTGTTCAGTACTTAGCATGTACAGGAATAACAGTGAGCACATTTTCTTATTTTGATCTAAAATTCTGTAGTTTTGGAAATAGTTAATAAAAAAAATATCGAGCGATATCTCGACAATGATTGGATATTGGCCGAACTTAAAAATATTAATGCCAAAGGTTCCAAGGTTTACACATCTGATCAGTGGCTCATGGAGGATAAAGCTAAAAGATTCATATACCACAGGGTGTATCGTGATTTCAGCAAGGTTTCCAAAGACTTTAAATTGCTCGATATTGGCGGGGGACTTTCTACTTTCTCGCATTCATTCTTGAGCCACCTGGCTTATGAAATTGTTGACACTTGTAACCACGAAACAAATCAAAATATCGGGAGAGCAGTTAATGAGCTTGAAAAGATGACACTCTCAAGGTCGGACTGGAATGAGTTTCAACATTCTGGAACCTATGATTGTGTGGTAGCAAATGATATCTTCCCCAATGTTGACCAAAGAGTAGAAGAATTTTTAGCAAAGTTTTTACCTGTAACCAAAGAAATTAGAATGTCCCTCACTTACTATAATATACCCCGTACTTATAAGGTAAAAAGGGTTGATGGCGATGAGATCTTTTACATTCGACCTTGGGATGGCCTAAGATTGAGCCATGCTTTAAATGCTTTCATTGATAGGATCAAAAATCCTTGTTTGGATCGGCTCCTACTTAATCCTGAAAGTGTATTTGCTAATGGTCGGCAGGTTTGTATTGTTCAGATGAAGGGAGATTTATGACATCACATCGAAAGTTACGAGTTACCTTTTTTGGGGATTCTATTTGTACAGGCCAGCATGTTGCTATTCACCAGGGATGGGTCACCAGAACATCATTAGGCTTATCCAAAATAATGTATTCCTCGCAAGGCGAGATTGTGGTCACCAATTCTTCAGTAAACGGGAGAACGACAAGGCAGGCATTGGAGACTATGGCCTATGAGTTACAGTCTCACTCACCAGAAATTGTTATCATTCAGTTTGGAATGAACGATTGCAATTATTGGGCTTCAGATAGGGGTTTACCTCGGGTAAGTCGCCCGTCTTTTTCTGCCAACCTATCGGAAATTATTCAACGAAGTTTTCACTACGGTGCGAAGAGAGTATTTCTTAACACAAATCATCCTACCACTTTAACTTCCCATACATTCCCGCATACTGAAACAACCTATCAGTCAAGCAATGCGGATTATAATAAGGCCATTAGAAATGTCGCTGAATCTTCAGGCGCCACACTGAATGATGTGGAAAATCATTTCTTAGCACTGATTGACCAAAATGAAGTAAAGTTGAGCGATATGCTGTTACCAGAAGATCAGCTACATCTTAGCTCCATTGGTCACGATGCTTATTATTCATTTATATATCCTAAAATCGAAGAATCGATCATTTGTTTACTGGACGATTGAGAGTTAATCAAAAGATCATTCCAACTTCAGACACTAAGTTATTGTTTATCTTAGGTTCGCCCAGAGTTGGCAGCACATTACTTTATCAAATCATCATAAATCACTTCGATGTATTTTACCCAGCCAATTCTCTCAATAAGATATTTGAGTCTGATAGTGTGCTTTTTTCTGAACTCCCAATAGCATCTAAATGTTCAGAATTTGTTGATTATAAAAGTCTCTACGGAAAAACCTCAGGGGAAGATCAACCATCGGAAGCTTCAGGATTATTCAGGCATTTTTTTGGAGGGGAACACCCGTCTGAAAGTAAAAGCAAGGAACCACTGCCTGGATTAGAAAAAGAGTTTGTGCAACTTATGAACCAACTTTTTATCGGAAACAACAAACCGTTAGTTTTTAAAAATGCGTGGAATTGTTTTCGTATAAAGTTTTTAAGCCAAGTTTTCCCGAAAGCTTGTTTTTTATGGGTAAGGAGAGATCTAGCTGCCAGTGCTTATTCTGATCTTCAATCAAGAAGGAATAGGGGGAGTACAGAAATATGGAACTCGGCAACAACTGAAAACTACAAGGCCATTCAAAAATTACCATATTGGGAACAGGTAGTTGAACAGCAATACTCGTATGCTCAGTGCATATCCAAGGATTTAAGCCAACTA
>JAQWWZ010000017.1 GCA_029254745.1 Opitutales bacterium | reverse complement strand
GTTTGCCACCAGGTATCTACGATGGGGCACCTTTCCTTACCTGCATTGCGATGATACCAACGCCAAGCGTCTGGATTAATCGGCTCCCCTACACTTCCCAAAACCCGAAGGCTGGGCATATCATATTTACGAGGCCAATCCTCGCCAGCAGCGGCAATAGCCCGGATTGCTGTAGGTGCCGTGTAAAACTGATTAACTTTCCATTTTTCAATAACCTGCCAATAACGATCCGGATTTGGGTAGGTTGGAATACTCTCAAACATTGTGGTGGTGGCCCCATTGGCTAGGGGACCGTAAACAATGTATGAATGCCCAGTAATCCATCCAATATCGGCTGCACAAAAATAAACATCTTCTTCGTGATAATCAAAAACATACTTGTGAGTCGTTGCGGTGTAGACCATGTATCCACCACTCGTATGCATCACCCCTTTGGGCTGTCCCGTGGAACCCGAGGTGTAAAGTACAAATAATGGATCCTCGGCATCCATCTCCTCACAAGGACAATCGGGGGAGGCATTTGCCATTTCCTCATCCCACCACAGGTCCCGCCCCTCTTCCATGCCACAAGATATACCGGTATCTGCATCTACCCTTCGTACCACAATACAAGTTTCTACCGGTGCTCCCATTCGCTCCGATGCACTCGTCATGGCCTGGTCTGCATTTGGTTTCATCGGGATTGCCTTAGCGCCCCGGAAGGTACCGTTGGCAGTAATCAATGTTTTACATTTTGAATCTACAATACGGTCTGCTAAAGCTTCTGCAGAAAACCCTCCAAAAACAACGGAGTGCACGGCTCCGATACGAGCACAAGCGAGCATCGCCACTGCCGCTTCAGGAACCATGGGCATGTAGATCGAAACTCGGTCTCCTTTTTGGACTCCTCGACTCTTCAGTACATTGGCAAACTTGGAAACTTGTTCATGAAGCTGGGCGTAGGTAATGGTTGCATCTTCACCCGGCTCATTACCCTCCCAGATAACAGCGGTTTTCTCCGAACGGGTTGCGAGGTGACGATCGACACAATTGTAACAAACATTAGTCGTCGCTCCCTTAAACCACTCAATTGAAATCGGCCCTTTCCTTCGGTCGTAGTTATCTCCAACTACTTTATCCCATTTAGAGAACCAGTGAAAGTCATCCGCAACCTCTGCCCAAAAAGTTTCTGGATCATCAATACTTTTTTTATACATGGCATGGTATTCATCCATATTTTTCAGATGCGCATTGGCTGAAGTGGAGGAGGAAGGGAACACAAGTTCGTTAGAATCAGACATGAGAAAAAAAGTTGGATTGTTGATTTGGCGGAATAATAAATTTAGGAAATTGCTCTCCGCTTGTCGATGTGCTTTTGTAGATCTTTGCAAATGCTCACTTCTGAACTACAATTCGAGCTTCCGAGTAAACAAATCGCTCAATCTCCAGCAATGTGTCGTGATCAGTCCCGCCTGCTTGTTGTAGAGCGGGAATCGCAGAAAATATCACACCATTTGTTTCATGACCTCCCCTCTCTTTTACCTAAAGACCGAGCGATTTTCAGAAATGATGTTTCAGTTTTAAAAGCTCGACTCTCTGGCTATCGGCCCAGCGGAGGAAAAGTGGAATGTCTCCTTCTTCGACCTTATTTAGATCAGGTAAACCAATGGCGGTGCCTGCTAAAGCCAGGAGGAAAGGCAGCCAAAGCAAAATTTTTTGGACTCAAGGGCGAATAAAGCAGAAGTGATTGAGAGTCTTCCGTCCGGAGAATATGTCGTTGAGTTCGATCTCTTTACAGACTCCGACCCTGCAGCACTCGCCCAGCGTCTAGGTGCCCTCCCCCTCCCCCCTTATGTTCGTCGTCCTGCAGATGCTGCAGATGAAGAAAGATACCAAACCGTTTATGCCAAAAAAGAAAACTGCAGTGCGGTTGCAGCCCCTACCGCAGGGCTCCACTTCACCCCTGAAATATTAAAGCAATTACAGTCTGATGGTCATCAAATTCATGACCTTACCCTATCGGTTGGCTTGGGCACTTTCCGTCCAATCGAGACTGAAAAAGTGGAAGATCATCCCATGCACAGCGAAGAATATTTCTTACCTTCAGGTACGAAATCAGTTCTCCGTAAAACTTCTCAAAAGCGCCTCGCTGTGGGTACAACCTGTGTCCGGGCAATAGAACACTACCTAGGCACTAAAGACTCGGACTTGAGCTCCCCAACACAAGCTGAAGCTCAGCTTTTTATTCGCCCCCCTTACACTTTTTTGGGCACCGATCATTTGCTGACTAATTTTCACCTTCCGGGCTCCACGCTTTTGTGTCTTGTCGCCGCTTTCCTAACACCTGGAAAACCAGATGGGCTCGAGAGACTCAAAACCATCTACGCAGAGGCAATAAGCAAAGACTATCGTTTTTTTTCCTACGGGGATGCCATGCTCATTTTGTAAACGGATTGTTCCTGCAACCAAGAAATTACCATGAAATGCCTGAAGCTTTTTTTTTTACTTTTTGCCTGTTCAGCCAAGGGAAATCCCTCTGCCACTTTACCAGATTCTTCTTACCTTGAATCTCCCGGCTGGTACAATAGCACTTGGCTTGGTACTTATTATGAACAGTCCAACTCCTGGATTTTTCACACAAAGCTTGAATGGCTCTACCTTCCATCATCGGATACACAAAGTTTCTGGATTTACCACCCAACCTTAGAGTGGTTGTGGACGACATCCTCTATTTATCCATGGGTTTATATTAATGAAATTACAGAGTGGAGATATTATTTCGCCCAACTTGGATTTTATGAAGCAGAATCCCAGCAATGGTATTCACAATCCGAGTTAATCAATCAAATCAGTCAAAGCAGACTAACATCTTACACTTCGGACTACTATTCAAGTGGAGCACTAGCTGCCAATACAAGCATCTCCTCATGGTTTGACCGTTCGCTTGAGATCAATGGTCTAAAACTTTTTGTCGCAGGGGCAGTATCCGGCCAGACCGCTGTGCCGGAGGAATGGGCAAAAAAAGTTGCCCAAACCGTAAAACTTCTAACCAATCCCAACGGTGAAGGGATTGATATTTCATCACAGGAGCAATTGATCCAGGTACTACAAGGAGCAACAGGAACTTGGCATGCCGGCTATCCAGCAGCTCAAAGATTAGCCTATGGTGGAGGCAGTGACTATTCTCCCAATCCCCTCACCGATGAAGGGATTGAAGCTTATGAAGGGTTCCAAAACTTAGACAAATATCTTATGAATGATATGGTTTGGTATCGAAATAGTAGTGATGGTGAAGTTAATAATGTAGGAAATTATGATATCGCAGAAGTTCTTGAGCATCTCATGCATACGATTCATCTCTATGGTGTACCAGGGGCAGCACCCGGTTCTCAGGATGCACTGAAATGGGATCCGGAGTTCAATATTGGTTGGCAAACAAGTGAACTTTACCTCGCCATCAAAGAGGCGGTAAATAATGGAATCTTTAGCCTTCAGGACTACGGGGATGAAAATATTGATACGCCAGATACCTACAGGGTTGCCTCGAAGGAATACCTCTATCTGCTCAATTTTGGAATGTGGGAGTTTGGGCAGGAATTTTGGGAGAACGGTACTCTGGCACCTGAGTGGAGTGATCGAGCAAGAACTTCCGCTGGAGTTGAGCAAAATAACCCCTTGGGCTATGCTCTGTTCAACAAGTACATTGAACCGGTTCTTTCCAGGCCCAATCCTTCTGATCTACGCACTATTTATCAAGATGATGACGGTGGTATTTCCGGCTACCAAAGTGACTAGAAAAAGGTGGGGGGAATTTATCCACAAACTTCCCTTAGCTCAGAAAACAAATGGGCAAGTTCTGGCATACTCACCCCTTGAGCTTGCCCACGCCGAAGGGCTTCTCCCCAGATCGCTTCCACCTCCACGGGTTTACCTTCCATAAAATCAATCAAACTAGATGATTTGTACGGGCCCATCGGTGCGGTCAGCTCAAATTGTCGGTCGAGGAATGAATCTTCTATAAAAACTCCATATGCTTGTGCCCCGGCTTGTATCTCCAGCATAAGATCATGGGCTCTTTGCTTGAGTGCAGGGTTTGCCAAAATGAGATCTGTCGTGATCCCGCCACCCGTAATGGAAAGACCATTAAAGGGAATATTCCAGCAAAGCTTTCGCCATAGTGCTTCATCAAGAGATTCAGATTCACGAACCCGAACGCCAGCTTCCCTGAAGGCATGAACCATCTCTTTTCCCTTCTCTGAAACAGGCTTATCCAACTCTCCAAACTGAACATAACCAGGCAGCAGGCTTTCAATCACATGAGGCGAAGTCCGATTTATACAGGTAAAGCAAAGCCCGGCGAGAATTGTACTGGCCGCCCCGAATGCTTGCGTTAAATTTTCAACATTCCCCATGCCGTTTTGTAAAGTAAGTAATTGAGTATGCTGACCGATAAGGGGGCGGATTAAATCTGGCAACAGGGGGTTAGCGGTAGCCTTGGTGGCTACAATTACCCAATCACAAACACCGATAGAATTTACACTGTCATGCGCATGCAGACCCTCAATTTGTTCGCGACGCCCACCTTCTTGATGGTGGACCAGCCACAATCCATTTTCCTGGACCGCGTCAAAGGAACTACGAAAATGAAAATGTACTTCCTGACCTGATAGGGCAAGCAAGCCACCGTAGTAACCACCAACCGCACCGGGTCCAACCAGTCCTATTTTGCCAACAGTTTGGCTATTCATCAAGGCTAGCGGCGAAGGGGTGGAACAAGGGTATTGACCGCTTCCTCGGCAAAGTCGGGATAGTCAAGGGTGTAGTGTAAGCCACGACTCTCCTTTCTCTTAAGGGCAGAGCGAACGATTAGTTCAGCTACACAAATAAGGTTACGAACCTCAAGCAGTGAAAGATCGACCTTCGCATTCCAATAATATTCATTAATCTCCCGCTCCAGGTTTAGCAGACGGGAACGGGCACGCTCCAACCTTTTGGTAGACCTGACAATCCCGACATAGTCCCACATCGCTCTTTTCAGCTCTTCCAAATTATGGGAAAGTACAACCCGTTCATCGGAAGCGGGAACATCCCCATCGACCCAATCTGGTAATATTACTTTTTCTTTTTTTCGAGAATCTAAGAAGGTGCAGACTGTTTCTGCTCCGCGGTGAGCCATGACCACCGCTTCCAATAAAGAATTACTGGCTAAACGATTGGCACCATGAAGGCCTGTGCAAGCAACTTCCCCACAGGCAAAAAGTCCATTTAATTTTGTGGAACAATCTATTTCTGTGGGAATTCCTCCGCAAGAATAATGGGCTGCAGGAACCACTGGAATGGGGCTTACAAGTGCATCGAAGCCGCGCTTCAGGCAATTCTCATAAATATTGGGGAAGCGGGCAGGGAAATCACCTTTCATCCCAGGGGTATCAAGGCGTACAAAAGGAGAACCTGAACGCTTCATTTCACGATCAATTGCCCTAGCAACTACATCACGGGGAGCTAAATCAGCCAGTGGGTGATATTTTTTAAGAAACGGTTCCCCCTTAGAATCAATTAATTTTACACCCTCTCCCCGCACTGCCTCTGTAATTAAAAAGCGATCTTGGTCCGATGAATGAAGAGTTGTCGGATGAAACTGGATAAATTCCAGGTTCATGGCTGGCAGTCCAGCCCGTGATGCCATGGCTACACCGTCTCCGGTAGCAATCGATGGGTTCGTGGTGTAAAGATAAGTCTGACCTGCTCCTCCTGTTGCCAAAAGAACCACAGGGGCAGAGACCGTAAGCACTTTAGCACGATTGGCATCATACAAGTATAGCCCGAGCACACGATCCCCACTTCCTTCTACTTTCACTCCCAGTTTGCGAGCCTTTTTTGCGGTGATTAAATCAATCGCAAAATAGTGCTCAAACAAAGTGACATCTTGCTTTGCAATATTGGCAAGTAAAGCCTCCTCGATCGCTTTTCCCGTGACATCCTGAACATGTAAAACCCGCCTTTTACTATGCCCCCCTTCTTTACCCAGAGAAATCCTCCCATCTTCAAGGCTGGAAAAAGAGACTCCTAAATCAACAAGGTCTTGAATACGGGAAGGACCATCACGCAAAATATCTCGAACGACATCATGGTCACACAGTCCATCTCCCGCCTCCAAGGTATCCTCCACATGCTTTTCTAGATCATCCCCTGCTGATGTAACTGCAGCAATTCCCCCCTGAGCATAATTGGTATTTGATTCTGCTTTATCTTTTTTGGTAAAAATAGCGACACGATAGCCTGCTTCAGCTACCTTCAAGGCAAAACTAAGCCCAGCAATCCCACTGCCCACAATCACCAGATCATATTCTGCTCTGACTCGATTACTCATCCTAATAGCCTGTTGTCAATTAAGCGGATAGAGTCTACCCAAGCAGCAACAACAAGCATGGATCGACCGGGTTTAATTTCATTTTCCAACTCCATGGTTTCCCTATTTACTACCTCTGCATAATTAACCCGTAAAAGACTACCTTGGCGCAGAACAGTCATAACCTCCGCTTTCACTCTATCCACATTGCGTATATCTTTCTCTTCAACCAAGGATGCACCCGATTGTAATGCCTTATTAATCAAAAGAGCATCAATTCGTTGCCGTTCATTAAGATAAGAATTGCGGGAACTCATGGCTAAGCCATCGGACTCTCTTAAAGTGGGTCCGATGACAACCTCAACAGGAAAATGCATATCCTCGATCATTCGCTTAATTACCACAACCTGCTGCGCATCCTTTTGTCCGAGTGCTACCCAAGTGGGGCGGCAAAGATTAAAAAGTTTTGAGCATATAGTGGTTACCCCTTTGAAATGAGTTGGTCGAGCCTGACCACAAAGGCCTGCACTCACCTTTTCCTCAAATACAAATGTACTAGCATCGGACGGGTAAACATCCTTGGTTTCCGGGGCAAATACATAATCGACTTTTCGGCTTTCACACAGGGCAAGATCACGCTCCATATTCCGCGGGTACTTTTCTAAATCTTCACCCACCGCAAACTGGGTGGGGTTTACAAAAATGGAAACAATTAGGATCTTAGATCGTTCCCGAATCAAATCGACCAATGACAAATGGCCTTCATGCAAAAAACCCATGGTAGGCACAAAGCCGACTTGAATACCTGCCCTTTCCCAAGCAATTGCTTGCTTTTGCATTTCTTGGGCGGATGAAATAATCTTCACTTTACAAACAGGATACCCCTTTATTAGTAGGATTTGGCAAGAACCACTCGTCCGGGGCTTGGGTTTCCACTAAATATGCAAACTCCAGGCTTTCCTCCATCCTCCGGGATACAGCGAACGGTTACCTTTAAGTCATTTTTTAAAGCTTCCTCCCACTTTGGGTCTCGATCCCAATGTACCCAGGCGAACCCACCATGAATTTCTGGCTTGGATTTATTTTCTGGGGTAAAATATGAATAGAGATCTTCTTTATTATCTATTTCCCGAGTATGCTCGTCACGAAAGGCCAAAGCTCGAGAAAAAAGTGTCTGCTGTATCTGCTCCAAAAGCACAGGTATGTTGAGAAGTAAATCATCACGACTCATAGGCTCACGTTGTGCGCCTAGGTCACGACGACCCACAAAAACAGACCCTTTTTCAAGATCTCGAGGCCCAATTTCGATGGTTAAAGGAATGCCTTTTTTAACCCATTGCCAATATTTCTCCCCCCCCCTTACATCCCGGTCGTCGATGTCCACACGAATAGGGGCACCCGCAAAAGATTCCCCCCTGAGTTCATGAGCTAAAGTCTGGCAGGCATCAAGCACCTGATCTCTGGTTTCCTCCTTGGGGGTTACCGGAAGAATAACTACATGGGTAGGCGATACTTTCGGAGGAACAATCAAGCCATCATCATCAGCATGGGTCATGATCATACCTCCAATCAACCGTGTGGAAACTCCCCAGGATGTCGTCCATCCAAACTCCTCTTTTCCTTCCACACCTTGAAATTTGATCCCACATGCCTTGGAGAAATTTTGCCCCAAAAAGTGAGAAGTTCCAGCCTGTAATGCTTTCCTGTCCTGCATCATCGCTTCAATGCATAAGGTAGACTCCGCACCAGGAAATCGTTCAGACTCCGTCTTCTCTCCTCGTAACACCGGCATTGCCAGCCAATTTTCAGCAAAATCTGCATAGATTTGAAGCATCCGTTCAGTCTCTTCTACTGCTTCCTTAGCTGTTGCATGAACGGTGTGACCTTCTTGCCAAAGAAACTCAGCTGTGCGAAGAAAAAGGCGTGGCCTCATTTCCCAACGCACGACATTTGCCCACTGATTGATCAGTAACGGTAAATCCCGATAAGACTGAACCCAGCGAGCAAACAACTCGCCAATAATCGTTTCCGATGTGGGCCTAACAATCAAAGGCTCGTCTAATTTACCAGCAGGTTGAAGAATTCCATCCTCATCAGCCTCAAGTCGGGAATGGGTAACCACGGCACACTCTTTTGCAAATCCATCGACATGCTCGGCTTCACGCTGCAAAAAGCTTTTCGGTATAAACAGCGGGAAATAAGCATTTTTATGCCCGGTTTCTTTAAACATTACATCCAGTGCATCCCGAATATTCTCCCAGATACCATAGCCCCATGGCTTGATCACCATACAGCCACGAACAGGTGTATTTTCTGCCATGTCTGCTGCTTTAACTACTTGTTGATACCACTCTGGATAATTTTCTTCCCGAGTTGGTGAAATTGCATTTTTTGGCTTACCCATAATTTATAAAAAAGCTTCTATCCAAATATCTGTCCGATTGCGAGTCACAAGAAAAGTCAAATCTTGTGAAGGTCAGCGAAGGATTTTGACAAAATTTACGGAAAAGGCATGATAGCATCCTTTTTAACACTGCATATAACCCTATTCCAACAATCATCATGACGCACATCATTGAAGTACACGGTCGAGAAATTATTGACTCACGCGGCAACCCCACGGTTGAAGTCGAAGTTGAACTTAGCGGAGGAGCAGTAGGCAGAGCCGCCGTTCCTTCGGGAGCAAGCACCGGTGAACACGAAGCTATTGAGATGAGAGATGGTGATGCCAACCGCTACCTTGGAAAGGGAGTTTCAAAAGCAGTTGAAAATGTAAATACTAAGATTGCAGAAACATTAATCGGCTTAGACGCCACAGACCAAACCGTCGTGGATAATGCAATGCTTGATCTTGATGGGACTCCTAACAAATCAGTCCTTGGGGCCAATGCTATTTTAGGTGCATCTATGGCCACCGCACACGCAGCTGCATCTGCCTGCGGACTACCATTATTTAAATACTTGGGAGGGCCAAACTCCAAAGTGTTACCCGTCCCCATGATGAATGTATTAAATGGTGGATCTCACTCAGATGCCCCCATCGATGTACAGGAGTTCATGATCATGCCTGTTGGCGCACCGACCTTCCGAGAGGCAATTCGGATGGGCTGTGAAATATTTCACTCCCTGAAAAAAGTTTTAAAAGATCAAGGCCTTTCCACCGCGGTTGGTGACGAAGGGGGATTTGCACCCAACCTTGCAAGTAATGTTGCGGCTCTCGAGTCTTTATCCATCGCCGTTGAAAACGCGGGCTACAAACTAGGAGATGAAATAGTTTTTGCCTTGGATGTGGCCTCCTCTGAATTCTACGACAGAGAAAAGGCCAAATATGTATTTGGAAAAAGTGATGGCTCCGAACGCGACTCAGACGAAATTGTCGCTTTTTACGAAGAACTTGTAAATAAATTCCCCATTCGCTCGATTGAGGATGGATGTGATGAGAATGACTGGTCTGGCTGGAAAAAATTAACCGATTCGATTGGAGACCGAGTCCAGCTTGTAGGCGATGACCTGTTTGTCACCAATGTTGACTTCCTTAAAAAGGGTATTGATCAAGGGGTGGCCAATTCGATCCTCGTTAAAGTAAATCAAATTGGATCCTTAACTGAAACTTTTGATGCGGTTGAAATGGCAAAAGAAGCTTCTTACACTTCTGTAATTTCACACCGGTCAGGGGAAACAGAAGATGTTACAATTGCCGATATTGCGGTGGCTACAAATGCTGGCCAAATTAAAACAGGATCACTTTCCCGTACAGATCGTATCTGTAAATACAATCAATTATTACGCATCGAGGAACTTCTTGGAGATCAAGCAATCTACGGCGGAAAGCTCTAGAACAAACAATCTGATTGGTCTGTAATAGCGAAAATCCTTGTAAGCAATAAGCTTAGAAGAATGAATTACATACCCCTAAGTTTTTTTGGTACCTTCTCTTTGTAACCCAACATGAAGCCTACTATTTTCCTACCAACTTTCCCTGAGGCAGTTGAGGATTGGTGGTGGGCACAAGCCAAGCAAAAATGGACAGAAGTCGGGGAAGAGAAGCTTTTGAATTTGATCCGGCATGAACTTGTTGAACAAAGCGACCGGTTTAACAAAAATAGATCCTTTGAGTCATCTTCCTATGGGAAGCGGGACCTCTCGATTATTTCCTACGGGAACTTCTATTTTTCAAGAACCTGGATCGCTACACTTTTTGCGGTTGCTGAAACCTTATCCCGGTCTCATTGGTGTGTTCCTAAGAATGGGCCCATCCGAATCCTTGATATAGGAAGTGGATCGGGTGCAAGTGGTCTGGCTTGCTTATCCTTGTTACGCGATCAGGGAGTTTCTAATCCAATTGAACTCCATGCATGGGACTACTCCAGCAAAAGCTTAAACTACTTAAAGGATTTGCACCGTTCCTGTTCTGACCTGTGGCCCAACAGTCGTGTCCATTCTCAACGCCTAGACTTGCGCTACTTCCCTGAAGAAAAAATCAAACAGAAGTTTGACCTAATTCTGTTTGGTTTTTCTTTCAACGAGATCACTCAAGATCAAGAGGTAGGTGAAAGTACAAGGTGGCTAGAACAATCGGTACAACTTCTTAAAAGGAGTGGCCGTATGGTGATTACAGAGCCGGCTGAGTCTGAAATTTGCAGAAACCTGCACACTACCACTTTTAATGTAGTTACTGAAAACAAAGAGCTTTCCCTATTGGCTCCTTATTTCAATGGCCTTCCCTGCCCTATGACTTTGCATAGTTCAAAATACTTCAGCCATGAAGTTCGAACCTATAAAGCATTGGCTCATGTAGAAAAAATCAACCGACTGCTTCATTTAGAAATTAGAGAAGTGAAATTTGGCCTCTCTATTTTAGGATATGAGCGCCCTGAAGCAGTAGACCAAGGTCCCAACATACTTCGTTTAATAAGCCCAGTCAAAAAAAGGAAAGGTACGATCTCTTTCATGGGTATGGGGTCGGACGGGATTGAATATCTCTATGAATTCCAAAGACGTGATTTAGAAAAGGAAATGATCAACGACTACCTCGCAATGGAACGAGGTGACATCTTTCGCATTATTGGAAGCCTTTCCCCCAATGAAAATCAACGTATCCGGCTACTCCCAACCCAAGAAATTCAACCGATCTTTGTGCCGAGACTAACCAATTGATATGGATAACATCGGAAAGGAATTTATGAAAAAGGATCGTTTTATTTTCTAGTACACACTTTTATAAAGAATATGAAAGCTTTTCATCCTAACCGAATAAGAAACGGGCATAAAAACATAAAAAATCGAAAGCAACCTCAAGGTCTTTCTTCTTGAAGAACTTTAAGTTCAAAGTTGTCATTTCCTTTAACATCACCAACGACTGTACGAAAGCGTTTACGCGTTCGTAAAGCTTGCATCATGGCCTGTTGCCTGAGCTTTTTCAGAAAAACAGGCGGCTGGTTAAAATCAGTCAACAAATTAGAAGTTACAATCAAGGTGCTCAACTCAACATTCATCTTCCTGCTAAATCCATCTGGTAATGCAAAAGATAACTCTCCCGGTACTAAAGATGTTTTGTAGCCATCTGTACTCAATTCTATTTCTCCAAGCAGAGATATTATTTTCATTCCACCGTTGGTGGTAACACCCGCCATGAAAGCAAAGGGCTCGGTCGAAGAAATAACAAGATCGACCAGAGGGGACATGATACTAAGCACAGAATTTTCTCCCATCGAATGGATAACATAAGAGCCTGAATGAAGGGCGAAACGAGTATTACCTGTAATATCAAAACTGGCTGCTTGTAGAGACCGTATGGTGATATCATCCTTTGAGGAAGTGGTAAGTTCAATACCACCCTTAGGTAAGACAGTAATTCGACGACCCAGACCAATAAATTCTCCAACATGTAGCTCATCTCGAGAACCCCATACTTTCCTTGCTAATACTTTACCAAGTAATTGGATAATTTTGAATTCCCGAGATTCTTGCGTTAGGGGAAGCAAAGCATTGGGGTCAGTATGACTTTTTATATTACCACCACGATAGCGGGCAACTAATGAGCGACCTTTTACCACTCGTATAAGTTTCTCAGTTTCCACTCGTAAAGGGTTTGACCTTGGTGCTTGCTTTAGCATGCCCATGGCTTGGTTTAAAACTTTTAGTGAATCAGAAAACTCGTCATTATCTGCAAGCTCTTGTCCCTGTAAGAGCAAATCTTCAATGGAAAGATGAACTGAATTTGAAAAAGCAGAAAAACAGGACAGTAGATAAAGGAATAAATTTATTCCAACTATACGCACGGTGTAAGAGTTAGTTAAAATGCGTGGGAAACACCAAGACTCAATCCACCAATAAAGTCTTCAAACTCAGAAACATTATCCGAACTCGTTTTCCAGGTATAATTCGTCATTGCTGAAGCATTTAACCATTCGTAAACCGCATAAGATGCAGTGAGTCCAAGGTTACAGGTTTTATCAGACCTATTTTTAAAAGAGCCTTCTGAGAACATCATGTTATTGTATGTGAAAGATGGAATGAGAGTAAGTTTCTCCCCAACAGGGGTCATATATGAAAGGCTAATTGTATGACCTAAACCGCTTTGTAAATTGGCAGGATATTCAGAAGTAGGCGATAAACTATTCTGTTCCATTACAGCTTTGAGGAAATTAAAATAATCAGGGTCAGAAATTTGGTCCTCCAACGAATCACCTTGTGAAAAGGTGTAGCTCATTCCAACAGAAAATGAAATTACATCTCCCCAGCTTAAAGGGAAATTTTTAGCAAAAGCAATACTTGGCGTGTTCGAATAGGAGATGACTTGATCGCTTCCCCTGAATGTACTGGGTGCCACATAAGAGTGACCAATGGTTAAGGTGAAATCATTGGGTAATACGAAAGGCACTGAAATCCCAATCATTTGAACATCTACATCATAGCTTTGCATTTGATCTCCATAATCACGAGCGGGATCATTAAAGGTTCTCATTTGCATGAAATTAAATGCTGGAACTGCCAGAACATCATCTCCAATACCATACTCCCCAAGACCCACAGAAAGATTTAAGGTCAGATCGAGGGCAGTACCGTCTTTTCTGGATGGTGTTTTCGTCTTGTCGGGATTTGATGTGTACTTAAAAGCGGTACTGGCCGTAACCATAGGAGTAATTGAAGAATCTTTTACTTGAATTAATCTTTGGGTTCCCATGGGGTCATCAGAACCTGATTTTGCAGCACTAAGGGCATCCATGAAAAAATCGGAAGGAACAATCGCATCCACAGGCTCTTGCCCGGTAACAAAAGAGAGCGCTGCAGTTGAAGAAAAGACAAGGGAGAAGATGTACTTCATCATAAGTGAGTTATAAATTACTGGGATGAACCAATGGTGATAGAAGAACCAAACTGGTCAAATGTGGAACGGGAATTCATCAGGTTTTGATTGTATCTGACATTCTGAATGAAGTTCACCCGGCCAAACTCTTTATTACCAAAGCTTGGGTATTTACCGTCCACTCCACCATACAGAGAATTTAATTGAACTGATGAACCTGCTGGGAAGTTTAAGTTGGAAAGATTGATGGTCATGGCCTCCATGGCAATCTGCCTGACATGTTCAGAAAAGCGAAGGTTATCAATTGAAAGTTCACTTGCGGCCAGAAGATGAACGAAATCAGCTCCACCACTTCCGGATGTTGTCATTGCTGAATCGTTGATAACGAGACTATCAAGAGAACGAAGAGAAATTTCCCCTACCGCATGTAAATCCACATTTATGACATCAATTGTTTCGAGAGACCCAAAACCAAGACTATCACCACTGTAATTGATAGAACTGCCCTCTGCGATCGATAGCTGTTCGAGGGACATAAAGATTAGTTCAGCCACGCTATCTTCATTGGACTTGGTAATGATATCGATTTCACCATTCAGCGAAAGCGTTCCACTAGCAGCAACAAGTAAATTTTCAGAAGAAAGGTTTTCAAGGTTATAGGTAGCCGCATTAAATTCGATATTTCTACCACCAAAAACACCTCCCACAAAATATCCTGAATCTTGTAAAGACGAGGTGTCGGCATAGTTTTCAGGATCGTCACTAGATTCTAAATCAGATAGCATGAAGTACAAATCTGAAGATTCCTTAAAGAAAGTACTAGTGGATGCCATATCATAGCTAACTACTTTATTTGGATTTAAGTAAATAACACCCTCTATATTTTGATCATCTTGAGAGGGAATGACATGATCCATTAAAAAACTAAGAGTAGCGGTATCAGAATTTGCTTGGTCTCCTATCTGTTCGGGTGGAGAAGTGTTTGGACCGCCTACTTGTGGACCCGCAAGCAAATCTGTGAGGACAGTTGTAAGCTCTTCACGGTTCAAGTTTAATTCCTGTAACTGTGAAGCAAGACTCGAAGGTACATCATTTAAGTCACCTGAAATTTCGGACAAACGAACAAAGAACTTTGGAGAATTCAGGGCTAACTCGTAATAAAGCGGATCTTGAGAGAAAAGTATGATATTTGAAAATACTACATCTTGACCTCCTAAGAGATTAATCTCGTTATAATGGTCAGATAACTTTTTGATTTCATCAAGTGCATTAATGTTAGAAAACAGGATTTCAATTCGACTAGGATTGCCTTTTGTCCTCAAAATCATTGTGTTCAATTCGTCAAATTTTTCTAAATTGTGAAGAATTTGATCTGCATATTGAGATCCAACTTGTGTAATAAGATTGCTGATTTCACCAGCACGGTCCCGATTATTATCTATCTCAATGGCAAAACCAGGAAAATCACGAAGTAGTTTGTTCAGCCCATCATTCGAAATTGTATCCTTTAAGTTTTGGCTCGACGAAAATAAAGTTTCGATAAGATCATAGGCACCGCTTTGCTCATATTCTTGATAGGTCGCAAGGATTGCTGGAGCAAGTTCAGCATTTTCAAACACAATGCTTAAGCGATTTGGAAAAACTCCAAGCTCCGCAACGAGTTGGTCCAAAGCAATCGCAACATCTAAGTTTGAAAAAATTATATCCATTCTTTGCGGATTCTCTACAAACCTGTGACTAAGGTACATGATTGCTCCCAATTTATCTAGATTACCCATGAGAGCGATTTCCTGGGCACTTCCAGGCTCAACAAAGCTTAAGGCAAATAATATATCCTGAGCTTGATCTTCGTAAAGTGTGACAGCCTCAAGGAGATCATCATTTCCGGCAAACCTCTCATTTAATTTGCTAACAGAATTGTTCTTAAATGCATCTGCAAAAGTTTCTCCAGATGTAACAGAACTAGCTAATGTATCAGCATCCAAATGACCTTCTTCAAAGGCTTGATTGAGTTGTAGTACATCATCGATGCCTTCGTTAAGAAATTTCTCTGCAGCGTCCCCATCTGCACCACCAAGTTGTTCGATAACATTGTTTAGGGCTTTATGTTCTTCCACATCTTTCTTAACAAAATCATTAAGATTAGCACCTGATTTTTGAGCATGGGCAAGTGCATCGGCCATTTCGCCAATTTCATCTACATTGCCTAGAATATTTTTAGCTGCATCGGCATCCGCTCCACTACCCACAGCTTCAAAAACTTCATTTACCTGGGCGGCTTTCTCTGGATTTTTTGTCATTTCCAAAATTAGAGCGTCATCATCTACACCTAAATCCTTTGCTTTTTTTACCGCTTTACCCACCTCTACAATATTTGTGAAAAAGGATGCGGCATCTCCTTCCGCTCCGAGTTCATCTAGTTGGTCAGAAGCTGATTTCATTGAACTAATCGCGTCTGAATTACCAGCCAGGTTCTTTGCTAGATCTTCTGTGGATATACCACTATCCTTCCCTTTCTTTATAATTCTTCCAGCATCCGCGATATTCGCGAAAGCACTGGCGGAATCGACGGTAGTCCCTGCAGAATCAATTTGATCGACAAATTCCTTCATCTCACCAATTACATCTGCATCACCAGCCAAGTCCTTGGCAAGGTCTTCGGTTGAAACGCCGCTATCCTTTGCTTTCTTAATGATGTTTCCAGCGTCCGCAATATTTGCAAAAGCTGTAGCAGAATCAGCAGCAGAGCCCGTAGTATCAATTTGGTCGACAAACTCTTTCATCTCACCAATTACTTCTGCATCTCCGGCTAGGTCCTTAGCCAGGTTCTCAGTTGAAATACCGCTATCTTTTGCTTTTTTGATAATGTTGCCCGCATCTGCTATGTTTGCGAATGCAGTCGCTGATTCCTCGGATGTTCCTGATACATCAATCTGATCCACAAACTCTTTCATCTCGGTAGCGACTGCTGCATCCTTTGCGACATTTTTAGTTAAGTCCGAAGTATCTAGACCTTTTTCTTTTGCAACGGAAACAATATCTGCAACGGTATCAATGTTTGTAAACAGGTCAGCACCTACTGCACCAGACTCTATATCTTCCGCAACTTGAGTTGTTATTTCCTTATACTCTTTTGCTCTCTCGGGCTTTTGTGCAATCGATACTGGATCAACCCCCAATGTTTCTGCTTTAGAAATAGTGTCTAAGTTATCTGCAGCGGTTTCGGCATTGTCTACAATACCACTCGCCATTTTTGATGGATCCAAATCAAAAGAAGACTTTAATTTATCCACGAAGCTTATGATTGTATCATAGCTGGCATCATCGGCATAAGCAGCCTTTAAGGTTGTAATATCTTCATCTGTAGAGTCGATCGTTAGTGCCGCTTCAATTGCGGCAACTGTCGACGCTGACAAACCTTTTTTTTGTTCATTTGCTTCTTCGAGCTTCTTTTCAGAAATTTCCTTCACTTTCCCGACATAAGCAGAAGTATCAACGATTTTGGTCTTGGCATTGTCAGCAGCAAGAGTCTCAGCATCGGCACTTATTATATCTGACCTGGACTCCTTTAAGACAACCAACTGATCGAAATATACAGTATCTGTATTTTCTTCGAGGAGCAAAGTGAGTGCAGCTTCATCTTGGGCAGAATCAATGCTTGATATCAGACCTGATGGAATTTCAACGCCGCTTGCAAGGGCTTCTTCTTTCTTTTTCTGAGCTTCAACTTTTTTCTGCTTTGCTACTTGTTTTTTCGAGTCAGTTGTCTTTATAGCGACTAAGACAGAGTCAACATCTGTACCACTATCCTTCGCTTTTTTCATCTCGTCAGCAACATCAGTGCTTCTTGCAAGAGCGGCAAATGTTTCGGAATCAGCTTGGCCTAACTCTACGGCACTCTCTAGCATTTCTTGGGCTTCATCAGATTTATCAGGACTAGAAACTAAACCGGCGAGTGCGTCGTTATCTGTAACCCCAGCCTCCTTAACCAGCTTTAAGTTAGAGTTGGTGATCGGGGCATTCTCTGCATTCTCAGTTGTTTGGCTAATAAGGTCTTCAGACTTAACCCCTAAAGCTTCTGCCTCGATAATAACATCAACCGTTGATGCCATATTGTCTGATAGTGCTTCAACAAAGGATGCCGTCCCTTTACCAAGTTCTGTTTCAGAAGAGGCAATTTCAATTTCTGAGTTTGAAATTTTACTTTCAAGAGCAGTAATTTGCTCGTCTATCGATAAACCAGAATCATCATTCCTGCGAGAATTGCGCTGAAGCTTTAGTTCTGCAAGCTGTGATTTATCACCGTCAAGTTCAGATTTTTGAGCCGATTGAAGCTTTAGTTCTGCAAGTTGTGATTTGTCACCGTCAAGTTCAGATTTTTGAGCCGCTATTTCAGCTTCCTTTTCGCCCTTGGCAGCATATGAACCTGCGGAAAGAGTGCTTACCTCCACAAATGAATCAGCTTTAGCGGCCTGTTCGGGATCATTAAGATCAATTAGACCAGCTTTATCAAGGGCAACAGCATCGGTTCCATTGTCGTCGTCTCCGACTCCTTTAGATGCCCCTTTCCTTTTATCATCGGACTCGTTTAACTCATCTTCCGAAGGTTCATCCGCGTCTGGAACCGTTGCATCCGAGGCATCAACTCCGCCTTCTGGAGAAATACCCATGGCAGCACCAGCGGCTTCTACATCTGCCTGAATAGCTGTCATCATGGCCTGGGAGACTTGCCCCAATTGCATCGGAAGCATAATTCCGTTCGGCCCGATCCCAGATGCAAGGCTCTGCCCTGGTCCGAGCATGGTGGGAAGTCCTCCACCTCTAGGGGTGAATGCAATTTCACCGCGAAGCATTGCTGTCTTTTGCTGAAACCCACCATCTGGCATTTGCATAACTGAAATGGCAGGAACTGTGCCGCGAATACCGGCAGTACCAACAGGAGATTCAATATTAAAACTAGATTTCTTGTCTAGTTTTTTAACATCCACCACCATGTCACCGATTTCAATATCAATGACCACATTTGATTTGCTGGGTTCACCCTTCAATTCGGAGAGATTGGTTTTAGACATATCAAACTTTTCTTGCGTAAATTTTTTAATATTGAGAGAAGATTCTGCCTTGATCGTCGCAACCGTACCATTGGTTAAAAGCAAGACCATTTTTGAAGATGGGCCAGTTTTTACTGTATGCCCATCATAGAGAACCCCACCTGCGACCACCCTTTCACTCGGTACTTCTTGCTGTGTTTCATTATTGATGACAGATACTTGCCCTTCTACACTCGCAATAATCAATGCCCCTTTAGTCGAGATTTCTTCAGCCAGCAGATGACCAAATGAGAAAAGGAAAAGGAAAAAATAAGGGAAAGGTAACTTAATGGACTTCATAACAGTGTGTTCTAATATTTATACATTCTTATTTTACTATACAAAGGCATTAGCTCTTGAACAGAAAAAAATACAATCAAATGTCATTATTGTTTTATTTTGTAAACTTTTCCCCAAGCTGTCGAGTAAACTTTTTCAAATAAATTGTTGGGTAATTCTTCCATTAAGAATCCTTGCACAAGGATACTTTGGAACGCTTCGTTATCCATAAAAAACCAAGCCTGTCTCATCTCATAACCTTTAGCGGGAATTTCTAATCGTTCACCAGCATAGTAGAAATAATCTTCATCTTTTTGGTATACAGATGAGAGTAATTTTGGATCGATTCCAAACAGTGTGGCAATTTGCGATATTGTCTTCCCTGTATCAGGCACTTCATAGCTGCTCCCACCCACAAAGACTGGGATATTAGACTGGATTAAATGATATCCTGCATTTTCTGCCACCTTGGATGGCATCTTTATCATTTTCCCGGTTTTGGTATCGTGCAATCGTCGATGAAAGGAAAAGGGAATTTGGTTGGATGAACCTGGAATCTTCGCTAAGTTTTGCTTCAAATCGACTTCAATCTTGTAATTTCCACGCATGTGAAGATTAAGCTTACCAGGATTACCACTTACCCAATCAGCCTGAACCATAAAGGGTTGCCGAACGGGATTGGCTCCTTTCTCAAAAAGAGGATGCTTAAATACTTCCAAATCGAAGCGGTCGAGGAGAAACCGACGGGCAAATGTGGACCTGGAAGCAGCCGCACTAAGAATAACAATTTCTCCTGTTTCCTTCACATACAACAGCTGATAACTGGATGATGGGCTAGTGATAAGTGGAATACTCAGTCCATCAAACTCAAGAGTTTTGATGGGTTTAGGAGGATTTCCATCTCCATTGGACCCTAGAAAGAGATTGTATGGAATCATTCCACTTTGAGGCTGATCGATCCTAAGCTGACCTCTCCGGTCCAAACGAAAGCCGCCATCAAAAGCTATGGATGATCCTTCCCTGCGGCCATTCCTTAAGATTGTGATTGGGGGACTCTTTACTTTTTCGTTAGATAAATCTTTGGAAAAATATAAGTTCCGAGAACTAAAACTTAAGATTGTAGGAAAAATACGAAGAATTTCGTAGGGTAAAAAAAGAAACATCTCCCTGGTTTTTTTGGGCAACTCAACATTAGGGTTTCCCAAATCATTCAATAACCCCTGGTAAAAGACGGAATCTGATTGTCCGTCTTTAAAAATTGCCTGCACCGCCGTGTTGTAATCAGATTCTCCATTTTCTTTATTTTCCTGCATCTTAACAAATGCCTCGGTCTTTAGCCTTGCTAATCTCGATGCTCGAAGTGGAGAGTTTGATCGGAGGATTTTAGAAGTTAAATAATTATCATAAGTCTGATGGGCAGGAGATGTGAAACTTCTCAGGTCGCCATAATACCAGCAACCCGATCCATAGTCCCACCAAGTCACAACGAAGTCCTCGGGGTTGGATGCCTTGTCTAGCGCTTCCAATACTTCTATGGTTTCAGTAGGATAGACCACATGGGAGTGATAATTTTGGGCATGCTTCACATTGGGTATTGCTAAAAAAACAACGCAGGGAAGAGCTCCCCCTACAGTAAGCCACGATGCCAGAATTTGTTTTTTCTCCGTAAATCCTCTACCCAAGAAAATTTTCCGAATAATTGACCAAAGAACAAATAAAAGAAGAAAAGTTACTCCAATCGATGCAACATTCCCAACATGTACAGTAAACCTCAACCCAACAGACCCTTGGAAACAATAATAAGCAATAGCGATAAAGGGAAAAATGAGGCAAAACTCCCAATATCTGATAACAAGAAAAAATAAGCCAATAAAACCTAATATAGATGCTGAGATCAGGGTTGTAGACTCTCTATCCTTTGCGGACAAACACCTAGGGCAGGAACAAGATGGAATATCAGATAAAATTCGATTGCGGACCACTTCTTTAGGAACCTCGCTTGCTTCCCTAATAGTGGTTCTGACATCAAGAAAGCTCAAAGAATACCTTTGAGAACCGGATGTAACCGCATTACTTTGACTGATTACTGAATAGCCTTTTAGCTTTCCGGTTAATTTGTACCAAGTGCCTGAGTAAGGACCAATCCCCAAAAAAGGGGCAGTTCCTATGGCAACAAGTATAAGCAAAACCCCACTAGTGTAACCAGCCATTTTCAGTCGTAACTTACCTACATTATCTGCTGGGAAAAGCTTTTGCCTGTAGATAGTAAAGGTAAAGAAAATGACGATCGGAAGTAGTAAAGCAGCAAGAGATTTACCAAAATTTTCCCCAACAACACGCCCAGCAAACCAACTGTCTGCATAGAGCACCCATGACATGCAAAGTACACTGGCTATGGTAAAGGGAAGAGACTTAAGTTCCCAAAAGTTAGACAATTTCTTTTGATTCCAAAAATCGAGGCCAAGTAGTGCTACACGATACGCGATAAAAACAATGGCAAGGGAGCAGGTTATCGCCTGGACTGAACCATAGAAAAAGCAGCCAACCAGTAATGATACAGTTGCCGCACAAAGATAACCAATCGATTCTTTTCTGGAAGCCGCAAGTAAGAAAAACAAAGAAAATGCAGGAGAGGTAATGGAAAACATGTCAGTATCATAATAACCGGCAAGGGTACGATTATAATAACTGTGCGTGATGCCTGCTAGGCAGGCAGCAAAGAAACCCCAAACACTTGAGCCATACAATCGCCCAATTAATACAATCGGGATGCAAACAAGACCGGCTATGTAAACAGGTAACCAAAGAAGTAATTCCTCGATTGTAAGAGAAGGAAAAACTTGCAGGATCCAATAAGGCAAAGCTGTAATCATCCCGTTTAAATAAACATCAGGTATAAGATGGTTATCCTGGTGCTTCCCAAAGCTTGCTTTCTGTACAATACTCCCAAAGTAAAAACTGTCGTGAGTATTGGGTAAGGCCACCCCATCCTTGACCATTTCAGGGTGGGCAAAAACTACTTCACCTTGCTCATTTACAAAGTTTGCCTGGGCAAAATCAATCCATTCCAACCGTACCCAAAAACTTAATAAATAAGCAGCCAGTATAAGGACTAAGGTAAAAAACCAAGGTGACCGATCCCGGGGTATTTCAATGTAGCGAGAAAACGCACCTCGTTCTTGAATGAAAGAAGAAAGACTAAAGCCACCGGAAGGCTTACTGGCTACTTGATCACCCTCAGTGTTCGATGAGTTTGTATCTGCCACTTATGAGCTTGGATTTAAGCCTATACCTACCGAAACTTTTTGTTTAAACCAAATAATTTCTTACCCAGTGAAGTCAGTAAGGGGTTAGTTTTTGGCGATGAAAAGTTATTTCCTAAAACCGTTCGAGAACCTGCATGAATACGAGCCCCCAAATTCTTTACATGAAAGGCATAGTTATTGTTGACCATAATCCCCAAAAGTTCACCTTTTTGAGAAAAAACTAAATCACCTTTGCCTGGGTCGAAGGCACCAGTAAGAAAAGCAAAGTGATTATGACTTACTTTTATATACCTTGCATCTTTTTCATCTCGTACAAAATCGGTCTGACCAAATCTTTCTTGCTTGGAGTCTACAACCACTGCTTCGGAGAAAAGGTAAGGATTTTGAGGCGCATTAAAAAACTCAAGGTTGGTGGTTTTCCTCAAATCAGTGGGATTTACATAAAGAGGGATAATCAGGATTCTTGGATCATCCATAAATGCAACTTCCTTCACGATAATAGGCTCTTTTAGTTTTGGACTTGATATGGTTCCAGTCACCGAAACCAAAGAACGAGGTCGGGGAGTCAAACGGAATGGACTATCTTTGGCATGGACCAGAGAGTAAGCAAAGGAGCCATCAACCATGATGATGGTGTCCATTTCAAACTTATCTTCTTTTTCGGCACCGAGAAACCCACCCTTATGCTTGAAACTAAGCTCCAGTTTTACCTTGCTCTGTTCGTAGCGGGTAAAAATTTCATTTAGGGAACGAGTTTGGCGTTCACTAAGTTTCTCGAAGTTTTCTTTCTGTACAGCCGCAGTTTCTTCCACTTCATTTTTAATGCTTTCAACTTGACTACCCACTCCATCAACCGTGTCCTTTACGCCTTTCATTTCTTGGCTGACTGTGGAGATTTTGTCTCCCACTCCGGCTAAGCCCTGCCCTACTACTTTTAGGTCTTGGCCCACGCCAGCAAGCCCTTGGTTGAGGTTTTCGATTTTCTTATCTAATTGAGCGGTGGATGCAACCAGAGCGTCAGATCTTTTCTTTTCCTCCTGCAGTTGAGCTTTTGCTTCAGCGGCTGCTTTGCCTTCCGCTTTTGCTTTCTCAATACTAACTGCAAGTTCAACCTTTGCTGTTTCAGCCTCTTTTTGGGTTTTGTCCTTAAGAGCCGCGAGTTCTTCCGATTTCTTTTTGGCATCCGCTAAGTTTTTTGCCAAAAGCTCGAGCTCTTTTTGGGAGGCTGCGTTACTTTTTAAAAGTTCTTCACGCTTCTTTTCAATTTCTTCCCTCTGGGCCTCCAGCTCTGTAGCCTCTTCCTTTGCAGCTAGAATCGCTTCTTCATTTCCAGCAATTACTTGGTCTCTCGAAGCAATTTCTTTCTCTTTTCTATCCAGCTCTCTTTGCCGCTCTGCGATCTGCTCTTCGAGTTTCATTTTCTCTTCGAGCAGCATGTCTTTGTCGCTGCTGAGGTTTTCTAGGAGAGTTTCATTGGTAGCTTCGAGCTCCGCAACCACATCATCGTAGTTTTCGCCGTCTGATATACGTTCAATGACCTCTTTCGAAACAACCTTTTCATCATCCTGAGCAATGACAGCCCCTTCGGGGACATCAAAGCGTGCCAAAGCAAGAATGCTAAGGAGAAGAAAGTCGCATACTACCAGCAGCAGACTACGATTCATACCTTTTGTCGTCCATCTGTCTCAGCAAGTCATTGCGAAGGGGACGAACGATGAAAATCTTTAAGGCAGCCACAAAGAGGATACCAAATAATGTCGAGGTGTACGCCCCTATTAGCGCATCCTGCTTAACATCTAAAATCAGCAGAAGGATAAGTGAAAGTACTGTCCCCCCCAAACCGACATAGAGACCAAGATCGAAAAGATTGTCCTCGTTATCGAGAAGAGATAATCTCAACTTTGCGCTACCCTCTTCCTGTTTCACTTCGGAAACACGGGAGAGACATATCATAAAAATGACCACTTGAACAAGGAGGAATGCTCCTGCAATAATGGCCGTTACTTCGGTTAGGTTTTGATCCGCCATAGATTCCTCATTGGCATAGGCGAGAAGATTCGCAAGCGCAAAATCAAACCCGGCTACTGACACCTGTCCCCGTGGGCTTTGCAAAAGAGATGGCTCTAAGGCCAGGATCGAGAACAATAACAGGAGAGTAGCCCCTGATAATTGCATGACCCATCGAAGAAATAAATTCCCCCGACTTCTTTTGTAGCTTGGATCGGGCAGGATGCCGCCAATAAAAAGGATAAAGAGATAAAAGAAACCACATATAAGTGCCATCTTTAAAAGAAGAGCAAGATCTACTTGGCTATGAGACAAGAAAGTCAACAGCCCTCCTCCTAACAGAGGGAACACTGTCGAGACAGTGCTAAGAAAAGGTCCATCCTCATGAATAGGCTTCCCTTCCAAAAGCAGGTGATCGAGAGCGCCCTTACCATGACTCATAGCGATCCGTAAATCTCCGAGAGCAGAAACCGCTGCCTCCAGATCACCATCTTTTTTAAAGACTGGATAATTTTTAACAAACTGATACACACCGGTTGGGTTTGAAGATAACAATGTGGCTGAGTAAATAATTTGCAGTTCCTTTTCGAAATCTCTCTCAACGACTCTTTTTTCTTCAATTAAGCTGCGTAAATATGCTCGGGCATCTTCTCGCTCATTCATAGGGAGAAAGCCAAGCTCTCGATTGGCAGCCTTTATCTTGCCGATCGCCTCAGATAGGGGGCGATTCCTCATCCGAATCAAGGCCGACAGGTCAAAGATACTCTGTAAGTTCGGGCAACTCTGTGTAAGTTCTGCCATTTGGATAAGGTTCATTTTTCTTGCAAGCTGGTGGGCAGCCCAGAAAAAAGAACGAATTCTTTCTTTGGACTCAAAATCTCCTTGCAACATCTTCTGAGACAAACGTCCAATTTCAAAGGCGGTATCAGAAGTATAATATTCTTTCTCCAGGGACATGGCAGTACCTACCATCATCGGAATTAAAATAGGATAAGGAAGCCAACGGCCGTGATTCTCAAGCTCTCCTGCTGTATTTACAATCCCTCCGACAATCACGGCGTACCCGCCATCATCGGTTCTTCCTACCTTGAGCATACCTGTACGCTCGGAAAAACTGGTCAGATCCAAGGATGGAAAAGTTTGGTTCCCATCAAGTCTTACAACTGTGGAGTCATCAACCACGCGTTGGACTTTAAACCACTCGGCGTTACCACTGTAATCCAAAATGCCCTGCCTTGCTTCCGCTAGACACAGATCCCGAATTTCGGCTTCACTCAGGTTACCATCCAAATCATTGGCAGTTCGTAAGCCAACGGAAAGTACAATGTGCCGGTTTGGGAAGAATGGAAAATCAACGAGCTTGGCGACTTTTACTCCGGGAAACGCGGAAACCAAAGGCTCCGCTAGTAAACGAGCCCAAAAATTCCCAGGCCTCCCTTCTTCAGGTATCGCTTTCAGTACTGCCAACACATTATCATTGGAACTATTTTCTCCTAGACGATCCCATAAATCACCCCTTGTAGTGGCGCGGTTGTAGACAAAAAAAGCTTCGAACCGCCCTCGGGCCAAATTATACTTATCCAACCCCCCAAAATACTCGTTGAAGGTAAGCATGTCAAAAATACTCCCACCCCCAGAAATCGAGAGCTCGGGATGATCAATTTTTTTCTTCTCAATGACCTTGGCAAATTCTTTCCTTCGGTCGACCTTGGTCAAAGGGAGCAACATTTCAGCCGGGCCCAAGTTATTTTGTCGCAATTGACGGACCACTTCCTCCTCCATCGACTTGGTTCCCTCCCCCACATTCTGAAGCGAACTTTCAGAGACAGTAGCAAAGAATACAGGAGACCCAAAGCCAAGTATACCGCAAGCCAAGGCAACAGGGAGAAACAAAATATTTCCCAACTTCTTTTTGTTATATGTTTCCAATTTTGAAAGGTTTACTTTTTATCTTACAGAAGCTACTTGTTTGCAAATGCAATTTATTCACTTACTCACCACCGCCCCCATTATAACAGATTCCTTAACCTCGAAAAGTTCAAAATTGAGCAATCATCCTTCATGACCCTTCGTATTACCCAATTTGGAGAATCCATCCTTCAGGAAAAAGGAAAGAAAGTTACCTCCTTTGACCCCGACCTTACCGAACTCGCTAATGATATGCTTGATGCCATGGACCACGCTGAAGGTATTGGGCTAGCCGCCCAACAAGTTGGGAAATCCCTTCAGTTTTGCGTGGTGGATGTGCCCGAGCATCCAGAATACCCGATGGCTTGCATTCTAGACAGTAAACCATTGGCACCCTCTTTGGTTATGCCCCTTGCGTTGGCCAATCCCATTGTTTCTGCTATTCCTTCCGATGAATATTATTACGAAGAAGGCTGTCTCTCTTTTCCTGAAATCCGGGGCGAAGTAGCCCGACCTGATCGGATTTCAGTCAAATATCAAGACCTAGAAGGCAATGCACATGAATTAGAATGTGATGGTCTTCTTGCCCGCTGTATTCAGCACGAGGTCGACCATCTTCATGGTATTCTCTTTATTGACCGCATGGAGAAAAACACTTATGCGGAAATAAAAGATGAGGTGAAAAGCCTAAAAAAGCGTACCCAGGAATGCCTCAAGGCTGGCAAGCTTCCTAAGATTCCGGCCAAACAAGAGTGAAAAGAAACACCCGTCAAGGAGAAGTCATAGCCTCCGCGATCCGCTCGGCGGGCAGGCCCTTGACTCCTCTTGAGATCCACCAACTTGCCATTACGGATATTCCCCGCCTGGGCATCGCCACCACCTACCGCCACCTGAAAACACTTTGTGAGAGCCATCTGGTTCTGGGCGTGGACTACCCCGGACAACCCCCAAGATACGAATGGGCAGACGGGCAAGACAAGGTACATTTTGCCTGCCGAAGCTGCGACAAATTATATGCCTTGGAGGACACCATGGAGGATGAGCCACCCGCGAAAGTTCCAAAAGGATTTAAAGTTCAAGGTTTCGAGGTTATGCTATACGGAATCTGTCCGGAATGCGGATAAAAGAATCAAACTTAAAAGGAAAAGCGTAAACCGGCTCTTACACTCCTTCCTTCCCCAGGGTACAAGGCTGTGTTGTACGCAGTTGAAAGATACTCTTCATCCATTAAGTTATCAACACCTCCAAAAAAAGTGGCACTTTCCGACAACTCATAATTTATCAGGAGATCAAACAACCAATAATCCTCTAATTTGCCATTCGAATTGGACAAATCGTTCCCTACGAAACTTTCACCGACATAGGAGCCTCCAATATTAAAGAGCAAAGAATCTATGGGTTTTATCTCTAAAAAAAGCCTGACCAAGGACTCGGCTACCAAAGGAATATTCGAGCCTTCGTAAGTTCCTTTCTCAATTTTAGCACGAACAAAATCATAACTTATTCCAGTGCTTGCATAATCAGCTAATTCCCAACTCAAAGATAAATCTAATCCTATGCGACTAGTATCATCTAAATTAATATTATCGAAACCATCCACAATAATTTCTTGCTCCATCCACTGTCTAAAGATTCGTCCACTCAACAAAATTTTATCCATTGACCAATCTAGTCCTACTTCAGCTTCAAATCCATTTTCCGGTACTAAACTTAAATGATTAGCAGGGAAGTAACTTGGGGGATAAAACGCAATTAGTTCATCCGTAGATGGATAACGAAAAAAGCGGCGTATTGTTGTGTAAAGTCGGTCTGCATCTCCAAATTTTCGAATTAGTCCTATACCACTAGCCCAGTCTTCATCCTTTACATCTCCCAGTTTTGTACCTGTATATGAAAGATTATTCTCACTTTTTTGGAACCTTAGGTTGCCAATCCAATCCCATTCTTTTGAAATTGAATGACGAACCGAAGTAAAAAGAGCTGCTGTAATTCTTTCATAATCTCGACTGGCATCACTATTAAATGACGTGTAAATGCCATTTAGATCCAATTCTCCTTTGAAATAATCAAAGCCTATCAAATAATCCGAGTCCTCAGAGTTGTGATGAAGAATCGGGCTGTATGAAAAAGTTTTATAATCTGTATTGGCAAGATATCCAGATTGGCTTGGCATATTCGCAGCATTTTTTCGATCCTCGTAACCAATTCTATTCTCCAATCTCCATTTCTCATTGATGTGGTGCATTAGGCCAGCCCGCAATTGAGAGGACCTTGCTTTGCCACGATCGTCGGGATTAGAAGTTTGCCTCCTGTCAACAGCGACAGTGTTTGCATCTAAAGGACCTGGTAATCCAAATTCGCTATTCGACAAACTCCAGGATAAGTAACCCTTTAAATCAGATTCGTCTCCCCAATCCAGTCTGAGCCCACCCGCATCAGTCTGGTGATCTCCATTCATCCGGTAGCCATCCGATTCTGCCCTCTCCCCGAATATGGTTAATCCAATTTCTCCAAGCTTTTGGGAATATGCACCTCTGGCATTAAAAGAATCAAAACTTCCCGAGATAGCTTCCAAAGAAGCAGTTGGCTCAAGCTTAGGCAGCTTGGTATTGATCTTGATTACCCCTCCAACTGTATGGTTGCCATAAGTACCAGATTGTGCCCCTCGAATTACTTCAATCGATTTTATCATAGCAAGAGGAATGGAGTGCCAATTGATCGGTGAAAGGTCGAATGCATTTAATCGATGTCCATCCAATAAAACAAGTGTTCGGTGTCCCCCATTGTCTCCAAACCCTCCCAGAGAAATAGTGGCTCTTGCTGCATTTCCGGAAGTTGATCGGACCTGCAGATTTGCTTCCTTACGCAATAAGCCGACTATATTTATGGCACCAGACTTTTCAATCCTTGCCTGATCAATTACTTGGATCCGGGCAGGTAGATTCTTGGCAGAAGTCTCCAAGCGAAGGGC
>JAQWWZ010000064.1 GCA_029254745.1 Opitutales bacterium | reverse complement strand
GACTCGGGCAAAATAATTAGGGCCCGTTCGGCCCGGCCGGTAAGATGGAGGCGGTGAAGGATAAGACAGGCCTCGATAGTTTTCCCCAGCCCGACCTCATCGGCGAGGAGGACGCGGGGCTGGAGGCGACTGGTTACTTCCTGGGCAATATAAAGTTGATGTTCAATCAGATCGATCCTTCCACCGGTAAATCCACGGTTGGGAGATTTGCGAATTTTGGACTGCCAATTTAGGACATCATTACGGACCTGAAATAGGTGGGGTTCATCCATTTGTCTGCCCATGAGACGATCGAGAGGGCTGGAAAAACTGATGGTATCGGCCAGGGCGGATTCCGGAATCCACTCCCCTTTTACCTGGTAATGTAAAAATCCACCCTCTTCCTTAACTTCTTCAATGGAACCGGACTGTCCATCATGCGTCTTTAAACTATCCCCGGCTTCAAATGAAACCCGGCGAACCGGTGCGGATTCCAGGGCATACTCCCGGCGGTCATCCACGGCGGGAAAAAGAATGGACACCCGTCCACCGCCCGCAGCCATGACCACTCCAAGACCGAGCTCGGGCTCGGCATCACTTACCCAACGCTGACCGGGTTGTATATCCACATCTACCATGCGCATCTATAGATGCTTAAAAAGAGGATGTGGCGAGCCGATTCTAAAGAAAAATGGGGATGATAAAAAAGTCGAAGGTAAGTGAGAAGCTTTTCGATTTCGCTGATACTGTCCCGTTGACTCTTTACTTTTATGATTTCTGATATTGGCAGGTAAGACTTTCAGAAAAAAACATACAGGCTTTAGTGTGGTAAAAACAGCAGTAAAAATCGCTAGTTATTCCCGAAAAGACTTCATTCAGATAAAATAGAATTTTGGGTTATTGATCATTTTATTTTCTATCCCACGAATTTGCGGCTCTTGCTTCGTAAAGGGGGCGACCATCTGTTTTTGGAAAAGTTTTTACAATTTCCTGGAATTTAGTGATAGCTCTTCTGTGCTCCCTTTGCTTGCTGGAGAGCAGGTTTTTTTCTTCTGCTGGATCTTTTTTTAAATTGTGTAATCGCGTAATCTGTTTCTTTTGGTCAACCCATACCTTAAATTGCTTATCTCGGATGACACGTGGGCCAAAAGTTTGCCCAGGCAGGATTCCCAGCTTATCCAATCGTGCCTTCCCAAAACTAAGGGCCATAATCCAATCGCGAGCAGAATCCTTCTCCCTCTCAAGGATTAAGGGGGCCATTGACTTTCCATCAACAATCAGATCTTCGGGGAGTTTGCCACCTCCCAACTCGACAAAGGTGGGTAACATATCCGATAAATCAGTAAGTGCATCCGTCTCGACTCCCGCAGGTACTGTACCCGGACAGTTGACGATAAAAGGCCCACAAACCCCAGCTTCATTTTGGGTTCCTTTTCCACCTTTAACTTTTTTTCCATTTAGCGAACCGTTAATAAGAACATCTGTTCCGTTGTCACTGGCAAAAAAGATAATAGTGCGTTCGCGAATTCCAAGTTCATCCAATTCATCAACTAATTGCCCGACCATTTTGTCAACATATCTGACCATTGCCTTATGCCGGTTGAGTGTACCTTTCGCATGAGGCTCATCTGGTGTTGGCACGAACGGCCTGTGCAATAGAGGCATCGGATAGTAAAGGCACATGGGTTCATCTTTATGAGTCCGCATAAATTTAAGTAGTCGCTCTGTGTAAATATCGGGGCCAAATTTGCCATCATAGGTACGGCTACCATCTTCTGGAGTATTAATGTAGGGATCTTTATACCTTTTGTCGCTTGGCGGGGTACCTGTCTCAAAACCTGTCCATAAAGCCCAGTCATCAAACCCGTGTTTTTTTAATGCGATTGGCTCGACTCGGAAGTCATTAATCTGCCATTTCCCTGCAACTGCAGTTGCATATCCGAGTTCTTTCATGAGTCGGGCAAAGCTGGTATTTCCCTTCTTTTTCCAGTCGAAATAACCAACCCCCCAACGCGGTACATCCCAATGGCTTACCCAACCGGTACGGAATGGATACTTTCCGGTAAGCAAGGTCGTTCGGGAAGGGGAGCATGAACCCATTGAATAGGCATTGTGAAATTTCATTCCTCCGGTTGCCAGGGAATCAATGTTTGGGGTTTTGATATCATCCGCCCCATAGCAACTGACCCAGTCCTTGCCCAAGTCATCAATCATGATGAATAGAATATTCGGTTTTTGGATTTCAGATTTTTTTTGATCTGCAACCTGTAAGCGAATATCTGATTTTGCCGCATATACTTCAACTTGAAAAACCAATTGGAGAAGGAGTATGGCCAGAACAGAAAGGGAGGATATTTTCATCCAAATTACCCTGAACTAACATTTCAATTTCGCAAGTTGATTGAGGGTATTCCCCAAGCTCGCGGACTACCTGCACTCATGCCCAATCCATCCCCATTATAGCTTCGGTATAACTCACCCAGTTCTGAGCAGGTTGTATATCCACGACTGCAATACGCATCCATAGATGCTAAAATTGATTACTTCATGAGGTTGAACCCGAGGGTTCAATTAATCATCCATGCCGGGACGACGCCTGAATTTTTTGGTTTTCGAACGGGTATCTTTTGCCTGCAAGCGGCGCTCTTTAGAACCGCGAGTTGGAGAAGTGGCCCGGCGGGATTTACGAACCTGCATGACTTCCTTGATAAGCTCCTTCAATCGGGCGAGTGCTTTTTCACGGTTCACCTCCTGGGTACGTGCTTCCTGAGACTTAATAATCACAATGCCCCCCGGACTGATCCGGCGGTCTTTCTTGCCTAATAGACGGGCCTTATAAACTTCAGGTAAAGAGGATGCCCGGATATCGAAGAATAAATGTACGGCCGTGGACACCTTGTTTACATTCTGCCCGCCTGCCCCCTGGGATCGTACCGCCTGCAACTGAATTTCAGTCATGGGGATGGATACTCTGGAGGAAACCTGCAACATAAACCCTATAACATCCTTGAAGTCACCGGGTCACAAGCACAACTTTATCCGGGTGGATTAAATCCGGAAAGCTGCTTCTTTAATCAGTGAATGAAAAGGTTTACGGTCTGTCTACAGTGCGGACCATGTTTCTTCATTGAATCCGTAGATGACTCTTTCTCCCGCATAGATCCAAGATGAACGGGAAGCACTAAAGAGAAATGGCATTCTACGCCCCGAGGTAAACAACCATCCATAGTTCGGGCTGTAAAGCCAACTGGCAGCTTCAGTCAGATTGGTTCGATACACCCAACCAAGAGAAGAGTGAAATACCCAGGGACTTTGATTTTCCCAATAATATCCAAACCACGATAAAGTCTTCCAACCCGAGCCCAAGCTTTCAGCATCCCCCCACCCTTTTGATTTAATAAAGTTTGCCGCTACCGAAGTATCGGCAATCAAAGTATGGGTTAAGGTCGGGTCGCTTCCGAAGGCCTGCCCACTCCAGTGACTAAAAGTGTAGCCAAAGCTTGGCTCCGCCCGAAGCGTAACTTCGGTACCACCTTGGTAACTACCGGCACCATAAACCACTCCTGGACTTCCGGTGGATGGACTTGTTGAAGCGTTGAGTAGGAAATTAAAAACTGTATTAGAATCAGGTGGCGTCCAAGCATCAGCAAGCCTTAGAGCTTCATAAGCATTCACCACACCACCGGATGCCACTTTACCGTCTAATTCATCGACTGTGGTTACTGAGGTAAGCAATATCTCGCGAAGATCACGAACAGTAAGGTCAGGGCGGTGAGATAGGACCAAAGCCGCGACTCCGCTAACGACTGGAGCCGAAAAAGAAGTACCGTCATTGAATTCATACTCATTACCCGTAAAATTGAAAGAGGTGACACCATCGATCCAAAAGTTATCGACATAGACACCATCGTCCTGCCATAGGCTGTCACTATTCAAACGAAAACGGAAAATAACATTTTCTTCACCTTCAAGTGCAGCTAAGTCAAAATTGTAAACAGAACCTAAAACTCCACTGTAGCCATAAATGCCATCAATTAAATTCCATGTAGCTCCGTAATTTGTAGAATATTCAATAAAAAGGAAATCATAAGAAGAAGACCAATAGTTGTAAGCAAGCTGATGGTAGATACGAACTGATAATTTTGGACTACTAACACCGTTCATTGTGATAAGAGGGCTCATGGTGTAAGTATCACTGTTGGAATAATAATAGATGGGATTCCCGTATAGGTCATTGCTATCCGTTGCCCATCGATTACCCAGGGAATCGGTATGAAAACTCCACCCCATCCCACTGTAGTCGTTTATAGTTCGGCCCGTGGTCCACTGGCTCCCATATGAAAAATCTTCCAAATACCAAAGTTTTCTTGATACCGTAGGTCCAAACATATTTGTCCCAGGAGCGGCCAGGTCAACATGGGTAACGCCATAGTTGGAAAAGGGTGCAAGCTCATTTTTAGAATTAGATGCGGCCACTGAAATAATTGCATTTCCATCATACGCCGCTGGGTAAACGGGAATAGAATCTATATTGTCACCTATTTTATCATAACCGCCATTGCCCGCAGCACATATGAGAATGGTGTCGTACTCTTTCTCTAGGTCATAGATTGCTTCCTGCATGGGATAATTGAACGGTTTACCCTTTCCCAGGCTTAGGTTTAGAATGCGGGCACCATTCATGACTCCATAGGCTGCGGCAAGAATGATCTGTTCATCAGTTGCCCCTCCAGTCTCATCAAAAACACGAAGTGGAATGATGAAAGAATCAGGAGCTATTCCGGTGATTCCCTCTCCATTTGTTGGGTTTGCGGAAATGATACCTGCAACTAATGTCCCATGTCCATTCAAGTCCTCCGGCCGATTATCCCAATCCACAAAATCCCAGCCAATGGTATCATCCACAAGACCATTATTGTCATCGTCCACTCCCGAAATGCCGTTTTGTTCAAGTACCTTTCCACCCAACCTAAGATTGATCTCGGGGTGGTCCATCGCGACTCCAGAATCAATAACTGAAACACCTATTTGTTTTTGAGGATTATATATCTGCATGGCTTTGATCCAGTTAATATCTGCATTTGCATTTCCAATCTTGCCATTCACTTCCTGCCCGATGTTTTGCAAAGCCCATTGTGAAGAAAAAGCAGGCTCTGAAGAAGATTCTAAACTCGCTCTTCGGTTGTTAAAGTCGGCATATTTCACGCAGGGCCTTTCATTTAGAAGTGGAATAACCTCCGCGGCATCAGAGCCTTCTGGCAATGTGTAGAGGATGGCTTTGGTCAGAAGAAACCTTCTCTTTTCCCGCAGGCCAAACCTTTCAATTAATGTCTCTTTTTCCCCAGGAAAACAAGATTGGTGAAAACGAATAAAGACTTCATTCTCGACATAATCAGACTCCATTGAAAACAAGAAGATTGGGACTATATTGATGATCAACCAGCAAAGACGCATGTCATTTTTTCACTCACATTAAATATTTTATCAACCTAATTAACCAACTTTATGAATTTTCGGTTATTACTATATAAAAAAGTTCTCTCTTGCTAAAAAAGTTTGCTATCAGCCGTGTAAAATACTTTTAAAACAGTTTATTCATGGACACCGCGATGTAGTCCATTTCACCATGACTGTGATAAAATAAAACACAGGTCTTTTATTAGTTTCCTTTCGAAACATACCGAAAAGATGGACATATCATTTCAAGTCTCTCATTACTACCTTCATCCATGCACTCACCAGCAAATTCGCCCCTCTCTATTTTAAATCATACTTATGGGTATGACCAATTTCGCGGCCAACAGGCAGAAATTATTAATCATATTGTGAGTGGAGGTAACGCATTTGTATTAATGCCCACCGGGAGCGGAAAATCTTTATGCTACCAAATACCGGCCCTTTGCCGCGAGGGCGTTGGCGTGGTGGTATCACCATTGATTGCTTTAATGCAGGACCAAATTGCAGCCCTGGAACAAGTTGGGATAGCTGCAGGAGCCATCAATTCTAGCATGTCTGACATTGATGTTTACAGGGTAAAAGAAAAGCTTGAAAACAACCAATTGGACCTACTCTATGTAGCCCCTGAGAGATTGGTCATGCCTGACTTCCTTGACCTACTTGCAGAGGTAAGGATTGGATTATTTGCCATTGATGAAGCCCACTGCGTATCGCAGTGGGGACATGATTTTCGACCAGACTACACTGCCTTATCCCTGTTGGCTGATCGTTTCCGGAATATCCCCAGAGTGGCCCTGACCGCCACCGCGGACCAAGCCACCCGTAAGGATATCATTGAGCGTTTAAAACTCGAGAATGGGAAGGTATTTATTGGAGGTTTTGACAGGCCTAACATTCACTATTCCATTCACGAAAGAAATAACCAAAAAAAACAGATCTTTGACTTTATTCAAAATAATCACCCGGAGGATAGTGGGATCATCTACTGCATATCCCGAAAGAAGGTGGATGATATGGCAGATTGGTTGCAATCCAAGGGTATTCATGCCCTGCCCTACCACGCCGGTTTACCGGCTGCGGTAAGGAGTAAAAACCAGACTCGATTTTTACGGGAAGATAAAATTATCATTGTTGCAACCATTGCATTTGGCATGGGCATTGATAAGCCAGATGTCCGTTATGTGGCCCACATGAATATACCGAAGTCTATTGAGGCCTACTACCAGGAAACTGGTCGGGCTGGGCGGGATGGTCTACCTTCCAATGCTTTCATGATCTACGGGATGGATGACGCGGTTATGCAACGCAATTGGATTGAAGACTCAGAGGCTCCCGAGGTACAGAAACGAATCGAGCACCAGAAACTGAACGCCTTACTAGGCTTGTGCGAGGCAGCGATTTGTAGGCGGCAAGTATTACTTGAGTATTTTGATGATAGCGGTGAGCCATGTGGAAATTGTGACACCTGCGATACCAAGCCCGAAACCTTTGACGGGACTATCCCCGCCCAAATGGCTTTGTCTGCTGTTTACAGAACAGGGCAGAGGTTTGGTGTGGTCTATGTGGTGGATGTACTGATGGGAAAAGAAGACGATCGAATTATCCGTTTCGGACATGACCAGCAGAGCACCTTTGGGATCGGAAAGCAGTTGAGCAAAGGAGAGTGGCAAAATGTCTTTCGGCAATTGGTGTCCCGTAATCTTTTAAGGGTGGATGTGCAGGAGCACAATGGGATCAAGATCACAGAAAAGGGTTTTGCTTTTCTGAAGAAAAAAGAAACCATTCACTTCCGAAAGGTTCGTGAAAGAAAAACTGGAAAGAAAGAGAAGGCGACCGGGCGGGCCAAGGTCTCTCTTGATTCGGGATCTGACCAGGCGTTATACGAAAACCTTAAAGCTGCCCGACAAAAGATGGCGAAGACCGGAAGAGTACCCGCCTATGTCATCTTCCACGATAAGACACTGGTTGAGCTGGCTAAAACAAGACCACAGAGCCTTGAAGAAATGATGGAAATTAATGGGGTTGGGGAATCCAAGCTGAAAAAGTTTGGGCAGACCCTGCTCGATGTCATCCTTGCCGGCTGATTTCAGGCAATAGCATGACGCTGTAAAACTGCAGCATCCAGCTTCTAATTGCTCATGGCCTTGAGCGGAGGAGCAAACTTGGTGAGATTGATTCCTTCCACAGCGGTTTGATACTCGGCCATGGTGGGGATGCGCCCAAGGATGGCAGAAAGGACAACAACCGGAGTAGAAGCTAGCAGGGATTCTCCTTTTTTACGCTCAGAGTCTTCCACCACACGCCCTTGGAATAATCGGGTAGATGTGGCCATCACAGTATCTCCGCGGGCCGCTTTCTCCTGATTACCCATACAGAGATTACAACCGGGCCGTTCCAAATACATCATATTTTCATACTCGTCACGGGCGGTATTTTTGGGGGCATCATCATTGAAGACAAAGCCGGAATATTTCTGTAACATATCCCAGTCACCTTCAGCTTTAAGTTCATCAATAATATTGTAGGTGGGAGCAGCCACCACGAGAGGTGCCTGAAATTCTACTTTACCCTCTTCTTTTTCCAAGTTCTTAAGCATTTGGGAAACTATTTTAAGGTCTCCTTTGTGAACCATACAGGATCCAACAAAGCCAAGGTCTACATGCTTGGTGCCTTGGTAATAAGATACCGGACGAATAGTATCATGGGTGTATCGCTTGGATACATCATCATTATTAACATCAGGATCCGCGATCATGGGCTCATTAATCTTGTCGAGGTCGACCACAAATTCTTCAAAATACTTGGCGTTGGCATCTGGTGTAAGGGCTGGTTTCTCCCCAGACCTAATTTCAGCGATTCGATTATCCGCAATATTAAATAAGCCTAGGAGCACTTGTTTCTCATTATCCATCCCTTTATCGATCATCACCTGAATCCGGCTCTTGGCAATTTCAAGAGACTCGATAAGGGTGTCGTCCTGAGAAATACAAATGGATGCCTTGGCTTTCATTTCCGCGGTCCAATCGGTGAAGGTAAAAGCTTGGTCGGCGGGTAGTGTGCCAATGTGTACTTCAATGATTCTTCCCTGAAATACATTGTCCCCAAATTCTTTCAACATTTGTGACTGGGTGGCATGTACCACATCCCGAAAGTCCATATGATTCTTGAGGTCTCCTTTAAAGGTTACCTTTACGGATTCCGGGATTGGCATGGTCGCCTCTCCTGTAGCAAGAGCGAGGCCCACGGTTCCTGAATCGGCCCCAAATGCTACCCCTTTGGACATTCGGGTATGCGAATCTCCACCGATAATAATCGCCCACTCATCTACAGTTAAATCATTAAGTACCTTATGAATAACATCGGTCATCGCATGGTATTTTCCTTTCGGGTCCCGTGCGGTAATCAGTCCAAAGTTGTGCATAAAGTTCATCAACTTAGGGATATTTGCTTGAGCTTTGTTATCCCAGACCGAAGCGGTATGACAACCAGATTGGTAAGCTCCGTCCACGGTGGGAGAAATAACGGTAGCGGCCATTGCTTCCAATTCCTGGGAGGTCATGAGACCGGTGGTATCCTGGGACCCCACAATATTTACTCTAACCCGCACATCAGAACCGGCATGAAGAACGGTGCCTTCTTTAACCCCAACCATATTTTTATTAAAGATTTTCTCCACTGCAGTCAGTCCCTGACCGGCATGCGAAATTTCACGGGCAGGTGCATAGACCAAGGGAATATCAATTCCGAGGGCGGAAGCTGCAAAGCTTTGAAGTTTTTTGCCAAAAACGATAGCATAGGACCCCCCTGCTTTGATAAATTCTACCTTCTGTGGGCTCAGGGCAGGAGAGATATCAGCCAATACCTGATCTCCTTCGTAGAGCTTTTTTTCCCTGGTGTTAATCGTAAGTACCTTGCCGGTCTCGACCGAATAAGTCTGTTCAAGGACAGGATCTCCATTACCATCTAATACCGGATTGCCTTCGGCATCCATTTTTCGGACCCAGTTATTGAGGTCGATACCAATACCACCGGTCACACTGACAGTGGTGAGAAAAATGGGAGACACGCCATTAGTGCCAGCAACAATCGGAGCAAAGTTTACAAAAGGAACATAGGGGCTGGCCTGCGTACCTGTCCATAGTGCCACATTATTGACTCCGGACATTCTGGAAGAACCCACTCCCATGGTGCCTTTCTCTGCGATGAGCATAACCCGGGCGTCGGGATGTTTTTCCTTGAGTGCGGTGATCTCGGTCTGGGCTTTCTCTGAGATCAGACATTTGCCATGGAGTTCGCGATCGGAACGGGAATGGGCCTGGTTACCCGGGGAAAGCAAATCGGTGGATATATCCCCTTCACCAGCAATGTAAGTGACCACTTTTATTTCCTCATCCACTTCCGGAAGATTTGTAAAAAATTCCGCCTGAGCATAACTTTCGATGATATCCTTAGCGATGACACTTCCATCCTTGTAGGCATTCTCGAGGCGGTCGGTGTCTGCTTCGTAGAGAAAAACCTGGGTCTTTAATACCTCTGCTGCTTCCCGGGCAGTGGATTCATTATCGCCCAAAGCAAGGTCGAGGAGCACCTTAATGGAAGGGCCACCCTTCATGTGAGAAAGCAGTTCAAAAGCAAAAGCCGGAGAAATTTCTTCCACCACGGAATCGCCAAGAATAATTTCTTTTAGAAATACCGCTTTCTCTCCTGCCGCACTGGTAGTGCCAGGGAGGGTGTTGTAGATAAAAAAGTCAAGGGAGTCCTTCCTGTGCTCATGGTTCGAGCCTTTAATATGACTGATAATTTCGGCGGTCAAGGAAGCACCATCGATGGGCTTGGGACTGAGCCCCTGAGCTTTGCGTTCCTCGATCTCTTGAAGGTATTCTGGATAGGTATTCATAGGTAGAATAGAAAAACCTAGATTGAAGCATAATTCTTTCAAGCAGAATTTGCGTACCCAGACTGAATTCCACTCTTTTTCGCTCTGCACTTTGCCAAGGAAGATCGGATAAAACAAAGAATTAATCTGCCCCGCCCGCTAATTTTCCAGGCATTCCCCGCCCCGATTTCCATCTGTGTTTTGCTATTTACCATGATCACAATTTAATAGATGATTATGGATGATCAAATTCATAGAATCGCCAGTCTCTTTACTTTCCACTGATCGTGAAAATAATTTCTCTCACTTTTATCAGGATCTAGGTATCACTGACTTAGCCAACCTGTTTTCTTCAATGCCCACAATACTCGAGATTTTATCCATTCTTGTATTTGGTTCTATCATATTTGTCTGGGGTGTACGCTATAACAACATCAAAGACGAATTTAAGCACTTCAACTTACCGAAGTGGCTGCGCGATTTGGTGGGCATCCTCAAGTTTTCTTTTGCCATTATGCTTCTCAATGGTGACTACGAGATTGTGCGCCTTGGTGCCCTAGGGATTGCCATCCTCATGATAGCTGCTTTGTTCACTCACATACGCCTCAAAAGTTCTGCACCAAAGATGTTACCTTCTTTTTCTTTACTCTGTGCCTGCCTAGCAATCTCTTACATGTGCACCCAGCTTTTGCTGGCCGTCTGATAATAACTCTCCTCGCATGCCCTTACTCAGCCTAGTTATCCAAATCCTTTTATTTTTGGTTTTTGCTCTAGGTGGAGCTATACGGTTTTTTCAACCGATTAATACATTGGCCAAAAGGATGCTATGGGTGAAGTACTTCAACCCAAAAGTGGTAAGAGGTATCGCATTAATCGAAGTGGTTTGTGGAATCGGCATTATTATCCCACTCGTCCTGACAGACTCCTCCTTGTCGTTTATTCTCTACTCTGGGTGCCTGCTCATGGCAACTATGATTGGAGCAGTTGTCACTCATTTATGGATTGGTGATTATAAGCAAATCGTAGGTAACCTCGTTGTCTTGGCCATGATATATTGGGTTACTTTCCCGACTTTCCCCTGACCCGACCCCATAGTTTTTTTATAAAATAAGGTTGGATGTGCTTCCAGACTCCTTTGCAATTCAATAGATAAAAATATCAAGGGTAGCTCCCTTGCCCAACGCTGTGACATGGGGTACATGTCCTGTTTATTCATTTCATTCAAGATAGTCTTGGTATCAACAAGGCGGGGATACTTTAAATACCCCCAACATTTGGCCATAAGCCAATTGACTACGAATTTTTCGAATCAATTTTAGATGCCAACGACAATCCTTTACTTAGCCCGAGGTTCGAACCTAACCATTGGGTAATGTTTTCAAACATGAAGGATGAAAAAGCTGGGCTGTGAAATAAAAAAATTGAGTACATTCCCAGATAATCAATAAAGTTATAAGAGCGAACCGTAGGATTGCAGAAGTGGCTATTTCTTTCAGTTTCTGCCTATGAAAAGACTGGCCAAGAAATTGATCTTTTACTCGAACACATTCCTTTTATTTTCAGGTTTCCTAAGGTTGGTATCTATAAAGCTACTCAATCGCGACCCAGTTGGTTGTCGAAAACTCATAGAAACTAGGCTGCCCACTTCTTACTTCGAAGTAGAGCCAATACCCAGTATCCGCCTCATAAAGATAGGATGGATATAAGCTGCTTACCCACAACCAGTTTCGACCTGGCATATAAACCCATGATGTATCCGCTCCGTTCAAGTGAGGGTATAACCACCCGATACCTTGATGATATACCCAAGGGAAAGAAGACTTATAATAGATCCCTAACCAATCGGTGGAGTACCAGTCTTGCCCGAGGCTGGTTTCATCACTCCAAACTGCCACTTGGGAAAAAGAAGCAAGAGGAGAAAGGTCTTGGTTTACAGTTAAAATCAGAGGGTTACTGTTTCCACTTGCGCCGTTACTCCAGCCGGTAAACTCATACCATGAATCAGCGTTGGCACTGAGGCTGACACTAGACCCAGCCTCCACGGCACCCCCGCCAGTAACCGATCCACCAGTGGAAGCAGACACGCTGACAGAGTAGATCGTTGGGGTGCTATCTGTGACATCGAAACTTGTGGTCACATAAGAATCTTTAACCCCGACATATCTACCGAGTCCGGCGTCTTTTAATTGATTGGTTCCCCCGTCCTGAAAGCCTGGGATGTCATTTATTTTTCCGCGATAAGCACCGACCATAAAGAAGTGTTGAGTAAAGTTGACTGCTTCTCCCTTCACATCACTACTTACCTCATCCTCAAAAGCATGATAGTGGTGACCATAATCGTCATGGTCATGACTGCCATATTCATCGAGGGGGACCGAAGCACCATCCATGGTGGCATGGTTGGATTCATATTTTCCGTATATGGCAAGCCCATCCATACCAAAGCCAATTACAGGTGGGTGGGTATGGCCTTCATAATCCTCGATATTGTAGAGATTAATTCCGTTCCCCGTGAAACCATGACCGTCGGCATGGTAATGCAATCCCATACCCCGGCCTACATGCACACCAGTGGAGGTAATTTCTGCGTTCACTGGGGCAAAGACCAGGGTATTATTATAAGATGGATAAATCTTAACTCCATCAACCGCAAGACCGCTAACCGAATAGGATGAATAATTGTAGACATCATAATTAGCGGATGATACTCCGGCGTCTGCAGCGAGAGAGTTATGGGAAGACAAATCGTTATCGGTCAGGCTGCTGACCAACCCATAATCTTTTAGTGGGATACGGAAAAGAGCACTGGACAACACAGCATTTCGGGTAATGGTTTGCTCTTCATAAGTTCCAGACACTCCATCCCCTGGGGGCCTGGCTACATCGATAAGAAAATTAGGCCCCCCAGTTCCATTGCGAGTGCCCACGGTCATAAAGGGGTGATAGACTCCATTGTCATCCTGGGCATTGGTAAAATAAACATAAGGAACGGTCGACTGCCCAAGCTCTGCATTGACTTCATCAATCGCGGCAAAAGTATGGGAGAGCATATTTTGTCGAACGGTAAGATAAAGATCTTTGGAATAGCGAAGCGATTCGCCTGCATCGGCTAGGGCTGCTTCAATTTGATCCAAGTACGCAGATGCGACCGCCGTCGCTTCGGAGGTGGAACCAAACTGCAGGCGGTAGTTTTCATCAATATCTTTGTAGGCAAGGCCATCCGGACCGGTAAGGTGACTATCTGTGATCGAATTTACATCAATTTCTCCAGTTCCTGGATTTTCTGGCCAAGCGGCGAAGGAATTGGTCTGCCAAGAAATATTTGTGGGATTAAAGGACTCACCTGGGTTATTGGCGAAATCTATCAGGTCTAGAGCAGAGGCAAGAAACAGGCTGGTACCATCAGCTTCGGATGTTACCAGTTCGACTCCACTTTCCCCAATTTTCAACCAGTGATTGGGTGACCATGCACTATCGGCGACCAAGGAATCACTGACTGAATCGTAAATATAACGAGCGGTAACTTGTGCTTTTGTGGATGAAGGGCTGCCGGAAAAAGTAAAAACTAAATGACCCGGGTTCGTAAAAGTTGAAAGGTTTACCCCCTTGATCCTATTTACCAAAATAGATCCGGAAGAGGTGCTTCCAGCGGTGGCATTTGCATCCAAACCATAGTATATCATCAATTCTGGCCGGATGGTATATGTACTGGAAAAAGATTGGGTGGCTTGGGACTCAATGTTCAAATCCTGCAACTGAAACATCGCTCGCAACACTTGGCCATAGGTACCTGAGCTTTCTGTCAAAGTACTAGTATTTACGGCTTCAATACCCAGCATCCCTCCCGAAGTAACTGATAAGCAATATTGTTTGGTCTCTGCATCTAGAAGAAGAATATGATCGCGGTTGGCTATCGAAGAAATTGCTTGAGGTGCCCAAGATTTAGAATAAGGGCGTGCCATGATTTCACTAAATGGAGCTGGTGCATGATAGTCAGCTCCGACCGCCAACAAAGGAAACATATATAGAAGATACAGAATGAATTTCATAAAATAAAAAAGGTTAGATAGAGGTATTGATGTTTGATAAAGTAATCACAGGGTTAATCCACTTAATTCGAAGGATCCAGAAAGATAAAATGGGTGAAAGTCTTGGTCGACCTCAAGGCCTTTTCCTCGAATCCTTGTAGTAATTAAAAGCTACATAATGGAGCGAATGAGCGTTTCGCGTATTGCGAAAAAAAAAGAAATCAACAGGTTGGTGGACTATGAACAAATTCTTTGCCGCTTTTCTTTATTCCCTCATATTTCCTACGCTGTGGGCAAACCCTCTTAATGTGGCCACACCGGACAAGCATCCGTATGTGGTGCCAAGTGAAGGGAGAGCTCCTTACTCCTTATCCGGAGAAATGGTTAACGAAGCTCGTGTTTACGATTTCTACCAAAGGCAAGCCGATTACTACATGGCTAATCCCGATAAAGTTCCAGAGATTATACCGGCTTACCCGGGGTTGGATGCTGGTCTGCACGGGCATTGGGGGAAGTATAACCAAAACGGACATAATGATGGCCGTTGGAATGAGGGGGACACGGGAGAGCACTTTTCACATGTGGTGAAAGGCCCAAAAAGTTTTAATGTCGAAAAAGGAATCTGTGTAAAACTTGGAGACCCGCATATCTTATCGACCTGCTTTGATCCCCAAACCTTATCTTACCGGACAGTCTGGCAGGATGGGTGGGTAAAATTTGGCCCCTTCCGCTGGGGCTCATCCAGGGGAGCCACGATAGACGGAAAGGTATGGCTTCAATCCGTACAACCCAAGATGCCCACAAATGGAGAGTATCTTGGACTGAGAAGGTTTGGTAAGCGGGTAGTATTTTCATACAAGATAAATAATTGCACCATCTCTGACGAGCCCTGGGGTACGGCCGATGCATTTTACCGACGGATTGATATCGTTGGAACAAGTCCGGAACTTTCACTTCCCTGCCCAACGCAAGCACCTTACACCGTAAAAATTTTACAAAACTCTGGGGTGCAAGCCAAGTGGGAATCCGGCTATGTGAAAATACCTAAAATTGAGGGAAATGCCCAAATCATCCTTCGAATCTCCAAAGAGAAAAAACCTGCAATGGAAGACCGGGCAATCGCTCACTTAGAAGCGGCCAGAAAAATTCAAAAGAGGTGGAGCGATACCATTGCCTCTCCCGGCCTCCTCGGTCAGGCAAACAAGGACAATGCTTACACCATCGACACGCTCCCTGTCCCTTACGACAATCCTTACAAAACAGTGATGCAATTAACCAGTCTCGCTTTTTTACCTACTGGAGATGCTTTGGTGGCTTCCCTGCCTGGAGACATCTGGCTGGTCAAGGGAATTGGAGATGACTTGAGCAAGGTGACCTGGCAACGGTATGCCACAGGGTTCAATCAACCCGTGGGGATCCATATTGATAAAGATGGAATCTTTGTACTCGACCGCTGCCAGATTTCTGTCCTTCACGATGAGAATGGGGATGATGAAGTGGACTACTACGAAAAGTATGCCAATGACTTTGGTGGTTTTAACCGCAGCCACACTCATACTTTTGGGCTTCACCGCACAGGAGATGGTTCTTTTCACTTCATCCAACTCACGGATCTATTCCGCACTGGAACCGATCGAAAGACGAAAAAAATTGCCTACGGGGTACGCAACTGCATGGGGATTGGTGGATCCGGGGATTATTTCTGGGCGGCACCCCAGGAGGGAACCTGGACTCCTGCATCCGCGATTATTGAAGTCAACCAGGGAGAGCATTACGGAAGCGGTGTGAACAAAAAAGACATCGCACCTCCCCTCTGCTACATTCCCCGTGGCATTGACAACTCCACTGGAGGAATGGTGGAAATAACAAGCAAGCAATGGGGACCTTTTCAAGGTTCACATATCGGGCTAAGCTACGGGTCCGGGACTCATTATCTAATCTTGAGAGATGCAACTGGACCTCGGCCACAAGGAGCTGTGGTGCCCATGTCAGGTGACTTCCTTGCCGGGGTAATGAGGGGCGACTTTCACCCGCAGGATGGGCAACTTTATGTGGCCGGACTTGATGGCTGGGGTGATTATTCTGTTCGGGATGGTTGCCTCCAACGTGTACGATTTACCGGAAATAAGGTGAGAAAACCAATGGGATTCAAGATTCATGCCAATGGTATTCGGATTGATTTCACCACTTCACTTGATTCACAGTCCACTGCGGATGTAAAAAAGTTTTTTGCCCAAGCCTGGAACTACGAATACGCAAAACGATATGGCTCACCAGAATTTTCCATAAAGCAACCGGACAGCCTGGGTCATGATCTATTAGCCATTCAATCCGTGACCCTTTCAAAAGAAGGGAATTCCATATTTGTGGAAATACCTGACTTGGAACCAGTCATGCAACTTCATATCCGCATGCATTTAAAGGATGAAGATGGGACGGCGTTTAAAACTGACCTCTTTTGTTCACCTATGTATCCTGACACCCCTTATTTGGCACCAACCATGGCATCGATAAAACCCGGGAAAGCTAATAAAATTTCTCTTCGAATTGAGGGAGAAAAGCAGAAAAAGAAAAGGGACTGGTCGGGAACCATCATTGAAGGGGAAAGGGAAATTGTGATTGATACCTTAAGCGGGCTGAAATACTCCATAGCCTTAATTGAAGCCACACCCAATGAAGCCCTCGTGGTAAAGCTTAACAATATTGACGCCATGCCCCACAACCTCGTCGTCGTAGAACCTGGAGCCACCCAAAAGGTGGGAGATGCATCCTTTAAAATGCTGAGTGACCCCAAGGCAGCCAAAAAGAATTATGCACCGGACTTACCCGAGGTGCTCTATGTGCTACCAGTTATCGAACCTGGCCAATCCCATGCCTTACATTTTAGGGCCCCGGACAAACCAGGGGACTATCCATTTATCTGCACTTTCCCGGGGCACTGGATGGCAATGCAGGGAATTTTACGGGTGAAAGAAAAGTAAAATTTTGTACCCTTAGAAAAACTAATGAGAAGTACATCTATTCACTCGGAAAATTAATTTTGAATATTCTTGCTGACCACCAAAATCAGTCCCACCTTGATTCCACTAAAGATACTTTAATCCACCCACACTAAGCTTTTGATGAGTACTAATATACCTGCTCTCCCCCGCGTTTTATTTGTCGATGATCAAGCGCAAGTGCTTGATCATCTCCGAGTCCATGTCTCTGAGATCTGTGAACCTATGGTCGCCCAATCGGCAGAAAAAGGATTGGAAATATTTAAACAATATGGACCATTTGCGATTATAGTATCTGACCAAGCCCTTCCCGGCATGAATGGAGCAGACTTCCTGGCCATGGTTAACCGCCGAGACCCCTTCTGTTCCACCATGTTACTCACAGGTCATGCAGATTATTCTGATGCGATGCAAGCAGTGAATGAAGGACATGTATTTCGCCTGCTCGAGAAGCCCTACTCTCCACAAGCATTGAGGGAAGCAATCCAGGCAGGCATACGACAACGTCAATTGATGGAGTCGGAAAAAGTTTTATTGCAGGAAACATTAGTCGGGGCAGTCAATGCCCTCACCGAGACACTGGCAACGGTCAAACCCCTGTTTTTTGGTCGGGCTCAACGGGTAAAACGCTTAGCTGGAGAAATCGCCCGATATTTACATTTCCCTCACATCTGGCAGGTGGAAACCGCTGCTGTCTTTTCTCAACTTGCATCCATTACCCTACCGGAAGAGGAAGCAGAAAATGTATTCCAACGAAAACGCCTTATCCCACAGGTTGAAAAACTTGTCCGGCAGTCCCCAAAGGTCATTGATCATCTTTTGGGTAATATCCCAAGATTGGAAGAGGTAAGAGAGATCCTGAATTGCCTCATGGTCAGTGAAGAGCCTTACCAAACCGATGATAAGGCCCTGGTTTTACAAGCTTACGAAATCTTAAGGGCAGCCCTCGACTATGATTACATCGAGACGGAGGGGCATGATTCTGAAATTTCACTTGCAACCCTCAAAGGAGCAAAAAAAACCTATCAGCCGGAAGTGGTGGAAGCCATGTCTCAGTTACTCCATAAGTCCAAGACCCGCTACTTGGTCAATGAACTTACCATGAGTGAACTGGAAGTGGGGATGCGACTGGCTCAGGACTTAAAACTCGAAACTGAGATGCTGGTAGCTCCTAAAGGAACTGATATTAGCCGGCACTTTCTGCAAGTTCTCCATAATTACGAATCCTGCTATGACCGAAGCCCATTTCCCAAGCTGATCAAGGTTTTTGTAAAGGAGGAGGAGATAAAGGGGAAAAATTAAATCCCAGCATCGAATGGGAGCAAGGAACACCGGATAAATAGTATCAATAGAGTGCGAACTTGATAGACTTAATTGTACGCAGCCAATTGCCTGCGTAGGGCGTTAGCTTTTTTGCCATCCAATACCTGCCAACAGGCTAAACCATTACCGACCAGTTCAAATTCATTAAATTCCCAGACTACTTTTTTATCACGGGTTATTTCAAAAATCTGGGGATTATTCGGACCCGCGTGGCAGTTACCCACGATAAAACTGCCATTATATGATTCCTGCAGGCAGGTCATCCATTTCAGTTCGATATTCGTACCAGGCACCCTTCCTTTAATTTCCCAGACCACTTTCTTTTCTGGGGTCACTTCGACCACACTGTTTCCACCACCTGATGCAATTAGAGTATTTCCATTTTTCAAACGAATGGCTCCATAAACTCGTGTCTTGATAAGATAATCCCAAACCACTTTTCCGTTTTTATCATACTCCGTTACCACACCTGGCTGCTCAGAGCATACAAGCAAAGTTCCCTGGGGCGTAGCTCGGGCCCAGCGGGTATTTTGCGTACCACCAGGTTTAAGATTAAAGGAATGTGCAAGCCTCCCTGAGGAATCAACATCGATGACCCGCCCCACTCCGCTCTCTACAATCTGGGTGTATCCATTGGCCAATCGAGAAAAGGCATGAACATTAACCCGCTTGCCCCTGTTGCCGTTGGCGGTGGCACAATCATAATCCATGACAGTTTTTTTACCAAGAGTAATCTCCCTTACAACCTGCCAAGTCTCATGAAATAGAATATTTCCATTGGCAAGCATATGAACATCGTGATGCCCGGCATGCCCTTTTTCCCTCCCAGCAGTTTTGTGTGACCAGATGACATCGCCATTGGATTCGGTAATCGCAAGTATGTTTTTACCGTAGGAAGCACTCACCAGTACCAAACGATCTGCCTGTAAAAAAGTGGCGGTAACAAAAAAGAAAACTAAGCTAAAAATATGAATACACATGGGAATAGAAAATAAGGATTAATTTGAAATATCAAAGGAGTATTCCCTAATGAATTGAATGTAAGAACTGTGAATTCTTATCTATCGGTCGTCAGTAAAGACTGGCTGGGTCCAGGCGTAATACTCAACAAGAGAACCGTCTTCCTTTTCCACCCGATGGGTAACTTTTGCCCGGAGGTAGGCACCCTCGGCTTCACATTTGGCAGAAGTACCCTGTATAGTTTTTACTACCTCTCCCTCCGATCCAATAAATTCAATAATTGTGCCTGAATCACCTTTTTTTACGGGCCGGCCAAAAAGGAATGCGGAAGCGAGTTCGCAAGCGGTTTCATCTTCATCGACTGAAAGTTCGATGGAATTGGTGGAGCGCACAAGTTCCTCAAGTATGACCCCGGATGAGGAATAAAAATCCCCACGAAGCATCGCCTTAGTAATAGCATCGGAACTGAGTGCCCCTGAGTTCACCATTACCCAACCCCGACCAGGGTTATTTTCCTTTTCTCCCCACTTTTTCAATTTATGAGCATCATCACAGGATACACCCCACATCGTCATGCCTTTATCAAGAAGTGCATCCCAGAGCTGTTCAGTGGATGGATGGTGTGCACCTTTGAAATTTTTCGCTGTGGGATGGGCATTGAAGAGCTCGAACATGTAGAGTCTTTTAACTGGTCTAATCTCGTGGGCATGAATGAACCTCCCTGAAAGCGGATGGTTAAGAATGTTGGTACCACCTGCCTTCTCAGTTTCAGTGACATAGTTTTGCATAATCCTTGTACGGTTTTTGTCCTTAAACTTCCAGGGAACAAGTCGGGAAATATTCATCGCGGTGAAATGAACTTTGCCGGTAATTTCCTCACCGGGGACCAGCAGAAAGTCCTCCCTCATCTCACCAGATAATTTTACCGTGGATGGATCAATAAACTTGTTATGCTCACTAAGAACAAGAAAGTTGTAGCCACGGTCATGGTACCACTGGGCGACCACCTCAGGTGTGGAGTCGGCATGACCACAGAGAACGGTATGTACATGGGTGTTCCCCTTGTACCACTTTCCAGCAAAGGCAAGGGTCGGTAAAAAAAGACAGATAAATGTTTGGACTCTCATAGGTTAAAGGAAATGTAAAATGCCCTTGATTGAAAGAGAATTTGAAGGCTAGCGGCCATCAGTAAAGACGGGTTGGGTCCATGCATAGTACTCGCGCAAAGAACCATCCTGGTTTTTCACCCGGTGGGTAACCTTGGCCCGAAGGTAGGCACCCTTGGCTTTACATTTGGCGGTAGTACCCTGGACTGTTTTGATCAATTCACCCTCCGCACCAATAAATTCGATGGTGGTGCCAGGCTCTCCTTTTTTTACGGGCCGGCCGAAAAGGTATTCGGATGCAAGTTCGCAGGCGGTTTCATCCGAATCGACTGAGATTTCGATGTGTTTGGCACTACGCACAAGTTTTTCGAGAACCACCCCGGAGGTGGAATAAAAATCACCACGCAACATCGCCTTGGTTAGGGCATCGGAAGTGAGTTCCTCGGAGTTCACCATGACCCAGCCACGCCCAGGGTTATTTTCCTTCTCTCCCCACTTTTGTAATTTGTGAGCATCATCCGAGGATACC
>JAQWWZ010000055.1 GCA_029254745.1 Opitutales bacterium | reverse complement strand
CATTCTAGTTGATGCCCTAGGCTATTCGAGTGCGTCGAAATCCCCAACCTACTAATTAAAGTCTTCCGGTCCAGTTTAAATACGTGGAAACGATCGACTAGATGAGTAGAATTTGATTTCGATTTTTTTGTTGGAATACCCGGAATAGCAATCGGTAGAAGAACCAGTGTTCTTCTCCCTCAGATCCCTCATAAGTCCATTCTCCGTCAACTTTCTATCGTTGTTCGGATCGTCGCTTGCCTGACTTTGATCAAGGTATGCGTTTTTCTTTATCTTTGCTATGAAGCCTGAAGACCACTTTGCTACCATCCACCAATTTGTTACCGTGAAGGGTAGGGCGAGAAGTTCCAAGGCTGTCATCCCCGGGGGAGTTGGAAGTGAAAACTCGATGCAAGATCGAGCACATAAGTTTTCACTTACGACACTCGTTCCTTGCCAGTATGTCTCTGGTATTAATAATGAGGAGAAGCCTTGGCCTCCTTCTGTAACTTATCAAATAGAGGTTACAACTCAGCTTATTATGACTCGGACAAAACTAACTTATTCTAAGTTTTGTTTAATTGAAGCAATGGTATTTGATAATGCCGCAATGTCATTTTCCCGACGAAGGTAGATCAGTTTGCCATCTTCTGGGCATCCAAAAGATGAAACCCAGCCCAATCCTTTTTCCTCATGAATCAGGTGAACTGATTCGAGCCATGACTTAATTCTTTCTAAATTTACTAACATACGGTTTCCTTCAGCAGGATCTTTCAAATGCTGGACATGGGGAACACGATGGGAAACTTTACCAGATTTGTCCTTATGCTCGAACCAGGTAATTTCAGCAGTTTGGCATGTGCTCCAGAAGGAAAGTTTAGAGAAATCAATACAACCTTCGACAATGGCATGTGCCATGGCTTCGATTTCAGGCATGGCAGCTTCGGCAAAGCTAACATTTTGCCCAATTGAAAATGCTTTTTCCGCATCAATCAAAACCTGAGCTTTTTCATCAATAGACTGAGCAATTGCGTCGATCATGGAATATTTTATTTGTGCCTTAAGGTTCCCCTCCAGCATAAGATCAATTGCGCTGAATGTGGGTTTTTTAAGATGCCGGTTAGGGGTTATATTTCCGGGGGGGGACTGAGCATTGATTGTATCAGTGCTTGTGTCTGGATCTGTCCATTCCTCAATGATGACGGGAGCTCCTCGATGAGTACCTGTGAGGATAAAGCGATCTCCTTCAGATAAGATTTTTGTTTTATTTTGGTTCTCGCTTGTAAACTCCACTTTTCCTTCAATAACTTTTGTGTGTATCTTGGTTTGTTGTTCAAGATTTTTGATCACCACCTCAAATCGAGTGCCTAAGTCTGTTAATTTACCAACCGGAGTAAGGAGGGTAAAACTCCTGGGTTTGCCCTGGTGTGCAATGTCCAACTTGCCTTCCATGACTTCTAAGGTCTGGTCGTCGATTACTTGAAAGCATGCCGGTCCTTGGATGTGAGCCGAAGTATTGGATGGGAATTTCAATGAAATGTTTCCCTTTTTTAAATAGAGAAGCCGGTGAGGTACAGTATCTCCCCTTGTCAGCTGGGTGCCTCGCCATTCAGGATGCTCAGCCGAAGATATTGCAACCTGAGAGGGCGTTGCAGGAGCTAAGCCAAAGTAGGCAAAAACTAAAACCGCGGCTGCCCACCCCAACCAAGCTGGCGGTCTAGGTTTCTTTTCTTGTTGATCTGAGGGGAAGGGAATGGGATTTCCTTCGGGTTTGGTATAGCTGGATAGGACGGCATGGGTTTCGAGGCAATCCTGATAATATTTCCTGAGGTCCTTGGATTTTAAAAAAGATTCCTGTAATTTATGAAAATCTGATTTGGAGATGTCTCGATCGATCAGTTTCCACACAAGTTGTTCTTCTGGTTTCATACTTAGGCGGGGTTGGAGTTTAAATTTTCCTGAATGCAATGTTGAAGTTTATAACGAAGGCGTAAGAGTTTCTGAGACAGTGCATTGGCAGTGAGTCCTTCTCTTTCTGCCATTTGCTCTACACTTAGATTATTGCGGTATCTTTCGAGCAATATTTCACGGCTTGGTTCCTTCAGCTTGGATAAGCATTGTTCCATAGCTACCTCTCTTTCTGAGTGGGTATGTTCATCCGGGTTTTCTTGTCTCATCATTTCAATGAGTTCGGGGTTGAAAATTAATTTTTCCCGGCTTTTATCCCGGCAGTAAGCCATTGATTGAAAATAGCACACCCGATAGGCCCATTTGAGAAAGATTGTATCAGGGTCCCAATCTGTTCGTTTAACCCAGAGTAATTTATTGCACTCCTGGAGCACATCATCAGTTGAAGGAGAGTTTGCCAATAACTTGGCTACATATCCACGCATTTTAGGCTGAGCTTTGGTCAGTTCATTTACAAAAAAGCTATTTTCTTGGTTTTCTTTCATGGGTGGACATTGCTTATACCACAACTAGAAAGAATATGACTTTACTTTTATGCTTAACAAATGAAAACTTCGGTTCCCCGTGGAAACCGAAGACCAAGTTATGTATTGAGAGCTATTGTTTGTCCCTTACGAAAGGAATCATCAGCTGCCAAAACAATTTCACTCGCTCGGATAGCACTGTCCTGATGCTCGGTAAGGTCTGCTTTTCCGAGCACTCCATCGAGAAAGAAAAGTTGTTCCCTTCTGCATAGTTCGTCATGATCAGGTTCATCTTCCAAATCAATATATTCATCGTCCTGCTCCCATTCTCCTTGTTCATTTTTTTGGCTACGATGAACCAAGATTCGTTCTGTTTTGGTATGGGCATCAACCGAAGATGAACTTCCCCGGGACCCTGCATCGGCTGCTACAATACTCGCACTTCCGAGTGGGCCCACCACATCTTTTATAAAGAATGCAGTTTCGCTCATCATCGGGCCCCAACCTGCTTCGTACCAACCAATACTGCCATCTTCAAAAGTTACTTGAAGATGACCGTAGTTAATCTTGCCTGCAGGAAGTTCATCACTGAGCTGAGCCCCTAAACCAGATACCCGGGTCGGAACTGCGCCGGTCATCTGGCACATAACATCCACATAATGAACGCCGCAGTCAACGATGGGTGAAATCGAGGAAAGGAGATTTTTATGAGTTTCCCAGTTTTTTCCGTAAGACTGTTGGTTCAAATTCATTCTCATCACCAGCGGTTTACCGAGGGACTTAGCCACTTCCACAAATTTGATCCAGCTTGGGTGCTGCCTAAGGATATACCCCACCACCAAAGCCTTATTCTTTTCTCGAGCAAGTTGCACAAGTTCTTTGCATTGTTCCGTATTTTCAGCGAGGGGTTTTTCTGTGAAAACATGACAGCCAGCGGTGAGGGCTAAGCGAGCAAACGGGTAGTGGGTATCAGGGTAGGTTGAAATACAGACAGCGTCTGGCTTGAGCTCCAATAATGCTTTTTCGTAGTCATTCACTTCAGCCGTACCTGTTGGCAGTTCAGCCATTAAACTTGCCCGAGATTCCGGAGTCCTTGTACAGACCGCAGCAATTTCAAACTCTGGGATGGAAGCATAGGCCAAGGCATGGGATCGTCCCATATTTCCGGCACCCACGACAAGAACACGAATTTTAGTGGAATCTGTCATTGATATTTTTGTTAGCGACGAACCCAATCAGAGGGGCTGTGTTTTTCAGTCAGTTGCTCCTGCATTTTTCCCACAAATTGATAATAGTCTCGAAGTTGTAATTTGGAGGCGGCTGCCTCATCGATTAAGATAGTTGTGCGTTGGTGAAGTTGCAGGGCAGAGGCTGGGCAAAAGGCAGAGAGAGGGCCTTCCACCATATCGCGAACTGCATCTGCCTTGTTTTCTCCTTGGGCAACAAGGATGACACGCCTTGCTTCTAGAATCGTTTTTATACCCATAGTGATCGCTAATTTTGGCTGAAATTCATCGGCCGTAAAAAAGCGCGAATTATCCTCAAAGGTTTGCTCCGTTAAGGTTTTAACACGAGTCACCGATCCGAGGCTGGAAGTTGGCTCATTGAACCCGATATGTCCATCTGTCCCCACACCCAATACCTGGAGGTCGATACCCCCCACTTCTTCAATCATTTGTTCATAAGCAGGACCTGTCTCTAAAGGGTTTTCTGCCATGCCATTGGGGACATGGGTATTGCCGAGGTCGATATCGATATGCTTGAACAAATGCTTGTTCATAAAAGTTCGATAACTTTGAGGATGATCATCTGGTATCCCCACATATTCGTCGAGATTAAAAGTTTTGACTTTGGCAAAGCTCAACCCCTGCTCTTGGTGTCGCCTGCAAAGTTCTTGGTACAGGCCAAGTGGGCTTGATCCAGTGGCAAGGCCGATAACCGAATCTCGGAAGGTTGTAATTTGAGATTCAACAAGATCTGCACTTTTGCGATCGAGAGATTGAGAGTCTGGGAAAATGAGAACTTCCATAAAAAAAAGGGGCGTAAGAGAGGCGAACTATGCAGTTCAAAATAATGATTAGATAAATTTGGTCAACCCAGGTTTAGGCACATCGGTAACTGGAATTGAACTTTCCATACTCAAGTTTGCAGGCATCAATGATTCCTTAGATTGCAGAGCTTGCTCAAAAGTTAAGCGCTTTCCAGTGTAGGCAACCATGCGCCCCATTATGGCAACCATAGTGCTGTTAGCCGCACGCTCACCGTCATTGATTGGGTTTCCTTTTCGTATCGATGAAATCAGTTCCTCATGTTCAGTTTTGTACATATCGTTTTTAGTTCCAGAATAGCGCCATCCGGAGTCACCACTTATGATGGAGTGCCTATTTTTTGCACTGCACAAACCTTTTTTTCCAAAAATTTCTACTTCGTAACTACCAACCGTGCCTTTTTGTTGCCTCGAGAAATGATATCCTCTCGCACCATTACCCCATTGGTAGACCACCGCAAAGTGATCATAGATATTGCCATACCTGTCAGTATCATTGGGGTAAACTTGACGCCCACCTGATCCCTCGGCAGATGTAGGTAATTCTTCCCCCATGGCCCACTGCATCATATCGATGGAGTGAACAGCTTGCTCGACGATCGAATCTCCAGATAGCCAAAGATGCTTGGGCCAATTTCTTGATTGGCTGTCCAGGTCACTTTGGGATTTAGATCTGCCACGGTTTCCTCCAACTTCTCCAGTGTTGTAGGTGCTGTAAAGGGCATTGATTTCGCCAACTGCACCGTCCAGCACTCGAGAGAATACTTCGCGCTTTGGAAAATTGTAGCGCCAGCAGAAGCCAGACATGAAACCAAGATTTTTTTCTTTGGCTTTTTTGGATAAGGCGATGACCTTACGAATACCCGGTGCATCCACGGCTACTGGTTTTTCAAAAAAACAATGAATACCTTTTTCCACGGCATATTCTAAATGAGATGGTCTGTAAACCGGGGGAGATGTCAAAATTACATAATCCACACCCGCGTCTATAACACCTTTGTAGGAATCCAAACCTACAAAAATGTTCTCTTCTTCCACCTTGTACCGCTCTTTGCAAGCTTTTCGGAGGTACTGAGCCCGTTGATTGATTCGGTCTCCTAGTAAATCACCAATAGCTACAAGTTCAACATTCGGGTCTGCATCCAGGGCATTTTTAACCGCTCCGCATCCTCGTCCCCCGCATCCGACAAGACCGATTTTGATAGGCTTTGTATCACTAAATGCTTTGGATATGTGCGGTACAGTTATGGCACCAACAGTAAGTAAGCTGCTTGATTTAACAAAAGTTCTACGGGCTAGGTCTGTATGTATCATTTTGGGCGGGTTTGCTGATTAATATAAACTTCCATCATATCACAATTTCACAAAACTTCATCCGCTCTATTGTCAAAAATATATCATTTATTGCTTTTAAAGCTTTAAAAAATGGACGGTGGTAGCAAGAATAGATAGATGCGAGCTTGCCTTGAACCTCTTTCACTTGGAAGTGCCCGTTCCTTTCGGTTTATAGAAATTGATCAGAATGAGGGTTTTGACGGGCATTGGCACTATCACCCTGAAGTGGAACTGAAATGGGTAACCAGTGGGACGGGGAGAAGAATTGTTGGCGATAAAATCCAGCCCTTTGGACCATCAGACTTAGTATTACTTGGTACCAACCTTCCTCATTGCTGGCGAACGGATACGAACTGCCTTGATTCTTCCACCGCGTCCGTTGTTCAGTTCCGGCAGGAATCGTTGGAGCAAAAACCAGAATTAGTTTCTCTCCACAGCATGATCAACTCTGCGGATACAGGTTTATATTTCCCCCTAGATGAAAAGCACCAGAGGGAGGCACTGGGGGAACGCTTTTCATGCCTTAATCAAGCCTCGCCTGGATCATGGAAGGCTTATGTCGCATGGATGGACTTGCTTGGATTGGTCAGTACTTTTCCCCGCGAGATCATTTCTTCCAAGCCTGTGACCATGAAAAAGCTTAAAGACGATCGATTGGCGAAAGTGATTAATTTTATTTTGGACAGATTAGAGCAACCTTTTGATTCAGTATTATTTGTCGATGCCTTTCAACTTGTTGGCATGAGTCCTTCTGCTTTTAGTCGTTTTTTTAAACGACATACGGGGCAGACATTTTCAAGGTTTGTAAATGAGATCAGGATTTCTAAATCAACGAGCCTGATGTTAGACAGCAAACAAACTATACTCACGATCTCTCTAGAAAGCGGATTTGGCAGTTTAAGCCATTACAATCGTGTGTTTACTGAAATTAAAGGGATTTCTCCCGGTCAGTGGAGAAAGGAAATGAACAAAACGATTTAGCTTATTTTCGACTTCTTTAATCCATCGGATGCTCTTTAAGCAGAGCTTCAGGAGAGTAAAGACCGATAAAACTTTTTTTCTGTTCACGGATTTTAGCTACTTGTTCAGTGCTAATAGAAGGAGATTTATTCCCATAAGAGTTTCGGACATAAGTAAGAACCGAGGCGATTTCTTTATCGGTAAGCATATGTTCGAAGGGAGTCATCGGCACCTGACCAGGATATTTTTTTCCCATGACTTCTATGGGACCCATCAATCCTTTTAAGGTGAGCTTTATAAGACGGTCAGAATTGCCCGTTACCCATTTGGTCCCGGCGAGGGGGGGGAACCCTGAATCGGGTAATCCTTTTCCGTTTTCCTGGTGGCAGGTTACACAATATCCCTCCCGATGATAGATTTCACTGCCTTTGATAAATTTGACCTGGTCATTCTTGGACAAATACTTGGGGATGTTGGAAGGGATAACCTCCTTCTCATCTTCGGCGGGTTTATTGTTTATAACCTCACGAGCAAAGGCATAGGACTCTTTGTATAGAGGGGATACAGTATGTTTTTCCGCAGCTGTAAGTGTTTGTAATCCTAGTTTGCGGTTCAAGTAGGAGGACGCGATGACCGCAGTTAAGCGAACCCTTCCATGTGGATCATTGGCCAACTTATTGAGGATGCTTTTGTGTTGGGGGACGGAGTTGATGTGGAAGCGGAAAACATTGGCGGCAGCAGCACGAACTCTGTGATCTTTGGAATCTAAGAGTTTGAGGAGCATGGGCTGGTGTAAGCGACCGGCGCCCCAACTTACCCAAAGTGCTTCCAATTGCATTCTGTCCTCCTTGCCTTTGCTCCACTCAATGGCTGCATTGGTGACATCATCGGGGTTGCGACCTCGTAGCTCACGACGGGTGCGATATCGAGTCCGTAGCTCAGGTAGTTCCAAATTTGTAAGCAGCTGAGAAATGGAGGCACCAGCGATTTTGGCTGGTTTTACAAGTGGACGGGAAGGGTAGGTGACACGATAGATACGGCCATGTTTGTGGTCCCTGTTGGGGTCGCGGGCGTTGTGCTGCATATGCCCAATTAGAGCATTTTGCCAGTCCACAACATAGAGGGAGCCGTCAGGGGCAAATTCCAAATCGGTGGGGCGAAAGTTTAAATCCTCCGAGACAAACAAATCATGCCTGTATTTCGTCGTGAAACCTGGGTCTTGATCAATAACCTGATGCTGTTTAGCTCCCAAAAAACCAATGTTGTTGTTGATTAGGATATCCCCTTGGACTTCATCCGGGAAGTGGCGACTTGATACAATCTCAATCCCGGAAGTGGGACGGACCTTATTGGAAGTAATTAAGTCCGGGGCTTTCATGTTCGCCCCGTAGCGAGGCTTTATCATACCAGGTAACATCCATGATGTCTTGGTGCCTGAGGTATGGAGGAAAATCTCCTGCCCAAATTCATCCACCGCAACTCCCCAGGGATTGGGGATACTGAACTGGGCATGACGAATAAGATTTCGGGTGCGGGGATCATAGCGGAAAAAGCCACCATTTGATCCACGCTGTGGACCACTGGAGGTTTCAACATGGCTGTGCAGGAAAATGCCCTCACACATGATAATGGCTCCGGAAGGGTCAGCACAGAAAGATGAAATAGCGTGATGGGTGTCGTGATCGTCGAAACCGGAAAGCATAATTTCTCGTCTGTCATAACGGTCATCACCATCCGTATCTTGAAGAAAGACCAAGCTACCACTTTGCGACACATAAACTCCGTCATGGGCGATTTCAAAGCCAATAGGTATGTGGAGGTCATCCGCAAAATTTGTCTGCTTGTCCGCTTTACCGTCATTATTTGTGTCTTCCAAAATGATGAGCTTGTCCCTGGGTAAAGGATCACCAATCCGGTAGTGAGGGTAGCTTGCCATCGTCGCCACCCACAGGCGGCCTTTGTTATCAAAAGAGACTTGGACTGGGTTGGCTAGATCTGGAAATGTACTTTCATCAGCAAACAGTTCGATTTTGTAGCCTGCTGCTGCTTTGATCTTCGTTTGTGCCTTTGGACCCGGGGTATATTCGATATTGCCGTTTTTACTGTTTTTCTTGGGAGGAAGGTAGTTGGTCGGGACGACGGGTAATTTTGATGTCTTGCTATCTTCACCAGCTAAATCAAGAGTTTTATTTTGCAAGGATGCCCAGATCTTTAGGTCTCGGTTCGCGGTATATTCTCGAGTCTTTTCAATTTCGTAGGGATAATTTTGAGGACCAAAAGGGTTGTACCTGCGACCGTAAATATGGACACCGTTGGGAACCTTGAAATCGTTGAGCCAAAAAAAGTTTTTGTCCATTACAAGAGGGTGGATCTTAGAACGGAGGTTTTCGTTTGGTTTTGTTTTTACAAAAATGGCATCCACTAGAAATGAAGCGAGCTTTTGGTATCCGTGGTCGTTATATAATGCCCCGTCGATTGAATGGGGTATTCCATCTTGGTACCACTCAACCGATGGCGAGAAGGCGTCGACAAACTGGATATTATTTTGGACGGCAACTTCCTTTATTCCATTGGTGTAAGCTTTCAGGTTTCGATTTTGCACTTTTCCGTCCGTAATCCCAGGTAGTGATTCGATAGCGGTGGGGGATATCAAAACAATGTTCGGCGTTTGACCGGCATATGGCATAGATTTTGTGTGCCGTATGAAGGCATCCAATTCTTTCTTGAATCGGGGTAATTGATGGATGCCATCAAAGGATGAATTGAACCCAAAAAAACAAAGGATTGTGTTGCTCTTCAGACGGGAAAGCCATTCGTCTGGCGTGTCAAAAAAGCCTGCGGGTCGGGTGGATGCTAAAAGGTCTTTATGGATGAACTTTTCGGCACCGGGAAATGCATATTGCTCCTCTTGGTTACGGCTGGGGTGTGGTCTGAAACCAGGAGTGTTTCCTTCATCGCAAAGATTGCGGATAGTGAGATCAAGGGTAGGAAACCGAAGGTAAAGCTCGGTCTCAAAGTGACCGTAATGAATCATTCTGGACCCCATCCCTGTCCCCACGAGAGAAATAACATCTCCCTGATTGGGATTCATTTTCCCAAAAACAGTAAAATTTCCCAGTAAGAGCAGTACGGTGGTAAGTAAAATCGATGGATTCATATATCGGTGTATAGTATTTGTGATAAATAAGATTTTAATCAAATGAACCATTTTGATTGTTTTTGAGTGCTTCACAAATGAATTTTCACTATGCGGCTCATAAAAATTGATTTTCAGCTATTTCTACAAAGAAATATTATGGAAGCAGGTCCGAAATTGATCGTATCTGAAGGAAATGAACTTGAAAGCTTAGCTTAAGATTGGTTTTACTGCGTGACCATGCACATCCGTAAGGCGAAAATGCCGGCCCTGATACTTAAAAGTAAGACGTTCATGATCAATACCTAGAAGATGAAGGATCGTGGCATGGAAATCGTGGATATGAACCCCGTTTTCGGCAACATTGTAAGAATAATCGTCGGAGGACCCATAGGTTATGCCAGGCTTTACACCGCCTCCCGCAAACCAGGTTGAAAAATTTCTGGGATGGTGGTCCCGTCCGAAGTTGGATGAGTTAAATTTTCCTTGGCAGTAGTTTGTGCGCCCGAATTCTCCACCCCAAATGACCAAAGTATCTTGGAGCAAGCCTCTTTGTTTAAGGTCATGCACGAGGGCATAAGATGCACGGTCGGTTTCTTTGCATTGTTTTTTGATCCCACCCGGCAAATTACCATGCTGATCCCAGCCTTGATGGTAGAGCTGTATAAACCGAACATCTTTTTCAGCTAATCTCCTGGCCTGCAGGCAATTGGCGGCAAAAGTTCCAGGATTTTTCGCATCCTCTCCGTAAAGATCAAAGGTGGACTTGGGTTCTTTGCTGATATCGGTTACATCCGGGATGGAGCTTTGCATGCGAAACCCCATTTCGTACTGGGCAATACGGGTTTCCAGAGCTTCATCTCCCGTGCGTTCAAGTTGTATTTTATGTAGTTCTTTGAGCCCGTCTAGTACACTTCTCCGACTACCCCGCGACACACCATCGGGGCGGTTGAGGTATAAGATGGCATCCTTGTTTGACTGGAAGCGAGTACCGGCATGTTTGCCAGGCAAAAAACCACTCCCCCAAAGCCTTGAAACCAAGGGCTGACCACTCTTATTCTTGGTCACCAAAGTTACGAAATCAGGAAGGTTTTCGTTTAAAGAGCCCAAACCATAGGATAGCCAAGCTCCCATGCTCGGACGACCGGGAAGCTGCGAACCTGTTTGCATAAAGGTAACCCCTGGACCATGGTTAATCGCTTCGGTGTACATCGAATTTACAATGCACATATTATCGGCAATTTTTGCGGTGTTGGGCAGAAGTTCGCTGATCCATTGTCCGCTTTTTCCGTGTTGGGAGAATTTGAATGGAGAGCCCACGAGAGGTAAGCTTGCCTGGTTGCCTGACATGCCAGTTAGTCTTTGCCCTTTTCGGATGGAGTCAGGTAGCTCCTTTCCAGTTTCCTTGATAAGCCTGGGTTTGTGGTCAAATAAATCAATCTGAGAGGGCCCGCCAGATTGGAAAAGATAAATTACGCGTTTTGCTTTGGCGGGGTGGTGGAGACCAGTGCCAGATTCTGCATGAAGCATATTAGCCAGAGCTAAACCGCCCAGTCCTCCCCCAAAACGGTTCAGGAAGTTGCGCCTTGTCAAACCAAGTGGAGATTCAGAGCCGGTGCATTTATTTTGATTCATTTCTTTACCTATCTTTTTGAAAGAGTCCCATCGAAATTCATTAGGGCAGAGATCAAGCTTGTGACCGCTGCTAAATAATTGAGGTCTTTTGATTTTGGTTTGTGATAACCGACCTCCAGGAATTTTTTAGAATTGTTGGAATCCGTGAAGTAAGACTGTTGCTCTTCCAGCAACCGCAATAGAATGTTATTCTCTTCGGGGCTCGGTTTCCGACTTGTAAGGTTGTGGAAAGCCTCTTCGATTAAAGGTCTAGGATTGGCATTGCCATGAGTTTGCACCAAAGAGTCGGCAGTCGCCCGGGCCGCCTCCACAAATTGTGTTCCATTGAGCATGATCAAAGACTGGGAGGGCGAGCTTGTGCGTTCTCTGCGTACTGTGCACACGTCCCGCTTGGATGCGTCCATAGCCATCATCACAGGTGTTGGGGCAGTCCTTTTCCAAAAGGTGTAAACACTTCTCCGGTAAACATTGGGGGCACTGTCCGGGTTTATTGGTTTGAAGGAAACTTTTAAGTCATAGGGCTTGGCACTAGGTCCGCCGATCTTTCTGTGAAGCAGACCACTATGAGCGAGAAGACTGTCTCGGATCATTTCTGCGGGTAAGGTGTAAGTGGGTGCCCGGCTGAGCAAAATATTTTCTGGGTCTGTTTCGGCCATGGGTGGAAGGATTTTACTTTTCTGGCGGTAAGTATGGGAAAGGACCATTTTTTTAAGTAAGTGATGCATGTTCCAATTGGATGAAATCAAGTCCCGTGCCAGCCAGTCCAACAAAGTGGGATGACTCGGTGGTTTCCCTTGCAGACCAAAGTCTTCGGAGGTGGCCACAATGCCCTGGCCAAAAATCATTTGCCAATAACGGTTAACGCTTACCCGGGCCATTAAGGGATGGTCAGATGAAGTCAACCACTTGGCTAAACCGAGGCGATTAAGGGGTGTGCCTTCGGGGAGTGAGGGTAAAACCTCGGGTGATGCCCGGTGCACTACTTGTCCACGGTTCGCATAGTGCCCGCGTTCCAAAATGTGGGTTTCTCGAAGACCCGGCATTTCTTTCATAACCATAATCTCCGGAAGCTTTTGTCTTTTATCTCCCCAAGCTTTTCTGGCTTTTTCGAGGCCAAGGAACTTCGCTTGGCTTTCTGGATGAGCGGCTTGAAAGAAGATGGAAATTTCATCTTCGGGGTTTACTTTTTGGGTTACCCCGGCAAGTTTCCCAATCTCGGACGGAGCAATCACCCGGTCGTAAAGAAAAAATTCATCTATTATTCCGTTTTTAAAACCACGGTCTCTCATCCTTTCGGCAAAGGCAAGGAAGGGGGATCCGCCCCCGGTGATTTCGCGGGTGAGGTGGTCGCGTACAATTTCAATTTCGGCCAAATTCCCGTTTTCATAGAGTTGTAATCCTCTTGCCTCGCTGGACCCGTCATAGGTAAGTGCCACATGGGTCCACTCATTGACGGGAAGTATATGTTTGGAGCGAACCCGAATGGCATTGCCCGGCCAAAAGTGAACCAATGCAGGAGATAGTTTCCCGTTTTCGATAAGGATTTCATACCCGCGACTTCCAGCATCTGTCCATGCCTGGGATCGCTTGACCACCACAGCACGATCCAGCAATTGGGTGGGTTTTATCCAAAAAGCCATACTGAAAGTCTGGTGGCGGGTAAAGTTTCCAAATTCGGCGGGGAATGACATTCCGTCATCCCCAGAAAACTGAATGCCTTTCCCAAACTTTCCGGAGACTTCTTTATTGTTATGGTTGGTGGAAGCATTTTTGGCTGGGTTTGCGGAGTTGGGGTATTGGTTTCCGTTGCGGTTGTCAAAAGATAGGTAGGCTAGGGGGGGACCGTACCGTTCTTTTTTCTTGTGATTGATTTTCCACTTTTGGGTAAGGTGTTTTTCAATCTTTTCAATATCTGCCTGTGCCAGTGGTTCGGAGAAAACGAGCAATTCTCCCACTTCACCATCCCAGTTATGTTTACCCCCATGATTTCGGTCCCGTCCCAGACGGTTGGCGGTCACATCCCCTGTGGTTACAAGAGAGACCACAGCCAAAGAATTTGGGTAGACAGAGTTTTCATTGCCCGCGATTCCATTGATGCGGAGTTTCCCTTTCTTAACATGTTCATGGGTATGATTGGGATGCCAGAATTTGCTTCCATTCGAATAGAAATGATAGAGAGATGAATGAGATAAAAGGGAGCCCGAATTACCCGCAGTTTTGCTCACTACCCAAAATACAGTGCGTATATTTTTGATTTCCTCAAACTCATGAAAATCCAATTTGTTGGCCTGATATTTCATTACTTTCAATCCACTTGGTTTGTGGGTTTGCACAGTGGGGGAAGCATGCTTGGTGGCATGATTATTATTTCCACTTTTATCATACCACTGCGTGGATGTGGCATTGGGCTCATTGGCGTCCAGCCAAAGGGAGGGAGCGTAGGATAACAGATCAAGTGGTTCAGCGGGATTGGGAGGGAAGTCCTTGGAAAAGTATAACGCATGCCCCATGGATTCCCGTCCAATCGATTCCAGCCATCTTTGTGCCTGCTTCCGGTAATCCTCAGATTTTATTGTCTTTTGTAAATCTGCTTCTGCCTGTTTTACCGCATGATCACTGGGTAAATTTCCCAGTTCCAGGGTCGGTGTGGGTACAGATGGGGTCATGTAAGAGTAGAGCCCCGCTTCATCAATATTGTTGAAGAACGCGGACAGGGAAAAGTAATCCTTCTGGGTAATCGGGTCGTATTTGTGGTCATGGCACCGGGTACATTCAAAACTTAGCCCCAGGAAGGCGGTACCAAAAGTGTGCACCCGATCGGCTACGTATTCGATTCTGAATTCTTCAGGCACACTGCCTCCTTCAACTTTTTGAGGGTGCAAACGGTTGAAGCAGGTTGCGAGGATTTGGTCCCGCGATGCACCCGGTATAAGATCTCCGGCAATCTGTTCGGTTACAAACTCATTGTAGGGTTGATTTTTGCGAAAGGATTGAATCACCCAGTCCCGCCATTGCCAAACATTGCGGTTTCGGTCTACCTGGTAGCCATAAGTGTCCGAGTACCGTGCCACATCCAACCATTCCGAGGTCATACGTTCGGCATATTCATCGGTGCCAAGCAATTGAGTCACCACCTTTTCGTAGGCATCTTTGGAGGAGTCAGACAGAAAAGTATCAAGGCTTTGCAGGGTGGGGGGGAGACCGGTCAAATCAAAAGTCACCCGACGCAACCAGGTTGCTCTATCCGTTTCAGCACTGGGAGACAGGGAAGAACTACTTAGGGCATGGGCAATGAAATGATCAATTTCATTCTTGGGGCTGGGATGATCAGACTTTGGAATCTCTACAGATAAAGGCAGGGGTTGAAAGGACCAGTGCTTTTCATATTCTCCCCCCTCTTTTATCCATTGATCCAGCAACTTCTTTTCCTTGCTCGTCAGGGGAAGTTTGCTATCAGGGGGTGGCATGATATCGATGGGGTCATCGCTGTGGATACGCCAGTGGATTTCAGAATCTTCCAAACTACCCGGGGAAAGCCCCAGGAAACCATTATGTTCCTTGATTGCTTCCTCAAATGAATCCAGACGGAAATCAGATTTCTGATTCTTTGCATCCGGTCCATGGCACTTATAACACTTGTCGGAAAGAATCGGTCTGATTTCCCGATTAAAGTCAACCTTGCCCCACAACCCATGAGAGGAGAAGATAAAGCAGATAAGGAATGCAGGGATTCTAAGTAAAGTTTTCAGATGATCAGAAGAAAGAGTTAATAGAGTAGTAATAGATTGGATTGAAGGAATTATGACATGAAACCATTTATTTTTAGCCGGCAAAAAATATTCTTACACTCTATTTATAGGTTGGGTTATTTTTGGGCAGTTTGGCACCATCTGCTTGTAGCTGTGCCACAAGTTCACTATCCAATCTGCTGACCAAGGCAGGGTTGCTTGCTGCGAGATTATGGGCTTCCTTCAAGTCGTTCTTCAGGTCATAAAGTTCATGGATGCCTTCCCAAAACTTGATCAGTTTAAAATTTCCCTTCCGAATAATCGAGTAAGGGCCGGGGGCATGGCGGTAATGGGGGAAGTGCCAGATTAGGGTTTCCCGCTTTGGGCTCTTCTTTCCCCCACTGCTTACAAGGGTGTGCAGAGATAATCCATCAATCGGGTGGTCCTTGGGAAGATCTGTACGGGTTGCTTCCATGATGGTCGGGAAGAGGTCGATCGAAGAAACCGGGAAGTCGGTTTTTTGCCCGGCCGGTATTTTCGCCGGCCAGCGGGCGAGAAAGGGCACGCGAATCCCTCCCTCATAACAATACCCCTTACCACTCCTCAGGGGGGCGTTGTCAGTGGGGTCCCCGTTGCGGTCCAGCCCACCATTGTCGCTGGTGAAAATGATCAGGGTGTTTTCATCCAGTTGATGCTTTTTCAGCTCGGCCAGTATATCCCGCATGCAGTCATCGATGGATTCCACCATGGCGGCATACTTCCGGTTGGTCTCCGTTTTGCCTTTTTTAAACTTATATTTGTCAGCCACAGTCTGAATGGCCTGGATTGGCGTATGTACCGCGTAGTGGGAAATTTGTATAAAAAAGGGTTGGTCTTTCCATTGGTTAATTAATTTCACCGCCTCATCCGCTTCCCGATGGGTTAAATATTCCCCTTTTTTTCGGCCCGGGAGATTATAAATCCCCTTACGAAGACTAGGATGTTTATGAAGAGGGATATTGTAGGGGTCGAAAAAAGTGGGGGGTTGGCCGTAATCACAGCCGCCAAAGTTTTGGTCATAGCCCTGTTTTTCAGGATACCAGGCTTTATCTCCCAAATGCCACTTCCCGATGTATGCCGTCTTGTAACCATTTTCCCGGAGGGTCTCCGCGATGGTGATTTCCGAGCTTTCCATCCAATAGGGATTGGGCGGGCAGAGTAATTTTTGGTTCTTACCCCCGACATACTCGGTCGGGCTCTTTTTTTGGGTCCCTGTATTTCTGCGTTGAAAGCTGGCCCGTATCCAGTCCGTCACCCCCAAACGGTGAGGGTAGCGACCAGTCTGTATAGCGGCTCGGGTGGGGGAACACACTGCGGAAGCAGCATACCCATCTGTAAATTGAATACCCTCCTTGGCCAACCTGTCGACATGGGGGGTGCGGTAAAAGCCAGAACCTTGGCAGCTAAGGTCCATCCATCCCATGTCATCGACCAGAACCAGGATTACATTTGGGGTGGCATCCTTTTGGGTAGCTTCAGCATGGATGGAGCAAAAAAGAAGGCTTAGCCAGTGTAAGTAAACAAAATATTTCATTTCTGAACCCCTATATATTCGTAATCTATGGGGCAAGCTCATCGATCAAATAGATACAAGAAAAATAATATTACCCATGGGCAGGTAAAAGTATCTTAAACTCGGTATCGCAATCTGCAGGTCGGGTAGCGTGTAAGTATATCGCCCTGTTGAAACAAGTCCTTTTAAACATAAAAAATTTCCCCTGTCGTTCGCATCTTCTCTTCCTCGAAATTACAATAATAGGGGGAGGGTATGTAGGTAATAAAATTTTTTTTGATCTGGGCACCCCGATTTAATTCTTGATTAACCAATTAAAAGATTTTTTTATACATTTATGAAAGTATTTGTAGCGGTAGCTGTTGTCCTTTATTTAAGTTTGCTTGGAGGGCTGCTCGCTT
>JAQWWZ010000054.1 GCA_029254745.1 Opitutales bacterium | reverse complement strand
CGCGATCATCACCCCCGTGCCTTTACCACTTGGATGGCGGGTGGAGGAATTAAGCCGGGGATCACTTATGGACAGTCTGATGAATACGGGTATAATTTGACCGATCGAGATGGTAATATTATTCGCCCAAAGTCTGACCATTGGACCCAAGATACCATGCATGTTCACGACTTAAATGCTACAATTTTGCATCTCCTTGGGATTGATCATCGAAAGCTTACCTATCGGTATCAGGGCAGGGACTTTCGCCTCACCGATATTCATGGTCATGTGGTCAAAGATATTATTGCGTAATAACTATCTTTCCATTCCTCAATTTTTGATAGTGCCTTTTGCAAACCTCTTGGGCTTTTCCTCGATTTAAAATTCTAGGTCAGTTCTGCACTCAATTATCCTAAACTCTATGATTACGCCCTCGCTTTTCTATATCGGGCATGCATTTTTAAGATACATAATTTTAGTAAATAATGATTGATGTATTTGAAGTATCTGCGGCAGATGAGAAAACATTGGGGGTAATCAATAATTTAATCCCTCAACTATCTCAGTCTGCTACCGTAATAAACGAAGTTCACCTGAGAAAGATCGTAGAGACAGGCACAACAAAACTTTTCTTAGCCCAAGAAAAGGACATAGTCTTGGGAATGCTTACCTTAGTTTTATTTTCTATCCCAACAGGTACCAAAGCATGGGTTGAGGATGTGGTTGTCGATCAAAGCGCAAGGGGGAAGGGGGTAGGGGTAACCCTGATGAATCATGCACTAGGTGTGGCCAAGAACAGTGGTGCAACGAGTGTAGATCTTACCTCGCGACCTTCCAGGGAGGCTGCAAATCAACTCTACAAAAAACTTGGGTTCGTCACGCGCGAGACCAATGTTTACCGTTTTAAGTATAATTAATTCCTTTTCCTTATTTCTGCCCTAATCAACTACTTATGAGTGCATCACCCTTTCTTTTTTCTTTTGTCTTATTTTTTCAAGTCAACCTGGATAAAATTCGAGATAGCGGATTTTATAAGCTTATTGAAGAAAAGTACCCAGCGATTTCACAAAGCTTGAATACCATGGAAACGGATGAGGGTTTTCTGAAAATCCAAAAACTAACGGGCTTAAAACCCGAAGATGTCGAGGCAATAGACTTTCGGGTAGAGGCATTGGATGGTATAGAAAAAGTTGGTACACCCACATTGGGCACCCATGTGGATTTCTTCACTTCAATGCAAATAAAGGGATCGATTAAATCGGATGATTTGATTGGTTATCTTCTCGATCAGTTAGAAGAAAAAAGTGGAGCTGATGTGAGAGAAAAAGCAGAAGATTCCAAGATTCGAAAGGGTACTCAGACCACAATCCTTATACCAGCAGATTCTTTGAAGGATGCTTTCCCTCATGTAAGTGATGAAAAGCATGCTGATTTAATGCTTGGTCTAATGGAAGGGGAAAAAGTATCCAATGTTTTTATTGGAGTGAAAAATAATGTGCTCGATGCTATGTCAGGTAATGAATTAAGCCCTGTACTTGAGGTATCAGAGGCGATGGCAGAAGACAGGCAAATTAGCTTTGCTATGAAAATTGACCCCGCTTTGTGGGATCGACCAGAATTTTCGCCTAATCCCCAGGCTCCCCTGCTTGCTGGTCTGTCAAATTCGATGAAGGGGATTCGTGAAGTCGGTTTTTCTTTCAGTTTCCGCGGGGAATCTTTAGGGGTTGAGATTTGTGTACATTGCCAGGACTCTCAGTCTGCACTTGGACTATGGACTGTGGTGCAAGGCGGACTTGGTATGGCCCAATTATCTATGGCTCAACAAGCAGGGGCTCAGTTTTCATCGATTGTTAGCCGCATCAAAACGGAAGCAAAAGGCAAAGAAGTTTTCGTGCGTGTGGAGGTCTTACCATCTGACTTGGATGAATTTGCTGCTCAAATAGAATCAGCAGCAAAGCAAGCAAATACGACACCGGCCAATATCCCTTACTCCCCCCAATCTCTTGTTACAAAACCATCCCCACCCTTTGAAATTCGGCTTCTCGATGATAAGACAGTTAGCCTGCCTGCCTTGCAAGGTAAAGTGGTGGTGCTTGATTTTTGGGCATCATGGTGCGGGCCCTGCGTCAAAGGCTTACCGATTGTTGACCAAGTTGTGAAAAAATTGGGTGATGAAGAAGTCGTGCTATTTGCAATCAATCAAGGAGAGTCTAAGAAGCAGATTAATACTTTTCTCAGAGCGAAAAAATTAGAACATTTAACGGTCGGCTTTGATCCTGAAAATGCTTTGGGTAAGTTATTCCATGTGCAAGGGATACCGCAAACAGTGGTGATCGATCAAAGCGGTAAAGTGCACAGTGTCCATGTTGGGTTTTCTGCAAATGTAGCCGAAAAGTTAACAAAGGAAATTCAGGAGCTGCTGTCTCAATAAGAATAAAATTCCTTCTTTTTCAGTTTTTATATCCAAAGTATTGGTAAATTTTCAGTTTTTGTGTCCTAAGGTGTAGATTCTGGGCTATATGGTTTCATCTGTTTTAACCACACACTTCCAACGCCTAAAAGGAGAAAAAAGCTATGATGAAAGTCAATGATTTCCAAAAGTATGAAATAACTCTACTTATTTCTTACGAAGATTACTTCAGCCTCATTTATGATACCAAATATTTACTGGAAGCGAGGTTAAGTCCAGATAGGATCTTTGTCGCCAAAAAAGCAATGTATGGCAACAGTCGCAAAAAAGCGGTGCAAAAGGCGGTCCAATGGTTCTGGAAGGATTTTAAAGGTGTGCTTGGTCCAGCCAATAAAATTATGACGATAAATGATCCTTTTAATGAAGTTGTTTATCATGAAGATTTTGCCTGTAATGACTTGAATAATAAGTACCTTGATGACCAAACAATTGTCCGGGTCATCGAGCAAGCTGATGGTGATCTAGCCCGTGATGACAGCGAAGGCTCTGCGAATCACCCGTCCAACAGCCTTAAAAGATTGAAGAGAAGGCGTAAGGAAAATAAGGAAATTGCGCCCCGCTTGTTTCAATCTCCCAATGGATTGCTTTTTTACAAAGCCACCGAACCTAAAGCAGGTAAACTAGCTCGCTCCAAAACTCGTCTGGTGAAACTCTCTTCCAAAAATTTGGATAAGGCGATGAGAGAAGTGTCCCGGCGGGGATTAAATAAGTTTGAGAGTTTTGGTAAAAAAAAGCAGGATAAACAAACAGAATCTTCTGGTTTATCCCAACAAGCTGCTTAGAACCTATTTTTTATGCCCTCCTCTTCTGATAATCGCTCCGCTGAGTTAGTACAACTTATGATGAAGTACCAGCGCAGATTGTTTGCTTACATTCACACTCTTGTACCATCGAGGAGCGATGCAGATGACATTCTACAAGAGACCAGTCTGACCATTTGCGAAAAATTTCAGGATTTTCAAACGGGTACTAATTTTTACTCTTGGGCTTGCCAAATTGCTTATTGGAAAGTCAGAGCAGCCCGCAAGAAGTTTGCGATGTCCAAGGTTGTATTCAACCAAGAAGTTATGGATGTAATTTCTCAAACCCATGGGAACATGGAAGAAGAACTAGATCAAAGGCATTATGCATTATCCCGGTGTTTGAAGAAATTAAACGAGCGTGACCGGCGTATGGTTTTAACCCGGTACGAGTCCGGGAAGAATGTAACCGCCGCCGCACACGCATGCGGCCGAACTGTACAGGGTGCATACAAAGCTTTAAATCGAATCAGGAAAGTACTTTTTGATTGCGTGACCTTTGAACTATCCACGGAGCAAGCCAAATGAAGTTATCAGATAATGAGATTATCGAGCTTCACGACCTTTTTGACGGCCTTGTAGAAAATAATCTGTCAATTAAGGAAAAAGAAAGGCTCCAATACCTCTTGGAAAACTCGGAGGAAGCAAGACACTTTTACATCCGGTTTATTGAAATGTCTGCAAGTTTGAAATACTATGCTGATGAGCTACTTGCCGGCGATGAAGAACATCAGGTTTCTAAGTTTCCAATTGCTGGCAAAGTGGTAGGTTTTGCTTCTCCGATTCTTGCCGCCGCTGCCATTTTTGCGGTAGGTTTTTATATCTTTTTCTCCTTTGATTCTGAGACCCCGCTTGCTGATTATACTGCCCTGTCTGACAATGAAATCGTGTTTGAGCCGGAGAAGGTCATCACGACTGATGATACTGTTGCCGTTTTAACGAAGTCTGTAGGAGTTGAGTGGTCAAAGGATACGGGTTTTCGTCCCCAGCTTGGGACCACCCTTGAACTATCAAGATTGCAAATTACAAAAGGGCTGGTCCAGTTGGAGTTTCTGCAAGGTTCCACCGTAATCTTGGAAGGCCCGGTTGACTTTCAAATTCTTAATTCTAATGAAGGAAAGCTTTCCACGGGTAAACTTCGTGCAACGGTACCTCAAGTTGCTCGTGGGTTTACAGTGAACTTACCCAAGGGTAGGTTGATTGATCTTGGTACCGAGTTTGGACTTAATGTGCATCTAGGTGGTTCAACAGAAATCTTTGTTTACAAGGGAAATGTGCTATACCGTGGACAAAATGACAGTGATGAAGAAGTCACTCGAGAAATCTCTGGGGGTGAGGCTCTTTTTGTTGATCCGTTGGGCTACGCTAACTGGGTAGAGATGCCAAGTGAACCTTTTCTTGGTACAGCTGATTTGGCATATCGGTCCAAGGAAGAGTCGCAGGTGAGGCATGCAGCATGGTTGGAATTGAGTAAGGAGCTCTCACAAAATGCAAATACTTCTCTTTATTATTCATTTGATAACCAATCTTCGTGGACCAGGGTTTTGCAAAACCAAGCGGGCCCGCAAAAAAGTCATCTTAATGGTGCGATCATTGGCTGTAAGTGGAGTGAGGGAAGGTGGCCGGGAAAAGGAGCCCTTTCTTTTGAAAGGCAAAACGATCGCGTTCGTTTAAATTTTCATGAAAAACTTCCAACAGTTACGCTTTGTAGTTGGATTAAAATTGATAAATTGCAGGATAACATATCTCCGATTTTATGCTCGAACAATGCTACCAGTGGTTCCGCATCCTGGTATGTAAATGGGAAAGGGCAGGTCGTGCTCGAGGTTTTTCGGGGATCGATCAAAGATACTTATCAATCAGCGGTTGCGTTTCGAAAGGAAAGGTTGGGCAAGTGGATGCATGTGGTAACGACTTATGATCTTGGTTCAAAAAGAGTAAGTCATTTTGTTAATGGTCGTCCCTTCAGCCATGAACAAATCAAAGGGAGTACGCCCATATCCTTTGCTAATTCTCAGCTTGGTCATTTTGGTAAAAATAGTTCTTTATCCAAAGATATTGTTTTGCATGGCAGTGTTGATGAGTTTGTGGTTCTGAACACTGCATCCCCGGAGTCTGATATTAGGAGAATGTATGAAATCGGATGCCCTTACGAAATGGCAAACTCTCTAGGTCCTAAATTACCCTAGGGTAAAGATTTACCTTCTTCCTGTTATTACCTGAAATTTTTGTCCCAGGTAATGGGGGTGGATCAGCTCTTTAACTTTATTTATCTCAGCTTGGGTACCTTGGCTGATGATTTTCTCAAGCTGGCCCGGTGCATGTTTCATAAGAAAGCTTTCTTGCGAATGATTTGAAATATTCTGAAACCCGTTCTGACCCAAGAGTTCCATAATATGTTCCCAGCAAAGATGGCAGGTAATATCCTGTTCGCCTGGCCATTTAAGGATATTATTGTATTGCACATGGTTTTTATAAGCCCGACCTGACCCCATGGGTTTATTTTCCAAAATTTCGCGTTTAGTACCAAAACCATAATCGAAGGTAATAAAAATACCTTTCCAGTCTGATGATTGAATTAATTTGAGTAATGCCTGATGGGCTCCAGTGGGCCAATCGATAGTATATCCATCCTCGGGTTGCTCTTCTCTCCCAGCTGGCATTACTTCCTTAAGACTGATGGGAGTATTTGTTATAAATTCTCGAATGGTTGACTTTTCCAGCTTCACTTTATGTTCACACCAACCCCCCATCTGCTTCGAGTAAGAAAATCTTTTGAATGGTTGGGCATCAAGCCATTCATTGGAGTAGACCACAGCGAGAGGGGGAATTTCGTAATCATCGCCCAAACGGATTACTTTGTAGGATGAAAATGGATGTTCTGTATCGGAGAAGAGACAACTTTCTGGTTCCGCTGCAATTTCAACAAATACATATTCATTACTTTTCTCCTTACCCAGTAGTTTTATACTGGATGCAAGGATGAGTTTGGCCCACAACTTATGGAATGAGGAGGAAGTGTAAAAGTCACTTTCTTCCGACTTGCCGACTCTTTTTCTTTGCTGCTTGTAATAGCCATTCTCGGGGTCGTAAAGGGCCCAGTGAATAAAGGAGTCAAGCGGAAGTGTGTTTTGGTCGTCCAATTGTTTGGTTAGGGATGAAACCAATCTTTCGCTAATGGTTGTCGATAGCAATGTCATCTGTTATAACAAAATGTTCATGCCTATGATTAAGCGAGGAAAAACAGGACGGCGATTAAATTGGTGGATCATTCTTCCCGTGTGGTTGTTATGCGGGATCATTGGGTTTGGTTTAACCAATCTATGGATAAATCCATCCCTGCGGACTTTTTTTAAACCTGATTATTGGCACTCTGTTTCCAAGTTTGAGGAAGCACTACGGTTGGTAAATGCTGAGTATGTCGATCAAAATGAATCCGGCATGATCAAGCTAACCAACCAGGCAATTCAGGGTATGATAAGTAAGCTTGACCGGCATTCACGATATTTTGGTCAGACTGAATATGACATGTTTCACGACGACACTCATCGCACTTATGTCGGGGTTGGCATTATGATTCGTTTAGATGATAGAGGAGTTGTCATAACCCGGGTTTTCCCAGCAAGCCCTGCCACTGAGTCAGGCTTGGCAGTCGGTGATATTATTCAACGAGTTGATGATCTAAGTGTAGAAGGGAAAGACCTTGAGCAAATAAGTAACCGAATAAAGGGGGAGCCGGGTACAAAAGTTAAAATCTCAGCTGAGAGCTTACTTGGTGAGATCAAAGATGTAGAGGTTGCCCGAAAGAAGATTATAATTTCCAGTGTAGATATATCGAACCTCGATGATAATGGAACGGCTTATATTCATGTCGTACAATTTACTGAAAAAACTGGTAATGAGGTAAAGAAAGCACTCGGGTCTTTCAAGGAAAAGGGAATGAAACGTATGATATTAGACCTTCGTGATAACGCTGGAGGATTGCTTTCTGGAGCAATAGAAGTTGCTTCCTTGTTTGTCCATGAAGGTGAATCTATTGTAACAGTAAAAGGAAGAGGTCAGGGGCAAAAACGTGTTTTTAAGAGTAAGGGAAATGGACCATATCTAGATATACCCATTGCCATTTTGCTAAACGAAGGCAGTGCCAGTGCTTCGGAGATAGTCGCAGGTGCCTTGTCCAAGTCAGGGAGAGCTATGCTGGTTGGGGAGAAAAGCTTCGGAAAGGGATCAGTGCAAACCATTTTCTCCCTTACTGGTGGCACGGGAATGAAACTTACCACCGCAATGTATTTTTTCTCGGACGGTACAACTATTCACGAAACTGGCATTCAGCCAGAACATCATGTGCCCTGTAGTGATGAGAATCAGACCAAGCTAAGATTACAACGACATGCAGCGGGTGCCCCTATGGGGAAGAAATTTTTTGATTTGTTTGGTTTTACCAAAATACAAGACAAGCAATTGCTTAAAGCTCGAACCCTTTTACTTAATCCAAAGGGTAATGAATCGAAATAAGTAAGATAAATTCTCTTTATGTGGTTAGCTTTTGAAAGTTCTTGTGATGAATCTGCCTTGGCCCTTGTGTCGGAACAGGGTGAAGTGCTCGGAGAGTGGTTGCATACCCAAATCGAAAAACATGCGGAATATGGCGGTGTGGTACCTGACCTTGCAGTAGGAGAACATCTCAATAACTTCATCCCTCTTCTCGGTCTTGCTTTGTCTGAATTTGATTTACCTACGATTGTTACCAGGATTGTGGTCACTCGGGGTCCTGGGCTAGTGGGATGCTTAGGCATGGGGATCACATTTGCCAAGTCTCTAGGCTTGATTTGGAATATTCCAGTTTTTGGAGCCAATCATTTACGTGGTCATGCTTTTTCTGTTTTCATGCAGGAAATCTCCAATGGACAACTACCTTGGGGGAATGTCCTGCCCCATCTTGGTCTGCTTGTTTCAGGGGGGAATACCCTGCTGTTTGAACTTACTGAAACGCGGAAAATTAAAGTCATCGCCGAGACAGTAGATGATGCCGCAGGAGAGGCTTTAGATAAGGGGGCAAAATTGCTTGGGATTCCTTACCCTGGGGGTGCAAAAATGGAGGTTGTGGCCAAAGAGGGTAAGTCAAACATGTATGATTTCCCTCGAGCTTTCCCAGGAAAAAAGGAGCTGAAATTTAGTTTTTCTGGCCTAAAAACAAGCCTGTTATATAAAATAAAAGGTTGGAGTAACCAAGAGATTTATCGAGCCAAGCCCGATTTATGTGCTTCTTTTCAGCAAGCAGTAGTAGATCAATTAGTACGAAAAAGCCGGCACGTAATCGATCAGGGACAATTTAAAAGCTTTGGGCTTTCAGGAGGGGTGGCGAACAACGAATTATTACGCCACGAATTTTCTAATTTGTGTGAAGAAAAAAGTGTAAGGTTTCTGGCTGCTCAAAAGAAACACACGGGTGATAATGCTGCCATGATTGGGTTTGCTGCTTTTGCGGACTCAGGTGTTTTATTAAACAATGTGGACCAAGCACTATCGTTTGACCCATCCCTTCGTCTGGTCTGATGGTGGAATTACTTGTACGCTTTCTTGCACTTTTCTAAAAACATGCCATTATTAAAACTTGTATTATGATATCAGATCCTAAAAAAGAAAAGAAATTATCGGCTAATGAATCTATCAAGGAAGATAGTAATTTTTTACGTGGTACGATTATTGAAAGCCTGCAGGATGAGTCTACGGGCAGCATCCCTGCCAGTGATGCCCAACTGACAAAATTTCACGGAACCTATCTGCAGGATGACCGCGATAAGCGAGCCAGCTTGATCAAAGAAAAGAAAGAAAAAGCTTTTTCTTTTATGATCAGGGTACGAGTGCCCGGAGGGGTGGCGACCTCCAAACAATGGTTAGGTATAGATGATCTCTCCGATAAATTTGCGGATGGTACTCTCAAGCTCACCACTCGTCAGGCATTTCAACTGCATGGCATACTTAAGAGTGACTTGAAGCAGACGATGAAAGAGATCAACGACACCTTGCTCGATACTCTTGCGGCGTGTGGTGATGTAAATCGGAATGTTATGAGCCCATCCAATCCATTTGAGTCAAAGTTGCATGGACAGGCTTTGAAAGTTGCTCAGGATATCCATGATCATCTTACTCCGAGTACATCAGCTTATGCTGAAATTTGGCTCGATGGGGAGAAATCGGCAATTGGAGAAACCGAAGTTGAACCAATCTACGGAAAAACTTATTTACCTCGCAAGTTTAAGATAGCAGTCGCTCTTCCACCACGGAACGATGTGGATGTTTTCACCAATTGTCTCGGCTTTGTTGGAATAGCTGAAGGAGAGCAGATCCTTGGCTACAATGTTTTGGTCGGTGGAGGACTTGGTATGACCCATGGTAAGGTTGCGACTTTCCCACGCCTTGCTGATGTTATCGGCTTTTGTAAACCTGAGCAGGTCGTTGAAGTTGCTGAAGAGGTTGTAAAGATACAAAGAGATTATGGTGACCGTTCAGATCGCAGGCATGCCCGCTTGAAATACACCATTGAAGATCGTGGGGCTGCTTGGTTCACCGAGGAGCTACATTCCCGACTTGGGTGGTCATTGAGTGCGGCCAAAGATTTTTCATTTGAGTCCACAACCGATCGTTATGGCTGGAATCAGGACCCTGATGGTTTGTGGACTTTCGGTATGTTTGTAGAAGGTGGCCGGTTGCGAGGAGATGACAAAAAAGCAGTCCGAAAGATTGCAAGTAGCACCAGCTGTGAGTTTCGGTTGACTGCCAATCAAAACCTGGTAATCGCCCGCATTTCCTCTTCGGATAAGGAAGTTATCGAAGGAATTCTTGCTGAGTTTGATGTACAGGATCCAAATTCATATTCCGCTTTACGCTTAAATTCCATTGCCTGCACAGCCTTGCCCACATGTAGCTTAGCGCTGGCAGAAAGTGAGCGTTACTTACCTACTTTAATTGACGATCTTGATAATATTATTGATCGTTTAGGGCTTCGGTCTGAGTCAATTGCTATCCGTTCTACAGGCTGTCCCAACGGATGCGGTCGCCCCTTTCTTGGCGAGATTGGCCTCGTCGGAAAGTCCCCAGGTAAGTACAACTTGTATCTCGGTGCAGGGTTTGATGGCATGCGCCTTAATAAATTGTACAAACCAGCCATCACCCATGATGAAATACTTGAGTGCCTTGAACCTATTTTAGAGGATTACTCCAAAGAGAAAAAAGAGGGTGAGAAATTTGGAAATTTCTGTATTCGCAAAGAGTATGTAACCGCTACATCCGAAGGTGCTGACTTTCACGAGTAGAATATTCTTTTTTTGAAAGTAAATCTGATCCGATCTTAGTCGTGGCTAAACGCTTTTCAAAAGCACTTGGGCGCAGGACTCACGCAAATCCTGATGCCGGGATTTCCACATTATCTGAAGATGAAGGATTGGACGCCCTTGACGGGATGAAAGGTGACCCCTTTTTACTGATCCTGGATCAGGTTCAAGATCCCCGAAATTTAGGTGCTTGTTTACGATCCGCTGATGCTGCAGGTGTAAGTATGGTGATTATGCCGGCAGATCGATCATCTGGACTCACTGAAGTTGTCCGGCATGTTGCCGCTGGTGCGGCCGAATCTTTGCTTTTGATGCGGGTGCGAAATTTGTCTCGTGTGATGAAGCAACTTAAAGAAAGAGGGATCACCCTAGTAGGTACCAGTGACCAGGCAAAGTTGTCTATTTACGAAGTTGATGTCACTGGTCCTTTGGCACTTGTTGTAGGTGCTGAAGAGACGGGGATCCGACGTCTAACAGCAGATAACTGCGATCAGTTGATGAAAATACCTATGAGTGGTACTGTTGACTGCTTAAATGTATCTGTTGCAACCGGCGTTTGTTTGTTTGAAGCGGTTAGACAGCGGACAAGCACCAAGTCTAGAGTTTAGGTTGCAATTTAGCCTGGGTTGCCTGCACCCTGGGTAAGAGAGCGAGAGTGCTGAACCTGTGGGAAAAAATAGCGATTTGCTGCGTAAGCTAAAATAGTCGTAAATAAGATCGTGCTTAGCATGGAGTTGCGGAGGAACAAGTAGGCAGGTGCATATCCAGGCTCGCCAAAAATTGTGGCATGGTAAAGCCCTAGTAAACTTTTGGTGTAAGCTGGGTTAACCCACCATGCAAAAAGGCAGGTAATGAGGTGAAAGACAAGGCCAGCCATGGCACCATGTAAGGCAGAAGAAAGCGGATTACGATTGCCCCCCGTGTACTTACCGAAGCAAAAAATAAGGGAGTAGGATAGAAGAGTCGAAAGCATGAAGGGTTCAAATAAACTAAGCCCATAGTTGTGTGAGAGAGCAAAGTCAGTAAGGATAACGCTAAGCATGGGAGTTACCCATGCAAGGTGTCCTTTCAAGTAAGCACCGGAAATAAGAAAAATAGCTAGCGCCGGAGTAAAATTAAAAAGTTGAGGGTACTCTAGTGGAATATGCCTCGATAACCCAAGCAGTACCAATAGGCATGCAAAAGAAAGAAGTGGTTTTAAACTTACTGGGTTTGTAACTTTGATCGTAGCCATTGTTTGTTTATAAGTTTTCTATGGGAAAGTACAACCTTAGCCGTAATTTTTTTGATTTGCTTTACCATAAAGTATAGACCGGTGCAGGTATTCAAATGTACATTTTCATAATGACAATATCGACATCTCTTGACTGAATGGTCTTCGAATTTCGCTGTTTCCCCATTATTTGAAAACCCACTTTTTGGTAACAAGCTATAGCTTGTTTGTTGGTTGCTAAGGTATTGAGAGAAATTGTTTTTATGGATCCTTTATTTTTTATAAAATTAATCAATTCAAAGCAGAAATATTGTCCATGACCTCGGCCTCTTAGTTGTGGATTTACAATTACCCTGCAAATAGATGCAGAAGAAGGAACCTTGCTCACTATTTCTCCGTATGAGACTAATTGTTGCATCGAATCGGTAAGAGAAAAAGCAGAGATATCTTTCCTCTTGAGATGACGAATGAAAATAGGCAGAGAGAATCCCTGATTGAAGGTACTACCTGACCATAAAATTCGCTCTGTTCCATTTTTGACCCACCTGAATAACTCAGGCTGGGATCTCTCTTGAAAAGGTTTGAAATTCAATTTTATGGATTTTAGAAGTGGGAAGGCTTTACTGGTCCCAAATTCGATAATGACTAACAACGGTCTTGTGCGAATGAACTATATTTTTTAGACCTGCTGTGCTATGTAGAAATATTGTAATCTATCATTACTTACATCATTACCTATTAGATATGAATAAAAATAAAAAATTATTAATCGGATTTGGACTTTGCTTAATGACCAGCTTTTTAATGGGAGCGATTTTCCAAAAGTCAGAGGCAAATTTAGCTGTGATTAAGGCAGGAGTCGATCAAGACGGAAATCCAGTCTGTATAAATAAGTCTCAAGTCTATCTGTTCAAAAAGCTCCAGGCTCAAAATAAAATCGAATTTCTTTATCATGATCCTATAGATGAAAAAGCATCGGTAGTAAAATCTTTCTCAGATTCCACATCTTTGGATAAATATTGGGAAAGTTTGATCAAAAACTGGTAAGTATTGGCTCCGATCTGCAGATACTTCTGTCAGTTTTCCTGCTTGGTGAGTGATTTGTATACAATAATAAAATCATTCATTGTCATCAGGTTTATTACTTTTGTATTTTCGGAACAGCCAGAATCGAAGAGGAATAGCGACGGCTGGGGCTACTTAATTGTCATATGCTTACAAGCGTAAGACCTTCAATTTACAAAAAAAGATCTTTCTTTGATGCGCAGCCCCCCCTCCTTATCCATGGGAATAATGACACAGCATTTTGCATGATCTGGAGTGGCTAAGAAAATGTGAGGTTTGTTCCTTTCATCAACTCTTCGTGGTAGTCCGTTTTTGGGTAAAATTTCAATGCATTCAAGAAAGTCTTTCCCATTGTATCCTTTTTCAAAAGAGTCAGAGTACAACCCATCTGGGTGAATAAAAGAAGTGAGGATACCAAACCTGGATCGGCCACATTTACTGAACTTTATAATATCACCCAGTTGAAATGTTCTTTTTTCTTTGAACCGTAAAAGGTTTAATTTTTTGCAAGCCGTTTCATCTAAAGAAAAAATCTTTGGACCATCTAGACTGCATTTTTCAAGGGGGCGAAGATCATGTTTGTTGAGTTCCACCATTTCAAGCTTTCTCCTTCTTCCCTCACGGACAAAGATGACTTCCCCAATTCTTTTTTTATTTTTTTTTATTCTCTTTTCTACAACCAAGTCGCCGACGGCAAGTTTCTTATCTTCCTTTTTTTGAATTTTCACTACAAAAGAATTATAGCTCTTTTTTAAGTTGAAATCAATAGATGCAGGAAACAAATATTGGCATCTTGTAATGAGAAATTAACTAATTAAAAAAAGAATTCTATAAATTCTTATTTTTCAATGATCCAAATATTTCTAAATTGAAGCGGATTTTTATGACCTTGAAGCTTAATCGCACCCGGCGTACCTTCTGCCTCTTTCCGGGCACCGACTGTTTTGTGAGGAATAGGAAAACCATCGTGGATGAGGATTCCGTTTAGTTTTACGGTAATCCTAGCATCGGATATTTTGATTCCTTGATCAGAATGAGCGTTGGTAAAATCGATATCAAAGGTTTGCCAAGATAGAGGGGGGAAGCAGGCGTTAACCATTGGGTTTTTGATTGAATATATGCCTCCACATTCATTATCTCGGCCTTCTAGTCCGAATGTGTCGAGGATTTGATTCTCATACATATCAACATTGTAAATCCCACTATTTCCTCTTTGCTGCCCTCGAGCAGATGGGCGGAAAGGTAACATGAATTCTACATGCAGGGAGTAATGGTTAAATTTCTTTTTCGTCTGCAAATTTCTGCCATCCGTATTCAGTAGTCTAGTTTTAGGATCTAATCTGCCACCAATCCAATGATCTTTATTGGATCCGTCAAATAGGTGGATTGCGTTTGCGGGAGGGGCTTTATCAAGAGTCGGGCTTTCTCTTACTACTTTTTTTAGATGTAGTTTTTCCCCATTCTCACCAAGCAAGGTAATTACTTCATTTTCAATACTTCCCGAATAGGACTTCTGTCCGACGGGTGGGAACTTCTCAGTTGCGCTAAACGATAGCGGTTCTACAGCTAAGTAAGATCTATTTCCATCTACATGCCTCAATAACACAATTGATTCTACTAAAGACCCACTGATTAAGCTTCTCGTAGTCTGATCCCAACCTGCACCTGGTAGGCCTCCTGAGAACAAAACTACCTGGAAGTTTCCTTTATCTAGAGCGATAACTTGGGCACCATATCCTCCCCCAACATATTCGCCTTGAATTTTGAAATCTTTGGGAAGATTCGGATCATTGATATCGGTGAAGGTTGCGAAATTTGTCTGAGCACGGACAGCAAGTACGCCAAGGAAGAGAAAGGAAATAAGAATTCTACTCGGCAAGGACATATAGTAGAATTTTCCTACCACTCAGGGGTAGGTACAGGCAAGGAGCAAAGCAGGGAAATTATCTTTTCTCTAGTAAATCTGCATAACTTTCCATGTAGCGGACCACATGGTGTTTGTTATTTTTTTCAAGATACTGAAATCCACCGACAAGGTTATCAAGAATTTTTGGGTCGGATAGGTTTTCCAATCTGACCACATCATCATGCGACATCCCGAGTTTCTCAACCTCGTGGAAAATGTCATCTACTTTACAGCCTGAATTCGAGCAATAATCATTGGCGTGTTCAGACCATTCATCCAATTTAAATTCGATAGTCTCGACAATTTCGTAGCTACTCATACCAGTGATGGTTTGGATAAGGTGACCGGCATTACATTGCCCCATGTGCCCCCACTGATACTCGACTCCTTCCTGTGACAACCTTTTGCTTGTGGAGCGAAGGGCATCAATCAATGTTCTATAGTTTTTAGAATCGTTTGTGGTGCTTGTCGGCAGGTTGTTCATACTATTTATTAAAATTAAGCTTTTGAAATACTCAACTTGTTTCACCCATTTTATTTTGATTGTTCGATTCGTACTCGCTAGGGAATCGATAAAATGATTGGTAGATGAGATGTCGTACTTAGGGGTAGATCTAGGAACAGGTGGTTGCAGGTGTGTGGTCGTCAATGATGAGGGAGAGATTGAGGCTGAAGCTAGTGCTCCATTTAATTCCATAAACCAATCAATGATAGCAGGAAGATCTGAGCAGTCTGCTTATGATTGGATCCAGGCATTTGAAATTTGTTTAGATAAGATTTTCTCATTCCGGTTGAAAGAAAATATAAAAGCGATTTCGATCGATGGAACATCCGGTACCGTTTTGCCCGTTTCTCCAGATGGTGAAGCACTGGCAAATGCCATGATGCATAATGATATGCGGGCGTCTGAAGAAGCAAAACTCTGCCAGAATGTTTTTGATGGTGATTGTTCTCCCACCTTTGCATTGCCGAAAATACTTTGGATGCAAAAAAATTTGTCTTTGCCGGATAATACCTTGTTTTTACACTCATCCGATTTTTTATTTGCTTGGCTTGCCGGGACTGTGGAGGTCCCAACTGATTTTACAAACGCCATGAAAACCGGAGTTGATTTAGAGTGCGAGAGCTGGCGGCAGCATGAAATTATTGACTCCCTACATTTACCAAAGATCATTCCGCCCGGGCAAAGCTTTGATGTGGTTTGCAAGTCTCATCAAAGGAAATGGGGTATTAACCAGGAAATTATCCTCGTATCTGGCGCCACTGATTCCAATGCCGCTTTTTATGCATCGGGTGCATGCAAACTGGGAGATTGGGCTTCTACCATCGGAACAACTCTGGCGGTAAAGGGATTATCTGCTGAACGAATTACAGATAAAGAAGGAAGGATTTATTGCCATAAGCACCCCGACGGTATCTGGTTGCCCGGGGGTGCCTCCAATGCGGGTGCAGAAATCATTCGGCAAAAATTTTCGGGTAGGGAAGAGCAGATAGAGGAATCTCTGAAGAAATCTGATTTATCAGTAAAAGGGTTTATTTATCCCTCGGTTCGATTGGGGGAAAGATTACCCCTCGCTGATAAGGACTTTAAACCTTTCCAAACTATTCAAGATTCAACCGATGAACGACTTTATTTAGCTTGCCTGGAAGGGATTGCTTACACCGAGAAGATGGTTTTTGACCTCTTGCATCAATTAGGTGCCAATACCGGTGGTGAGCTGTTTGCTATGGGAGGGACGACCCAAAGCATACTTGGGCTACAGACCCGGGCGGATGTGCACCAAAAATGCATCCATATACCTGCACATCCTAATTCTGCCTTTGGTGCCGCTATTCTTGCAGCCGCTGGATACAGGCATCAAACAGTGGGCGAAACTTCCAAGGCCATGGTCCAGGTCGTCAGAGAAATTGAGCCGCGTTGTAACTTTGATGATTATTATGCCAGTAAATATCTAGGTTTTAAAGATCTCTGCCTTTCCAACTGATAAGATTTCATGACCCTACAACTCGTAATCTCCGACCTCGATGGTACCATTGTTGAAACAGAAGACTATCACCGCCGTGCTTACAATGGCTTATTTGAAGAGTTAGGTTTTGATACCCGCTGGACCAAGCAGGATTATGTGAATCGCCTCAATGTCATGGGTGGCGGAAAATTAAAGGAAGTTTTTTCATGGCTTAATAAGCCTGATAGCGAATATGGGAAGTTTAAGGAAGAGACATACTTGAGAAAAACCCAATTATATTTGCAACTTATCACCCACGACCTACGAGCTGGGGCTTTGGGGCTAAGGCCGGGCGTGCAGAGGTTGTTTGCTGAAATTGAAAAAGCTGGTGTCCCCATAGCCATTGGTACAGCTTGTGAAAAAAATGCGGCTTATCAGGTGTTGGATGCCGCTTTCCATACCTCTTTTACCCGCAAATTGGAAGCTCTCTGTGGTGGCGATGATACCCCCTTAAAAAAGCCCAACCCTGCCATTTATTTGCTCGTGGCTGAACAATGTGGTGTCGATCCTTACAATTGTGTCGTCCTGGAAGACACACATCATGGGATGATGGCTGCTTTGTCCGCTGGTATGAAGTGTGTGGCCAGTCCCAGTGAATATGCTCTAAGCCATGACTTTAGCGACGCCACTTTACAGGTGAAAGATTTTCAAACGCCAAGCCCATTAACCTTACACGACCTTCGAAATCTGTATGAGCTTTAGCCGGGGGTATGAGGGATTTTGTCTTGCCTTACTTGGGTGCAAATTCAACTTTGTTTTGATCGGGTCAGGTAGCTAGTTTTTTTATAAAATTCTTTTTATGGATAGTGCTGGGATTTTTCGTTTTGTAATTATATAAAAAAAAAGTACTACAAAGCGTGTAGTTGCAAATTCGCCAGTATTGCTTGTTTAATTTTATGTAAAAATCCAATAAATATATTTATGACATATTTATTTTTATGAAAATACAGGAATTTGTGTTTTTTTAAAACTTGAAGGTAGGAAGTTGTCGTATTCTTTTAGTTGTTATCGATATGCTTTATCCATCTTACCCATGCCAACAATAGGAATACTCAAAGAATGTAACAGGCTGGAAACCCGAGTCTCTGCCGTTCCGAATACAGTGAAGAAATTGATTTCCTTGGAAGGAGTAGAAGTTTCGGTTGAAAGCGGATTGGGCGTACCAGTTAAGATATCCGATGAAGCTTATGTAGAGGCAGGTGCTACCATACAATCAAGAAAAGAAGTCTTATCTTCGGATTTTATTTTTAGTGTCAGTCCCTTGACGCATGAAGAAGTGGGTGCATGTAAAAAAGGTGGGCTCTTTATTGGTTATCTTGATCCCTACAATAACCCTGAGCTTATTCAGGGCTTTGTATCGAATTTTGTGGACGCTGTGAGTATGGAAATGTTGCCGCGTACCACACGGGCTCAAAAAATGGATGTGCTTAGCTCCCAGGCAAGTATTGCCGGCTATGCCTCTGTAGTGGTTGCCAGTGAAGTGTCAGATAAAATGCTTCCCATGATGATGACTCCGGCTGGGACTATATCGCCGGCAAGGGTCTTTGTTATTGGTGCTGGAGTTGCAGGCTTACAAGCGATTGCCACGGCTAAAAGAATGGGTGCCAGAGTGGATGCTTTTGATACCCGTCCTGTGGTCAGAGAGCAGGTGCATTCACTGGGAGCTAAATTTTTAGACATCGATCTTGGGGAAACTGGACAAACCAAGGATGGGTATGCAAAGTCTTTAACCGAAGAACAATTAGGTAAGCAGAGAGAGGCGATGAAAACACAATGTGCCATGAGTGACATTGTCATTACCACCGCCCAACTATTTGGCCGCCCTGCTCCCATCATTATTACAGAAGAGATTGTTTCATCGATGAAGCCGGGTTCAGTGATTGTAGATCTTGCGGCTGAAAGTGGAGGGAATGTGGCAGGCAGCAGTCCGGGTGAAATTGTTACAAAAGACAATGTTTACATCGTTGGGGCATCAAACTTCCCTGGCAGGTATGCCCATGATGCCAGTCAAATGTACTCTGCGAACTTATTGGCCTTTTTCACCGAGTTTTACTCACCAGAGAATCAAGCCTTCGCATTCGATGAGAATGATGAAATTCTCTCCGCCTGCTATCTTGTCCGAAAGGGGAAGGTTATACATTCTTCTCTTTCCAAGACTGCTTGACTTGTACCATAAATTATCCCCATGGAAGCCATTTTACTTTTATTTATCTTAGTCCTCTCCATTTTTCTTGGCTTTGAGTTGATCTCAAAAGTGCCCTCAACTTTGCACACCCCATTGATGTCGGGATCCAATGCCATCTCTGGCATTACTGTGGTGGGGGCATTATTAACGACTATTGCCGCTTCAAATTGTAACGATTCAGACCTCCGGGTTATACTTGGCGTCTTAGCTGTCGCTTTTGCTACCATAAATGTAGTTGGTGGATACCTGGTCACAGATCGAATGCTTCGAATGTTTAAAAAGAAAGAACCGAAAAAGTAATGCTTCCTCCAACGATCATTAACTTACTATATGTTGCTGCCAGCATTCTTTTCATCTTAGGGCTGAAAAAGCTATCCCGGGCAGATTCTGCGAGAAAAGGGAATTTGATTTCTGCTATTGGCATGTTGGTCGCGATTGTAGCGGCTTTGTTGACTGCAGATATTTTAGAACCGCAATGGATTTTACTAGGTCTTGGATTGGGTTCCCTGATAGGAGTCATCGCTGCCTTTAAAGTTAAGATGACCAGTATGCCAGAACTGGTTGCCTTGTTTAATGGATTTGGTGGTATTGCCAGTTTACTTGTGGGTTGGGCTGAATTTATCGGGTTTGGGCAATCATCTGAAAAGCTTTCTTTGGTCGCTCTTTTTGCTTTGATTTGTGCGGTGCTAATTGGTGCGGTGACATTTAGTGGATCCTTGATTGCCTGGGGCAAGCTTGCTGGCATAATCGGCGGGAAGCCCATGCTTTTTCGTGGGCAGAAATTTGTGAATATACTCCTTCTTGGCGGCATGCTTTTAGCTGGGTATTTTATCTTGGCCGGTTCACTTTCTTCTTCCTTTGTTTATCTCACTGCCGAAGATGCTTTTTTCTTACTCATGGGGCTCAGTTTACTTTTTGGAATAATGGTGGTGATTTCTATCGGGGGAGCGGATATGCCTGTGGTTATATCCTTACTCAATAGCTACTCTGGCATTGCCGCATGTTCCGCGGGCTTCATTATCTCCAATAATGTTCTGATTGTATCAGGAGCCCTGGTGGGTGCTTCAGGTATTATCCTTACCAGTATTATGTGTAAAGCCATGAACCGTTCACTAAGTCATGTGTTGTTTAGCGGATTCGGATCTGGTGCAGGTTCATCAACACAAAGCAAAACGGAAGGTGAAAGTAAGCCTATTTCCAGCGATGATGCCTTTCTTGTTTTGGAAGCAGCAAACAATGTTGTCTTTATTCCGGGGTACGGGATGGCTGTGGCACAAGCCCAGCACGCAGTGAAAGAGCTGGCCGACTTACTAGAGCAGAATGGGGCCGAGGTGAATTTTGCAATTCATCCAGTTGCCGGGAGAATGCCAGGGCACATGAATGTTTTATTGGCTGAGGCTAATGTGCCCTATGATCAATTGAAAGAAATGGATGAAATTAACCCAGTGATTGAAAATGCTGATGTGGCGATAGTGATTGGGGCAAATGATGTCGTTAATCCGGCTGCCAGAGAAGATCCCGGCAGCCCGATTTATGGGATGCCGGTTATCAATGTTGATAAGGCTCGTACCTGTTTTGTATTGAAGAGATCCATGAGTGCTGGGTTTGCAGGAATCGAGAACCCACTTTTTTATAAAGATAATACCCGTATGCTTTTTGGTGATGCCAAAGAAAGCCTGTCCCATTTAGTTTCAGAATTCAACACCCAGTAAGCAAAACAGTTCATTCTTTCTTATACACCCGGAAAAACTTAGGTTTCAATCAGAAGAGTTTGGCCAAAGAAAATTGGTCCGGGTATTCGGAATCAAAACGATCACTCCACTCCTTCATTCCTCGCATTGCAGGGGTTCAAGCCCGTGGCAATCCACCGGACAACCAGTAAGCGATGAATTTAAGCAGAAACCTATCCAACGAGTACACGATGGATTGCCTGCCGGTTAGATCCAATCCCTCCCCCAATAACAATGAGGGGAGAGGGTACTCTTTGAAAGCCAAATCTAAAAATGGGCACCCCGATTTAATTCTTGATTAACCAATTAAAAGATTTTTTTATACATTTATGAAAGTATTTGTAGCGGTAGCTGTTGTCCTTTATTTAAGTTTGCTTGGAGGGCTGCTCGCTT
>JAQWWZ010000044.1 GCA_029254745.1 Opitutales bacterium | reverse complement strand
TGACCTGCACACGAATTGCATAGCTGCTGGCATTGGCCTCAAAGTCGAAATGCGTGGCAGTCAAAAGAGATCCGTGGGTATCGATACGGAACAGGGAATTATTGTTAGATCCTTGACCGGAGGTAAGTTGGTATTTGAAAGTTGCTCCCTTGTCGGGATCTGAGGCATTGAACTCACCGATCACACTCAGGGGGGGGAGGTTTTCAGGAAATTTCAGGGAGGAGAGAGCAATTGATGCAGGAGATTGGTTGGGGATGGAGGCAGGGTTGAGCGGGTCCGTACCTAGCTGGGTTTCGAAGATGTCGCTGAAGCCGTCGTTATCATCATCGGGGTCGATGCTGTCCTCGATCCCGTCCTGATCAAAATCTTCCACTACATTAATAACAGTGACAGAAAGGGAACCTTCAAAAAACAAGTTCTCGCTATCGCTGACCCGGAGCCGGATGGTGAGGTTGGCATCCCCAAACTCCCGGATAAGGGCTTCGTAATCAAAAACCGTGGCCGTGGACAGCGTACCATCAGATGCCAGGTTGAAAAGTTGATTATCACGGGAGCCATTGCCATCCACAAATGTGAAAAGATAGGGTCCAGTGCCCTGGGGATCGTTGGGGTCCAAGCCTTGAATGTTGCCCACATGGGTATCCACTGGTTGATTCTCCGCAACCTGGAGAGGGGATAAACTCGTAAGGCCGATAGGGGCAACATTGCGGAAAGAGGAGGCTAGGAGAGGGTCGGTGCCATCGGATATTTCATCGGGGTCGGAAAACCCATCCCCATCGGTGTCGACTTTTTTTGTGTTGGTGCCCAGTTGGATTTCCTCCGAGTCAGTGAGACCATCCCCGTCGAAGTCAGTGGGGTCATTGGGGTCGCGTGAATAAGAAAAAGATTTCGATCTGCGGGCAGAAATACTGCCTTCAGTGATTTGATCAAAAATAATCGAGCTAAGTCCGAGTTTGTTTTCCTGAGTAAGGGTAAAGCCATCCCCGTCAGGATCCGAGGTGCCGTTGAGGTCGAGGTTTCCCTGCTCGTGCCACTCAAGCCAGTCAGGGATACCATCCTGGTCAAGGTCTTCATCTTCGGGGTAATACTTGGCAACAAATTCTTTGTCGTTGGTGAGCTTTTTTGTGACTTGGCTGAGGCCAATGCCGATAGGGTCGGCCTGACGGACGCCATTTACCTCCCAGTGAGAGAAATAATAACCGTTTTGTAATCCGCTGAGGGTGGGTGTGCTGTAGGTGGAATTGATTTCGGGGTAGGATAGGCTGGAACTGACCAGACCAGGAGGGGTGCTTTGGATGGTTACCTTGCTGGCACCACCAAGGTTTACAAATACCTTGGCGGACCGCCGGACGGAGATACCGCCTTCAGAAATGTTGTCATCAATCACTGAGCTGAGCCCAAGCTTGAGTTCTTCACCTAAGGAAAAGCCATCTCCATCGGAGTCGGATGACTGATTTTTGTCAAGGGTACCAAGATAGTGAGACTCATACCAGTCAGGTATCTGGTCATTATCCGAGTCCTGATCTTCATGGATGTATTTGGCCTCGATCACTTTGTTTTCGTTCATGACCTGTGACAATTGGGGTAACCCTACGCCTTTATTGTCTGAATACCGTACGCCGTTTACCTCCCAATGTGAAAAATAATATCCATTGGACAGCCCATTGAGGGACTGGGTTTCAAAGGTTGCATTGTTTTCCAGCAGGTCAACTGTGGAAGTGACCAAGCCAATGGGATCACTTTGTAGCGTTAGTTTTTTGGCTCCTCCAAAATTCACCAATATCCGACCAGACCTGCGAATGGAAAGACCGCCTTCGCTGAGATTATCATCGATGGATGGGTTGAGCCCAAGGCGTACTTCATCCTGTAGCGGGATTCCATCTCCATCGGTATCAGTTTGAGGAGTGGCTGATAAATCGCCTGAATTTTTAATCTCAATCCAGTCCGGTATGCCATCAGCATCAGAGTCCAGCTCTTTATCGAGGTAATGGGCGATGGCCACTGAGTTTTGGGTGATGCTAAAGTTGACGCTGTGCAAAGCCTGCCCATTGGCATCGTTTTGCCGAACATCATTTAAAGTCCAGTGGGTAAATATGAAATCGTTATACTGAGTGGATATAGAACGGGTTTCTACAGCTGTTTCAGTGTTGTAGTTTTGAGAGGATGTGGAGAATAGTCCGCCTGGCTCAGATTTTTGCTCGAAAGAATATTGCCCAAATAATGCTCCTGTGGAAGCAAGAAAGGCTGCAAGCAGATAGCTTAACATACGGGGAGGTATGGGGAGAGAAATCCGTGGAGGAAATGATCTCATTGTTGCCTGGTTTGCCTAGTGTTGTGGATTTTTAAATATAGCCCTATCACTTTGGAGTTACCCATGAACCACTGACTGAACCAGTATCAAACCCATACTCATTCACCTTATCCGGCCGTTTACCTGGTCCAACTTGAAGGGTAGGGGTGAACTGGTTGGTAGTTCCTGAGACGGCCCCATTTTTTGCACGGGTTACTTCCCCCGGAGATGCTTCTCTCAGGTTCATCTTGTCGAACAAGTAGGCACGACCGATAGCCGTGGTTTCGGCACCCTGAACTAGGGCCTGCCCCGGAATGGAAATGCCTGACCTGTAACCAAGGTATTGGAGCAAATCTTCACGCTCTACCCCAAGTTCATATTCGAAGGCAAGGATTTCGATAACATCAAAATCTGTAGTAGTGTTGTCATTCCTGCCAACCTTGTAATTTGACTTCGCGGATGTGTCATTTTCATTTACCATGATTTCAAGAATCATAAATTGATTAATGGTGACTAAATCAAAATCATTTTTTGAGTCCAAGCTTTGACCATTTTTGGAGACAAATAAAGGGTTTTGGTTGGAGTGAAACCCTTTGTTTCCAGATTGAAACAAGTAGTTTGAATTCCTACCATTTTGGTGACCCAAGATACCTCCGTAATTCCCCCAGTTCTCGGTGGGACTACGACATATGAAAAACATATGCTTGGCAAAGAATTCTGAGCCTGAAACCTGAAGATAGTCTTCACCACTATCCTGCCTGAATTGAATGTAAGGTGAGCCATTGATGCCCCCGGTCGTGGAAAGTTTGGGGGTGCCAACCTCGGCAAGGGCATGCCTGTCGTTTCCACTCTTGTCATTCCATTGGGTAACCGTGTCTCCGGAGAGGGTGAGTGACTGCGAGTCACTGGCATCTAGCCAGAGGACAATATTGCTATGGCTGGAGGGATCAAAAGAGGATGTGCTTATATCGGGTGCCGGCTTACTAATCGATGAAATTTGAGGATTAAATTCAATCCCTTGTTGTCCAGATGCGAGCAACCAATACCACAAGTCTAGCAAGTCGGTATCCGTGATCGGAGCCCGGTTGATTTTTAGTTCGGTAGTATTACTGTCTGTTCCAGGCAGGGTGAGGAAGTGCAGGTTGAGAAGATTGCGATCATCTTTTGCCATGATGGCCACTTCCAGCTCCCCAAAGCCCACGCTCCAATCCGCTCCCACATTCCAAGTGATGTTGTGGTCCTGGTTGGTGCTGACATTATTATCGAGCTTGCCGACTGTGGAGCCGATAAAGGTGGTGGGAATGATGACTTTTGACATGTCATTGCCCCCGTCAATAAAGGCGATCATTTTAGCTTCCACCTGGGCACTGTCCGGATCATTGATTCGATAGGTTACTTGCAGGTGGTTAGTGTTATTGGGTTGGACAACACTTAAGACCTGAGGAAGGGGGATTTCTTTGGACTGGGAAGGACGAACTGTACGGTATGTTGGTTTGTAAAAAAGGATCTTGTCATGATCGTAATCGAGCCAGGCAATGGTGCCATCCGGGTAAGTGTCAAAAGCAGAACTGCTTCCTCCGGCTTTGGTCCAGTTTTTCAACCAATCCCCGTTGGCATCATAAAGTTCAAGCCTGCTGTCCCTTGATACAGCAGTTAAGCCATGAGGGAGGTCTTCTACGAACCTCGGGTGCTCCTGTGTGCTGAATTGCCGAATGAATTCTCCGGCTTTCGTGAAGTGGATCAGCCTTCTGTTGTTCCAGTCCCCGACCATGACATTTCCCTGGTCTGAAAAGGCGATGTTGTAAACATGCTTCATTTGACCTTCCAGGGAACCGTAGCTTCCAAATTTCCGGAGAAAAGTACCGTTGGTATCAAATACCTGAACACGATGGTTGTTATGATCGGCCACAAAAACTTCAAGTTCGGGGGAAACAATAACTGCGTAGGGCTGGTTGAAATTACCATCGCTGCTCCCACTTGTTCCAAACATGTGCACAAAGGTGCCGTTGCGTTCATATACTTGAATGCGATTATGGCTGGTGTCGGCAATGTAAACTCGGTTGTCAGGGGCCAGAAAGGCGGAGCGAGGATTATTTATACCATAGCCGGAAAGATTTTGGTGCGTGGCAATCATGCGAAGAAAAGACCCGTTTTCATCGATTTCAAAAACCCGATGACGCTCCACATCTGAAATCAAAAATGTATTTTGCGGAGTGATTTGAAAGCTGTATGGACCAACGCCTGCTTCGCCATACATGCCGTAGCTTCTGACATAACTGTTATTAGTGTCGAAAACTTGGATCCGATGGTTGTTATGATCGGCAACATGTAATTCCCCGTTGGGCGCATAAGAAAGACCGTATGACTCCTTGAACTCCCCCGGGGCACTTGAATCAACTTGATGGGTTCCTATAGACCCGATCTCGGTTCCATTTTTATCAAAAATTTTGACTGTGTTGTATTCATTATTTCCGATCGCAAGCTTATCTCCGAAGAAATCAATGTCAGAAGGGTGAGCAATGGTTGTAAATGAGCGCACGTATGTACCATTGGTTTCAAATATTTTGATTTTGTTATGATTCCTAGAGGATGCGTAAAGGTGGCCTTCAGGGCCGATCGCAACACCGGATACATATTGGAATTGCTCATCCGCATTTCCATTGCCTCCGATAAACCTTCTAAAAGTCCCATTGGCATCATAAACCTGAACACCGTGATTGTCCCAATCTGCTACAAAGACTTCATTAACCGTAGAACCGTTGAAATCTAAGGTAATAGACATGGGGCTTCTAAGTTCTCCCTGTCCTGTTCCGGGAGTTCCCCACTTCCTAAGGTGAGTACCGTTTTTGTCAAATACCTGGATGCGATGATTGCCCCGCTCCACCACATAAATTTCATTATGAGTTACTTCAATATCGGCCGGCTGTGAAATTTGGCCGTTACCTGCACCATGGGAGCCAAATCTGCGAAGAAAAGTACCATTTTGATCCCAAATGGTAATCGTATGGTTATCCTGGTCCACCACATAGGATTTTCCAGTGGAGTCGATGGTTATGCCCAGAGGCTTTCTAAAGCCAGGCATCTCTGGCAGTTTGATTTCCCGATCGAGATACCAAGAGTCTTGCGGAGCAGGATCCGCCTCAAGAGAAAGGAAAAAAGGGAATAGCAGTGAAATAAGTATGGATAGTTTAGATTTCATAATAAATGCAATGTAAGCCTCAATCTTTCGTAAAGGACATGTCTAATCATAGGTTTAATCCCTTGGGAAGTCGAATGTTATATACAAAGATTGTGATCGTTTATTAGTTGATCAGGTGAAATTGAAACTGAGCTTGAGGAGTGCCATCAAACCTTGCAAATTCTTACGGGGTCGCCCATTACATATTGGCATGCTTGCTTTTATCCTGCTTTCAAGTTGCTTGGTCTGTTTTTTGGCATATCGGTATTATGGAGATTTTTTATCACGGCGTTGCCGGCTTGATGATAGGGCGGCAACGCCTGCTGTAGAGAAAGAAGATGGGGTGGACTACTCCCCAACCCGGGCATCGGTCTTATTCGGTCACCACTTTTCTTCTATTGCTGGAGCGGGTCCCATTGTCGGCCCGATTTTGGCCGCCATGTATTTTGGCTGGGGCCCCACTTGGGTATGGATTCTTGTGGGAGCTATTCTTGTGGGCGGGGTGCATGATTTTGGCAGCACTCTCATGTCTGTCCGAAACGGAGGCCGTTCCATTGCTGATACAATGAGAAACTTGGTAGGCGAGGGAGTGGGTCGAATCTTTATGCTCTTTGTTATCCTTGCCCTGATTTATGTAATTGTGGTTTTTCTGGATTTGACAGCCAATACTTTTACCAAGCAGCCGGCAGTGGCGACGGCCTCTGGTTGGTTTATTGTGGTGGCCGTGGTCTTTGGCTTTTTACTGAGGAGTCAAAAATTTTCTTTGGGCCAGTTAGCCCTGATCTTTTTCCCGCTTACTTTTGCCGGGCTGGCCGTGGGCCATTATTTTCCAATGATAGAAGTGGGGAAAGAGTTTTGGATATGGACAACTTTGGCCTATTGTTTTGTCGCCGCAGTGCTCCCCGTCGGTTTGCTCTTACAACCCCGAGATTTTTTGAGTGCAGGCTTTTTATACGCGATTTTATTACTCGGGGTGGTGGGCATGTTGATGGCGGAAGAAACTATACACATGCCAGCTTTTACCGGTTGGGAATCTGAAAAGCTCGGTATGCTGGTCCCTTTTCTCTTTATCACTGTCGCCTGCGGGGCGTGTAGTGGATTTCACAGCATTGTTTCTAGTGGCACCACTTCGAAGCAGATTATACAGGAGAGTGATGTGCGCCGTATAAGTTACGGAGGGATGCTTGTAGAGGGGGTGCTTGCGGTTTTTGCGATGGGTTGCGTGGCTGTGTTAACATTGAGTGAGAGAGAAGCAGGGGGGACGCCTGTGGGGATTTTTGCCGCGGGCGCCGCAAAATTTTTTGGAGCGGTGGGCATCCCACTTTCTTTGGGTGCCGAGTTTGCGATGCTTGCCATCAGTACATTTTTGCTAACCACGCTTGATACCTGTACCCGGTTAACCCGTTTTTTAATCGAAGAATTACTTTCTTGGAGAAACCAGGCAAGTCGGTTCGGTGGTACCTTGATGGCTTTGATATTGCCCGGCATTTTAGTTTTTCAAGAATTTCCGGGTCCGGATGGTAGTATGCAGCCTGCGTGGAAAGCAATATGGCCACTGTTTGGGGCAACCAATCAGTTACTTGCCGCCTTGGCCCTGCTCACCTTTGTTGTATTTTTGAAAGCAAGCAAGGTAGGCTATAAGTTTGCATTGTTGCCCGCACTTGTGATGATTTTTATGCCCATGATTGCTTTGGCTTTTATGGTCGAAAGCTACGGGATCCAGTCTCTGGTCGGCGGGACAGCAGGTGCCATGTTTGCACTTGGTTTATTCTTAAGCTATTTTTCGCTGAAAAAGTTAAGAGCCTGAGACTATGAACAAGCTCATTTTATCTGCTGGTTTTAAAAAGATATACTAAAGTACAAAGTCAGGTGGCTTTTCTTCTTCTGTACTTACCTGATTCCTGAAAGCTAAAGCACTTTGGATGGTTGCTTTTAAGGAATCTGGTGGGCATGGTTTGCTCAGAATTTTAAATAACTGACCAGATTGAAGAGCTTCAGATCCCCCAAATTCAAAATCAGCATGGCCAGTGAGCAGAATACATACTGTATCTGGCTGATTCTGCTTGATTTGCCTCATCATTGTGGCCCCATCCATCCCGGGCATTCTCATATCTGAAACAACAACTGCAAATGGACCATGTTCGTTGATCTTTTCAAATGCTTCTTTTGGGCTGTTGGCTATGGTCAGATTAAAAACGCGGCCTAAATTTAAATTAATTCCTTTGAGGATTGATTCCTCATCATCAACAACAAGTATTTTCTCATTCATAGGGCAATTGTGAATTCTGTGCAGAATCACCCGGTCAAAGCAAGGAATCATTTATGTATATATATACTAAATACTAGTGATTTTATGCTTTTATTGTTCGGTTTGACGGAACAAGATCGCAGAAAGCTTACAATTTGCTCGATTCCAGTAAATTTTTTGATATCAAGGAGTTATTAGCATGCCCGGGTGGCGGAATGGTAGACGCTGCGGACTTAAAATCCGCTGCCAGTAATGGCGTGAGGGTTCAAGTCCCTCCCCGGGCACTCTTTCAAAGATCACGGCGTTTGTTTGCTTTATATTCAAATATACGAGAGGTATATGACTTTCTTCTATCATCTTTTAGTACTTTCACTCCTTTTGTTGGTTTCATGCACCGAGGACAAAAAGCCGAGCCAAGGTAACAACTCCTCTTTACTTGAAGAAGCTAAAACTAAAGAAGAAGAGGCTACTTCGATCATGCCGACAACAGTGCCTGAACCTGATGAAAAGAAAAAAAAACAGGGTCGTATAACCAATCGTAAAAAAGTGTTTTCTGATCACTTATCCCGAGACTCCTCTCCCAAGATAGGAAAAGCCGAGAAGACCCCTTTGTATAGGCAAGCACTGAAACTCGGGGGAACAAACCTGATATCCCCTCGGACCTCACCGGATAAACACGGAAGTGAAAAACGTCGAAATAAAGATGGACCAAAGCTTCCCACAATTGAGCCAAAGCAAACTGACACTCGTGCTTCTTTTGGCATAGGGAAAACCTTTCTGCCGCCCCCTTTAATCACAAGCCGCAAAGCTTTTAGCGGGACTAAAAAGGAAACTTTTGCGGATGGGACCTTGAAAGTGGAAAGCCATTACATTGAAGGGAAAAAATATGGTTCTTACACGAGTTGGTATGAAACAGGTAGGATGCAAAAAAAAGGCTGGATGAAAAATGACAAATGGCATGGTACTTACCAAGAGTGGTGGTCAGAGGGAACATTGAGAGTGAGAGGCAATTACATTGAGGGCATGCAGAATGGACCTTGGCGTTTTTTCAACAAAGATGGTGAAAGTTTACCCACCCTTTATTTTGACAATGGACAGGAGGTAACCCGGGATTTAAAAATATTAAGGCGCTAAAGTTGTACCAATTCCTTTTTGAAAAAAGATTATTTTATGGACACTGCCATTTTCTTCGTACTGGTAAAGTGTTCCATTACCATCTACCAGGTCTGTTTTTTTACAAGGTTGACCATCAGGGGTCCAAGTTTTGGATGAAACCGCCAAACCCAGCTTACTGATTGATTCAGAGGCAACAGTACCGGATTGATAGAAGTTTAGCCATTTCCCGTCTACTTCTCCGTCCTTCGTCTGACCTAAAGCTTTCACTTGCCCGTTGGGGTGCCAGACTTGGAAGTGACCAACATACTGGTCTTTGTGCCAGCTTATTTTCGACTCCAGTTGCCCGTTGCTGTGCCAAGAGAGCCAAGTTCCTTCTTTTTGCCCATCTTTCAGATAACCAAGCTTCTTGATTTTTCCTGCAGGGCTCTCCTGCTTTGCCCACCCGTTAAAAGGATCATCACCATCATCGACAAATAACTTAATCATTCCATACATCAACTTACGGTTGAGGGAATGAAGAGGGATCGCCTTTGTCTTTGCCTCAGATAAAACTTCTGGGTCATTGATGTCAGGCACACTGCAGCAGGTAAAAAAGGCACTCAGGAAAGCAATAATAAGCCAACCCAGTTTCGATGGATGTGTGCATGCGAATTTATACATCTTCGAAAACTTTAACATAGGTAATCTCATTGCCCAAGAGTAGAAAAATCTGTAGATAAGATCTTCATGATTTTTATCAAAGAAGTAAGTTTAGCCTTTGGGCATAAGAAAATTTTTAATGACATTTCCGAATCGATTGGGACCCGTGATCGTATTGCATTGGTTGGTTCAAATGGTTCCGGGAAGACCACATTGCTTCGGATGTTAATGGGGGAAGTGGAACCTGATGAAGGAGAAATTCAAAAGCCTGAATACGCCACAGTTGGTTATCTGCCACAAGACGGGATTTCTGTGGAAGGACACAGCCTTCGGGAGGAGGCTTTAACTGCTTTTTCAGGAGCAGTGGATTTAAAGAAAACACTGGAGGATGCAGAAACGCGTCTTGGTGAAATGGATCCAGATACAGAAGAGTTTTATGATTTAATTGATCAGATGGGGGCGTGGGAAGAAAAACTGGCATCATTTGAACCAGAAAAAATGAATTCCCGGATAGAAAAAATTATGATGGGGATGGGTTTTTCAGTTTCCGATATGGATAGGCAGGTGGATGAATTTTCCGGCGGTTGGCAGATGCGGATTGCTTTGGGGAAACTACTTTTGCAGAGCCCATCCTTGTTGATCCTGGATGAACCGACTAATCACTTGGATATTATTTCTCAACACTGGCTGGAGCATTACCTTCGTAACTATCAGGGGTCTATTTTATTGATCTCACACGACCGGGCTTTTCTTGAGTCGGTTACAGAGAGAACCATGGAGTTGAAAATGGGCACCCTCAATAGTTACAAGGGAAATTACACTTTCTACCTCAAAGAGAGTGCCGCGAGGTTGGAGCGCCAAAGAAAAGCATCGGTGAACCAAAAAAAGGAAATTCAAAAAGAGAAAGAGTTTATTAACCGGTTCCGTTCAAACATCAAAAAAGCGGCGATGGTGCAAAGCCGAATTAAGGCTTTAGAAAAAATGGAAATTATTAAACCAGAGGCGGAAGAGAAGAAGATTTACTTTCGGTTCCCTCCTTCCCCGCCCGCAAGCCATAAAGTTGTTGAGCTTGAGGGCTTGGAAAAGTCTTATGGTGACCTGAGGGTTTTTGATGGGTTGGATTTGCGCATAGAAAAAGGTGACCGGATTGCCGTTGTCGGTGTTAATGGTGCGGGAAAGTCAACCTTAGTTCGGGTTCTGGCTGGTGTTGAACCATTCCAGGCGGGGGCAAGGGATATGGGAGTCAATACGGTAATTGGATATTTTGCCCAGCACCAGGCAGAGGAATTAAACCCGGCAAACGAGGTGCTGGCTGAGGTGGAGGAATCTCTGCACAATAACCCTGATGCCAATCCCCGAGCTGCTCTGGGCGCCCTGTTGTTCAGCGGAAATGATGTATTTAAGAAAACGTCAGTTTTGTCAGGTGGGGAACGCAACCGAGTGGCTCTGGCGAAATTGCTGATGAAACCATGCAATTTCCTCATTATGGATGAGCCGACCAATCACCTGGATATCAGGAGTAAAGAAGTTTTGCAGGAAGCGTTAAACTTATTTGACGGTACCGCGATTATTGTAAGTCATGATCGTTCCTTTTTGGACAAGGTTGTCACCAAAGTACTTGAAGTTTCTCCGAGTAAAACCCGGATGCTAACCTGCAATGTATCTGAATATATGGAGCGTTTAAACGCGGAGCAGAATGGATGATATTAGTAGGAGCTGAAAAAATAGCTCCGTTCAAAGAATGGCGTAATTGTAACTTTCATTATTCTTTAATCAACGCAGAGATGTTGATGGCCCAGCCCTAAGCTCATCATAATTACGGTAAGATTGGGATGAATACTTCAGTGCTTACCTTTTACTTGGATCATGGTCATGGATAGGGCGTAATCCGGTCAAGCACAGGGATCGATTAGGATGCTGAGACTCTTCTACAGGGAGTGTTTTGCTACCTAATGTAAAAGATCAATTTAAAGGCAATAAAACGAATTTTTGTCTCAGTTAATGAAGGTCAGTTTTTAGATTGGTTCAAGTGCTACAACTTTATAAAAGTCGTGAAAAAGGGGGGGCGTGCTCGGTTTCTGACTAAAAAAAGCCGATTTCCACCTGGGGCTTTCTGTGGATGCATTCACCTGATGAAATTTAGGAGACAGTGCAATTTGTCATTGTGGGAAAAGCGAGACGATGTAGGTGCGGATTCATCCTCATTTGCTGTGTGAAGAGAGCAGGGGAGTAAATTGAAGCCGGAGGATATGAGCCAGCCCCCTCACTTTACAGTGGGAGTGTTTCTTTCGGGAATAAGAGCTGTGAGCCAGGCTTTTTAACCGTGATTGGTCAGGCTTTTCAAGAGAGCGAACCCTCCAATCAAAAGAATGGCGAAGACCAAAGCCAAAAGGTTGAAGTGCTTGTCGATCTTTTCCTTCATCGGCTCACCGAACTTGGCAATGAGGATTGCCACCAAAAAGAATCGGGCCGAACGGCTCACGGCCGAAGCTAAAAGAAAAGGTAATAAACTCATGTTTAATACGCCACTGGCAATGGTGAATACTTTATATGGGATCGGAGAGAACCCAGCGAGGAAAACAAGGGGCCAACCCCATTCCGCGTACCACTCGGTGATTCGTTCAAACTTTGCTTCGGTAAAGCCTGGGACATACTGATAAAAGTAGATCTGCAAACTTTCCCAACCAACGGCTCCGATCCCGTACCCAACCACACCACCCAAGACCGATGCAATAGAGCAAATAAGAGCAAACCGAAGTGCTTTTTTGAGTGCTCCAAGGCATAATGGAATAAGTAATACATCCGGAGGGATGGGGAAGAAGCTTGCTTCTGCAAAAGATATACCAGCCAGCCAACCAGTTGCTGATTTTCTTTCAGCAAGTGATAGAGTCCAGTAATAAATCTTGCGGAGAGGATTTTTTGTAGTTTTGTCCATAGTAGGCAGTCGTTTACTGTCGGTAAACTGATGGTTTTAAAGTAGCAATATAGGGCAGGTGTCGGTACTGGCCTGCATAATCCAACCCATAACCTACAACAAATTCATCGGGGATGGCGAAACCAAACCAATCAGCACGGAAATTATTTTGCCTCCGATCGGGTTTATCCAAGAAAACACAGGTGTGAACCGATGCTGGGCTTTGCGAGAAAACTTCCTGACTTACCCGTTCCATGGTGTTTCCGGTGTCGAGAATATCATCGACCAATAATACATGTTTACCCTGCACTTCTGATTTGAGTGAGCTCAGGATGCGAGGTGCAGTTTCAGGGTCCATCGAATTGCCATAGCTGGAAACTCGTATGCAGTCCAACCTCAGACGGATGGAGAGGTTCCGGATAAGGTCTGCGGTAAAGACAATCGCTCCATCCAATAGGGTGACAAGCAGGATTTCTTTGCCTTCATAAAAGGAGTCAATTTCGGCACCGAGCATGGATACTCGTTGATGGATTTCGAGTTCTGAAAGAAGGATTTTTTGGAGATCGTTTTTCAAGAAAAATGGGATACAAGCTCGAAGATACTGGATTGTGCTGATGCCGCATAACCACCCCCGAATAAATTAAAATGATTAAGCTCGTGGTACAAATTGTACAAGGATTTGCGCATCCTAAATCCCTGGTCGAGAGGATATACTTCATTATACCCTTGGTAAAAGGATGGAGGAAAGCCACCGAACATGTAGGTAAAGGCAATATCAGCCTCGCGGTCACCGTAATAACTGGCTGGGTCAAATATAAAGGGAGTTCCATCAGAGTTAACGGATGCATTTCCTCCCCAAAGATCCCCGTGCAAAAGAGATGGATGTGGGGAGTAATTCTGGAAGAAAAAAGGCATGCCATCCAAGAGTTCCTCCACCTTTTCAAATCTTTTGTTTTTCTCTTTAGCCAAGGAAAACTGGTGAGACAGGCGGTGAGATCGGTAAAAATCGACCCAATTTTCAGTCCTCGGGTTGGGTTGAGGGGTTGCACCGATGGAGTTATTTATTTCCCACCCAAAGAAAGGTTGGCTGACTATATGGAGTTGGGCAAGGCTTTTGCCAAGCTGAGCAGAGCTAGCCGGAGTAGAGCTTGCTTCTTCCATAAATTCAAGAACAAGAAATGACGCACTGGAAGTAAGGCCAAAGGTGATGACTTCTGGCACCCGAATGGTTTGGGTGCTTTTTATTTCATCTAAGGCTTGAGCTTCTGCTTCAAAAAAGGGGAGAAAATTTGGGTTGTTCTCTTTTACAAAATAAATGCGGCCATCTGAGGATTGTAAACGGGAACTATGGTTGATACAGCCTCCGCTTAGTGGGTACTGCTTGTAAGGAGTAAATGATGCATGAGTTTTTTTCGAAATTGCTTCCGCAATACTGGTGTACTTGTGGCTTAGGCTCAATGTCCGAAGGATTTCTTAGCGTTTATTTTCAATGTCATCAAGAAGGTGGGCGCAGCCATCTTCCAGGAGGTCGAGCACTTTTTCAAATCCCTGGGCTCCACCATAATAAGGGTCTGGTACTTCGGTGTCTGCAGTGGATACAAAATCACAAAATGGTTTGATTTTTTCTTTCGCTTGGAGGCTGGGTGCCAATTGAGAAAGTTCAGAGAAATTAAAATTGTCCATGGTGATAAGCATGTCAGCCGAAGTGAAATCTTCGCTGGACACCATGCGAGCGGTTCCACCCGTTTGTATATCTCTATTCCTCGCGGCACGCTGCATTCTGGCATCAGGAGGGTTACCTTGGTGTTGCGAGATGGTGCCGGCAGAATCACAGGTTATTGCATCCTGCAGGTTACGATCCTTGACTAATTTCTTAAAGGTTGCCTCAGCGGCAGGGGATCGACAAATGTTGCCCCAACAAACGAAAACGATATGCATAATACCTGCAACCCATGCCAAGTAATGACGATGTATTCAAGGAGTAAAAAGAAAAATTCACAGGTTGTGGAATTAATATAAGTAATTTATGAGTAAAAAAATAACTATTCTGGGTTGTGGATACCTTGGAAAAAAACTTGCATCTTCATGCCTGTCTCTGGGATGGGAGGTATCCGCTTTTACTCGAAATGAGGATACAGCTTCCGGACTGTCTCAACTGGGTGTTCAGCATGTGGTCACTGGGAAATTAGAAGAGAGCGGGTGGCATGAAAAAATGGACCGTGAGCAAGACTATATCGTCAATTGCGTTGGCGCATCTGCTCCGTCTTTAGAGGGTTACAAGCAGTCTTATTTGCAGGGAATGGAGTCGATCCGGGATTGGCTTAGCCTGCAGCGTGATTTCACCTTTGTTTTTACTAGCAGTACATCTGTCTATCCGCAAAGTCAGGGTGAAGTCGTTGATGAAGCATCAAGTCATGAAAGCGTATCTGAACGAGGTCAGGTTTTGCTAGAGGCGGAAAAAGTCTGTATGAGCCAAAACAATGAAAATCGAAAATGCTTTGTTTTGAGACTGGCCGGATTGTATGGGCCCGGGAGGCATCTCTTGATTGATAAAGTCAAGAATGGAGAATCTTTAAAGGGGAGGGGGGATCGCATTTTAAACCTTACTCATCGAGATGATGCAGTTAATGCAATTCTTGAAGTGCTAAGAAATGGGCACCGTTTGCCTCAAGGGAATATTTACAATGTTTCGGATAATGAATGGGCGAAGAGAAGAGAGATTGTGGAATGGATTGCTGGGCAACTTTCTTTGGAGATTCCCGCGTTCGACAACCTTGAGCGCAACGGGACTCCGAATCGAAAGGTTTCGAGTCAATTGATCAGGCAAGAGATTGGGTGGGCTCCATTTTACAGCTCGTTTAAGGTAGCGTACCAAGAAATGCTTGCAAGCTAAGCGTACAACTCATTCAATATAGTCATGGTAGGTGTAGGAAAATTACTTAAACAAGCTCAGAAAATGCAACAAAAGATGGAGGAAGCCCAAGCTCTTCTATCGGATGAAATAATTGAAGTCAGTGGGGGCGGTGGTGCCGTTACCGTAAAGGTTTCAGGGCAAGGAGAGTTTAAAGACCTTCAACTGGACCCAGAATTTCTGAAAGAGGATGCGGAGTTTGTATCGGAAGCAATCTTGCAAGCGATTGTCGATGCTTCTGCGCAGGCTAAGAAAAAGAACGATGAGGCGATGAGCGGATTAACAGGTGGTATGCAAATGCCCGGCTTATTCTAATTCCCTGAGAATTGATATCTTCTTATGATGACCTTGTTCAAGGGCTGAAGTCCTTGCCTGGCTTAGGCTTTCGTTCGGCTGAGAAAATTGCCCTGCATTTGTTGGTCGAAAAGCCGGAGAGAGCCACATCTTTAATAAAGGCCATTCAAAATGCTTCGGATAAGCTAGGCCCCTGCAAAATTTGTGGGAATTTAACCGAAGCTAAAGAATGTTCCATTTGCTTGTCTGAAGAAAGAGAGACAGCCACAATCTGTATCGTAGAATCTGTAACCGATTTGTATGCTATGGAAAGATCAGGTGTCTTCCGGGGGAAGTATCATGTTTTACAGGGTAAACTTTCGCCTATTCGGGGGATTGGACCGGAGCAATTAAACCTTTTTTCTTTAGCCGAGCGCTTTGAAGGGGAAGAGGTGAGGGAAGTGATCCTGGCTTTAGGGAACGATATGGAAGGCGAGGCAACCTGTCATTACTTGAAAGAGGAAATAATCGGAGATCAGAATATCGAGGTTAGTCGCATTGGTTTTGGCTTACCCAGTGGAGCTGGGGTAACCTATGCTGACGAGACTACACTTAAAAATGCGTTGGAAGGCCGAAAGCCAGTTTCTCTCGGTCATTAAAAAATAGAATCCTCCAAGCTCACTTGAGCATTCGGATCAAAAGAACTCCAACTTTCATTCTTATAATGGTAAATTTGTGCACCACCTGCGCTTTGGAAAGAAAAGAAAAGCCAGTCTGACTCATCTCTAGACCAAGCCAAGCTTTGGGGGAATATCGTGGGTGATAACCACAACCAGTCTAGTTGTGGGGACCATGCCCACATACTTCCGTCCTCGTTAGGGACCATATAGAGCCAACCAAGATCTAGGTGATAGGACCAGTCTGTGCCTGTGGAGTAAAAAAATCCAAGCCAATCTGCCCCATACCACTCATCACCCAAAGAATTTACGCCTTCTATTTTTGTAGCCACAAGCTGCTCAAAATTTGCAGTTATATTAGAGTCCGCAAATATAAGCACATCCAAGGCTTTATCTGTGCCTAAAATACTGCCGTCTTTTGACCAGTTCAAGAACTGGTAGCCATTTGAGGGAGTTGCTTCCAGTACAGCCGTGGATCCATGGGTAAAGGTTCCTCCTCCCTGGACTTGCCCTCCCTCAATATTCTGTGTGAGCACAACGGTAAATTCAGTAAGGGAGAAGGTTGCGGTCAGGTTTAAGTCTTGGGTGGCTTCTATAGAAAAGGAGGCAATGAGTGGGTTGGGGATATCAGATCCAACCCATTGGCTAAACTGATACCCATCTTCTGCCAAAGCAGAGATGGAAACTGTGGCTCCATGACTGTAAAGGCCTTCTCCTGTTACCGCTCCTCCTAGATTAGAGGCAATGCCTATTGTGTAGGAAAGGGCACTGAAGTGGGCAGTAATATTTTGGTCACTTTCTAAAAGAACTGAAGTAGTTGATGCATTTGAGTCCGAAATACTTTGACCTTCCCAGTAAGAAAATTGATAGCCTTCCAAAGGGGTAGCGGTTATGGCAGCAAGAGCACCAACAATGAAGGCACCTGAACCGGTTGTCGTGCCCGCATTACTTGGACTGGAAAGAACAATCAGTGACTTTTGCTCAGGAGGTTTTTCTTCGAAGATTGCAGCAATTTCATAATTTTGATCCACGACGATCTTGGTCGATGAGGCATTGATATCTTCCAAGTTTTCACCGATCCAATGAGAGAAAATATAATTGCTTTGGGGTATTGCATTTACGGTTACAGTCTTCCCATATGAGTATTGGCCTGTGCCAGATATGATTCCCCCGGTTGGTGTACTTGCAGAGAGTGTGTATTCATTGATCTCAAAAAGAGCACTCAGCTCAATATTTTGGTTGATCGTTACATTTGTTTGGGGCGAGTTTTCATTTTCCACCGTTCCACCAAACCATGAGTCGAAAGAATAGCCTTGGTTGGGAGCCGCCTCAATCGCCACAATGCTGCCAAAAGGATGAGTTCCCGATTCGCTAACCGTTCCACCGGTACCAGCTGAAAGCGAAAGGTTATAGGCATTCAGTTCAAATAAAGCCGACACCGATGTGTTCGCTGTCATGCGTACCGAAGTTGACAGTGCATTTGCATCTGTTACTCCATTTCCATCCCATCCACCAAATGAATATTCAGTCGCAGGAGATGCAGTAATATCTACCAGATCCCCATGACTATATGTACCGGTGCCAGTCGCGGTTCCTTCGCCTATTGTAGAAACTGACAAGGTGTAAGAATTTAAGGAGAAATTGGCATGTACTTCTCTTGCTTCTGTCATGTCGACTGTTGTCGATGCAGAGATGGAATCGTTAATGCCTGCGCCTGACCATCCCATAAAACTATAGCCTTCCTCTGGAGTCGCCGAAATTGGAGAAGTCGTGCCGTATTGAATTAGCCCTCCTCCGGTAACCGAGCCACCGGGATCAGCAGTTACATTAAGCTCAAGGTCAATTAAACCGAAGTTTGCCGTTACCGTTGTGCTTTCTGTAACTATGAGGGAAAGCGGGGTATCACTTCCTGTTGCATCTCCAGCCCAAGACTCAAACGCATATCCTGAGGTAATAGATGAAAAAGAAAGGGTGGCCAATTCTCCATAAGTGTAGGCTCCTGTACCAGTGATCTCTGCAGAGTTTGCTGGCACTATGGACGCTGAGAGCTGGTAAGAGTTTTGCTGGAAAACTGCGGTTAGATTTCGGTCTTCGGTCATGGAAATGGTCGTGGTTGATGCGTTTGGGTCGGTCGGACCGCTGCCAGTCCAATAGGCAAAGGAATATCCGGCTTGTGGAGTGGCGGATATTGTAATCGAGGAACCTGGGTTGTAGATACCTGCTCCCGATACTTCACCTTCCGCTGCCGATACCAGAATTTCTAGGGTATGACTTGGCCAAGCTCCGTCCCTTCGTTCATTTCTTTGAAACATTGGCCAGTCAGATGTCGCGGGTCCAACTCCTACATCCAAGCAATAAAGATTCCCATCATAGCATCCATAGTATAACTTTCCCGTATCGCTAAGAACGAGGGAGGAATCCACAATACCGTTAATTCCAAATGGGCTGTCGGTGGCATTTGTATCCCACGCTTTTGTGCCGTTGGCTTCAAATACGAATAAATGATTTTCGCCTCCACCTGTGTATCCAATGGTATAAACTCTGCCATTGAGATCGACAACTGGGCTGCTGTAAAAAACATCTCCCACAAATTCCTCCCAGTTAAGAATCCCGGAAATTGTAGATAAAGAGCGAAAATAGCCATCCCTGGAGGCAAAAAATATTTCATCATTCATACCCAGCACAGGAGAGGCATCAACCCGATCACCAGTGAGATAGCTCCAATTTAAGGAAGCATTGGATTCTTGGTCGGCAATCGAGTAGCAATATCCATTTCCAGAGCCAAAATAAATATTACCTGACAAATCAATAGCAGGAGAAGAGAGAATCGAGCTGTTTGAATCAGTAACGCTATCGACCTGGTAAACCCACTTACTTGAACCATCTGGTGCAACTGCATGAAGGGTTCCATTGTCATCCCCAAAATAAATGGTTCCATCCTGGCCAAGGGCTGCAGAGGATGAAATTGGTTGCCCCGCAAAATATTCCCATGCAACAGAACCATTACTTTCTAGGGCGTAGAAAATTGAGTCTTTTGAACCCACATAAATTTTTCCATCTGCCCCAACGGCTGGGCTTGCGATTACATAGCTGTTGGTTTCATATTCCCATATTTTTGATCCGTCTTCGGGGTTGAGTGCATAAAGCTTATTATCCCAGGACCCAACATAGATGGTGCCATCCGCAGCGATTGCCGGTGATGAATCGACCCAGTTGCCAGCCTGGAATGTCCACTTTATGCTCCCATCTGAATTAAACGCATGTAATTTATTATCATTGGAACCAACATACACGCTACCGTCCGCACTAATAGCAGGGGAAGAATAAACCACCCCACTGGTGCTTGCATTCCATTCCATTGAGGCGTGAGAAAATGAATTGGCGGCAAGGTTTTGTACGGTCGTGTAAACATAATCTCCCGTTCTCATGCCGTTTCCGTTGGTCGCCACTCCTGAAGCATAAAATGAAACATCGCCATCGTCCGTTACTGGTGCTGTCCATTGAAAATCCCAGGTTCCGGAAGCGGAAGCACCCCGATGCTCTATGGCACCAGATTCAAGCCCCATGCCACTTGATACAGTGGTTAATGTGCCGATTGTGCTTGCATTTGCTTTGGCTGTAAGTTGAAAGCCGTAGGCAGTAGAGGAGGGATCCGACAGGGTAAGGGAGAGGTTATAAGTTTGACCTGGTACATAGCCCGTTGGCATCCCGGATATTACTAAGCTTCCGACACCAGAATTTAGGGCATAAGTGCTGTGGCAAGATTTGCAACTTGAAGTTTCACCATGGTATCCATTCGGTGGGTTACCTGAGTTTGCGTGAAGAGATCCAGTTAACAGCGTAGGGAAAAGAAACAGGAATAAAAAGTATCTCACTATGTTTATTAGCGAAAGAAGAGGATAAAATACATCTAATTCACACTTTCAACTTGATCAGGCTCAAGGTTTAAAAAAATGGTAAAGTGTGAACCATCATTATCGCTATGAATGAGTTTAATTTTCGCACCCATACTCAGAGCCAATTGCTGTGCGAGAGCTAGCCCGAGCCCGGTTCCGTTTGGTTTGCGGCTTTTAGTCGGGTCAAATAAAAATTCTTGCTCAGATTCAGGGATTCCAACACTGGTATCTACCACATGTATCAACAATGAATGGTTATCTTTTTCTACGCTTAAAGTTACTTCGGTATCTTTTCGGGATTGAAACGCGTTTTCGAGTAAAGAGATTAGAATCGGGGATAGCAAAGAACTGCAGAGGTTGTCCAAGGTTACCTCTTTATCTTTGCTATCTTTAATACATATATTTCCTCTTCTGGAAATGTTTGAGGTTCTGGCAATAACGAGCGCAAAAATCTCTGTAATTGTCATCTCATAAGCTTGGTTCTTACTCTCGATCTCTTGAAGGGAGAGTAAGGATTGGGATACTAAGTCTTTAATTTGGCTATGCACATCAACTAACTCCTTCGGATCTACATTGCTATCTTTATCCGCTTCCCTTGCAAGGATTTGAAGGGAAGTGAGCGGTGTTTTTAAAGAGTGCATCAGGTGTCCCGTTAAGGCTCCCAGGCTCACGGTTTTATAAGCTTGTGCCAGTTTTTGATTCGTCTTTTGCAGAAGGGTATTTTGTTGTTCTAGTTTTCTCTCTCTTTCTTGAATGTGTTTAGTCATGAAATGAAATATGACATAAAGAACGAGAATGCCGGTTAAGATAATAAGCAATCCTTGTTCAAGAAGTTGCCTGTCAATCGTCTCCCACTCATTTAGAATAAAGTCTTCCTCTAACTGAACTTCAAAAATGTAGGTTCCATCGAGTGTATTTATTCTAAAAAAAAGAGCAAAGGAGTCTCCTTGGTTATGGTTGAAAAAAGTAGATGTGTTTCTCTCGGATAATGAAAATCTTTTGGCAACTGGATTTGACATCGTTCCTGTTACTAAAGGAATCGGGTTGCCATCGGTGTCGTAGGCAAGGACTTGGATTACTTTTGGCAGAGTCAATATGTCGAGAGCGGTATATGAAAGTAGTTCCTCTTGATCGTATGCCATTTCAGGAACCCCCAAATCCACAAAAGTAATATCTCTTTCTAGGAGCTTATATTCATTTTCTTCGACCAGAGTGGTTATTTCAGCACTAATCAGATTACCTTGAGAGTCGAGAACCTGAACATGAAAGTTTTTACGGGAAAATAAAAGGAGGACCGCTGACAGAAAAAAGAGAAGTAACAAACTAAGGGCAAAACCTAACCATTCTTTTCGAATATTCATAAGGTTAGATTTCCCAGGTTAGTCCGAGGGACCAAAAGTTTGAGTAATATTCATAGTCTCTGGCGTTCGAGAAATCTTCTTCTCTGGACCATTTTAGATAGACTTTTGTTTTTTCACCTAAAATCCGAGTGATTGATGTGCTATATTTCAAGCTTTGTCGTTCGAAAATCTTATTCGTATCAATTTTGCGGGTATCGTATTTTGTGTCGGTCCCGCTCAATGATGCGGTGACGGTATATGGAGATAATTTAAACTCCTGCTCGAGGCTAAGCCCAATTTTTTTATAATCATAGTAACCACCCGCTCCATCCTTAAGCCAGGACCATTGAAGTTTTGCAGTAGAATCACCTAGGGAAACAGGCTTAAAAGCTTTAACGATTTTAAAGGAAACACTTTTCTTCAATGTTTCTACGGGAATGGCCGAAATAAGACTTCCATCTCCATTGCGTCGCTGGCGTTCTTTGTATTTTTTCTTATCGATTTCACCGAATAATTTCCATGCTCCCAACAAGCCATTACCCTGCAAGGTTATCGAGAGCTTTCTATCCCGGTTATCGTCCGTGATTTTTCTGTAGTTTTCAAACCCTTTACTCAGGCTTATGATTCCAGTGGTTTGTGGGGAAAACCTGTGGCTTAGGTATGGAATCCACTCTGTTTTGTTGGAGGATACCGACATCCGGTAGGGGAGGCCAAGTTCAGAAAAATCAAAGCCCTGATCGTAGTAGGTGTGTCGAAAGCGAAAACCATAGCTGTGGCTTGAATTCTTTGGGGTGTAGGCATGTTCAAATTGCCCGAGTAATAGGGCAGCTTCCTTATTATCTGAGAAAGTTTCAAACCTTTTGCCCTCCCCAAATAAGTAAAAATAGGTGAAGTACTCTGTGTTCCCCTCTCTCATCAAAAAGACTTCGCTCGAAACTTCAACATAGGCTGTGTCTTCTCTTACAAATGGAGCGTACAACGGATTATCTGAATATCCTACACCTAATTCGATTGTGGAAGATGGGACCCATCTCGCTTTAGGTTTCAAGATACCAGAGGTCGCTTCTCCAAACAACATCTCTCTGAGTTCTTCGTCGGTTACACTGTCGCTTGAGGTTTTTGCCTCTAAAAAAAACGTTAGGGTAAGGTGTAGAGAGAGTAAGAGTACAGGTTTTATGTTATAAGAATAAGGCAATGAGCGTGTCCTTTAACAAACAAAAAAGCGGGATGACCTTGGTCATCCCGCAGAGTTAAGTGTTTCTCCGATTTGTATAAGCGGTAATCTTTAGAGGTCAGATGTACGGGTAGCTTCTGTTTCAACAAGTTCTCTGATTCCTTCTTTTACTTGCTTGGCTTGGGCTTTTATCTCCTGGTGCTTTTCTTTGTTGGTTTCTTTGAAGTCCGCAATCATAACCTTTCGATCTTCTTTTGAAGCATCTTTAAGGTTTTGGTGAAGTTCTTTGTGAGCTTCGTGCATTTCTTTTCTTTTAGCCTGTAGAGCTTCAACTTTTACCTTCAGATCTTCGTTAAGCTCCGGTCTTTCTGGCTTTGCGGGCCGGTTGGCTTCTAGGTCTTGACGAATGGATGAGTGTGCTTCTTTGATCTCTTTAAATCGATCTTTGTTGGTTTCCTTAAAAGATTCCACTGTGGATTTGATTTCTTCCCTGGATGCATCTTTTCCGAGTTCTTCCACACGAGCCTTCATTTCAGTATGGATGGATTTCTCCAACTCTTTCACCGCCTCAATTTTTTCTTTCACTTCACTTGATAGCTCAGGTTTTGGAGCGCGCTGAGGTCTTTTGAAGTTACCTTTCTTGGCCATTTCTTCACGTAATGAATTAAGTTTCTTTCGGGCATCTTCTTTCGAAATTGTACCGTCTTTTACGGCCGACATGACTTCTGCTTCTACTATTTTTGGATACAATTTTTCTCTCTCGGAAAGCATTTTAGGTTGATCGGCGAAATCTTTCCTTAGGTTACCATTGATCCAGTGTTTCAGTGTAGAGCTTCCTTTCCCAAACCCTTTTGGAAGATCCACAAAGTCTTGAGTTTGAATATTTGGTGTTTTCCCCCAATGTGCAGGGAAAACCTTTGCTTTCTCTACAGAGGAATTGTCCTGTGCGGGTGTCCAAGAAAAGCATAAGTTGGCGGTGAGTAAGAGTATAATTAATTTTTTCATATAATGTAATCGTGTTTATAAATGTTACAGTACTTATATCATAAACTATGCCAAAGGCTTAATTTATCTTAAGTTGTTGTTTTGCAGTAACTTAATTATTTGCCGGTAAATCTCTTGGAGACATTTAGGGGAATAATTCACAATTAAACTTGTTAGTTTGGGGAATAATCCCCGGAATTTATTTACCTTGTTTTTGTAGCCTGTAACGAATGTAGTCTCGTGGGACACCTAAAAGTCGGGCGGCTTCCGAAATATTGCCGTTTGCCTGCTTAATTCCCAGCTCAAGCATTCGAATCATTTCTTTCTCCAACTGGAATCCATCAGTCGGGAATGAAAAAGATGGATTGAGCCAATCATTGCTCTCTGGCTTTGTTACAGGCCCATTAGAATGTTTTCGAGAAGCTGAAATTTCCAGAGGCTCCCCTTTCCCGCTCATAATCAAACTTCGCTCGAGTTCGTGAATTAATTCCCGGGCATTGCCAGTCCATTGATGAGTTAGAAGTTGGACTTCACTTTGTTTGGACAATTGAGAGGAACAAATTTTGTATTTTTTACAAAGAGCTTGGAGGAAATATGAGGCGAGAGCTATTATATCTTTTCCCCTTGTATTTAGTGGGGGGATATTGATTCTGAGCAGATCAAGCCTATGGAATAGATCTTCTCTGAATTGTTTTTCATCTATCATTTGCCTGAGGTCTTGATTCGCCGCGGCGATAATTCTGACATCAACATTAATTTCCTTGGTTCCACCTAATCGCCGAATAATCCCGTTCTCTATTGCGAGCAAAACTTTAGCTTGTGCGGGAAGGGAAAGGCTAGCGACCTCATCCAAGAAGAGCGTACCATTGTCGGCTGCTTCAAAAAGCCCTATGCGGGAATTTTTGGCATCCGTAAAAGCACCTTTCTCATGCCCAAAAAGTTCAGACTCTATCAAGCTATGCGGGATGGCAGAGCAGTTGATCGCGACAAAAGCTGAATTATGGCGGGGACCATGGTCGTGAACCCATCTGGCGTAGGTTGATTTTCCGGATCCAGTTGGGCCACCAATCAAAAGAGGGGGGAGGTTGGTTTGTAATCTTTGATCGACCTCTGTGATTTTTGTAAGTTGCTGTAGGTCTTCTTTGAAAGAACCTTTAAAAAATAAATTAGCTGTTTTTTGTTTTCGCTTCTCAAATGTGTGTTGGATAAGGCGTTGATTTTTGCGCTGCCGGTCACATTTGAGAAAAAGAAGCGGAATTTCATCGATGTCAAAAGGTTTACTTAAGTAATCGACTGCCCCAAGCCGCATTGCTTCCACCGCTGAAGTAATACCTCCCTCCGCGGTCATTAAGATCAGTAATGTGTTGCTGGGTACTCTTTTTTTACGAAGAAGATCAAGGCTTTCTCCATCCGGAAGGTTGAGGTCAAATAAAGCAAAATCAAAAGTAAGATTTTCAAGTGCATTTCGAGCATCCTCCAAGGTGGAGCATGAGGTAACTTCTGCTTCATAATTTTCGAATTTAGCTACCAATCGTTTTGCGAGGAAATGATCGTCTTCTAGGATTAGAATTTCCTTGTTTTGGAAGAATGCTTTAGTGTTTATGATTTGCTCCATTTGGCTCAGTCTCTAATTGAGTCCTCGACCAAAAGAAAAGACTTTGCAAATTCTTTTTCTCAATTCATAAATATCAGCGTGCGGATAATAACGGTGGCTATGGCTAGTTTCTTCATCTTTGTGAGATGTTTGACGGGGGGGGTAACTTCATTGGGAGAAGCTCCTGATTGGTCGAAATTGGATAAGTTTCAGGGGAAATGGACAGAATCACTTTTTCGGGCAGACCTTGAAAATATTTATTGCCCACGCAAAAGTTGGTGGGAGCCATGGATCAAGTTTGAAAAGGAGCATGTTTCCTTCCGCAAGAGAGTGGGAGTTGATGATTGGTACAGGTTGCGATTAATAAAAGGGGATACATCTAGCTCTCCAGTTGAGCCCAGAAATAACAGGGGCGAGATTCTGAAAGTTGCCTTAGACCCAGGCCACATTGGGGGAAAGTATTCGGCAATGGAGGGCAGGCATTTTCAGCTTGGTAATGATTCTGTTATCAAAGAGGGAGATATAAGCTTACAAGTTGCGAAAAGGTTAAAGGTTTTGCTCGACGAAGAGGGATTTCAGACCTTTCTAATCCGGGAAAAATCCGAACCTGTGACTGTTCAAAGGCCTGAAGATTTTGAAGAGATGGCTGAAGGCTGGTTACAGGAAATGGATCGAAGTACGCTTTCTCAGAAAGAGCAGGAAGAATTAAGAATAAAAAGGCGGGAAGTCCTTTTCTACCGGGTGAGTGAAATTCGGGCACGAGCCAGAAAGATAAATCGACAAATCAAGCCAGACTTAGTGGTTTGCCTCCACCTTAATGCCGCTCCATGGGGTGACCCCGATGAAAAAGAGCTTGTGGAGCGCAATGATTATCATGTGCTCGTCAATGGCTGTTATATGGGTGGAGAATTAGCTTATGATGATCAACGTTTCGAAATGCTTTATCGCTTGCTCAGTGCCTGGTCGAAGACTGAAAAAGATGTGGCTGAAGAAGTGGGCAAAGTTTTTCATCAAAAGACTGGTCTGCCCGCTTTTCGTTATCGAGGGCCTAATGCGATTAAAGTAGGAGCGGTTCCAGGGGTATGGGGGAGGAATTTACTCGCCAACCGAATTTACCTTAGCCCGGTTGTTTTTTTGGAGCCATATATTGCGAACTCAAAGACCGAATACGCTCGATTGCAAATTGGACATTATGAAGGCCTAAAGCAGTTTTTGGGTCATGAGCGCCTTCCTCTGATTGAGGAATACGCTCAAACTGTGTGCAAGGCTTTAGTAGAGGTTAGAGAGAAATTGAAATAATTTATTTTTTTACAGAACCCAGGACCATTTTCTTAAGGGCTTCTGTATTTTCATCCACCGCAGTTTTTGGGCCTGTCATCTTAACAAAAATAGATCCAGCAGAACCATCAATGATAGCGGCTATCATGGCGTAGCCAGGCTTAGGCGTTTTAGCTCCAAAGGGCCGGCCACTGAGAAATGTCCCATGTGCTTGGGCGAAGGTCACGCTAACATCCGCAATTTTTTCTGTTTCCACTACTTTGCCTTGAGGGTCTTCAAATTGCTTCATCCACCGGTCAACATTGGCCTGTATTCCTCCTGCTCCAGTTGAGCCGAAATGGAAAAAGGTGACCTCTGCCTTTTCATTGGTTGAGCATGGTGCTTCAAACTGGGCTTTTCGCATGTTTGATGTTGGAGGCGAGGACTTCCATTCGGTGGGTGGGGTGAACGTGAACCCGGCTACCTCGACGGCATGCAACAAAAGAGGGCTGAGACAGAAACTAAAGAGGATGGGGATAAGGTTTATTTTATTCACTAGATTAAACGGGGTTACTGGGTTCGATGATTTACTTATTTCTTTTTGAAAATCATAAAGTGTTGTTGGGGTAAAATATTCAATGTTTTTACCCATTGGAAACCAACAGCTTCAACTTCTTTAATGGCTTGTTTCTCCGACATTTTGTGGAGTGGTTTGATTGGGACGCGTGGATCTTCCTCACGGTATTCGATGAGAATCAGCAGTCCATCTTTTTTTAGGGCTTGATTTATGGACTGGGCCATCTCCATGGGGTGGGAAAGCTCGTGGTATGCATCTACAATGAGGGCCTTATCGATTGTCCCCGGATCGAGCATCGTTCTTGTGATTGTGCTTTGTATAGGAATGACATTGCCCACTGCCTTTTCCTTGATTCTAGCTCTTATAATACCAAGCATTTGAGGGGAAATATCTACCGCAAATACTTTTCCACTTGGTAATAAGTCTGCCATGCGAAAAGAAAAGTATCCTGAGCCTGCACCTATATCCGCCACATGATCTCCAGGCTTTAGGCTCATTCCACTAATGAGTAAGTCTGTTCTTTCTTCTTGTTCTCTTTTGGGTCTTTCTAACCAAGAGGCTCCAAGGTGTCCCATGACTTGTGAGATCTCTCTGCCTTTGTAAAATTTTCCGATACCATCCCTAGATGCTTGCTTAAGTTTATAAATACTTTCCGGTTCCTGATCAGTTTTTTGGGCAATTAGATAATGACTGCAGATTACGATCTGTAGACAGAACAAGACGTGGGAAGTATTAGGAATGAAAAAAAGCATGTTTTCTTTTTTTTCCAATAATTCACCTTTTGCAAATCAATATTGCTCCTCCTATGAGTTAAATATATAAAGAAACGCAGAAATAATGAAAGTGATAAGAGCAAAAAGTGCAGGGTTTTGTTGGGGAGTCGAAAGGGCAGTACAAGTTGCCCGAGAGGAGGCTCAGGGCGGGAAGACGCGAGTCTACACTGATGGCCCTTTAATTCATAATAGTCAGATGATGAATGCTCTGAGTTCCGAGGACATTCGAGAGGTTGGGGACTATAAAAGCCAATCCAAAATAGATATTTCGTCGTCCAATGACAAGGATTCTGTGGTCGTGGTTCGTGCTCATGGGATTTCTCCCGAACGTAGAAAATACTTAAAAGGGTTGGGCCTTCCTTTCCGGGATGGTACCTGCCCGGATGTGGGGATCATTGCGGGTAAGGTAAAGCTGCACGCTGAAAAAGGTTTTCAAGTGGTCATTTTTGGAGATCCTGAGCACCCTGAAGTTATTGGACTTATGGGGTATGCCAATGAGAAGGGGCATGTCGTCAGTCATGCTGATGAAATCGAGAGCTTACCTGCGTTCAAAGGCAGGGTTGCCCTTGTTTCCCAATCTACCATGTTTACCCATGAATTTAAGGCGGTTTCTCAGAAACTAAGGGAGAGATTTGAGGATGTTGTTGTCTTTGACACCATATGTGGTGCCACAAAAGAAAGACAGTCTGATCTCATTTTGTTAGTTGAGCAAGGAGCTGAGGTTATTGTCGTGATTGGAGGAAAGCACTCTGCTAACACCCGGAAGTTGGCCAAGCTTGCAACAGCACAAGGGAGGCCTACATTTCATATTGAAACATCTCAGGATTTAGATCAAAAGATTTTATCGAATTACCAAATTGCTGGCGTCACAGCCGGTGCTTCAACTCCTGAGTTTATTATTCGGGAAGTTTGTGAAGTGCTGGAACAAATTGAAACCAAAAATAAATGACTGTAGAAGTACCTAATGCACTTGCCGAGAGATATGCCTCGGCTGAAATGAAATCAATCTGGACCGCGTCCGGTAAAGTCATGCTTGAGCGGGAATTCTGGATCGCGGTGATGAAAGCCCAGCAAGAATTGGGAGTAGAGATTGAACCGGGGGCGATTACCAACTCTGAAAAGGTAAAAGCTGTTGTCGACCTTGAATCTATCAGGCAGCGCGAGCAGGTTACGAAGCACGATGTGAAAGCGAGGTTGGAGGAATTTGCAGCGAAGTCTGGACATCAGCATGCTCACAAAGGAATGACCAGTCGGGATCTTACTGAAAATGTTGAGCAGTTACAGGTTCATCGCTCCTTAGTCGTGATCCTAGAAAAATGTATTGCAGCTCTCATTGCTCTCTCTGATAAGGCAAAGCAATACAAAGAGCTCCCGGTTACTGCACGCTCCCACAATGTGCCAGCACAGTTAACAACACTGGGTAAGCGATTTGCAAATTGGGGGGAAGAACTTGAACGTTGCGTGGAGTCTCTTAGTAGGCTCTGTGCAAATTACCCCTACCGGGGGCTGAAGGGGGCGGTGGGTACATGCTTGGATCAGATAACATTATTAGGGAGCCCAGAGAAGGCAGCTGATTTAGACCGCAGAGTAATGACTCACTTAGGTGCTCCCGCAAATTGGGAAAATGTAGGCCAAGTGTATCCAAGGAGCTTAGATTTTGAAGTCGTTTCCCTCCTCAACCGTATTGCCGCTGCTCCTTCGAGTTTCTCCAAAACTTTGCGCATCATGGCAGGGCATGAATTACTTGGCGAAGGATTTGCTAAAGGCCAGACTGGTTCTTCAGCGATGCCACATAAAATGAACAGTCGGAGTTGTGAGCGTATCAATGGTTTTCATGCCATTCTGAACGGCCACCTTGCCATGCTTTCCCAACTCTCAGGTGATCAGTGGAATGAAGGGGATGTATCATGCTCGGTGGTTCGACGGGTGGCTTTACCGGATGCTTTTTTTGCCATGGATGGTTTGCTTGATACCTTTCTCACTGTATTGAACCAGATGGAAGTCTTTCCTGCGGTTATCGAGGCCGAGACTGAAAAATACTTACCTTTCTTATTATCAACAACGGTCATGATGGAAGCAGTAAAAGCAGGAGCAGGCAGGGAAGATGCTCATTCTGCGATTAAGGAACATGCTGTGGCCACAGTTAAAGATCTTCGAACCGGGGATATAAAAGAAAATAATTTGGTTTCCCGCCTTGGCTTGGATTCTCGCCTTGGTTTAGACCATGAGCAGTTAAATCAATTGATGGAAGAAGGAAAGAAAAGGGTCGGTGCTGCCCATGACCAGGTTGATACATTTTGTAAAAAAGTAGACTCTTGGGTCCTGAAATACCCAACATCGAAAAATTACTCTCCACCCTCAATTTTGTAGTTTTTAAAGATTTTTTCATCTTTTTTACGCATTCTAGAATTTTTGCGATTGCCAATTGATACCTGTTTGGTGAATGAATGATCGCTAATTATAAATATATTTTGTCATGTCAGAGGAATTAGTAGGAAATTGTTTGGTCGCCCAGTCCGGGGGACCTACTACCGTTATTAACGCAAGTGTTGCTGGAGTGGTGTCTGAGGCCCTCAATAATCCGTGTATCGAAGAGGTGTATGGAGGCATCAACGGTGTTCTTGGAATCCTTAAAGAGGAACTGATCGACCTTGCAGAAGAATCTCAGCAAAATATCCGAGGCTTACGATTTACTCCTGCTTCCGCATTAGGAACCTGCCGGTTCAAGCTTAAGAGAGATCAAGATTACGAACGTGTGCTTGAAGTTTTTGAGGCTCACAATATCCGGTACTTCTTTTACTGCGGTGGCAACGATTCCCAGGATACAGCCGATAAAATATCTAAACTAGCCCAGAAAAAAGGTTATGAATTACGAGTTATCGGAGTTCCCAAGACCATCGACAATGATCTTGTAACTACAGACCACTGCCCGGGCTATGGCAGTGTGGTCAAATACATTTGTTCGGTCATTCGCGAGTGTGCATTAGACCATGAAGCGATGGGGCAGCATGACCTGGTTTCAATCATGGAAGTGATGGGTCGCAATGCGGGTTGGATTGCTGCGGGTGCCACCCTTGCCAAGGGAAAAGATAATTCCAAAGATGCACCGCACATAATTTTACTACCTGAAGTACCTTTTTCTAAAGTTAAATTTATTGAGGATGTCCGCGATGTCCTTAAGAGAAATAAATACTGCCTCGTGGTTGTAGGAGAAGGTTTACTTGATAAAGATGGTAATTATGTAGCCAATTCAACTTCCAGCCAAGATGCTTTTGGACATCAGCAACTTGGTGGGGTCGGAGACTTCCTTGCCAATCTTGTGGAACAAAACCTTGCAGTTAAAGCACGCTCTTCCAAATTAGGTATCGGGCAACGTGCAGCGGCTCAATGCTCTTCGCAAACAGATAATGATGAGGCTTTTATGGCAGGTGGCGCTGCGGTCAAAGCAGCAGTTGCTGGCGAAACAGACAAGATGGTCATCTTAGTTCGTTCTGAGGGCGAGGATTATGAATGTGAAACGAGCTTAGCTCCTCTTTCTGAAATTGCTAATGGAGTAAAAGAAATTCCGGCAGACTGGATTTCAGAAGATGGAATTAGTATGACTGCCAAGTTCATAAAGTACTGCCAACCTTTGATCCAAGGTGAAGTTGAGGTTCCTTACGATAATGGGGTACCTGCCTATGTCAGGCTGTCCAAGAGACGGGTTCGTAAGGTCTTAGACTCTCACGATTTTGAATAATCTTGGTCGAGCGACTCAGCGAGTGCAGCAATAATATCATCCACTGGTTCGAGCCCAACAGATAGCCTCAGCAAGTGGGGAGATATGCCTGCTTTTCTAAGTTGGTTTTGCCCCTGTTTAGTCTGCATCATTGAATAGTGAGCTAAGTAAACATACGGGCAGCAAAGAGTGAATTCTGTGCCAAAACTTGGGCTTTTCAGCATTCTTAGTGAGTTGTAAAAGCCCTCGAATGGGGTGTTGAGCTCAAAGCTAACCACACAACCGGGGCTATTTTCTCCGGCCACCTTTTTATAGTTGTGAGCACACTCCTTTTGATATGCCCAGTGAACAGCTTTTACCTTGGGGTGGTTTTCTAAGTAAGTCGCAACTTTTAAAGTACTGGTATTTGTCTGTTGTATGAAACTTTCATAAAAAGGAATCTGTTCAGCTAGTCTGCTCGCATCTCTTTTACAAGGAGAGGAAATATAGCCTTTCGTAAGTTCCATTAATTTTCTTCCTCGAGCCGATTGTCGTGGAAATACGAGACTGCCCATCATGACATCTCCCTCCCAATTAGCGTATTTTGTCAGACTGTTGACTACCACATCTGCCAACGATGAAACTTTTGCATTTTTGGGAGATGCCATCGTGGGGTCGACAATGAGAAGGCTGTTATGTTGATCACATAATTCCTTGATCCTTTCGAGATCAAATGATTGTAAGAGTGGATTGGTGGGGAATTCTGTAACAATTCCTGCAACAGTATCCCCTTGGGACTGAAATATTTCTTCAAGCTTAGTAAAGTCATCCAAGTTGTTTAGTTCTATAACTTGTTCGTCACTTTGCTTGCCAGCAAGGAGTTGCATTACTTTTATGGTGTCTAAGTATAGCCAACCTAAGCGTATCCAAATTTTCTTTTTCGCCCGGCGGGCTTCTTCTGTCGCGGCTTTAAAAAGACTATAAAATGCATTGGCACCTGAACTCGCGAGCAATACATCTTTGGGTTCAATCTCTGGTCCGTGAGCCTTGGCAATGACCTGGCAGATTTGTTCAGTTGCAGGTAGTTTTGATGATGTAATTAATTCCCTTTTGGAAATTATACCTTTTTGATAAAGAAGGTCTTCTGCAAAACGAGATGAGATACTGGAACCCGTATGTTGTTGAAAAAGCCTGCAATTTTCTGCATCTTCGCTGCCCAGTGGAAGTCGCAAGCGAAGCAAGCCATCTCTTTCGTCTAGATCCATAGCTTCTACCTGAAAGAGAGAAAGAAAAAATTCACAATCTGCTGCTTTGGTGAAAAGAAAGCTTTCGTGCTTTTCGTCATCATCACCTTGCTCAAAGTTATGGACTAGGGCGTTGATGATGTGATTTCTCACAAATCGCGGGTAGCCCGATTTCATAGTCATCAAGGTTTGAGGATGCTTTTCCTCATAACCAATTAAATCTTTTACTGTCGGTAAACTTACACAGACCGCATGGTCTTTAGCCGGTACAGCTTGACCTAGCTCAAAGTGAGATAAACCGCTTACCTTCACGGCACAACTTCATTTTCAATCAATTGATCAAAAGTCTGCCTTTTTCTTATAAAAGCGAGAGTGCCATCTGTTTTTTTAAGGACCTCTGCAGCTTCAGGAAAGGAGTTGTAGTTTTTAGCACTCATTGAGGAGCAGTATGCACCTGCACCTTCGATCACACAGATATCGTCAATCTCACCTCTCGGTAATAATCTTGGAGCCAGTGCTTCCGGGTCCCCAGGTGCAGGAGTAAGCAGATCTCCTGACTCACAACAGTGACCCACAATAACCTGAGGGCATTCTTCGCGAAAACTTTCCTGTCCAGGTTCGGGGACAACAAAAATTGGGTGTTGTGCTCCATAGAGGCTGGGGCGAAGGATCTCTGTCATACCCGTATTTAATTTCAAAAAGCGATATCCATCTTTTCCTGTAGTGGTAACATCTTGAATGGTGCTAACTAAACTGCAGGCGTGAGCAAGGAGGAATGTGCCTGGCTCAATTTCAAGTTTTAACTTTCTTGCAGTTTCTTTTTCAAATTCGATAAATAATTTTCGGACGGGCTCCCCGATTTCCTGCAAATTCGTTGCCCGTTCATCCGGCATTCTGGCGACCTTATAGCCCCCTCCCAGATTCAAGGTGTGGACGCTTGGAAACTGACTTACGATATCTAGGCTCATAGAGGCCACTTTCTTCCAAATCTCGGGGTCAGAGCCAGAGCCTATATGAGTGTGGATTCTTTCAACTTTCAGGCCGTACTCTTTGCAAAGTCTTTTAGCTTCACCGATATCTTCCTTCCATATACCAAAGCTGCTGGACGGTCCTCCAACATTGGTACGATTTGTCCCTCCTGAGCCCATGCCCGGGTTGAACCTCAAGCCAATTTTTTGCCCTTTTGTTAAGGATGCAAAGCGGTGAATTTGATTGAGGGAACACAAGTTAACTTTCACCCCATCCTGAGCGAAATATTTAATGTCTTCAGCGAGCTCTTGGGTGCTAAGTGAAATTAGTTCTGTTCCAAATCCAGACCGAATGGCCCGCTCAACTTCATGGACCGAGCTTGCATCAATTCCAAGCCCTTCTTGATTAAAAATACGAAGAATGGCGGCGGTGGGTGCGGACTTCATCGCATAGCGGGGAAACAGGCCAAACTCATGTGGGAATGACATCACTTCCTTCGCGTTGGAACGAAGGATTTGTTCGTCGTACACAAAAGTTGGAGTGCCAAACTCAATTTTGATCTTTTCAAGATCATTTGTTGTTAAAAATGTAAGCTTATCCATGGTAAAGTGCGGATTTATGGTAGCTAATGAATCAGAAGAAGCAAGCCAATGGGATCACAAATTATTTTTTTCCAAGTACTAAGAATTCTAACCCCACGCCTTTTTCGTTGTCTGTACTTGAAGATAATGGGTGATTGAATATCTTTTCCCAGGGAGGGAAATAGACATCCCCTTCATATACTTGATCAATTTGAGTAAGGTAAAGTCGATCTGCTATGGGCATAGCTTCCTCATACACTTTTCGGCCACCACAAATCCAAAGAGTTTTTTTGGCTTCTAACCCTAACTGTATTGCTTCTTGAAGCGAACCTGAACACTTTGCCTGGGAGAAGCACTTTTGCCCTTTTTTGCTTAAGACAATAATCTCATAGGAAGAGACATGGTCTTGGAAGTCCTCGTAACACTTCCGTCCCATGATTAAAACTCCATTTTTAGTAGTTTTAAGAAAATAGTCCCAATCCTTCTGTATTTTCCATGGCAAAGTCCCGTTTTTTCCGATCAAACGGTTTCGGTCACAGGCGGCAATGATATTAATCATAATAGTCTAGAATGTTTTAGGATATCTTGCGATCGAAAGTTGTGGTCTGGATTTCATACTTTATGATAAGCAATAACAAAGCAGAAAAAATGCAAACACACAGCACTCAATTTGGAGAAAGACTTTCTTTACCGGATGGATGGCAAAGGAAAGCACTTAATTGTCTTCGAGATGGAGATGATGTTGTTTTGCATGCCCCCACGGGTGCAGGCAAAACATATGTTTTTGAACAATTAATAGAAAGCGGGTGGAAGGGACGTGCTGTATACACCGTGCCAACAAGAGCCCTTGCGAATGACAAATTTCGTGAGTGGCAGCAGAGGGGGTGGGAGGTTGGACTCGTTACCGGCGATCTTCGTTACAAACCAAACGCCCGCATAATTGTTGCTACTTTAGAGACGCAGCGAGCGAGGATTAGCAAGGGGCAGGGGCCAGATTTGTTTGTGGTGGATGAATACCAGATGCTGGGAGATCTGAGGCGAGGGCCAGGGTATGAAGTCACCCTTGCCATTGCCTCCAATCAAGTGCGTTTACTTTTAATGAGTGGCAGTGTGGTTAACCCTCTAGAGGTGGCTGACTGGCTTCGGGGTCATGGCCGAAAGGTTTCATTGGTAACTGAAGGAAAACGCCCAGTCCCCCTGGAAGAGGTATTTGCTGAAGCTTTACTGCGTCGACCATTTCAGGGCAGAAAGATTCGGGGTCATCTGCCCAAGCTTGTTCATGCTGCTTTAAGTTCAAACCTCGGCCCGTTATTGGTCTTTGCTCCGCGCAGGAAAGCTGCAGAGGAATTAGCGAAGCAATTGGCTGAGGAACTTCCCATAGTTGATACTTTGGAACTTACGGCTGAGCAGAAAAAAGTGGCAGGAAAAGAATTAATCCCGCTTCTGAAGAGGAGGGTCGCTTATCATCACAGTGGGCTTGACTATAAAAAACGTTCAGGATTGGTTGAGCCCTTGGCCAAAGCGGGGCAATTACAAGTGGTAGTCGCAACAACTGGGCTAGCCGCAGGAATCAATTTTTCAATGCGCTCGGTTCTGGTCACCGATCGAGAGTATCGAATGGATGATGGGATTTATATGCTTCGGCCTGATGAACTTCTTCAAATGTTTGGTCGAGCGGGTAGGCGTGGTTTGGATGATCGGGGCTTTATTATTGTGGTCCCCAAACAGGCAAGGATGGCAGACGCCAGGCCCCTGAAATTAAAACGGTCAACCACCTTGGACTGGCCAGCTTTGATCCGTGTAATGAGCGACGCTGTTGATCAAAAAAAGAACCATATCGAAGCTGCAAGATGGTTGGTGAATCGTTTTTTTTCTGAACAAGATTTACGTTTGGGATTCCGGGATTCCTTATCTGCTTTTATTACATCCAGGGAAGCTCATTCAATCCCTGAGGAAAGGACAAAAGAAGAGGATGATCAACGGGATCACGTTATCGAAATGAGGAATTCAGTTGGATTGTGGGAACGGCAGGGCGGGAAATTACAGGCTAGGCTAGGGGATGCCCTAGTTTTACATAAAGGGGAATGGGTAAAGGCACTTAGCCTGCCCAATACTTTGAATAAGGTGAATGCAGGAAATCCGTGCCGCTTTGGTAAAAGGAGTGACCCAGCTTACGGCAGAGAGTTACCGATTGCGGTGTATGAAGATAATTCCAACCGTACGCAGGTCACTTTGATTAAATCTTTTCGGCATAAATTAAATCAAGCTGTTCAAACCCGACCGCCCAAGGAGCGTAAGGTATTAAATCGAAAGAAATGGAAGCGCCAGGATTTGGAAAATGTAGTAAAAGAATTCCTGCCATTGGTTTCATGCGGTGGAGTTTTCGAGCAATTTGTGGATCGGGGTAAAGTATTGGGAGCCCGATTAAGATATGAGGAAGCGACTGTGCTTGCTTGGAGGGATGCCCGGGGGAAAATGCTACTAAATCCTACTTTGCGAAAAACTACCCGGATCTACGACTCCCCATTTAAAGAGAATATTGGGTCCATGACCCGCGGTAATTTAAGTAATTTATCGGCTGCCGAGGCATGGTTTGAGTTGGGTTTAATTGATGCCAATGCAAAGCCCACTCAACGCGGAAAAGTCTTCAGCTGTTTTTCACGAGGGGAAGGGTTGGCCATTGCTGTAGCCCTTGAGGATCATAACTACCCAATCGAGGAATTAGTTTTAGATTTGGCTAACCTGAGGGCAGGCCATCGTTTTCGTGCTCTAAGCCAAATAGAATCTCGCTTGTCATTGGTTTGCCGGGAGGCTTTTGACTTCAAAGATTGCCCGGGTTATCTGAAAGCAGGATTACCCATGGAGTATGGGGAGGGTGCAGCCGAGATGATTCGGGATGAAAGTATGATTAAAAGCATTGAGCTTAAAAGTTCAGATCTTTCAATGGGGGATTGGGAGCGGGTAAAAGTAGAGTGGAAAAGCTTACTTTCCCTTATCACTCACAGTCCTAGCTTCAATTATCCCCGCTGGGAATCTTTGCAAAAAGAGGCACTTCAAATCTTGGGCGAAAAAGAAACGACCGAGGACCTCCCACCATTGCCTGAAATACCCAGTCGGCAAAAGCAGAGGTTTCAAGCATCCGGCTAGTTCGTTAGAGATTGAAGAATGTCTTCAGATTCTTTGAGCTTTGCTTGATTGTCAGCTAATTGAGCCTTTGCTCCTGCTACCACAGCCTCCGGTGCTTTTGACACAAACTTTTCATTTTCCAACTTGGATTCTATCGACTTTATAATCTTCCCCAGACTTTCTATCTCTTTTGTGATTCTAGTCATTTCTTCTGCCACATTTACACCAGATGATAAGTCCAAATAAAAAGAACCGAGTGTGGATGCAACCGCGGGTAGCCCCGATGGTGGGCGGTCTGCGGCGTTAAGTGCCTTTGCCCCAACCGCATCTAAAATGGCCTGCCCTGCCTTTGCTATAAGGTGCCCATTTTCTGCGTCCGCTACATAAAAGAACTCAACATTTCGATTACTTGACAGGTTTCTTTCCGCTTTGAGAGCCCGCAATTGGGTAACAAGTTCCCGAATAGCAGCGATTTCTTTTTCAGCACTCGGGCTGAGCACAATATTGGCTCCTGCAAGCAGATCCTGTAATTCCTCATTGGTTGTGGGGCGAATGCCTTGTATCGAAACGCCGTTACTGAATCCAAGAAGTGACCATAATTCTTCGGTAATAAAAGGGGTGAAGGGGTGAAGGAGTAAAAGCATTTCCCGTAAGCAAATATCTTGTACAGCTAGGCAAGTATCCTTGGTCGTTTCCTCCTTGATTCTATTCTTAGAATTCTCGACATACCAATCACAGAAATCACTCCAGAAGAATTTGTAAATGGAGTGCAGAATGGTGTTGAACTCAAAAGTTTTATACGCTTTTTCTACCTCGTCGATCGTTCTTTGCAGGCTGATAAGAATGGCATGATCCTCATCTTTGACTTGCTCTGGTTTTATCCTGGATAGAATTTGAACTTGAGAGTGATTTTGACTCGTGCTCCCGCAAAGGGTTCGAAATCGTGACACATTCCAAAGCTTGTTACAGAAGTTTCGTCCCTGCTCGATACGCTCCTCGGCAAACCGAATATCTGAGCCCTTAGGAGCGATACTCATAATCCCGTGCCTGAGTCCATCTGCCCCATATTTTTCAATTAAGTCTAACGGGTCCGGGGAGTTACCCAGTGACTTTGACATTTTTCTACCTTCAGCATCTCGTATAATTCCAGTAAAGTATACATTGTCAAAAGGAACACGGTTGGATAGGTCACTATCAGGAATATCATCTTCTGGCTTGTATGATCTGCCATTAAACTCCAGTCCTGCCATAATCATTCGGGCCACCCAAAAGAAAATAATATCGGGCCCTGTAACCAAGACCGAGGTGGGATAAAAGTAATCGAGTCCTTTGCGTACCATCGCCTTGTCATCTGGCCAACCTAATGTGGCCAAAGGCCACAACCAGGAAGATGCCCAGGTATCAAGGACATCTTCATCCTGCTCCCAGTTTTCAGGATCCGAGGGCCCAGAAACTGAAACGTGCCAATTCTCTGGATCTGTTTTTGATGCTCCTTTTTTGTACCAGACTGGTATGCGATGCCCCCACCACAATTGTCGACTGATACACCAGTCTTGGATATTGTTCATCCAGTGAAGATAGTTCTTTTCCCAACGCCCGGGAAAGAATTTGATATGCCCACCTTCGATTACTTTTTTAGCTTCCTTGACGCGGGGGTATTGCAAGAACCATTGCTCAGAAAGTCTTGGTTCAATCGGTACATCTGCTCTTTCGGAAAAGCCTACATTATTTTGGTACGGTTTTTCTTCGATAAGATTCCCGCTTTCTTTAAGCTTCAAACTGATCAGTTTTCGTGCGGAAAATCGATCTATTCCGACATATTCAGGACCCGCAATTTCATTGAGGGTACCATCAGGATTAAGGATTTCTATGACCGGAAGATCATGCCTCTTCCCGATCTCAAAATCTAATTTATCGTGAGCCGGGGTAATTTTTAATATGCCAGTGCCAAATTCCTGATCAACGGCTTCATCAGCAATAATCGGAATCGCAACCGGGTTGAGCGGTCGGGTAACATGTAAACCTTTCAGTTTTTCCCATCTCGGATCCTCCGGGTGTATCGCAAGAGCCACATCTCCAAGAATTGTTTCGGGGCGTGTGGTGCAGACCTCCAGGTAGGAGCCTGGGTTCTCCATGATATCGTATTTGATCTTGTACAGGATACTGGACTGAGGCTTCATAATTACCTCCTCATCAGATATAGCGGTTAAACTCGAAGGGCACCAATTAACCATTCTTTGCCCTCGGTATACATATCCCTTTTTAAAAAGTTTAACAAAAGCGGTTAGGACCGACTTTGAATAATCGTCATCCAGGGTGTGAACATTTCTGTCCCAATCACATGAGCACCCGAGTTTTTTTAATTGATTGAGAATGATCCCTCCATGCTTGTCCCTCCATAGGCAGGCCTGGGTATTAAATTCTTCCCGGCCGAGAGCTTGCCTGGAACTTCCTTCTTTTTTGAGCGCCTGCTCCACTTTAGTTTGTGTGGCGATCCCGGCGTGGTCTGTCCCAGGCAACCATAGCACGGATTTCCCCAACTGCCTTGCCCGTCTTGCAAGAATGTCCTGGATAGTGTTATTCAACACATGACCCATGGTAAGCACACCAGTTACATTGGGGGGGGGGATAACGATGGAATAAGAATCTTTATCCGGGTCTACCTTACCTTGGAATGAATGGTCTTGTAACCATTTTGCGTACAAGCGGTCTTCTACTTCTTTAGGTGAATATGCTTTTTCCATAAAATCAGGGTGAGTTTTGAAGTTAGTTTTGAATTTGAAAGGGTGGAGGGAGCAAGTTGTACTTATATGAAATTCTTAGAATTCTTTAATCTGTAAATCTTGGTAAGGCTAAAGAGAACAGACCCTATCAAACCCTTTTCGATTTGCGAGAAAAAGCACGAGTATTTGCATTTTGAAATAACTTAATTTCGCTTCGTTTAAAGAATGGAGTTAAGAGCAAGCCTACGCTAAAACCTCCAATGTGTGCGGCAATGGCAATGCCACCAGCTTCTTTCATGGATTCAGGTAAGGCTATGATTTGTTCAAAGATCCAGAAGCCAAGAAGTAAATAAGCTGGTAAATATACTGTTCCCACAAAAATAATGAACCAGTAAAAGACCCGTATATTTGCCCTCGGGTAGAGCAAAAGGTAACTCGCAATCACTCCGGAAATCGCCCCGGAAGCTCCAACTAGCGGGACTTTTGATAAGGGATCCACGAATGCCTGGGCAAAGGCTGCAGAGATCCCACAGAGTAAGAAGAATAAAATATACCTGCCTTTGCCCATCGCATCCTCCACATTATCCCCATACAGGTAGAGGAAGAGCATATTTCCAAGGAGGTGGAGGAGGCCACCATGGCTAAACATGGATGTAAAAACGGTGGTCCATTCCGACACCATGCCCTCCAAATTTAAAGGTGAAAATTGCTTAAAAAAAGTGAAAGGAATAAACCCAAATTTTGAGAAATAAGAAATTTGAGCATTTGCATCTAGGGGAAACTGGTATGAAAAAAACACCCATAAATTTAGTAGAATCAAACACCAGGTAACCCAGGCAAACCTTCGGGTTGGGTTGTCATCTTTGTAAGGAAGGAAAAACATTTACAGCCCGATTGTTGTCAAAGGTGATAAGGTCGAGGGATAAAGAAAACTTGTGATTGGATAGTTTTAGAATCAGGGTAGAAGCCTAATGAACGAAAAAGGAACACCCCGTCTGACAGTATTTAAAAGTGAATCTGGAATCACCATTTCTTTTGGTGATAACACTTACTTTATCGATCAAGCTGAGGCATTTCACAACATTGCTCTTAAGGCATTGGAGATAAATGATTATATCCCTTTCTATGTAGAAGTCGCCCGCCGTGAGGGAAAAGGGGAGGAGTTTACCAACTCTCTTAGGCATGAAATCGAAAAAAAAGTAACCGGGGATCCGTGAAGTAAAGGTTTATTTAACCCGGTAAAATTTTGGGTTTTGATTCTCAAAAGTAGAATCTTTTTCAGTTTGTATGTACCTCGCACCGGGCCCGAAAACCCTTGAATGGATGGCGAGGATTTCAAGGTTGTCATCTTCCACACTGTAGCACACGCGTAATTTAAAAGGTTTTTCACTCGGTCCTAAGAAAACAATAGAATCTACATTTTCTCCTTTGATGGATGATGTTTTAAATTCTCCTGTAAGGTCTTGATTCCAATACCCTTTGATTTCAGCTTTATTTCCACTAAAAAAACGGATGGATACATTTTGCTTGGTTCCAATCTGCCCAATGTATTCCCCGTCAAGTCCCGTTCCACCACATCCACAGAGACCGGTGAGAAGAAAGGGAATTAAAATTTTAGACGTCAATGACATCTTCATCTTTATTCTTGAAATTAGAGGATTTGAAGTTGCTTGAATTTGTATGAAAAGATTGGCCTCCTTGAAAGTTTTTACTAAATCCTTTCTGTATTTTGGAAGCAATGGATCTTCTGAATTTTGGGACCATCAAAGCAAAACCAAGGAAATCAGTTAGCACCCCTGGGGTGAGTAGTACAACGCCACCGATTACAATCATTGCCCCTTCTACCATCTCAACGGCGGGAGGGCGTCCTTGCTGCATTTCAGATTTAATTTTTTGTAAAATTGTCAACCCTTGTTGGCGAGCAAGGGAAGCTCCTAAGATCCCGGTAAATACAATCAATCCCAAGGTGGGCATCAGCCCAACCCTTGCTCCAATTTGTAGGAGTAAAAAAAGTTCTGCGATTGGAATGAAGATGAAGAGAAAAAGTAAACGGCTGAAGATCATAAAAATATACCCTAAACTATTGTACTTTGATGTTTATGCAAAGACGATTCCCTCCATTTTCAGAAAAGAATGTATTAAGAATATTCAGACTCGAGTAGACGGATGAAATTTATTCGCTTTTCGTTTCATGTTTTATATATTTACCAATCTTAATTATCACCCACCGCTTACACCTTTTACAATATGTACAAATTAGTTTTACTTCGTCATGGCGAAAGCCAATGGAATCTGGAAAATCGCTTCACTGGTTGGCATGATGTCAACTTGACAGAACAGGGTGAAAGGGAAGGGCGAGAAGCAGGCAGACTTTTAAAAGCTGAGGGCTTTGAATTCGATGTCGCTTATACCTCCGTCCTGACAAGGGCTATTCGTACTCTCTGGTTGGCTCTCACTGAAATGGAACAGGTTTGGATTCCTGTTCACAGGGAGTGGCGGTTAAATGAGAGGCATTACGGTGCTTTGCAGGGTTTAAACAAAGCAGAGACTGCAGAGAAACATGGTGATGAACAAGTTCTTGTGTGGCGAAGAAGTTACGATATTCCACCTCCTGCTATGAGCAAAGAAGACGCTGGGTATGCAGGAAAGGATCGCCGTTACGCTCATTTAGATGATAGTAACATCCCGCTCACTGAGTGCTTACAGGATACAGTGGCCCGCTTCTTGCCCTTGTGGAAAGATACCATTGTTCCCCAAATTAAATCGGGTAAGCAGGTTTTAATTGCCGCCCATGGTAATTCTTTACGGGCTCTTATCAAATACCTAGATGGGGTAACCGAAGATGATATTATTGGCATGAATGTTCCGACCGGCATGCCTTTAGTATACGACTTAGACGAGAACCTTAAGCCCACCAATCGCCAGTATTTGGGCGACCCAGAAAAAGTAGCCAAAGCAATGGATGCGGTAGCTAACCAAGGAAAATCTAAATAGTTTTTTACGACGATCTTCGACCCTCGACTTGCACTTTAGCCAATCTTGTAAATAATATTTGTTATGGAAACCCCAAGCGATCAACAAAAACCACTGAAACGAGAGTATGATGACTCTTTTGTTGTCACTCCCGAGTATCGTGCATCTTTGCCTGATGTACAAAATTCCGGAAACTCTGAAATGGAAGGGGCAAATGTGCCAATCTTACAGGTTGGGATTTCAGGTTTTAAATTACCACTACGATTTGTTGGGCCTGATGGAGAAGATTTGGCAGTTGAGACTAGTGTAACCGGAACCGTTAGTTTGGATGCCGACAAAAAAGGCATCAACATGTCTCGAATTATTCGCATTTTTTACGAGTATAAAAATGAGGTTTTTTCCCCCGAGATTCTTGCTGGTATACTGAGGCATTACAAATCCAAACTTGATTCTAAAGAAGCCCGTATTAAGGCGAATTTTTCTTATCCGATGATTCAACGAAGCCTTCGTAGTGGGCTTGAAGGTTATCAATATTACGGGTGCAGCTTTGAGGGATTAATTGATCGTGCAGACCGAGTACGGAAAATTATACACTTCGACTTTGTATATTCCTCCGCCTGCCCATGTGCTTCAGAGTTATCAGAGCACGCCCGTGAGACCCGGGATCTTCTGGCCATTCCACATTCCCAGCGCAGTAAAGCCAGGGTGAGTGTAGAGGTACACCCTGACCGGGAAGTTTCTCTTTTAGAATTACGAGATATGTGTATTAACGGGTTAAACACTGAAACACAGGTCATGGTGCGCCGTGAAGATGAGCAGGCATTTGCAGAGATGAATGGAGCTAAAGTAAAGTTTGTAGAAGATGCCGCCCGCTTACTCTATGATCAATTATCTGATGATAACAGAATTATTGATTTCAGGGTCGTATGCTCGCACTTTGAATCTCTTCACTCCCATGATGCTGTAGCTGTTCTCTGTCGAGGTATTGATGGTGGCTTTCGTGCAGAGTACGAAGACTTTACCAACTTAGTGGTGTAAAAAATTTCTTAGTATGATACCCCTTAATTCAAGGGGCATGAAAGTTAGTACTCAAATTATTCGCAGCCGAGATTGGATAGATGCACATCAGGTTGAAATTGATGACCTACTTGCCTCCTCTGATCTGGAGAATTTTTATTTCTCAACACCTTGGCTACAAGAATGGCTAAAGCGGCAAGCCCCTGCTACTCAAATTATTATTATTGTGGCACGGTCACACACGGGGAAACTGGTAGGTTTTTGGCCATTTGTGGAACGACCTGGTTTACTTGGAACCAAAGGTTTGTGGCCTTTTGTATACGACGAAGCCAATTACTTCCATCCTGTATGTATGTTCGATGCAGCCCTTCCGCTAATCAATGGACTGGAAAGCCTTTTGGGTGAATTTTTATTTTGCTGGATTCCCTTAATGCAGGATTCTTTTTGGTCAGCTTATTTTGAGTCAAAAATAGCAGTAAGTAAGTTCCTTACTATTCATCGCAAACCTCGAAATACCTCGTTCCTCGTTCCTTCGAAGAATACTAGTTTTGAGGACTACTGGTCTTTGCGAGTCGGTGGGAAAACTCGAAAGTCTTACCGGTATGATCAAAAATCTTTAGCCGGAAAAGGAAATATCCGAGTTGATGTTTTTACCACCTTTGATGAGGTCCGAACCACGATGCCTGCTACTTGTGTCGTTGAAGTTGAATCATGGAAGTCCAAGGAGCGTGCGGGCTTGTACACCGCTCGGGGGAAGCGTGGTTTTTTCTTCGACTTGTTACCAAAACTTGCCGGTCAGGGAAGGGTTCATTTATCTGTCCTGCAGGTCGATGAGCAGCCCATAGCATGGCAAATTGAGCTCGTTGGTAAACAGAGCATTGGACTCCATCACCTTGCCTTTGATGATGGTTGGAAAAAATATTCACCGGGCAAACAGTTATTACAATACCGGTTGCAACAGATCTGGCGGGAAGGGAAAGCCGTTGACTTCCTGCCAGGGCATTTTGACTACAAGGATAAGTTGGCTTCTGTCGTGGAACCGGTTCACGAATTGCATTGGTTTCGTAAAACATGGCGTGGATACCTAGCCCGCCGACTTATTTTGGGAAACATAAAAGTGCGGAAAAAGATTCGTGAAAAAGCGAAAGAAACCAAGGTGAACAAGATAAGGAAGAGTGTATTGCAGGATAGTGACCAATCGTGAAATTGTTTTGCGATGATTCAACTCTTTGCTAAGATTTACGATAATGACCGATATCTCTACCCAACTGCAATCTATGCGTGAGCAATATGACCAAGAGCCCCTTAGACGGTCTTCCCTGCACATGTGTCCTTTTTCTCAATTTGCGACCTGGCTAAATGATGCGGTTTCTTTAAAGGTGTACGATCCCAATGCCTGTAGTTTATCTACAGTTGATGACCAAAATGGGCCGGTTGCCCGTGCGGTTCTTCTTAAGGGAATCGAAAATGGCCGTTTTATCTTTTACACCAATCAGAACAGTCGAAAAGCAAAACACTTAACCTCCAACCCCAAAGCTTGTATACATTTTCCCTGGTTTTCTTTACAGCGTCAGGTTTTGGTTACAGGAGAAGTTTCTAAAGTGGAGGATTCTCAAGCTGAGGAGTATTTCCGTTCCCGTCCTTTGCTTAGTCAGCTAGGAGCCTGGGCATCCAGCCAAAGTGAAGAGCTTGATTCCCGGGAAACTTTGGAGAAATCTTTTTTGGAAGCCAAAGAAAAGTACGGGGAACATCCCCCCAAGCCCCCTCACTGGGGAGGGTATTATCTTCTGCCCAACAGCATTGAGTTTTGGCAGGGCGGTCCAAATCGTTTACATGATCGGTTTTTATACGAAAATCTACAGGGGGATTGGTGCATTCGGAGATTAAATCCATGAGTGACGAGACTTCCACGCACGAATCGAAAAATTTAGACAAGCTTCTTTCTTTGCGGGGTAAACCATTTGCGGACTGGAAAGAAGAAAGAAAATATTTGCGTGATAAGTGGGGTATGCAAGGTAAAGAGGTAGATTACAACAGTGACGAAGAAAGTAGAGAAATCAATTGCCCTAGGGATAAGGAAGAATCATGAATTGGGAAGCCGTAGGAGAATTTGAAGATATTTTGTATCACAAAGCAGATGGTGTTGCGAAAGTAACCATCAACCGCCCACACAAGCGAAATGCATTTCGCCCGAAAACCGTGACCGAAATGTATCAGGCCTTTTTAGACGCCCGTGAGGATCCAAATATTGGGGTCGTGTTACTCACCGGTGCCGGTCCTCACACCGATGGGAAATATGCTTTCTGTTCCGGTGGTGACCAAAGTGTCCGGGGTGATGCAGGTTATGTCGGAGAGGATGGGGTCCCGCGCCTGAATGTACTGGATCTGCAAAAGCTGATTCGCAGTATGCCGAAAGTTGTGATTGCTCTGGTTTCAGGGTATGCGATCGGAGGTGGTCACGTACTTCATGTTGTCTGTGATCTTACCATTGCCGCAGATAATGCGATATTTGGCCAGACCGGGCCCAAGGTTGGAAGCTTTGATGGGGGACTGGGGGCCAGTTATCTTGCCCGGATTGTTGGACAGAAAAAAGCCCGAGAAATTTGGTATTTGTGCCGACAATATGATGCAAAAGAAGCCTTGGATATGGGCTTGGTCAACACCGTTGTGCCCATTGATAAACTGGAAGATGAAGGACTGAAGTGGGCTGGCGAAATCATGGAGAAGAGTCCCCTTGCGATCCGTTGCTTAAAGTCTGCATTTAATGCAGAGCTTGATGGGCAGTCCGGTATCCAGGAGCTTGCGGGAAATGCCACCCTTTTATATTACTTATCTGAAGAAGGATCGGAAGGTAAGAAAGCTTTTCTTGAAAAGAGGAAGCCCGAATTCAAAAAATACCCATGGCTTCCTTGATCAGCATTATTTCTTTTTCTTTCTGAAATCAGAAGTGGGGTCATACTCGTGGTTGAGAACCGCTGCACGGGCGTTAGTTTTCTTCCTCCACTGCTTCAACTTATTGGCCATTTCATCGACTAACTTTGGCATTTTACTCGCAAGGTCATGGTCCTCACTAATATCTTTACGGACATTATAAAGTTCATAATTTCCAGTCTCAAACACTTCAATCAGTTTGTAATCCCCTTTACGGATCGCTCCGCTTGGACCCATGGAGTTGATGTGGTGGTAGTGAGGAAAGTGAAAATAAATTGCCTCCCGGTTCAGGGATTTTTTCCCGGTTAGTAATGGTTTCACACTTTCACCATCCATGTGTTGGTCAGGAATAAGGGGAAGGTCAAGTAAGTCTAGTATAGAGGGGTAAAGATCAGTGCCGACAACTGGTTCTAGTATTTTGGTTCCTGCTTTAATTTTACCGGGAAATTTCATGATCAGGGGTACCCGGATACCTCCTTCGTAAAGCCAGGCTTTACCGGCTCGTAAGGGAAGGCAGGATGTAGGTAAGTTTGGGCCCGACCCTGTGGAAAGGCCGCCATTATCAGAAAAGAAAATGACCAGTGTGTCTTTTTCCAAATCCTGGGTCTTTAGGGTTTGAAGAACTCTTCCGATGTTTTCATCCATGCTTTCGACCATACAGGCGTAGCTAGCAGAATCCTGCCGCTTTCTAGTCACGCTATCCCAAACCGGTATTCCATCTTTGTGTTTCCGAGAGTATCCGAAGTCATTGGCTTTTTTTTGGTATTTGGCGAGTTTACTTTTTTTAGCCTGAATCGGGGTGTGCACGGTATAGTACCAAAGGTTAATGAAAAAGGGCTGGTCTTTATTTTGTTTAATGAATGAGATGGCCCGGTCTGTGAGTGTATCTGTTAAATAGTCACCTTCTTTTCCATCCTCTAAGCCTGGCACATTGGTGCTAGGGTGCTTTGCACTTTTAAACGGAAAATAATAAGAGCCTGGCTGTCCCATTCTGAAGCCCGCAATATTGATATCAAACCCGTGCTTTTCCGGGAAATGAGCGGTGCCGAGGTCGGTATGGTTTTGTAGGTGCCACTTTCCAATATGCACAGTTTTATAAGTATAACGGCGAAGGGCTTCAGCTATCGATATTTCATCGTGGGCAATGAAGCCATCTGGTCGGGGAGCTGTGAGCTTATAGCCTTTTCCCTTTGGTCCGGTAGTTCCACTGATATAGCTTACATTAATACGGCTTGGGTATTTTCCTGTGAGAATACTTGCACGCGATGGGGAACAGACCGGGCTTGGGGCATACGCATCGGAAAAGATAGCTCCGTCTTTTGCCAGTTGATCAATATGAGGGGTTTCATAAAAAGTACTCCCATATGCCCCGATATCAGACCAGCCCAGGTCGTCGATTAAAATTAAAATTATGTTAGGCTGCTTCGCATATCCCGGACAGACCAGCAGACCCAAAAAGAAAAAAAACAGAATAGTTTTTGAATGATTCATAATCAAAGAATGTTTAGCACTGTAATGTTCGTTTAGTTTTTCATTTGCAGGAATGGAATTGTTCCTTCTGCCAACTGTTTCTTTTCTAAACGGATAAGGTGATGGTCTTCTGGTGGAATTTCACCCAATCCATCATTGATCAGTAGAGGGCCGAGTGATTCCCACCACAGGTCATATTTCCGTCGCAGGTCTGCCATAACTTTTGGGTGCTGAAGAGCCTGGGACAGAGTGATAATCGGTAATTCCATTCTTTCCCGCTGTAAAATTGTATGGGAAATTCCGACTTCGAAAGGGAATCTTCCGCTCATAATTGCCGCACGGGTTGGCGCACATGTTGGGCTAACCTGAAAGTCAGTAAATCGAGTGGATTGAGAATGAAAACGGTCGAGATGAGGGGTGCGAAGGATTTGGTTGCCCATACATGATAAATCGCCCATTCCCTGATCGTCGGTCATGACCAGTACAACATTGGGCCGACATTGAGCAAGTTTTCCAGAGGCCAGAGGTATACAACCCAGCATAAAAAACAGAATCAGGAAGTCAGAAGTGGAATGGATCAAAGTTGTAGGGGCTGTATTAACGGAGAGAAAAGATCGAATTACCGTCTTTGCTTCTCAAAACCCACACGATGACCTTGACTTGAAGGATGAACTTTTCCTTCTTGGTAGGCAATTTGTCCGGATACAATCGTGGTATGGATGGAGTTGGTGAAAGTGATATGAGGAAAAGGTGACCATTGGCATTTGCTCCAGAGTTTGCTTTTACTTACATCTGTATGTTGTGCAGGGTCTACGATTACGATATCTGCCCAATAACCCTCGCGCAGGAAGCCCCGCTTTTTTACTTGGAATAAACGGGCAGGTGCGTGGCAGGCCCGTTCAACAACAGTTTCAAGAGGAAAGCACTGTTGCTCGCACATTTCCAGTAACAGCAATAAAGAGTGCTGGATTAGAGGAAGTCCGGAGGGTGCATTGAAATAGGTTCCTTGTTTTTCCTCCCAAGTGTGGGGGGCATGGTCGGTTGCCAGAACCGAAATGGTGCCATCCTTGACCGCTTTACGAATGGCATCGCGATCGCTTGCTTTTTTAATCGCAGGGTTGCATTTAATCAAAGATCCCAAGGTTGAATAGCTCAGCTCCTCAAACCACAAGTGGTGGACACAAGCCTCTGCGGTTATGCGGTCATGCCCAGCTTCAAAAAGTTGGAGTTCCTCCTCGGTTGTAATGTGGAGCACATGGAGTTTTGCCTTTTCTCTTTTCGCCATTTCCACTGCCATAGAAGAGGATTTGAGGCAGGCTTCCCTGGACCTGATATTGGGGTGCTCAGCAAAAGGTACATTTTCTCCAAATTGGTCACGGACCCGATCTTCATTGGCCACAATTTGAGGAGTATCTTCACAATGGGTGGCAATGATAGTGGGGGCATGGCGAAAAATTTGCTCGAGGGCGGATTCCTGATCGACCAGCATATTTCCGGTAGATGATCCCATGAAAACTTTGATCCCGGCAATGGAGCTGGGGTCAATCCCTTTAACATCTTCTATATTTTCATTACTTGCCCCAAGAAAGAATGCAAAATTAGCCGCCGATCCGTTTTGGGCAATGGCATATTTTTCCTCCAGCCTTTTTACATCTAGGGTAGGGGGCGAAACATTTGGCATTTCGAAGAAGGTGGTGATCCCACCAGCAACCGCCGCTTTCGATTCAGAAGAGATACAAGCTTTGTGGGTAAGGCCAGGCTCCCTGAAGTGAACTTGGTCATCAATCAGCCCGGGAAGCACGAGCTTTCCCTCCGCATCGATTACTTGGCAGTTCGGGTACAGGGATGGAAGCGATGGACCAATGTTTTCAATATGTCCGTTGCGGATATAAACATCCTGATTTTTCTGGGTACCTTCATTAATGAGGGTACCACCTGCTATGATGAAATCATTCATGATGGGCAAGCGTCGTTACTTCCATTGGCCCGAGCCAATAATTTGGTATTTGTAGGTGCAAAGTTCTTCCAATCCCATTGGTCCGCGTGCGTGCAGACGGTCGGTGGAAATACCAATCTCAGCCCCCAGTCCAAATTCAAAGCCGTCTGTATAGCGAGTGCTGGCATTCCAATAAACCGAGGAGGCATCGACTTCGTTCAAAAACTTTTCAGCATTCCCGGCATCTTCTGTAATGATGGATTCGCTATGGCCACTGCCGTATCGGTTGATGAAAGCAATACCTTCATTGAGAGAGTCCACTACTTTTACAGCAATCCGAAGATCTAGGAATTCTTCAGCGAACTCATCTTCTCCGGCCGGAGAAACCTCCATGCCAGAAAGAATAGATTGAGCTTCCGTATCCGCAAAAATTTTACACCCTCTTGCAGTCAATTCCCGGGCGCATTTGGGTAGGAAATGAGACGCGATAGATTTTTCAATCACTAGGTTTTCAATGGCATTGCATACTCCAGGGCGGCCACATTTTGCGGATACAGCTATGTCTTTGGCCATATCCAATTGAGCAGTGGCGTCGATAAATAAATTGCAAACTCCCTTGAAGTGCTTGATCACGGGAATGCGGCTATTTTCTGCAACGAAGCGAATGAGGCCTTCCCCCCCGCGTGGAATTATACAGTGCACATAGTCATCCATCGTGAGCAAATGATTGAGTGCTTCCCGTTTCGTCGTCGGGATTAATTGGACCGCATCATCAGGTAGGGAAGATTCCTGTAACGCTCCTGCAATAATAGAGGCTAAGGCACGGTTGGAAAACTCGGCTTCTTTGCCTCCACGGAGAATAGAGGCATTACCTGATTTTAAACACAGGCCAGCACAGTCAATGGTTACATTTGGCCGGGATTCATAGATGATACCGATCACGCCAATTGGAACTCTTGTTTTTCGGATCTCCAGCCCATTTGGCCGTGTTTTAGATTCGATTACTTTTCCAACCGGGTCAGGTAGATCAATGAGTTGCCGAATCCCGTGCGCCATGGCATCAATCCTCGCATGGTCAAGCTTGAGGCGGTCGACCATGGCAGGGCTGAGCCCGTTATCTTCGGCCGCCTTTAAATCTCTCTTGTTTTCTTGGAGCAAAGTTTCCCTGGCTGATTCTAAACCTTTGGCAATGGCTTCTAGCGCCTGGTTCTTGTCTTCTTCACTCGCGCTTGTGAGGGCAAGTGAGGCAGAGCGTGCACGCTTGGCTATGGACTCAATCTGTTGTAATAAATTTTCAGGCATGGGAGCATCTTAGGATAAGACACCAGAGGGGTGAAGAGTATTCCGCACTCGGTTTTCATAATTTTCAAAAAAAAGGCCTCCGAAAAGTGAAGGCCTTTGTAAAAATACCGAAGTGAGAAAATAAATCAGGAATCTTTTTTCTTTTTGCCTTCCCCTTTCTTTTTCCGTTCTTTTTTCCCTTTACTACCTTTTTTACTCTTACCGTTTTTGGATCGAGAGGCCATGGCTGTCTTTCTTTCCTCTTCATTAAGTTTGCCGTCTCCATCCTTATCAAATGCCGAAATCATTTCTTTTTTGCGGGCATTCATCTTTTTGAGCACCTCTGCTTTTTCTTCGGCGTTCAATTTTCCATCCCCGTCTTTATCAAATTTTTTGACAATAAGGGGAGGCATTTTTCGGCTCGCCATAAAGGACTTACGAGCTTCTGCTCTTTCATCTGTATTTAATTTTCCATCCCCATCTGTATCAAATTTTTTGAGCATTTTCTCACGGGATGGGCGGTCAACGCTAGCGCTTTCTTTTTTCTTTCCTTTCTCTGGTTTGGCTGCAAATGAGAAGCAAGATAACAGGATGGAAAGTACAAATATGGTAGTTTTCATAGTATATGTTGGTTTAATATTTATGTGGTGATATTAAATATAAACCTCACCGAACGGAAAAAAGTTTCAAGATATTACTCCGGCAAGTTGAGGTAATTTTTTGCGTTCTGGTAGGAGATTCTCTTAACCACATCACCCACGAGCTCAAAATCATCAGGTATAAATCCATCTTGCATCCATTCTCCCAAAAGATTCGACAAAATTCGCCGAAAGTATTCATGCCTGGGAAAGGACAGAAAGGAACGGGAGTCGGTAAGCATTCCGACAAACCTTGAAAGTAAGCCCACATTGGCGACCGTTTTTAACTGCTCGACCATACCATCTCGCTGATCGAGATGCCACCAACCTGATCCCCATTGCATTTTTCCAGTTACCTCTCCCTGGAAATTAGCAAGCATTGTGGAAATAGTGAGATTGTCGGCTGGGTTAATATTGTAGAAAATTGTCCTGGGTAAAGCATCTTCTTCCTGCAGTTTATTAAGGAATATTCCCATCTTTTCTGCCTGGGGCAGATCCCCAATCGAGTCGCCTCCGGCGTCGGGACCAATGGATGAAAATAAACGGGTTGAATTATTTCGAATAGCCCCGAGGTGAATCTGCATAGTCCAGTCTTTTGCTTTGTACAACTTGCAGAGGTAGAGCATGATAAAAGAACCAAACTTTTCCGTGTCAGCCGCATTTGCACTTTTTCCCTCCATCGCCTTCCCGAAAATTTTTCTTGCTTCTTCTTCTGTTGGAAAATGGGCAAAGCATTGCAGAAATGCGTGGTCAGATAAACGGGAGCCAAGGGCATGGAAAAGATTTACACGCTTAGCGAGGGCTTCCAGGTAATCATTCAATCCGTGGATGTCCTTATCTGCAATATTCTGCAGCTTTAAAACCCATTCCAAAAAGTTTTCTGCATGATTCACTCCCCAGGATTGATCAGGGCGGAAAGTCGGCAGCACTACCGTTTGTATGGATAGGTCTTGGGCAATCGTCTCATGATGCTGAGTGGAGAGGGTGGGGTCATCTGTTGTACATAGGGCTTTGACATCAAAGCGCTTAATTATCCCCCTAGCTGAATACTCAGGGTCTGCCAATTTCTCATTTACTTCCTCCCAGATATCTTCCGCTGAATCCGGACTCAACAGCGTGTCGATACCAAAGCATCTTTTTAATTCGAGATGGGTCCAGTGATATAATGGGTTGCCTAGGGCATGGGGGATGGTCGCAGCCCAAGCCAAATATTTTTCTTTGGGATCACCATTTCCTGTTACCAGTTCCTCGGGGGTTCCATTGGCCCGCATCGCCCGCCATTTGTAGTGGTCGGCTTCGAGCCAAGCCTCAGCCAGGTTGTCAAAGCGTCGGTTGCTGGCGATTTCATCGGGAGGTAAATGGTTGTGGAAATCCAGGATAGGTTGATCTTTGGCATAGTCATGGTAAAGCCTAACCGCTTGTTTGCTGGAAAGGAGGAAATTGTCGTGAATGAAAGTCATGGAATTGTTTAGTGACTTCTGATTTTGATCTTCCTGTCCAGTCCGTCAAAGGCAAATGTACTTTTGAGTATTTCTATCAGGAAAACAAAAAGCATCGTTGGTATGATTTTGGGATAAATTTTGACTCTTATGGCTTTACTTTAGTTTCGATTGCCCAAGTTTCCCATTAGCCTGCCAATTTATTCACTTTCTGAGGGTTTTTTTTACTCAGCTCGTTCAGTTCGGAACGATTTGCGTCGAGGTCAAAAGTTGTCAAGCACCGTGAGCCCCCTTGGGCAGAAGCTTGCACTTTCCCTTCCAGATTATCCTGTTTCCATCGTGTTCCCAAAAGATCGGGTTTTCATGGTTAATTTTAACTCCTGATAAAGCTGGCTTTAAAGGAACTGCTTTCAAGGATACATCTTTTACCCTCGGCTTCTTTCGGATATTCAGCAATAGCAAGGTCTACAGAGGTGGCCATCAGATCAATCAAGTGGGCAGGTTGATGGTTCAGCTTGCCTTTGTATCTTGCCCGAATCCCATTGGACCAGTGAGCAACGAAAGGCGTACTTATTCCTCCCTTATGCACCCAGTGTTTGTATTCCTTAACAGGGGTGTTGCTGGTATTGGCCCACTCCTTGCCATAGCCGTGGTAGGTATCAGCACCTCCAGTCGCGACTTTAGTTCCTTGTTTTACTACAACTCCACCCTGTGAATGGTACCGAAAAGCCGATCAATATCACGCTGCCGAGGCCAGTTATGCTGGGGTGAGCCTGGCAGAGTGTTGGGGTTACATGCCATTTCCCAGGCAGGTAAGTTCGAATACTTTGCCGGTTTTAAAACATCTGCAATTGTACGCAGATCACTACCCGGATCTGCTTTGCATTCCCGCAACCGAGTATCATCCATCATATGACCAATGCCAGCTTGATGGGAATAAGTATCGGTAAGAAGACTGCCTATTGTCGGGCAGCATCTGCCTGTGTTCTAGAACTGAGTAAAGTGCAATCCGTTTTGGCAAGTCGGTCAAGATTTGGCGTCTAGATCTTGCTTCCATAACACCTGATGTCAGCCCCACCCTGTATCCTCTGCCATGATTAAAACAATATGGAGTCGGTTTTAACCTTAGGTCTAAAAGAAATAAAAATCTCACCCAAGAAAAAGGAAGAAGAAATTTGCTTGCTCGGGTGGGGCAAAGTCAATACTTAACTATGGGTTTGGAGAATGGCGCGGTAGCCAAGTGGTAAGGCCGGGGACTGCAAATCCTCTATTCGCCGGTTCGATTCCGGCCCGCGCCTCCATCCACTCGTTTATATCATTCAGTTCGCTTATCTCGTTACCGTACAAAGATGGTTCGTGGCATCCCATATTCAGTTAAGTAGAGAACTGGTCAGTTGGGATCCTCATTTCCACACACAATGAAGTGCAAAGCTCACCCCTTTACTATTCCTCAACAGCAGAGGGTAAACAGGAACGGGATATTCTTAATTCCATTTTACCAGTTCCTCAAAATTGATTTAGTATTTCTTTCGAGGAGATGTATTCTTGTTTTTGATTGGGTGTAACGATGGAAATGAAAGAAAGTGTAAGTTTTCTGAGAATTTGATAAAGGGAATAGTTAGTGGTTTAGGGGCGAATGAAGGAACTATTTTAGCTTATTTTTTTCATAAGTTTCTTCTAGCAGTTCAAGAATTGTGGCTGTAAAAGGCCTTAGTTCTTCATACATCACAATGGAAGAGCGGGCAAGATGGTAAAGAGACTCTTGAATAAGAGCTGGGAACATAGTATTTTCGATGTATAGTTTAGCATTCGAGAGACCAACCAGTCTTAAATATTTACTAAAAAGAGATATGTACATACTGAAGAAAGTATTAAGGTCAAAACCTTCTGGCAGTAATGATGTGGCTTCGTATGCAGCATCTCTAAGGGCAATAAACTGATCGATTCTAGCACCAAAGGAATAAGGTGGTTTGTATTTTTCTGTATGATAACCACTACACAAGTCTGGACCTACTATGTCAGTTGCTTCTGCTTGGCCTTCGTAGCAACTGACAATGCTACTTAATCGAATGTCACATCTAGCGGCTAGAAGGATTTCTAAATATAGATGGGGGTATGACCAATGTTTGGTAATATTGGAGCGCAAGCGTTCCTGTAGATCAAGTTCAAGGACTTTTGCCCTGTTGTAAACACCACCGGAGATGTAGTTTCGCATGAAACCATATTTTAATAAAGCATCTTTTCCTTTATTAAAAATAGCATCTGGTAGATTGAAAGAATTACCTGGGGTAACGCCTTCCTGAGGAGTTACTGAACCAGCAATAAGACCTAAGTTCGGGTTTTCAGAAATCATCAATATCGAATATCTAATAAACTCAAAATTTGGTATATCTTCATCACTGATAATCATAATTAGAGGTGATCGTGAGTAGTCAAAGCATGCCAGAAAGTTACCAGCAAACATTCTATTAGAATCGTGCTTAATATAGTTCAACTGATTACTGAGCTTGGATAATGTTTGAATTTCCTCGTAACAAGAGGTGAACTTGTCTGAGCAATTATCTAAGACTAGAAGATCCCAATCATCATCCATAAGAGGGAGGCATGAGCTAACAAGTTCAACAACTCGATTGCCTCTATTAAATGTTGGAACACACAAGGTGAAACTTGGAGTTTTACAAGAACTCATTTTTTTAGGGGTTAATTGACTTTGAAAATTGCAGCAACTGCATGTTTGGCAAGATTTTTTCAAATAGTATTATCACAATTGGCAATTGTCGAGTGCAAGTCGTTGAGCCAAAGAATCCCCCAACAGTAGACTTCTATGACAGCTATCCTTAGGTTTTGTGACTACATACTGTGGTGAATGTTTGTTCAAGGTTTAGGGTTACTGAAACCTTAAATCTACTTGAGATTTTGAAGACTGACCTCCGCATATAATGAAACGACCCAGTCATAAATAGTATAATTTAAAATTAGAAGATTAGTTTATCTAACTAGTAGAAGCATACTAATTAAAACACTTTTAAGATATTGGCCGAAGTAAGTAAAAAAACAGAAATACAGGAGAAGAAAAGGATAATGCAGTTATTTTTTACTTTATCTCTTTTTGTGCGAATTCTTATTATACAACACTTTGTAATCTCAGATTAATTGTTTGAAAAAGAAAGACTTTTGGCAAATAAAGAGTTGTCTTAAGCGATAATTTGTTTTCAAGATGAATTATTATTTTTAAATTAAATACTGTCTAGAACTCATTCTTTTGAAATAATACATTAAAATTATGTTTTTAAGAGTTTGATTTTAGAGCAAGAGTAGTTCATTTCAAAAACCTAATATGGATGACGATAAGACCGTATAAACCTGTAGCTTTTGTATAATATGAATTTGAGTGGTGTATAAGTGAAAATTCAAATTAAAATAAATTTTAAATTTTTAAAATATCTAGCCTTGGTTAATCGCAGCTTAAATCTTAAGTATTAAATGAAAGCAGTTATACTTGCCGGTGGATTAGGAACCCGTTTGTCAGAAGAAACAACTCTAAAACCCAAACCTATGGTGGAGATTGGCGGTCGACCTATCTTATGGCATATAATGAAATTATATTCATATTTTGGCATTACCGAATTTATAATTTGTGCAGGTTACAAGGGATATCTTATAAAAGAATATTTTGCTAACTATTTTGTTCATACTTCAGATGTTACTTTTAACCTTAAAACCCATGAAATAGTGGTCCATAAAAAGGGCGCAGAAAATTGGAAAGTTACTGTTATAGATACAGGCATTCACTCAATGACTGGTGGTCGCCTCAAAAGGGTAAGGGAATACCTAGATGATGAAACCTTCTTTTTTACCTACGGTGATGGCGTTGGAAATATTGATATCAATGCCTCCTTGGATGCCCATAGGAAAGCGGGTAGAATTGGGACATTAACTGCAGTCCAACCTCCGAGTCGTTTTGGTGCATTGCATATCGATGAAGATAGGATTACCTCATTTCAAGAAAAGCCTGAAGGGGATGGAGCTTGGATAAATGGTGGTTTTTTTGTTCTGGAACCAAGTGTTTTTGATTACATTGAGTCTGACTTAACGGTATGGGAAAGGTCACCATTGGAAACATTGGTAAACGAAAAACAACTAACTGTCTTCAAACATCGAGGTTTTTGGGCTCCGATGGATACAATGCGAGATAAATTGCTACTTAATGATCTTTGGGATGATGATCAGGCTCCTTGGAAACTTTGGAAATGAAAGACCCCTGTCGGATCTCAATGAAAAATCTACGAGTGCTTGTTACTGGTGATACGGGGTTTAAGGGATCTTGGCTTTGTGAATGGTTGCTATTGGAAGGTGCTGAAGTTTTCGGACTTGGGCTAGAAGCAAATACAAATCCTTCACTATTTAATCAATTGGGTCTCCAAAAACGAATAAATCACCAGGATTTGGATATTCGAAATAACGATGAATTTCAAAGCTATGTTACATCAGTTAAGCCTCAGATTATCTTTCACTTGGCTGCCCAACCTCTAGTCAGGTATTCATACGAAAATCCAATCAAAACATATTCTACCAATGTTATGGGTACTGTTCATTTGTTGAACATAATAAAGCTTCTTCCTGGTAACTGTGTAGGAATTTTCATTACAACTGATAAATGCTATGAAAATAAAGAATGGATTTACAGCTACAGAGAAAACGATCCTTTGGGGGGGCGTGATCCATACAGTTCAAGCAAGGGATGTTGTGAGCTCGTAATTAACTCATTTAAGAGTTCATATTTTAACAATCCACTTGAGTGTGGGAAGGCAGTGGTGTCTGTAAGGGCAGGAAATGTAATAGGAGGGGGTGATTGGGCTCCTGACCGGATAATTCCAGATTGCATTAGGCATCTGCAGGATAATAAACCAATTCCAGTCCGTAACATACACGCAACTCGGCCTTGGCAGCATGTTTTAGAACCCTTGGCTGGGTATTTACAACTCGCAACGGAGTTATGGCATAGCCTTCATAATTCAAAAGAATCAAAGCTTAATACTACGGTTCTTGAACTTTCTAAAGCTATGAATTTTGGACCAGAGTTATACTCAAATCGTTCTGTCGGAGATCTGGTCTTTGAACTCCTGAAATATTATCCAGGAACACTGTTTGATGAAGCCGATCCTAAGGGTTACCACGAAGCTTCAATGCTTAATGTGTCCATTGATAGAGCCTTCCACATGCTGGGTTGGCGTCCACGGTGGAATTTTGAAATGACTATCTCCGAGACAGTGTGTTGGTACAAATCGGCCAAGGAAGATGAATGTGATGTTATCAATCTTACACAAAATCAAATTCGAAAATATATAAATAATGACTGATTCTTTGAGTCTGAAAGATTTAAAAAAAAAGATCCTTCAATTAAGCGAAGAATATTCCAAAAGAGTTCACGGTAATAACCTTCCAGGGAACAATGCTCGGCACCCCCAGTATGATTCTTTTGAAGACTTAAGTGTTCCATATGCCGGTCGGGTTTTTACCTCGGACGAAGTTGTTGCCGCCGTCTCATCAAGTTTAGATTTTTGGCTAACTTTAGGACCTGAAGGGAAAGCTTTGGAGGAGGAGTTAGCTTCTTTTTTGGGCATCAAAAGTACACTTTTAGTGAATTCTGGATCTTCTGCGAACTTAATTGCTTTTTCTACGCTAACTTCTCATTTGATTGATAAACAAAGAAGGATACAACCTGGAGATGAAGTAATCACATGTGCGGCAGGCTTTCCAACAACCATTGCACCAATTATTCAAAGAGGTTGCATTCCAGTTTTCTTAGATAACGACTCTGTAACAGGAAATATCAATTGTGATCTTTTAGAAGATGCTTTTGTTGAAGGAAAGACTAAGGCTGTGATACTGGCACATACCCTTGGTAATCCATTTGACCTCGGAAGAATCCTTGAATTTTGCCAAAGAAAAAAACTTTGGCTTATTGAAGATAATTGCGATGCCCTTGGTTGCTCCTATTCCATGCCAATTGACCTTGCCGAAAATCTTGGCTTTAATCAAAGCAGCCCTGGTTTATGTCCAGGTAATAAATCGCTAGTAAAATGGACAGGTACTTGGGGTGATCTGTCAACTCAGTCCTTTTACCCTCCTCACCACTTGACGATGGGAGAGGGAGGGGCTGTTAATATAGCAGGTTCTTTGAAACTAAAGAGACCTGCAGAAAGCATTAGAGATTGGGGAAGAGATTGCTGGTGTCCCAGCGGAGTGGATGACACATGCGGGAAAAGATTTGGTTGGCAACTGGGGGATCTGCCCAAAGGGTATGATCATAAATATACATACTCACATTTAGGCTATAATCTAAAGCCGCTTGACATCCAAGCAGCAATCGGAAGAGTGCAAATGGAAAAGCTTCCATCTTTTATTGAGGCGAGAAAAGAAAATTGGAGTTATCTTCGAGAAAATCTAGAACAATTTTCAGACTATTTTGAATTTTCTTTACCCACTCATGCAACTTCTTGGACCTCTAACGGTTTTAATTGGGACAACTCCGGATGCCGCACTGAATGTAGCTGGTTTGGGTTTATGCTGAAAGTTCGAAGCAGTGCACCATTCTCAGTGTGCAATTTAGCATCTTATCTTGATAGCAAAAAAATCGGTAATCGTATGCTTTTTGGAGGAAACATAGTTCGTCAACCTGTGATGGTGCAGCTTAAAAAAGACAATCCCAGTTCATTCAGGGTGATTGGTGATTTGGCGGGAGCAGATAAGCTTATGCATCAAGCATTGTTTCTTGGTACTTATCCTGGACTTACTCAATCAATGATAGATTACGAACTTGATATTATACAAAGGTTTATCAAGTCGAACGGTTGAACTGTATGCCAAATATATTTCTTACCGGTGGTTCTGGGTTTGTTGGTTCACATTTTGTGAATCATGCTCATCAAGTTGGGTATAACCTGCACTGCTTAAGAAGGCCTGGCAGTAAAACTCGAGTCGAGTTGTACAAAGAACCTTGCTGGTATGATGGATATTTAGAAGAAAATTGGAGTAATGTATTAAAATCTTGTGAATATTTTGTTCATATTGCTGCTGCTGGTGTTGATCCTCTTAAATCTAATTATGAAGATTTAATTAAAGCTAATATTACAGATTCTACAAAATTGATTCTTTCTGCTGTAAAAAGTGGAATTCAAAAATTTTTAATTTTGGGCACATATTGGGAATATGGAAGTACAGCTGAGTCATTTGAATTTATTCCTGTAGACGCATATTTACAGCCAATAAATAGGTATGCGGCTACTAAAGCAGCATCATGCATGCTTGCATGCCAGATAGCTCAAGAACACAACATTAAGTTACAATATCTGAGGATTGGTCAAGTTTATGGAGAGGGTGAGCCCGGTAACAGACTATGGCCGTCATTACGAAAAGCTGCTCTTAACGGTGAAGATTATCATTTGACTTTGGGAGAGCAGATTAGGAACTTTACCCCCGTTGAGTCCATTGCAAGTGAAGTTGTGGATGCATTGAATTTTAGGTGTATAAACAGAGGTAAACCAAAAATTGCGAACATTGGATCTGGAAGACCACAATCCCTTCGACAGTTTGCTGAATATTGGTGGAGTCGGTGGCATGCAAAAGGAAAGCTGCATTTTGGAAGTATGCCTTACCGTAAAGATGAGATAATGAGATTTGTGCCTGAAGTTTAAACCTGATTTTATTATCGTAGAAAATAGACATAAGCACAATTAGTGAGATATACTCTCCATCGATTCAGTCACCGTATTGATTTGTCACGGTAGCGAACTTTTCACTTTTTATGGGTTCAATGCGTGAATCTAGTGTTTGTAGAGATAGTTCTGACTCTTCATCCATTTGTATTGCATCTGTTCAACAAGAGCCCGGAATAAATGGGTATGGCTAAGAACTGATTAATTACGCTAGATTAGGTTGTACTGCATGGTGGCTTTAGAAATGAAAAGTTGGGGTTCGTTACTAAAGAATCATGTCAGCGTGGGTAGCCGTATATGTTTGTCGATTTACCTAAATACAACTGTGTCCTCAAGTAATTCCATTCGATCCATTAAAAGGCACAGGATGTGAGGCAAATCATTTTATTCTCTGCCCAGTCTATTTTCGACCCATGAATCTAAAGGTTCAAGGTCGGCTTTTTTTCGGGCAATGATATTGCCGGCAAGTACCTGGGCTTTAGCGATTTGGTGTGGGGAAACATCTTTGTCCAGCATCTTCATGAACTTGTCGTTATCCACACCATTGGATCG
>JAQWWZ010000043.1 GCA_029254745.1 Opitutales bacterium | reverse complement strand
AGCTGCCTGATTGGTCGAAACAGTGACTTCATTATCCCAGGCGGTGCTGGGCGTGACTGCAGTTCCACGGTCCTCATCTCCCCAGCGTATCTTTACCGTTGGGTTCTGCCCGCCCGTGCGAAGAAGCTGGCCGGTAAGGGTGGCAGTCTCCCGGGATGGTTGCGTTACACTCATCGAACCCAAGCCTGCAGGAATGATGGTTTGTGCATTACTAGTGTTACAACACAAAAAAATTAGAAGGGCGGATAAGCTTTTAGAGAGACTTTTCATAAGGGACTAGTATTGGAATTGGGAAAATGTCTTAATTATAAAATATAACATATTTCATTAAAATATAATAAAAGATGAATTTGTATAATAATACTGATAAAATGAGTGAAATATTGTAATTAAAGAGATACTTGCTATATCCTTACTTAGCACTGCAAAGTAAAAAAATACGTAAAAACAGAAACAATTTATTTTATTTAGTTATTTGTTTTTATACAGGTTACTTAATCAACCACTTTTGTTGGACTAAGTTAAATTACGCGCTCTACCATCAAGAGGCCTTGAGGGATGGACCACAGAGAAGGTTTTTCTCGCGGATATTAATAGTTGTATTAGGCGTCGGGGTAGAATTGTCACCCCCTTTCTTTACGAGCCTATCCCACTATTCAAAGCTTTGGGTTATTTTGGAAACCTTATAAATGGTGTTCGTAGCCTACTCGCCAAAAGGAATCCAAATATTTTTGATTTCGGTGGCCTGCCTTAAAAATTCCTTTCCCTCTCCTTCTAGGTGACCAGACCAGTCTCGCTGCAAACCTTGATTTACCCATGTTCGCTTGAGGTTACTAGCGGAAATCTTTTCGACATTGGAGGAAAGTCCAGAAGAGCCAAAATACCAAAAAGCATCAACATTCATATGCCCAGCTAAGGGGTCTATGATTTCATGGTGTTTGGCTGTAACCAAATTAATTACTCCATTGGGAAGATCAGAGGTTTCCCATACCTGGCAGAGGTCGGTGGCCGATAATGGAAAAGGTTCGGAGGGTATAACTACACAGGGGTTACCCATGGCTATGGCAGGTGCAATGAGAGAAATAAGGCCTAGGAGGGGGCACTCGTCTGGGCAAATGATGCCAATTACCCCAACGGGTTCATTCATGGCAAGTGCAACCCCTCGAACGGGAGCTCCATGTGCTGCTCCATCAAATTTGTCCGCCCAAGCCGCGTAGGTAAAAAGCCGATCAATCGAATGATTAACCTCTTCTTTCGCTGATTCATGGACTCGACCTGTCATGGCTGAAATTTTTTCTGCAAATTCATTTTTGCGACTTGAGAGATTTTCTGCGATGTAGTAAATGATCTGGGCTCGCAAGTGAGTGGTTTTTTTCCCCCAGTCCTTGGCTGCACTTGCTGCTTCGACCGCATTGCGTATATCTTTTCGGTTTCCCCGTCCAACCAGTCCGATTTCTTTGCCAGCATTCGAAAATATGGGATAGGAATATCCACTGTCTGATCGCACCTGTTTTCCGCCAATAAAAAGCTTTGGAGTCCGGTCAATTTCATTTTTTTCTGGATATGATTCACCTTTTTTGGCCTCTATTTTACCCAATGGCTTACTGGGGCTGTGGCAGGGCTTGGCATAGGCATAGAGACCTTCCCAACCTCCCTCACGACCAAAACCACTTTCCCTTCTTCCCCCAAATCCTGTTGACGCATCAAATTGATTGGCTGAATTGATCCAGGTCACACCGCAAATGACTTGGGGGGCAATATCTAAGGCGAGGTTAATGTTTTCAGTCCAAATAGAAGCAGCTAATCCATATCTTGTGTTATTGGCCAATGCGACAGCTTCCGATGGGGTCCGGAAAGTCGTACTCGCAAGAACTGGGCCAAAGATTTCCTCCTGCATTAAAGGACTTACAGGATCAACGTCTGTGATCAGGGTAGGTGGGTAAAAGCAACCTGTATCTGGTAGCTTATTTTTTCCCACATAGAGATTCCCCCCTTCTTTTAAACCATTTTCTACAGATAGGGAAATGGCATCTCGTTGAGTAGGGTCAATAATGGCCCCAATATCGATCGATTTATCAAGAGGGTTACCCACCCTCAATTTATCCATCCTTGCTTTGAGTTTTTTATGGAAAACTTGAGCCACTCCTTCCTGCACAAAAAGACGAGACCCAGCACTGCAAACCTGACCTTGGTTAAACCAGATTGCATCGACAAGGCCTTCTACCGCACTATCAATATCTGCGTCATCAAATACGATGAAGGGAGATTTGCCCCCAAGCTCCAAGGAAAGCTCTTTTTGCTGACCTGCTGTGGCTATCCTAATTTTTCGCCCCACATTTGTAGAACCGGTAAAAGCTATCTTGTCAGCTTCTGGGTGGGCTACAATCATTTCCCCCACGCGACCATCACCGGTGAGAATGTTGAGCACTCCTTTTGGTAAACCCGCTTCTGTGCAAAGTTCTGAAAAAAGAAGGGCGGAGAGAGAAGTATATTCCGCGGGCTTGATGACCACGGTATTGCCCATGGCAAGGGCAGGAGCTATTTTCCAGGCAAGCATGAGTAAAGGGAAGTTCCATGGAATGACTTGGCCAACCACCCCAAGTGGTTGGTGGAGGGGCATCTCTTTTTCCATAAGTTGGGCTGCTCCGGCATGGAAATAAAAGTGCCGAGCGACAAGTGGGATATCCACATCTCGGCTTTCTCGAATCGGTTTTCCATTATCGATGGTTTCGACCACGGCAAGTAAGCGGGCATGCTTTTGCACGATTCGAGCGAGTGCATACAAATATTTAGCTCGGGCATTCCCCCCCATTTCTCTCCACTTAGTTTGTGCTTTTCGGGCACATTGCATGGCTTCATCCACATCTTTTTGCTCGGCTTGGCAGATGGAGGCAAGGGACTTGCCGGTTGCCGGGTTTCGAGTCTCAAAAAATTTTCGTCTTGTGGTTAATTTACGCTCTCCATTGATAAATAAGCCAAATTTGGCATTATTTTTCTTCAACCATTCGAGAGCAATATCTTGGCTCTCCGGGGCTTCTCCGTAGTCCATTGTTTCTAAAATGTCTTTAACTTTCATTGTTTATCCCATTGCATGTCGATAATCAGCCGAATAATGACCGGTTATAAAATGTTCGAGTTGTCGTTCAATATCTCCAAGTAAACTGGAAGCGCCAAATCGAAAAAGGTCGGGGTAGAGCCATCGATCCCCCAGTTCTTCTTTGATCAGCGAAAGGTAAGTGATGGCATCTTTTGCCTTGGATATTCCGCCGGCAGGCTTGTAGCCAACCATGTAGCCTGTTTTTTCATGGTAATCCCTAATCTGGCGACACATGGTAAGGCTTACCGGTAGGGTAGCATTTACCTTTTCCTTCCCCGTGGAAGTCTTAATAAAATCTGCCCCGCCCATCATACAGACTAGCGATGCACGAGCCACATTGCGAAGAGTCCCAAGTTCTCCAGTGGCAAGAATTGCTTTTACATGAGCCTCTCCACAAGCATCCCGAAAATCTTTCATTTCCTCATACAGGGCTTGCCAATTTTGTGAGAGTACATGACGGCGGGAAATGACAATATCTATTTCCTGGGCTCCCGCTTTTACCGATTCGCCTATTTCCCCTAAGCGTAAGGCGTAAGGGGAAAGGCCAGCGGGGAATCCGGTGGAGACTGCGGCGACTGGGATGCCGCTTCCTTTGAGGGCTGTAACTGCAGTTGAAACCATTTCATGATATAGGCAAATGGCTCCAGTAGTGATTGAATTGGGCTGAAAGCCCAAGGAGTAAAGAAGGTCGGAGCGTACTGGATATTTTGCTTTCCGGCAAAGCCTGCGTACGCGGTTCTCAGTGTCATCACCAGAAAGGGTCGTGAGGTCGATACACGAGACAGCTTTGAGTAACCAAGCTGCTTGGTTATCTTTTTTGACTGATCTTCTTGCCGGCAATGATTTACAACGCCTTTCGATGGCTGATGTATTTGCCTGCACCGCGAAGACCCAATCCAGATCAAGCGCTGTCCCTGGGTTTCGGATGATAGGGGGTGGACTTTTAGGTAAACTCATTGGGTTAAAATCTGAATTATTGGATGATTTTCATCTGCTTGCAAGGCTTGATCTTTTGCCGTAAGCACTTCAATCTTAGATATCATGAGTGACCTAACAAGAAAGCTACAACCATTCACATGAATATCCACTCACTTTACTCAAATTTTAAGGTGGGTGCGGCTCTACGATCTGTCTTTAGACATGACTTTGCTGGGTGTATTGTTGAGAATGCAGCTTGCCCGGAAGGGCTCTGTACCGAGGCAGGAGCCAGGCAAGCGAAGGAGATATCTATTGCTGCGAACGGTACTCTGTTGATCACCTCCTGTGGGGGATGTCGGCAGGAGTTGGCTGAATTTCCTCACGCTGATACCTTGGTGCTCGAAGTAAACTTATCGGGACAGAGTTTGCAGCGAACCACAGGTGAATTACTTTCTGATTCGTTCAACCCTGACCATTTTGGTTCCTTATGAGTTTGTCTGTAATAATAAGCAAAGTGCGGGACAAAGTGTGCCTGAGTAAAGATGAAATAGATGAATTCTCTGCGGGCTTAGCCAGTGGGTTAGTAAGTGATGCACAAGCCGCAGCTTTTGCCATGGCAGTTTGTCTGAATGGGTTGAGTCAAGAGGAGCGAGTATTCCTCACTTTGGCTATGAGGGATACGGGGAATGTTCAGAAGTGGAAGGTGGCAGGTCCTGTGATAGATAAGCATTCAACGGGTGGCATCGGAGATAATGTTTCTCTGGTTTTGGCACCTTTACTTGCTGCCTGTGGTGCTTATGTACCCATGGTTTCAGGTCGAGGGCTCGGGCATACAGGAGGAACTCTTGATAAATTGGAATCTATACCAGGTTACCGAACTGAGGTGGGAAGTGAGGAATTTGAAAGAATTATCGCCGAGGTTGGGTGTGCGATTGTTGGAGCTGGAGAGGGGATCGCCCCGGCAGATAAGAGACTTTATGCCATTCGGGACCTTACCGGTACGGTCGAGAGTTTAGACCTAATTACCTCTTCCATTCTTTCTAAAAAACTGGCAGCTGGCCTAGATTCTTTAATCCTGGATGTAAAGGTGGGGAGTGGCTCTTTTATGACAGGTATGGCGGAGGCCAGAGAGCTTGCTCAATCCTTGGTTTCGGTCGCTAATGGAGCGGGTTGTAAGACCACAGCCTTGTTGACAGATATGAATGAATCCCTGGCAGACGCGGCTGGCAATGCTTTGGAGGTAAAGTCTGCCCTCAAACTTTTAAAGAATGAGAAAGGTCAAGACAGACTGCTCGACGTGGTTCTTTCCCTTGGGGCAAATTTATTGGTGACATCGGGGTTAGCATCGGACATTGCCAGCGGGAGGGAAGCACTGCGGCAATCTTTAGCCAATGGGCAGGCCGTCGAAGTCTGGGCAGGTATGATCCATGCCCAGGGTGGCCCCCATGACTTTATTGACCGGGCCCCTCACTATCTAGGGGAGGCAGGTGAAGTGGCTGATTTTCTGGCCCCGATTGCGGGCTATGTGTCAAAAGTGGATGGGCGAATTCTTGGGCAAACGATTATTGAACTGGGTGGAGGTCGAAAGAAAGCTGGGGAAGTCCTTAATTTTTCGGTGGGGCTCGATCAATTTGCAGGAATCGGGCAAAAAGTGGGGAAAGGAGATCTTTTACTGAGAATCCATGCCTCATCCAGGCAAGGCATAGACCGGGCTAAAACCTTACTTTCACAGGCTTTTGAATTTTCACCAGATCCGGTGAAGTTACATGATCTTATTGTAGAAACCATTGTTTAGAAATGAAGAACCTATATCCACCGACCTTCCGCACGTGCAACACCGGTTAACTCCTGTGACGCGTAGGCAAACTCCGATTTCATCCTTTCGTCAGTTACTCAGAGAAATCTCGTTGCTTATAACCTACGAGGTACCCCGTGATCTTTCTTTGCAGGAAGTATCGATTGAAACCTTGTTTTGTCAGACCACGACCCCTTTGTAAGCAGGTGAAAATATAGCCTTTTTCGGTCATGTGAGCTGGTAACGGTTTACGCAACGGCATCCTTAAATTGATTCCTGCTGCCCAGGTTGGCTTCGTCAGGTTATACCGATATGGAAAAACCCTCAAACCTGTTGAATACTGCTGTAAAGTTCCTGATTAATTAGAATATTGCCTAGTGACTGCCGTGGATCCTGTTTTGGCAATAGGAAACTCATCGGTGGCGGCTGTAACCCCGCTAAAAGAAGCAGGGTCGAACCATTATTTTCCTTCTCTCCGTCGACGCAGCTCCTGATGGTGTTGCCTGTATCCAAAAGGGACATCGCGATGTCTCAATTTATACCGCCTCAATTAATGAAAAACTTGATGAGCAAGGTTACATCGCCGGAGACTTCGGCGACACCGGTGACCGCATTTTTGGTACGAATTGAGAAATAAATTGATAATCATATGAGCCCTGTCCTTTTTTTTAGGCTATCTTTTCGGTATTTTGGCCGAATGTGACTTACAACTCATGCTTTACAATAGAACAACTATTCTCTTCAATTAGTATTAATGGATCTCTACCTTATGCTCAATGGGACTCAAGTCGGTCCCTACCAGATCGAGGATGTACAGGGCTGGATCAACGCGGGTTATGTCAAAATGGATGACCCTTCTTGGTATGATGGGTGTGAGGATTGGATCACGGTGAAAGAAATCCCCAAGATCAAAGAGGTCACAGTCGGTCATAGTGTGGGTCGATACATGGTTCCCCCATTCGAGGCGTACCACGGGGATGAGCCCTATATATTTATAAGTTACGCCCATAGGGACAGCGCTGAGGTTTTTAAGGAGATAAGTCAGCTCAATGATGCAGGCTATCATGTTTGGTATGATGAAGGTATTGAAGCCAGCAGTGAATGGCCCGAGGAAATTGCCAATGCGGTTATTGGATGTTCGGTGTTTCTTGTTTTTATCTCACCCCGGTCAACCGCCTCGGTTAATTGCCGAAATGAAATCAATCTGGCTCTTAATGAGGATAAACTTTTTCTGGCTGTTCATATGGAGGAATCTGCTTTACCTCCCGGTTTGCGATTACGAATGGGAGATTTGCAGGCCATTTTAAAGTATAAATTGCCGGGGGATCGGTATCAGAAAAAAGTAAGGGATGCTTTGGACCAATTACTGGGTAAGAAAAAGAAAAAAATCCGCTCCAGACCTGCCACTGCTGCCGCCACCATATTTGCAAAGATGGAGCCCCATGGTTCGGTTGGGGCAAAGGGGAAGGGTGAAGGTGCAGGGAAGAAAAAAGTAAATACGGTTTCCACATCACCAGTCTCATATAGGCAAAGGGTTCAGCCTAAGAAAACCAAGTTGGGTCTATGGCTTGGGCTTGCCATCGTTGTGATCGTTTTAATCGGTGGATACTCTTTTCTTGTCCCAGATGGGAAAAGTGGGGATACAGCCACTGCCATCATGGAGGGTAGACCTTGGACGGTGCCTTCGATCGGACTGGAAATGAACTGGTGTGAGCCCGGTGTTTTTTTTATGGGAAGTTCGAACAAGGAAAAGGGCAGAAACCAAGATGAAACCCGCCATGAAGTCACCTTGACCCAGGGCTTTTTTCTGGGGAAGTTTGAAGTTACCCAGGAGGAGTGGAAAACAGTTATGGGCACCTCACCGAGTAAGTACTTTGGACCCAAGCGACCAGTGGAGAATATAAGTTGGGACCAAGCAAAGAGGTTCTGCCAGGAATTGAGTCTTACTGAGAAAAGAGCAGGCCGTTTACCCGAGGGTTGGAACTATGACTTACCCACGGAAGCCCAGTGGGAATATGCCTGTCGAGCGGGGACTGATAGCACTTTTTATTGGGGTAATGCCATCGGGCCAAGTCATGCAAATTATCAATATGCTGGGGTTGGGGAAACAACCCCAGTAGGGCAATATCCCTCGAATCCATGGGGGTTTTATGACCTGTTGGGGAATGTCGCTGAGTTTTGCATCGATTATTATCAGCCATTATCAGCCATTGCGAAAAAAGATCCCATTACATTGGTGGAAAGTAAATACAGGGTCGATCGAGGTAATTCTTTCGTAGATAACCATGTAAATTCGAGAATTGCTCGAAGATTAAAAAAGAATCTTTCCTACCGAGGAAAAACAGGCTTTCGCCTTTGCCTGAAGCAAGCCCCTTCGAAAGCTGGCGAAATACCGGTCAAAGGAAAGCCTTGGATAGTTCCCTGCATCGGATTGGAAATGATTTGGTGTAACCCAGGGACTTTCATGATGGGAAGTCCGAAAACTGAACTAGGTAGGGGAGAGGATGAACATCAAAAAAAGATAACTTTACATAGTGGATTCTTTTTAGGTAAGTATGAAGTGACTCAGAAACAGTTTCGGGATTTAACGGGTAAAAGTTTACATGGTGCTTATAAAAAAGATGAAAACCCTGCATTGAATGTTACCTGGAATAATGTGTTGGATTTCTGTAACAAATTAACGGAAACAGAAAGAAAAAAGGGAAGACTCCCCAAGAATTGGCTTTATTGTGCACCGAGTGAGACTCAATGGGAGTATGCGTGTAGGGCTGGCACTGCAACCAGTTACCAATGGGGAAACCAGATTGAGCCAGAATTTGCTAACTACAGAACGGCTCATCGTTTTGGACCTAAAGTGGTTGGCTTATATCCTCCAAATAATTGGGGTTTTTATGATATGCATGGCAACATACTAGAGTGGTGTAGCGACTCAAAAAAAAGAGGGGGTTCCTGGAACAGTTCGAAGTTTTATGTTCGGTCTGCTGCACGTGGTCATTATGCAAAGTTTGGAGGGACGGTAGGCTTTCGTCTTAGTTTGCAGAAAGAGTGAAAGGCTTGTTCCTCCCAGAGAAACGATACTTATAACCAAGGGCGTTTTCTTGAAAAATGAATCCGATCGTTAGCTGTGAAAAAAAGTAACCAAAGGCACGGGTGTTTCAGTTACCTGATCCTCGGCCTTTAAAAGTGAGTTCGGCCACGCCTGATTTGTCAAGATCCCCAAGTCCGACGGTTACCATCTTTTCATATTGAGCGAGGGTAGCTTTGGCCAGGGGTACTTTAATGCCGGCTTCCTCAGCAACTGCAATGGCAATACCCGAATCCTTGGCGGCGTGTTCAGCGGAGAAGTAGCACTCGTGATCCCGACCTAGCATATCTTCGGCATCGGTTTCCAAAACCCGTGAATTTGCCCCGGTCTGGGAAAAGATTTCGCACAGCATTTCCAAATCAAGTCCTAGAGCATCCCCAATACCCAAGCCTTCGGCGAGGGCAGCGGTGTTGATGTTCATGACCATGTTGACCAGGGCCTTTACCTGGGCCGCTTTCCCAGCCTCGCCCACAAAGCGGAGATTAATGCTGAGATCGTCGAGCAAGTCCTTGGCTTGGTCAAAAATTTCCTTTTGGCCACCGATCATAAGGTAGAGGGTACCTTCACGTGCTTGGGTGATACTGGAAGCCATGCAACCTTCCAGGGTGGTTGATCCATTTTTGGCTGCGGCGGTCTCCAACTTTATATGCATGGCGGGGGAGAGGGTGGCACAGTTGATAAAGAGGGTGCCATGGGCGTTTTGAAAGAGATTGTCCTCTGCACCAAAAAAGATGGATTCCATAGCGTCGTCGTTGGTGACTACGGTGAGTACAATATCGGACTGCGCGGTAACTTCGGCCAGGGAGGAAGCATGAGAACAGCCAATTTCTTGGGCGAGGGCCGAGGCTGTGTCCTGATTTACATCATGGACACAACAAATGCTGTATCCTTTGTCCTTGAGGTTGCGGGCCATGTTGGCCCCCATACGGCCAACGCCGACGAAGCTAATTTTCTTTTTCTGGGAGTTCATAGAGTAAGGTATCTTTCTAAATTTTAGGTTCTGGAATAAAAAAGAGTCTTTACCTTTGATGCTTCGCATGCTGAACATGTCGAATCTATTCTTAGTATATTTTGATCTTTTTGATCATAATCTCCTTTTCTTGGCCTTTAATTTAACCTACAAAATAAATAAATTATGTCTAAAATTGTTCCCCTTATCAGTTCCGGTACTGCCGGGCCCAATGGTGTTCTTCACCTCCCTCGTCTCTGGCAGAAAGTTTCTTTGGAAGCAGCTGGAAAGATTGCCGATGGTTATCCGGGAATTGGAGCAGGATATGACGCCATGGTTATCGATGCCCTTGGCTTGAGTGTTGATGCAGTTCGTTCTTTCATTACGGATACAAAGCCCACCTATCCACAATTTGAAGCTTGGATAGCGGACCAACCTGGGGTGAAACTCGATGCCGCAACAATTAATGACTTAAATGGATCCATTACCGGTTACATTCATGATGATGCCACCCGCCAAGATATTCTTTCCGCCAATGGATTAGCCGATGGTTGTCCTAAGGATGCTATCAATCTTAATAATTTAGATGATTGGTTGGCGTTTCACGCTGTGGAAATTGCCCAAGTGTCTTGATACTTTGCTGTAAGTAAAGGAGCTGTACCTCTGGAAAAGCTCCTTTCTTTCATCCCTGATACCTTGCCAATTGTAGGTGGATAAATTATGCCATAGCCCATGAATGAGATCATTACCAATTCCGAAGGAGAAATCTTGGATTACACTTTCCATGATGCAAATTCCCGCACCCGTGATCTTTTGATCATCGGGCATGGGGTAACCGGCAACAAGGACCGTCCATTTGTGGTTTCTTTGGCGGAAGCCGTGGAAAATGAAGGTCTGTCGGTCTTACGTTTTTCCTTTTCCGGTAATGGTGGTTCGGAGGGCGATTTTCGAGATAGTACCATTTCCAAAGAAGTGGAAGACCTCAAGGCGGTGATCACGGTAGCTGAGGCGAATGGGTATAAGGTTACCTATGCGGGACACAGTATGGGGGGAGCTGTGGGAGTGCTTGCCGCCGCTAGTGATGAGCGGATCCGTAATTTGATTTCATTGGCTGGTATGGTCAATAGCCAAGCCTTTTATGGACGGGAGTTTGGAGAGGAGATCCCAGATAAAGGATGTATGTGGGAGGAGCCGGAATGCCCACTTTCATCAAAATTTAAGAATGACATGTATGAAATTTCGTCGGTATTAAACCTAGCTTCAACTGTGCAAGTTCCTTGGTTATGGGTTCATGGTGATAGTGATGATGTGGTTCCGATCCAGGATTCAAGAGAAATTTTTGCTGCTGCAAATGAACCAAAGGAACTCATCGAAATCCCGGGTGCGAATCATGTGTTTTCCGGAGAGGGGGAAGAGCTTATGGCCGAAGCGGTTATTTCCTGGTTGGGAGACAAACTAGCTTGAGACTGCAGTGGTTAAGACATCTAAACCCGATTAATGGGGATATAAATAGCTTCAGATACCAATCTTTTTTTTTAATACAAGTAAGTTAATAGCAAGCGAACTTTGACTTCTTAGGCTTGGGATACCGAGGTTGGCCCAAGAGGGCAGGAAATTGCAGCAGCCAGTCCGCGAATAATTTGTATTTCAGCATTGGACAAAACACCGTCATGCTCAACAACTTCGGCACATGCTTCGAGAAAGGCTCGCTTTGCAAGTGGACTCAATTGAGCAAGTTTCGGAAGGGCCTTGTTCATGGATTCAAGCATACATTTTTCAGGCAAAGGAAGTGTGGCGGGCTTTGTTCTATCCAATCTACGAAAACCTTTTTCGAAAGCTTTTGCGGCCTGGTTACCTTCACTTCCAAAGTGAGCCAGTGCGCCAAGAAAAACTTTGCAATCATTAAGTCGGCTTTTTAGGGATGCAAAGCCATGAGGAGATATTGTTATGCGTTGAGACTTTTGAACGATCTGACTTTCAATCATTTTTTGAATACTCCATTCAAAAAGATCGATTTGGTTGTCAGCTAAAATCAAGTCATTGACTAGAGAGTTGAATGCATTCACCTGTTTTGCAGAAAACAGAGAGAAAGCAAGAGCACATTCTTCAACGAGAATATATTTAAGTTCATAACTCAAGCCTTGAACCTTGGGGAAACATTGACGGGTGAGATTGGCCGTATCCTCATCTGTTTGAAGACTTATAGTTTTAATCTGTTGTTCGTAAATTGATGGTCTTTTTGCATCAAGCAATAGAGAGAAAAGAATACACCGACAATGTGAAGGCTCTTTTGTCTGGGCAAGAAGGTTGGTTGGGATTTGTTGAAGGAGGGATTTGGCTTGTTGAATTTGTTGACGCTGAGGACCTTTGAATGATTGAATAAATGAATCTCTAGAAACCCCTTCAATATTGGGAGTTGAGACCTGAGTAACACCCACTTGATGTTCAGTTACTCCATCCACTTTAAGATTACCCGCAAATCCGCTTTTCAATGCCAATGCGCTATCTGTGCGCTCAGATATCTTATTTGTATCAGGGAATTCATTACTCCAGTTTGGCTCGATTCTACGGATCCGAATGGGCAGAGGGGGATGAGTGGCAAACATACTGGAAAGAGCAGAGCAAAAAAAGAAATGACTGTATTCACCAGCCTGACTAGCTTGGATCTTTGAGCCAGCAGAGAGGCCGCCAATTCGCTTGAGAGCACCAGCTATGCCCTCCGGGTTGCGGGTGAATTGAACCGCAGATGCATCGGCCAGAAACTCTCTTTGCCTACTCACTGCGGCCTTGAGTAGAGAACCGAAAAACCCACCGATTAATCCAATGACTACAAGCCCACCACCGATTACAATCAAAGCCATTCCTCCTTGATCTCCCCCTTCATTTCTTTTACGCCTGTGATGCCTAGAAGGAAGTCCAATATTCATCATAATCCTTCCAATGTGGGCAAGGAATACAATCCCAAAAATGATACCACTTAGACGAATGTTCATCCTCATGTCTCCGTTGAGAATATGGCTGAATTCGTGAGCAATTACTCCTTGCAGTTGGTCGCGATTGAGTTTTTTCACACAACCACGGGTTATACCAATTACTGCATCTGCTGGTGAATAGCCGGCAGCAAATGCGTTAATGCCAGTTTCTGCCAACAGATAGACTGGGGGCACCGGAGTACCGGAAGCAATTGCCATTTCCTCTACTAGGTTTAAGATCCGTTTTTCAAGGGGGTCGGATGTGTTTGGCTGAATTACCTTTCCTCCAAGAGATTCTGCGACAACTTTTCCGCCTCCAGATAAAAAGTAGATACGAAAAAGGGTCGCGATTCCAACTACAATCATTGTACTGAGAGCAACCATTAGAAATAAATCCATGGACCAAGCCAACTCGGCGATCTCCTTGTAATTAGCTCCGACAAAAGAAACAAAAGAGAATAGGCAACCGATAATGCAAGCAACAGCCAGTAAAAAGAGAAAAACGAGTTTCGAGCTATTTGCCCGGGCTTTATCCTGTTCGGTAAAGAAGTCCACGGCCTAGGAAAGATCGATCATGAAAGAAGTAGGAAACAGGCGGTCTCTTAGAATTGAACCTTGGGGGCGTCCTTGACCTTTTCACTCTCAAATTCAAGCAGGGTTGCATCTTGGTTATGTCCAAATATACCCGCAAAAATAACCGGGGGGAAGGTTTGCCTGTAGGTGTTGTAGGCCGTGACAGCGTCATTGAATGCCTGCCTGGAAAAGGCAACTTTATTTTCTGTGGAACTTAGCTCTTCTTGTAAATTCGCCATATTTTGGTTGGCTTTTAAGTCTGGGTAGCTTTCCGATAAAGCAAAGATTCGACCCAAGGAACCACCTAGTAAACCTTCTGCACCGGCTAGGCTTGCGATCGCCCCCGCATCCCCAGGGTTTTGAGACGCATTCTTGAGGCTAGATTGGGCTTGGTTACGTGCCTGTATAACCGCTTCTAAGGTTTCTTTTTCATGGGCCATGTAACCCTTGACGGTCTCAATCAAATTTGGAATGAGGTCATACCGTCTCTGTAATTGAACTTCAATTTGAGAAAAAGCGTTTTCAAAGCGATTTTTCAAGGTTACGAGTTTGTTGAAGATACCAACGATGATAAGGACGATAACCAAGAGTACGACGACGGGAACAATAACGGTAACAAACATATTAATTGGAGGATAAACGGGTTATGATAAACAATAGAAAGTCTCACCCTAGCACAACCTAGGCTTGGACAGTCAAGCGTGCAGTAACGTGAATTACTCACAGCCCGTTGGTATACAGCCTTGCGGTGGCAATTTTCCTCGGGAGCGAAATCAATTGGCTAAGCCAAATGTAGACCGAATGAGTCGTTTACAGCACTTGTAGCCAGCTCAGTTGATATGGAGAAGGTCGGCATCCCTGAACCCTGAATAGGAATTTTGATCTGCTTAGAGTAGGGTTGGGAAATGCTCGATGTAGGTAATAAGGTCTAGGGTGGGTGGAAAAGTTTTCAATTCTGGCAAGCAGAGTTCGGTAAGCGTGCTATGTAGACTCTTTTTTGGGTGAGGGCTTGAAGGAGAGGTGAAGTTGAGATGTTTTTGAGGTGCCCCTGATGATATTTGGCAAAAGTAAAGTAATTCAACTTCCTCAAAAATTTGAGAAGCATGATTATTGTACTTTAGATCATTTTTACCAGAGTCAAGAATTGTACGGGCAGGCTGGTATTGGAAGCAAAGTGGGGGTTAAGTTTAGGCAAATCAGAGATGTGAGCCTCACTGAAGGCACGATTGATTACACAGATCTCAGGGGAGTCCTGTGAGATGGATACCCAATCTTGAATACTTGAACTGCTTCTAGAAAGAGTAAGTTCTGAGGTGGATGCAATTAAACCTTCATCTTCTAGAAAAAACTTCAAGGTTCCCCGTAACCATTAGGGTTATTTTCAGATTCACCCAGAAACAAAGAGAAGCCTTGGAAAAAAATCCGAGCAGACCTTAGAACCATGGCAAATTTTGGACTAAAAGATTGAGAGTTAGTAAAAACAACGGGAAGTTAGTCACCATCTACCAATCGACCAAGTCCACCAAGCAGGGACCCTTCACCTCGGCTTTTACCTCCTACACTTGGAGCATGTTGAAGCACTCTGTCGGCAAGCCTTGAAAAAGGTAGACTCTGGAGCCATACCGTGCCGGTCCCACGAAGGGTTGCGAGGAAAAGTCCTTCGCCACCAAAGAACATCGACTTGAGGTTTCCGGCTCTTTGGATGTCGTACTCAATACTTTCCTCAAAGCCGACGATACATCCAGTGTCAACTCGTAGAGTTTCCCCTTGTAGTTCCTTTTTTACAACCGTGCCTCCAGCGTGAATAAATGCTTTTCCATCGCCTCCTAGTTTTTGTAAAATAAAACCTTCCCCTCCAAAAAAACCGGCTCCTAACTTTTTTTGAAAAGCAATACTGACCTGGGTTCCATAAGCCGCACAGAGGAAAGAATCTTTCTGGCAAAGGATATTGTTTTGATGCAGGGGGAGGTCTATGCAGATAATCTGCCCCGGGTATGGGGCCGCAAAACTTACTCTTCGTTTTCCAACGCCCTGATTGGAAAAGTGGGTGATAAAAATAGATTCACCGGTAAGTGCCCGTTTCCCTACATCAAGTAATTTACCAAAAAGTCCTTGGTTGGGCTGGGATCCATCGCCCATTTTTGCTTCATAGGATATATGCTCTTCCATGTAGTTCATGGCACCAGCTTCTGCGATTACTGTCTCTCCAGGATCCAACTCAATCTCCAGAATCTGCATGTCATCTCCGATAAGTTCGTAATCAATTTCGTGGCTATTCATATAGGTGTATGCTAGAGACAATAAGGAAAGGATCAAACCTGAATCTAGTATAAATTGCGATGCCTTTTGGCATCCTCCAAAAAACATCGTTGAACAAAATACAGACGACTCCAATATGCAAATTTTGCTAAATCTAAACCAATCTATGGAATATTTTAATTTTTGCTTACTCCCTTTCTTTTCTCGGACTAATGAGCCCAATAATTTTTCAAGTGCCGTGTTTTTAGGCATGAGGCAAAACCTGTCATGTCAATCGATCTGCTCATTAATGAGTGGTGGTGAGTGCTAAAAGTCCTAGCCGTGCATACTCACCGATTATCAAACTTAAAGCTCCCTCTTGACCATAAGCCGGAAGCAATCCGTCAGGCAGTTCTTTCCTTGCTTCAATTAGAGGATCAAAAAATAAAGGATATTTATGTCTATCGCCGTGGATATGATGCTCGGAAAAAGACTAATATCCACTTTATCTACACCTTGGATTTATGCTTTTCCACTGGTGTGGATGTTACCATGCTCGAAAAGAAATACCGCCTTCAACGAGCTCCAAACATGGTTTACCAACCGGTGTTCTCTCCATCTAAGGGGTCGTCTTATGTTCGGGCTGATGGTTATCAGCGTCCAGTTGTCATCGGGACTGGTCCCTGTGGTTTATTTGCGGCATTGACCTTAGCTCAGCTTGGCTTGGAACCGTTAGTTCTAGAACGTGGTAAAGCGGTGCGGGAAAGAACCAAAGATACATGGGGTTTTTGGCGTAAGCAGGATTTTAAGGAAGAAAGCAATGTCCAGTTTGGTGAGGGTGGAGCTGGTACTTTTTCGGATGGAAAACTATGGAGCCAAGTAAAAGATTCAAGGTATTTGGGTAGGAAGGTGATGGAAGAGATGGTGAGAGGTGGTGCACCTGAGGAAATTCTTTATGTGAGTAAACCCCATGTGGGAACTTTCCGTTTGGTTAAAATAGTGGAGTATTTACGTGCCGAAATTGAACGTCTGGGTGGAGAGATTCGATTTTCCACCAGGGTTGAAGAACTGTATCGTGAGGAGGGCAGAATCACGGGCGTAAAGACATACAACCTTGAAACTGGAAAGAAGGATGAGATTAAGTCTTCCCGGGTGATTTTAGCGATAGGACACAGTGCCCGTGATACCTTTGAGATGTTGCACGCAAAGGGAGTTTTTATCGAACCTAAAGCCTTTTCTATTGGTTTCCGAATCGAACACCCTCAGGGCTTAATTGACCGAGCTCGATTTGGAAGTGATGATCGTTTTCCTGGACACCCACAAAAGATTGTTGAGCATGTGGGGGCTGCTGATTATAAATTAGTTTATCATGCCAAAAATGGGCGGAGTGTTTACAGCTTCTGTATGTGTCCCGGTGGAACAGTTGTTGCCGCAACATCCGAGGCAGGGAGGGTAGTAACCAATGGAATGAGCCAGTACTCAAGGCTTGAGAGAAATGCAAATGCCGGGGTTGTTGTAGGGATCGAACCTAAAGATTTCGGTGCGGATATCACAAATCCCCTGGCGGGTATTGGTTTTCAGCGAGAGATCGAAACGCTTGCTTTCAAGCTGGGAGGAGAAAACTATTTTGCCCCGGGTCAATTAGTTGGTGATTTTTTAGCTGGGAAAGCCAGTGTATCCCTTGGTACGGTTGAACCATCCTACAAGCCAGGGGTTTTACTGACTGATCTTAGTGGAACGGAATGTCCTCCTCTTTTCCCTCCTTATGTAACCAAGGCAATACAAGAAGCTCTTCCAGCATTTGGAAAGCAGATACAGGGCTTCGATCAGCCGGATTGTTTGCTGACCGGAGTTGAAACCCGTACCAGTGCCCCTATTCGGATTCGTAGAAATGGTGAGAGGGACTCGTCTGCTTTTGAGTCGGTTAATACTTGTGGTTTGTATCCAGCGGGAGAAGGTGCGGGATATGCAGGAGGCATTATGAGTGCCGCTATAGATGGCATAAAAGTGGCTGAAGCTTTGGCCAAATCATATTCTTGTCCAACCTAATAAAAAGGCTCCGTTTTTACCTTATGATTTTGGTGTAGCTTTTTCTTTTTTTAGGCGATGCCCATGCTTAGGGAGAATTTCTAAATACAGCGAAGGGAGTGCAAGTTTTTCTGCTTCACTGATAAACTTATCAATTTCTGCAACATGAATATCTTTGGCTTCACCTTCACTTGCCCCAAATCTGCACCCAAAGTCCCAAAAATCAACTCCTTTTGGTAATTCTTTCCTGCGACTTCTTTTTATATATTTACGCACTTCCGCTCGAACGGACTCAATCATCCGAGGGTACTTGATTTTTTCGTGGGTTAAGGTAAATGTTTTTTTCATAGTTTAAATTTGAGCGGGTCATTTCTTTTGCCCAATTTTACTTGTTCATATCAGCATAGACTTAGAGGAGTAATTGATCCAATCTTATTCTCTTGCAGTCACAATTTAAATGCACTTTTGGATACCAAGCATTCGCAAAGATCAAGGTTCTTTTAATTTACTAAATTTCGTATAAAACCGTAGAGGTAACCTCAAGTTATTTTAATACAGCGAATAGACTCAAGTTCATTAAGAGGTTGCTGAGAGTGACAGACCTAGTTCCTTCCCATACAAAAAGCACTTTATTTCAGATGGAGAAAGAGTGAGCGAACCATTATTGCTTGGCTTTATATGGAAATAAGATTGGCTTTTGAAAGTGGAAATATTCCACAGCATGCCTCTATAATAATTCTAAACCTAAGGGTAGGATGCGTTCCTCGGATTGGACCACCAGCAAGGGAGACCTGTTGTACAAGGAAAGTTGGGCCAGGATTTAACTACTGGTTGTAAGAAAATTCTTTGAGATTAAAAAGGGCATGAGCCAGATCGCTCCAGGCACGGTGGTCCTTCTTGCCATAGAGTTGTCCCTGTCTATCTAGAAAGGTAAGTAGTTGGTTTGTCTTTGATTCATTAGGTATTTGGCCAACCGCTTGTTCGAACATGTGTTTGGCTCTTTTGTGAGGATCTTGTATGCTAGCCGTATTTTTAGCCCAAATAACTGCCATTCTTTGCACGAAAGGATCGTTCATCAAAGTAAGTGCCTGGGCGGGAACATTGGAAGTACTTCTTCTTCCCTTGGGTCCGAACGGACTTGGCATGTCAAATGCCAAAAGGAAGGGACTAAGGAAGTTACGATAGACCGCTTGGTAAATACTCCTTCTGCCGGCACCGTCCAAAGGTCCACTCGCTCTCGACCCTCGACCAGTCATGAACGCAGTACGATGGGTAGGTACTCCTGTACCAAATGGCTTGGGGTCCAACCGGCCCGATACAGCGAGTAGTGAGTCCCGAATGGCTTCCGCTTGTAATCTACGAACTGGCATGCGGTGCAGCAACAGGTTGGATGGGTCAATATCGGCAATTTTTTGAATATCTAATTCGGGGTGTGTGCGGGAGGATTGCCCATAGGTTTTAGAAAGAACGAGTTTACGGATCACCCGCTTGACTGACCATCCGTTCCTGGAGAAGTCATTTGCCAACCAATCGAGCAATTTCGGGTGAGAAGGAGGGCGTCCCTGCGGGCCAAAATCGTCAGGCGTTGGTACAATTCCACGACCAAATAATTGTAGCCATATACGGTTTACCATTACTCGGCTAGTCAATGGGTTTTCTGGACTCGCAATTTGATTGGCCAAGGTTAAGCGGTCTCCTTCTTTTGCCCCGAGAGCTTCTAGGTAGCGATTTGAAACTTCCTGACCTAGGGATTTGTGACTTCCTCGAACATAAACATAAGCGTTCTCTGGGGTTGCTTGCCCCATGGTCAGTGCAAATCGGGGGGCAGGCAAGTCGTTAGAGATTTTCTCTCCTTCCTTGATTAAGTTAGTCAGTTCTGGTTCGAGGTGGGAATAATTAGCCAACCCTCGATCGAAAAACCAATTTAAGATTTCAGGATCATTGGATTCCCAAGCTTTCAGCATTCTTTGAGCCATTTCTTCATCGTTCTTGGGAACTCCGTTTAATGTAAGAGCCTTTTTAAATGGATGGTGAGAATGGGGTAGGGGGAACTTGTTATTGATTGGACCGGCCATGCGGACCTGCTCAATTTCCACAAAGCCATCTCCATTGTCGATAAATTCAAGGTATGCTTTCTTGCCTGCATATGTTTTGTACAGCTTCTCCTCAAATCTTATCCATTTGAAGGCGCCTTGAGAGTTGGTTTGCCTACTATCTTCTTTGAAAACACTTCCCTTAAACAGCAATTCACTGAAAGGAGCCATTTGGTAGTTTTCTATAACCAGTCGAACAAATGCATGGTCTGCATTCATTTTAATATGAATAACCTGATCAATCTCAAAGGTCGGAGATCTGAGTGTACCCACCCGTTTGTTTCCAAAGAGCGAACTGTCTATGGTACCGCTACCACTAAAAGGTAGTTTTTTATTCATTCTAATACCCTTGGAGCTGGGATGAAATGCTTGGCCGGTTCGGTGCCATCCCACGGGTAGTTTACCAGATGAAAAATCAGCAAATACTTTGGTTTCATTCAGGTAGCGCTGATGGGTTTTATCGAGAGCCTGCCAGTTTTCTGTTTTAGTTTTATCTCCCTGCGTAATCCAATCAGTGAGAAATTTTTCAGGAGTCCAGGGATCGGGATTGGTTCGGGTCAGTAATTTCGTCCATACCATTAACTTTTCCTTGGGCAATTTGGATGCAAGGGACAATTGGGCCAGTTCCGTTTCATTGGGAGTGAAGTTTTGTTGGTGGTTGGGCTTAAAATCAGAAAAGACAAGGTAATCGAGGAACAAGGGGTGGGCAACCCGCCAAGAAATTCGCAAGCGGGCGTTTTTACCGACCCATTGCGAGGCATCAATATGGGCAGGCGACAAGACTTTATCGACCTTGGGAGAAGCCTTCTTGACGACTTTAGCATCTACCAATAGCTCAAGGTTATTATTTGGGTTCAAACCACCCCCTATTAAAAAATTAAGGTAGGGCTTTTTGATGATAAAAGCAGGGCTTAGCCAGGCCAAGGGCATTTCGGGGGAACTGGCCGCAGGTACAACAAAGGCCCGGGTATCGAACCAACCTTTTCCTTTTACCCCGTTGGGCACAGTCATGTTTTGGTCTGTCCGTAAAATAGGGGAGGCGTTAGAATCTTTATTTACTAATTTCCAAGTGAAAGTATCAGATTCAAAATCCTCGATCAGTTCCCCATCCCAGGGATTAGGCGGTGGTTGGTTATGTTTTTCCCGAACCAATTTGGCCGCTGCCAAAAAGGAGTCGATGATGTCTTTAGGGGAGTGCGTCGGATGCACCATTTTGTCTTTTGCTTTTTCCCTTATGGATGATTGTGTTTTGATGGTGGCTTGGCGAATCCCGCGGATATCCAGGGGGTATTTTACTAAAGCCGATCCATTTAGGTAGCCGGTTAGTGCGTAGTAGTCTGCAGTGGAAATGGCGTCGAATTTGTGATCATGACAACGGGCGCAGGCAATGGTTAACCCTTGAAAAGTTTTACCCATCACGTCGATTTGATTGTCCTGATGGTCGGCCTCGTTTTGCAAAACATCGGTTGGTCCGTGGTTGGAATCATGAAAATACCAAAATCCCGTACCGATCACCGATTCATTAAATCCGTCGGTGGGATGGCGGCGTGGTTCTTTTATAAGATCACCAGCAAGATGTTCTCGGATGAAATCATCATAGGGTACATCATTATTGAATGCACGGACGAGATAATCTCTATATTCATGTGCATTCTTGATGGGGAAATCAAATTCATGTCCATAGGTATCGGCATACCTGACCAAGTCCATCCAGTGCCGGGCCCACTTTTCTCCAAAGTGGGGGGAGGCGAGCAACTCATCCACCACAAATTCTTTGGATTTGTTTAGTGAGTTGGCGAGCTGCTCGGGGGTGGGAGGCAAACCGATGAGGTCAAAGTAAAGCCGGCGAATCCATGTGCGCGTGTTCGCAGGTAGTGCGGGTTGTAGATCTGCCTGTTCAATTTGATGGAGTATGAATTGGTCGACTTCAGAACTGGCCCATTCGGAGTTTCCAGGCAGGGGCGGTTTTGTGGGTTGAACAGGTCGCCAGCTCCAATGCTCAGCGAATCGCTTTGGCAGATCGAATACCTCGACCAGTCCCTCTTTTTCTTCTACTCTAGGGCGAGGATCGGGCGCACCCATCGACACCCACTTTTCCAAAATGGCGATTTCCTCGTCTTCGATCTTATATTTTGGAGGCATCGCATCAACCAGCTCTTCGGTATGCCTAACGGCATCAATGACCATACTCTCAACCAGATCTCCAGGGATAATTGCTGCCCCGCCGACTCCTCCGGTGGCCCATCCCCACTTGGAGTCGAGGAAGAGTTTACCTTTGAGTTTTTTGGCTTGGTTGGAGTGGCAATCATAGCAATGCTCTGCAAGTATGGGACGCACCTTGGATTCGAAGAATTCTAACTGCTCCGAGGATAGCTTATCTGGCAAGATTTCATTTCCTGCCTCGGCTGACAGGTCCACAAGAAGGATTGAAAATAATACCCAAAAAAGTTTCATTTGTGTAAAAGGTTAAGCAAGAATTTGTTTGATGACATGCCCATGTACATCGGTCAGGCGCATATCCCTCCCGCTAAAACGAAATGTGCTCTTGGTATGTTCGATACCAAGCAGGTGAAGCATGGTTGCATGCATATCATGGATATCCCATTTATCTTCAATTGCTTTATATCCGAAGTCATCAGTTCGACCTACGCTGGTTCCCCCCTTTACGCCTCCCCCTGCCATCCAAATGGTAAACCCGTAAGGGTTGTGGTCGCGCCCATTACTACCTTGGGCAAATGGGGTTCGTCCAAATTCTCCTGCCCAAACGATCAAGGTTTCATCAAGCATTCCTTTTGCTTTTAAGTCTTTAATTAGTCCAGTGATTGGTTGGTCGATGGTCAGGCAATTTTTATTGTGTCCGTCTATCAAATTTTTGTGTTGGTCCCATCTGTCCCCATTTCCTCCAGGGCAGGTAAGTTCGATAAAACGAACTCCACGCTCAACCAGTCTGCGGGCAATGAGACATTGTTTGCCAAAAGTTACGGTATTTTTGAAAGTAGAATCCATACCGTAAAGTTTTTTGGTTGCATCGGTTTCTCCTCGGAAGTCAGTTAACTCGGGAACCGAGCTTTGCATGAGGTATGCAGTTTCGTAATTACGGATTGCAGCTTCCACTTGTGGGTCTCCTTGTAGGTCTGCAAGGGTGGACTCGTCGAGGCCACGAATAAGGTCTAGCTTGCTGCGTTGTAGAGCGTCATTGGGTTCGACCCGTTTTACATTGGCAATGGGATTGGAATTGGGCAAAAAGACAGACCCTTGGTAAGAAGCGGGAAGAAAACCTGAGCCAAAACAGTCAAGTCCACCGGGAGGAATCAATCCACCATTTAGAACGACAAAACCTGGAAGATTTTGGTTTTCCGTACCCAAACCATACCCGAACCATGAACCCATACTAGGCCTTCCCTGAAAAGGTGACCCTGTATGCAGGAAGAAATTTGCAAAGGTATGTTCAGAAAAAGGCGAGGTCATCGACTTAATCATGGCTAAGTCGTCTGCCACTCCTGATAGATGGGGGAATAATGAACTAATCCAATGCCCGCACTCCCCATGCTGTTTAAAATCCCATTGTGCTTGAAGTACTTTCCCCACTTTGTCGAATTGAGTAGGTTCAATTTTGCCGATTGCCTTGGTTGGATCCTGACCGTGGTATTTTGCCAGGGCTGGTTTGTAATCGAAAGTATCGACTTGGGATGGGGCACCATCCATGTAAAGAAAAATTACACTTTTTGCCTTGGGTGGAAAATGAGTGGGCTTGGGTGCGAGGGGATTGTTAAGGATTGGCGATCGACCTTCTGCACTCAGAGCTGTGAGGGCGACTGCTCCAAAGCCGTTGGCACACCAGCGAAGCATATCCCGCCGGTTAGTCGGTTGATGTAGGAAGTTGTTACAGTGCATGGGCAGTTTATTAAAAATTCTTTTACTATTTTCTATTTCGCAATCAAGAAACTCGCAAGGAACCAAATTTCTTTTCGGGTATGGGTGGGGTAACGGTTGGTTTCGGCGTCAGGGCTTGGTTTTCTATTTCACTAACTTGCATATCAATTATTATCTATCTATGGTGAAAGGGTGTGCGAGCAAAATTTATAAATCATTCGTTATATAATAGTTCAATTTAATGATTTTAGGAATATATATTATTGACTATAGAATATCTATATTTGACATATGTATATTGTGTCAAAAATGCAGAAATCTCATATTCACTTTGCAGATCTAGTAGCGGATGCCCGCCAGTTTTTTCTGGGACTACCCAAAAACGAACACCTGTTTAATATCGTAAGTGTTGGATGCGAACGTTGTTTGCCTGGCTATACCGTGGATCGGGCCAGAGTTAGTTTCTCAGTCATGGAACTAGTGGTGGAAGGGCAGGGTAAGGTGGTGCTCGATGGTGTAGATCATCCCCTGTCTCCCGGTTCATTGTTTTTTTATCAAAAGGGAGTGTCTCACAGGATTGAGAATTATAACCGCCGGCCCATGCTTAAATATTTTATCGCCTTTTCGGGAAAAGATTATGCGGTTTCTCAATCAAATTTCTTTTTGATGGAATCTGCTTTTGTCCGATTGCAAAACTTCCTAGAGCTTTCTGAGCTCTTTGAGCTCATTCTTCTAAATACCGCAAATAAGTCTTTGGTTTCTGGAGAAATTTGTATCAATCTCCTGCGGGTTCTTTTGCTAAAGGTTGCGGAGAAAATTAATAGCCAGCCGGCTCGAGAATCCCGAGCTTGGAGTACTTATGAGAGGGTGCTCCTGCACTTGCGGGAAAACTATCTGCGGTTAGAGTCGATGAATCAGCTGGCGAAAGAAACTCATTTGGACCCCGCTTATCTTTCTCGGGTATTTAAACATTTTCACAAGGAACCTCCTTACGGTTGCCTTGTTCGGATGAAAATGGAGCATGCCGCTTCGCTCCTGCTCAAGTCAGGAAGGTTAGTGAAGGAAATTGCCTATGAGCTTGGTTTTGAAAATCCGTATCATTTTTCCCGTACTTTCAAAAAATTCTATGGAGTCTCTCCAGCCGGCTTCATTCACCGTTCTGTTTAAGTCTTCCCTTCTTGTATTTTCCCTGTGCTATATTTCTCGTTTTTAGCAGGCTAGGTTTCAGGGGTAGGTCGTTGTTTTTTGATTTACATTATGTTCACTTTTGGCACCGTTTAGGTTTAATTTAAAAACTTTTATTGAAACACCTTCATTTTAAACGCATTCAAATTGTATGCCGAGATAGCTCAGTTGGTAGAGCAACGCATTCGTAATGCGTAGGTCGTCGGTTCGATTCCGATTCTCGGCTCCATTTTTATTCTAGTTCTTCATGATGTGCGGAAGACGCTTGCACTTTTCAAGTTGGGGTTGTAACCGATATGGTGTGTCCCTCGTACGATTTTTGGTTCTGTTATTGTTTCTTCTGCAAATCAGCTGTTCTGATTCAGCAGAATCAAATGATGCCCCCAAAAAGCAACAAAGCAGTTTGGTGATTCGAGATAAAGTAAAACTTTTAGAATCAAAGATTGAATCCTTACGGTGGGAAAATGCTCGCCTCTCGTTGAAGATTCGAAGTGAAAATGGATCGAGAATGGTCAAGGACAAGAAGACGGGTCTTTGGCATTTTGATGTTGAAAGGATTCCTTACACCGGGATGGTTGTGGAAAAGTTTCCTGACGGTTCACCCCGGGCAGAAGCCAGTTTCTTGAAGGGCAGAAAGGATGGGATGGAAAGATTTTGGTACAAAAATGGGATTCTTAAGGAAGAAAGCCATTGGTTTGATGGTCTTGCTGAGGGGATCATGAGCACTTGGACAGAGGAAGGTGCATCCAAGCGAATTATTAAGTTTAAGAAAGGAGAACTGATTGAGGTTCTCAAAGAGTGAGCAATCGTTTTTAGTAAGGAAACTGTAAACCTCGAGGGAGGGAAGCGGGACCTAACCAATGTGGGCGTTCGCAAAAAATAGGTAAGTCTGGCAATGGAGCGAGAGCAGGATTAGGATTGGGCCTAAGGTTTGTGATGACTTCAGGGATCATGATTTGAAAAGCCTCCAAAGGGGAACCGTAGGCAAATGTTAGCAATAAATCATGCCTTTGGTTGGGACGATCAGTGTGATGGTAATCCAATACTTTTACTGACCCGCCTGCTGCTTTCTGGTCAGGACAAAAGTAAAAAAGTTCATCCGGAGTGGATCGGTCGAAGCGAATGAGTATGTCACCTTGGCCATTGCCATTTCCTAAAATACCACGATTGTAAGCTAAGTCTGAATCCTCTGGATCAGTGCCGACCATAAAGGCTTTTGCATAGGTTGAGCTGTCGGGTCTAAGTCGGTAGTTAAGGTTACGGTCGATGTATAAAGTTCTAGAGCTTGTAGAGTTTTCATCGAGATCAGGATCGCCTTTGATGTCAAAGCGTCCATTTTTCCAAATGACCGGAAGTAGAATTTCTATGGCAACGAGTTGTACGGTTTTCCATTGAATGTCATGTTCGTGGACTGCTTTGAGGATAGGAAGCATGGCTTGTTCACGAATTCGGTCTGGAGTAAAGCGGGAAATATGACGCCATTCATTTCTCCAATTATGCTGAAATGCTACAGCCCACCTTTGCTGTGCGGTGATAGCTTCAGGAGGGAAAGGGATAGAATGGATTTTGATTAGATCATTACGCAGTGATTGATTGCGAATATTCTCGACCAGAAACTTAAAGTTCTCCTCTGGTAAGGAAAAGATAGATGAATTATAAAGACTTTTAAAATTTTGATTTCTAAACGAGTCAAAAACTTTACGACCTAGTGCTTCTTTAGGATGCACTTGAGAAAATAAAGTAGATGTAACTGAAAGAATAAAAGTGGTACTGATGATGTGGGTAATGATTCGGAACATGATCATTAGCGTATGGAATTCTCTTAATCCGACAAGCTGTAAGAAGTAGAAAAAGTGTTCATTTTTCTGCTACGATTGAAATTGGATCATGAAATGCAAAGAACTCGAATAAATGAAAAGAAGCAGTCTATTAGAAAGCAGACAATTAGAGGCATTTGAAGTGCTTTGTAGAACTGGAAGTTTTACTGAAACAGCGAAGCAACTTTTTCTCACTCAGTCAGCAGTTAGTCACTCGATGAAGTCGCTGGAGGAGGAGCTAGGTTGTAAGCTTTTTCGCAGACAGGGAAAAAAGTTTTCCATTACGGAAGCCGGAGATCGGTTACTTAGGTTTGCTCGACCTTACCTTGGGGAGATGCAGGTATTACGTCAGGAATTGAACGGCTTTGAAAAGTTCGGGTCTGGCAGGTTACGGCTAGGAGCGAGTGAGCAAGCATGCCGTTTTTTATTACCTCCTATTTTAGCAAAATTTAAAGAAGCTCACCCCAAATGTCGGTTTGAAGTCAAAGCTGAAGATACCCCTCAGTGTCTTGAAATGCTAAACTTAGGTGAAATTGACTTAGCTATCACCTTGGAACCGGTCAAAAGTAGCGAGATTGATTTTGTGCCTTGTTTTTCAGATGAATTACGGCTCGTTGTTCTCCCCGATCATCGTTGGAGTCAAACGGGAAAGATAGATTGGAACCAAGCGGTTGCCGAAAATTTCATACTTTATAATCGTTCAAGTTATACTTTTCGTGCTTTAAATGATTACCTAAATGAGAAAGGTGTAAAATTAAACTCATTCATGGAAATGAGTAGCCCAGAAGCCACCAAGGAACTTATAAAAGTTGGGATGGGTATAAGCGTTATGGCATCATGGTCAGTTGAGGAAGAGTGTAGTCGAGGAGAATTAAATAGTCTATCCCTAGGATTCCCAAAACTTACAAGAACTTGGGGCATTTCTGTTCGGAGAGGAAGGATACTTAACAAAGCAGAACGAATTTTTATTAAAATTGGAGAAGAATCAGGCTGTCATTGGATGGTAAGTAAAAAGAGGTAAGTTTTTTCCCAAAAAGTTGTTTTCTTGCATGTAGATTCAAATGCATACAAAAAAAGAATATGAAACTTAGAAATGGATTGCTTTTTATCATAGGTCTTACATGCGGTAATTTTGATTTTACCTATGGACAAAGTCGTTCTCTTCCCGGAGATTCTAGAAGCTTTGTGCTTTGTCCTGTACAAGATGTGAAAACTTCTGTGTCTCCAACATCGGATGCGGGTAGATATGGGGTCGAAAGCTTGGTAGATGGTAAATTACCCCCCAATGGGTGGCGCTCTTCATGGAGTGTATGGATGAAGAAAAACCCAACCTTTATCTTTGATGTAGGCTCCACCAAAAGAATCGGGGTTATTCGTATATATTACCAGCCATGGGATCGAGTTCAGGAGCTTTCCAAGGTAAAGATTGAAGTAAGTCTCGATAATCAAAACTTTATGCTTTTCAATGAGTATTCTGGTTTCGTGGCTGAAAAAGGGAAAGCCGCTTGGGCAGAAATTGATTTAAAGGCGATTAAGGCAAGATATTTTCGAATCACGCCGTCTTATGACGGATGGGGCCATCAATGGGGAGAAGTGGAGTTTTGGGAAATTGCCAACTAATAAAATCCGTCTGTTTTTTAGATCGATAAGCTTGGGCAACGATGAGTGACTTGCCTTTACCTCCTCATCAATTGGCTCCTCCTGTGCACCTAAAAAGGGCTCAAGGTTTTTTTGATTTAGAAATGTTTGATGATGTGCAACTAGAACTGCGTGCAGTTCCTGACATCATGCCCTGGTCTAAGCAAAAGAAGGCACTGCTTACTTTTCTGCATCAGGAGATTGCAGATTGGAGTATGATGCAATCTTTCGCCAGGAGCCTGCGCCATGAGTTTCCTGAGGAAGAAGCGTGGTGGGTGTCTGAAGCCTATGCCACCAGACGGTCGGAATCTGTAGAGAGTGCCAGGGAAATACTGTTAGATGGATTGGTGAAGCACAATGAAAGTGCGATTATTCGCTACAACCTAGCCTGTTATGCATCACTTTTAAAAAGTCCAAAAGAATGTATTGATTTGTTGAAAGAGGCTGTTCAACGTGATCAGAAATATAAAGTGATGGCGTTGGCAGATGAAGACCTGAAGCCGGTCCATAAGGCTCTACTTCAACTGGGGTGGGGTGGGGGTGTCGATTGAGAAAGCAAAGGGATCCTGGTTACAGTTTGATAGAACTTTTGGTGATTCTTTTAATCATTGGGATTTTATTGAGTACCTTGTTGGTAGGTTTTTCATATGTACAGGAAAAGCAAAATGAAAAAAAAGCTCACTTAGAGCTGTCAGCCTTGGAGGTTGGGATAACTAGTTATTTTCGAGAGTTTGGAGATTTCCCCAATTGCCCTGAAGCGGTTTGTACGCCGGGGGAATGTTTGTTTCTATCTATGATTGGCTTTCATAATGCAATGGGTGGTTTGGAAGTTCCACCCAATCGTGCTACATTACCAGCTGGATTACTTGGTTTTGATACAGCTGTTTTCGATGAAGCTGAGATCCCAGACTTTTCTCACAATGATGGCAATTCCTTGAAAATTTGGATATCCAACATCTTATCAAAAGACCCAAGCTTTCTTGATCCCTGGGGTAATGAGTATCAGTACGAGTATCCCAGAAAAGACAATGCAGGGGGTTATAAAATTTTTTCATTAGGCCCAGACGGAGAAACAACTGGAAAGTTTACTGAAGATGATATCTTTCCTTTGTAATTGGGCTTTTTTTGTGAGGAGGTCTTTTAAAACGCAGCGGCTCCTTGTTCTAATAGTCTTTCGCGAATGATTCGGAGGGGTTCATTTTCTGGACTATCAGGATACTGTTCAAGAAGAAGGTCGATGTCTGTGAGGGCCTTTTCAAGCTTACCTGAAATATATAAAAGCATTGCCCGTTGGGCTCGGGAATAACGGTCATCGGGAGAAATAGCTAAGATGGTTCCGAGGTATCTAAGTTGGGATACTGGGTCGTTTTCGCTTTCAGCAATCTGTACTAGATTATGAAGCATTCTTTTAATGATGTCTTTCTTTGCACATGGTTCAAATGCGAGATCTTTGAGCTTAAAACCGGAAAGCTTTGCCGCTTGGTTTCGGTTAATGATTTTCCCCCCAAAAGAATCAATGATTAATTCTTTTGCCCCTTGTCGCTTATTTTTGCCTAGATCGTTATTGGATGATGGTTCTCTATATATCGCTAAAAAGTGCCCGGGAATGCTCAATCCAGAAACATTTAAATTTAGCCTGTTGGCCAATTCAATGAACAGAATAGAAAGAGTTATGGGCAGGCCTTCACGGTCGTCTATAACTTCGTTTATATAACTATTTGAGCGATGGTGGTAATCGAGAGTACTTCCATGAAATCCCATTTCAGAAAAGAGCTGTTGCACAAGAATTCTGATTCTTTGTTCGTCGTTAGCTTCTTTGGGGAAAATTGCCTGTATACTATCTGCCAAGAGGTCAGCCCTTTTAAGGTAGTCGTTGAGATTAAAATGCTCGTTGTCTATGCGAGCTATAAGCAGGGCAGACCTTAGCAGGTCGATAGAATTATCATCTGCATGGCTAAGAGATTTCACCAGTTCTGCGATGACCAATCGTTCCCGAACTTCTTGGGCTAGCCATTCAATTTTAATTGATTTTTGCCTTAGTTCTTCGGAATAATCTTCAAGAATTTGCGGTGCTATTTCTCCAATTTCTAAAATCTGTTCTACTTCTTTTTCTTTTACATGTGGATGTAGGGAAAGATCACGAGTAAGCTTACGCACTTTATCACGCAATTTTGAGCTGACTTTTTCTGTTGGAAATCTTTTAGCAAAACGAAAATTACGAAAAGTGGCTGTGGGTTCACGAAATTTACAAATTCCAACAAGCCCGCCTGTTTTCTCAAAATCTAATACATCAATCACAACCTCCTTGTTTACCGAGCAAATGATACGACCATTATCTTCAAACTTAACATGAATGTGATTCCATTTTCCAGGTAAGTAAGCCTGACTTTCAACAGTTTTAAGAATGTTCCAGTTGTACACACTCGGTCCCGCAAAGTGAGTGAGTCTGAGCGATCCGTTTGTTGGATAAAATCCATAGTGAGAACCTGCTTCATCCGAGCAAAAAACAAGGCCTGCCGCACCACTCTCATCATCAAGTTTGACTTCAACTTCCAACTCGAAAGGTGCGGCGATTAACCCGATTTGATTAAGGCATAACATACGACCACCAAATCCATTACCGAATCCAGTAGCCCTAATCTCACCTGCTCTTTGCTTCCATGCACCATCCATCATCGCTTCCCATTGTAATTTATCCAAGTTGCCAATAGTTAGCCACTTATCGAAAGGAATCGGTTTTGAATTTTCGCCGATTAGATTTTTTAATATATTAACAGGGACCCCGAAGCCCATCGCTCCGCCCGATTTAATTGATAAAATAGAGACGACCTCTCCCTCTAAATTAATCACCGGGCTTCCGCTGCTGCCTGGTTCGATAGGAACTGCCACTTGAATCATGGGGCGCCCATCCCCAAATTCTAATTCACGGATTGCGGCAATTACCCCACGACTGACACTAAAGCTATACCCCAATGGGTTGCCCAGGGAGAGGATGGTTTCGCCAGCTTTGAGAGTTGATGAGTCCCCAAGAGGTAGGGGGACTAGGTTGTAGGCATCAATCGAAAATAAGACCAAGTCTTGCGCACGGTCTACGGATATAATGCTAGTGGGACGAAAACTTTTACCATCTGCAAATCGGACCCTGAAATCTCGGTGTTCTCCGATGACATGAAAGTTAGTCGCGATCAACCCGTTTTCTGCAACGACAAAACCGGTCCCTCTACCGCCTTCTCGACCAACTCGATTCACGCTCTCAATCATAACAACCGACGGCTTGATTGAAGCTGCCAAATGCTGGAAAGTATTCGTGCCAGGAGTCATGCCCAAAGCAGAAGGTTGGTGGGTACTGTTGCTTTCTTGTGATTGTGCTGCTAAAGGAAAAAACAGGAAAAGATGGCCAACCCCATGCAGGGTAAGCAGGAACCAAGTATAAGGATTTATATACACTGAGATAATTGAAGCGAGTAAGCAGGGGATGGCAAACGAAAGAATGCTCTGCTCACCCCTTAGGTAAAGCTTGTTGGTAATCGTCAAGAAGTGCTTGTGCTTGCTTATGTTTTTCCTGTTCCATTTTTTGGAGTGTAGAAATCTCTTTATTGATTTGGTTGAGCGAAGTTAGGGCAGACTGGTAATCAACTTTCTTATCTTTGATAATGGCTGGCAGGTTGCCTAGTTGGCTCATCAACCCGTGCAGGACTTTTTCAGCGTGTTTTTTGTCAGTAGAAGCAAGCGTAGTTTCTTCCTTTTGGCTTTTAAGGTCGGATGTAATTTGAGAGAGCTTCCTTCTTAAATTTGAGAGCGAGATAGTCTCATCCTCGTAGGTATCCTTCTTCTTGAATCCCTCGGTCTGTTTGATTAATTCTATAGTACTTGCCTGCTTTTTTTCTAAGTCATTTCCTTTGGTAATGCTTTCTTCAAAAAGTTCCTGCTTTGCTGTTATTTCTTCCCTCGCTTTTGTTATATTGTTGGGCAAATTGAGCAATTGCTCTGCTTTTCGCTCGAGTTCCTGCAAAGCTAGGTTGCGGGTGTTTTCTACATCAGTTAGCCGTCTGTTTTGTAACTCAATCCGATCTTTTATTTCATGAACTGTGGCGAGAACTTTGTGTCTTTGATTATTTATTTTTTCAGCTTTCCACTTCTTGATATTATAATGGAGCGATTGAGTTTCCTTTTCTGCTTTTTTGATAAGGGCTAGGGCTTCCTTTGTGTTTTGCTTGTTTGAAACTGATTTTTTTTCCAGGATCTTCAACTGAGCCATGGTCGAACGGGACAGGACTTGCAGTTGATCAATCTCTTTTCCCTTGGCTTGTATGTTTTTGGAAATGGTGCCATGTAAATTCTGTACACTCTTCTTTTCCCATTTCATCTGAGAGAGTGAGTTCGAAAGGTCATGTTTTTGGAGGAGTAATTGTTTTTCCTTTTCTGTTATTTCCCGTAGAAAGTTAATTTTGTCAGCTAATGTAAGATTGATTCCATTGATTTCATTTCTCCTTTTACTGATTTGGTCAGTTATCCGGATTTGAGATGAACTCTTATTTTTGTCAGCATTTTTTGGAAGGATTTGTAGAGACGAGTTTTGTAGGGCCGCAATCGTGCTTGCTCTTTCTTTTTTACTGAGTTCAAGCTCTTTAAGTAGCCTCTTTTCTTTCCCAATCTTTGCAGAGACTTGTTTGATTTCGCTTTCTTTCTTATTGATTTGAGAAATGGTGGAGTTGATAAGGCTGGTGATTTGAGTAAGTTTTTTTGCCTGCGTTTGTATATCGATTTTGAGGGTGTGGTTGCTTTTTTCAAGTAGTGAGATTCGGAGAGCCAAGTCTTTCTTTTTTTGCTTGTTTTGCGTGACTTGGCTTTCTATTTGTCGAGCCGTATTGAGAAGGGGGCGTGTTTTATCTCGCTCTTCAACTACCTGTTGCTGCACTTGCGAGAGTTTTAGTTCGTAGGCACGAATACGTTTTTTTATGGACGGTGGATTACTTTGTAATGAACCGTATTGCTTGCCATCCAATGGATCCCACACTGTGATGTTCCCGATCCAGTCCGCCGCTATAAGCCTTTGTCCATCTTGTGAGAATCTGGATTCTGTAACAATATCTTTAAAGCCTGAAATCGTTCTGATTTCATTCCCGTTATTATTCCAGCAGATTACTTTTCTATCCCGACCAGAGGAAATAATGTTTGCTTTCTTATCAAAGTGGGCTGAGAGGACTCCTTTGGGGTGTGCCTCCCAATCCCTGACCTTTTTGCCACTTATCATTTCCCACATATGCAAGGTTCCATCTTCGGAAGAAGAAAGAAGGATGTTTCCATCCGATCTCCAGCTCAAATCTGTAATTTCTGCCTGATGTCCAGAAAGAGTGTAAAATGGATTCCCAGTTTCAACTTCCCAAATATGAAGCCCACCATTTCTATCTCCCGTCGCCATCAGGATACCGTCGGGTGAAATCGCTACTTGGGTTACCCATTCGGAGTGCTTTTTTATATCATAGAGAACTTCTCCGGAACCAAGATCAAAGACTTTTACGATTTTCGATGTGCCTCCAATAGCAATCAATGACTGATCTGGGTTGATATCTGTCGTCAAAATTGAATCCTTTTCCTGCCCAAGGGTAATCATTCGTTGGCCTGATTGGATGTCCCAAGCAACCACTTTTCCGCTTTTCCCACCTTTCCCTCCACTTGCTAGAAGCAATGATCCATTTTTACTAAATGCAAGAGATTCAGCAAATCCTTCAGGATAGGGTAGTATGGCCTGAAGTTCTAAAGTTTCGGTGTGATAGATCAGAATTTGTTTTGGGCATGCGATCGCGATGAGCGGAGACCATGGCGAGGTCTCCATTGCGGATGGGGTAAACCCTCTTTCGGTAATCAGGAAAGGCTCAAGGTTTAAGTTTTTCGGCATCGGAGGCGGACCTTTTGGTTTGCCGAAGTCTTTAGTTTTTAATTCCAGGGCAACATGTATCTTTTCCTTTATGGGCTCCCCGGAAGCGGTTGGCCGCAAGCCCTGATCTATCCATATTTTAATCAGCTTGAGCTGCTCTTCCTCAATGGCTTGTCCACGCGGTGGCATGTGAGGTTCTTTCTCGTGTGCAGCGAGTAGATAGAGAGCACTACTATTACTATTTCTAGGAACTACAATATTACCGGAACTTCCTCCATTCATTAGTGCAGTAAGACTGGTCATGACCAGACTGCCTTTTGCTTTCTCAGGGTTGTGGCAAGAATTACAGGACTGGTCGAGTATTGGTAAAATGTCGTCTTGAAAGTTTGGCTTCTCAGGAATGGTACCAAGCACTACGAGCATGGGAAAAAATACTGGAAAGAAAAAAGTGGGCATGGTGGGAGAAAAAATTATCTTAGACAGCCAAACATATTTAGTGATTAAAAATAAATTCCTTGGAGTTTAACAGGGCCCAAAAAATATCGATTAGGCCCTTTTCTTCGTCTCCAGAGGTAATAGTTTGAGCAAGATTACTGAGCTCATCAGGCGTCGGATTCCTGGAGTAGCATCGACGGTATAACCATCGGATAATCTCTTCTGCAGATTGACCTTCTGTAAGAAATTTTGAGATTACTTTACCTTGGGTAATACGCTTATTTGTAGTTTCTCCATTAAGGAGATGAAGAGCCTGGGATAGACTTGGTTCCATGACCACCTCGCAAGAGCACACGGATTCTCGCTTTGCCCTGCCAAAAGTAGTGAGGAAATAATTATTAACTTTACCATTTGCAATCTGCACAGCTTTCGCACCGCGAGGGAGTCCCGGGAATTTATTTTTGGTTTCCGTAACTTGTGATATTGCATCCAGCAGGATTTCAGCGCGTAGGCGTCTCATGGTTGCCCGGGCAAAGTTTCGTCGATCATCTTGGTTTGATTGAGTGGATTGGGTCGACAGTTGGTAAGTTCTGGAATTACAAACATCTTTTACCAGTTTTTTAAAATCATATTTGTAGGCGGTAAATCGACGCCCTAGTTCATCTAAGAGTTCTGGGTTTGCAGGTGGGTTGGAAACCCTAACATCATCGACTGGTTCAATGATACCTTGACCAAAAAAATGGGCCCACACAAGATTTGCCAAGTTTTTGGCAAAGTATGGGTTTTCGGGCGAAGCGAGCCAATTCGCAAGCACTTCTCTACGGTCAACATCTTTGGGGATTTCAGGGGTATGACCGCCAAGGAACTTCGGAGGAAGCGGCTTCCTGTGAACTGGATGATTGATTTCCCCATTTTTGCGGTTGTAAATAACATGTTCTCGGGGATCGGCACCCCGCTTTCTTCCCACTTGACTAAAAAAAGATGCAAAGGAGTAGTAATCATTCTGGGTCCATTGGTCAAATGGGTGATTGTGACATTGTGCACATTGAATTCTCATGCCCATAAATACCTGAGCAACATTTTCAGCAATTTTTAGATTATCTCGCTCTACTTGATAATAATTGGTGGGGGGGCTCACAAAAGTACCACCTTTGGAAGTGATTAACTCCTTCACGATTTGATCCATAGATACATTGTTGGCAATGCGGTCCTTTAGCCAGTTGAAGTAAAGAAGGGTCGCCTTGTAGCTCATTCCTTCATTTGCATCGGTCTGAATCTGTAAGAGTTCTGCAAACTTCATGACCCAAAGCTCAGTAAATTCCTTGCGTTCAAGGAGTTGATCAATCAGAAGACTTCGCTTCGTGGCGGATTTGTCCTGCAGGAATTTTGTGAGCTCTTCTATACCCGGCAACATACCCGTGATGTCTAAATATACCCGCCTTATAAAAACTTCGTCCGAACATAATGGAGAAGGAGTGATCCGTAACTTGCTTAGCTTGTTGTGGACCAGGGTGTCCACATAGGTAAACTCTTCAGTTTTGGGGCGATTGTAATTCAGTCCCTCTGGAATCACAATGGTTTGAATTCCCACAGTGAAGACATTAAAGCGAGCCATGACAAATGCCTCACCCCGTTTACCCGCTGTGATTTCACCTCCATTATCGACTGCTGCCGATTGTATGTTATTTGACTGGAATACAGTCAAGGGAGTGACATCGCGTGTGGTTCCGTCGGAGTAGTGTGCAAGTACAGTTAGTTGTTGGGTTGCTCCGTTCCCTTCGAGGAGGAGGGAAGGGGGGAATAACTCAACTCGTTCGGGTCTTGCTACCTTCTCTGAATCCTCTGGTGCACCGGCTTTCAGCCAGTTGTGTAAGGTCTGCCAGTGGTTACTTTTTTTATCGAAAAGCTTCCCTCCAGTATGAGGCACTGCACCTATGGCTTTTTCTAAGAGCATACTTTCTTCAGGAAGAGCGAGGTTGATTCTTCGGGTACCTTGTTCCCGGGTGATTCGGAAATAATCTCCTGCTGGGTCATAGCCGAATAGAGAGAGCATGAAGCGGTCTTGTCCGCGTGCAGATCCGTGGCAAGAGCCGGTGTTACAACCTGCTTTCATGAAGATTGGCATTACATCCAAATTAAAACTTATCCCCCTGCTTTTCTCATAGTCGTCAATTGAAATAGGTATATCTATTTTGAGATTTCGGTAGTTCACTCCTAGCTTGGTTTTACCATTCGAAGTTGGGAAAATGGTGGCGTCCTGAATTCTTATAATCTCAGGACCCTTTATCGTAAAAGATGATTCAAAGGTCACATCACGGCTTACGCCATCTGCATATTTGGCAAGAATGGTGTAAGAATTAAAATCCTCTGCATGGTGTAGGCTGATGGATGAGGGGAACGCTTCAAGACTCAGTAGTTTTTTGTTGGCTGCGTTGGCTCGTAAAGCAAGTTGCTCTTCTGAATGTGCTTTTAATGGCTGCCCCTTAGGCCAGAATCCACCCTCCTGCACCCATTGCTTAAGAATGTTTTTTTGACCTGCAGAAAGGGGGTGATTATCTGGGGGCATCGCATCATCATCAGTAGGGTCAAGGTGGGTGCGTTCAATGATCAGGCTATCCAATAAATTTCCGGGAGTAATGACGGATCCAGAAATCCCACCTTTCATTGCCAAGTTTTTGGTATCAAGTCGAAGTCCACCTTTTGAGTTCTTTGGTCCGTGGCACTCAATGCAATGACCTTCGAAAATAGGGCCTACTTTTTCACGAAAGAAAGAAGTCGGAGAAGTTTTTTTCTGGAGTGTGAGAGAGGAGGGTTTCTTTGTTTCACGAAACCTACTATTTTCTTTGCTGATTGAAAAATGAACAATCAGTGAGGAAAATAGAATCCAATAAAGAGTGTGATGTCGGCGATTCAATCTATTCTTAGTTTGCTGGACTTGTGGCTTTTGCCCTCAACTGTTCGAGTCGGCTGATTGCCTTGGTTTTTGTTTGAGATGTTGACTCTTTTATTGGTGTCCTTGATGTAGTTTTTGCTTTTGGAGGGGGATGGTCTATCCGGATCTGTCCGCCTTGGCCAACAGTTTGAACAATCATGGAGTTTTGAAAAGGAATTTTGGCAAAGCAGAAAAGGTTTTTAGTGATGCCTGGTTGTGCTTTTTCTGAGACTTCTATCGGAAAAGAAACCAGCGATGTGTTTCCATCAAATGAAAGGGGCGGGCAGGTGGTTAATGGAGGTAAGCCCTTAAGCTCAATTTGGCCTTTACCGGAAAAAGGTCTGAGAATAGAAAGGATGCAGGTAACGGTTCCTTTATTCCCTTTCTGGATGGCTGACATGTTAAGTTTACCCTGAACATAGGGTTCTTCTATATCGAGCTCGATAAAGTCAGAAGCTGCAAGCAATGATCCTCCACCTTGTCCTTTCGCTTCGCCTTGGACTGCTATTTTCCACCTGCCTGTTTCAGCATTCCCGTTGGCCGTAAGGGGGTAAAAGCCAGATGACTGAGTGCCTTTGATTTTGATACTGGATCGGGCTCCTAAGCCGGTAGGGCGGGCTAATATCTTTACAGTTATATCTTCAGTGAAGTTGGCATCTCTAAAAATCTCGACCTTAAGATTCATCGAACCGCCTTGGACTATGGGTGTTTTGGGCGGGTGTAATTTTACTGCAAAGGGAACGGGATCAACCACAGCAACAGGGAGTCTATGAAAGCTGGAGTCATAGTAGCATTGGTTGTTGGGCGGGCCATAAACGAGTTCTACCTGGTGGTTGAATTCTCCAGAAATTTCTTTTTCTTTGTTCTCGTTTTTATGAATTAATCTTACATTAGAAAGAGTCGCTGATTTGGGTGCGTCAGGAGATGCCTCAAAAAGAAGGGTGACTGTGTTAAGATTATTTGGGGTATGGGGAGCTGTCATGAAAACTTTCGGAGGGAGATTTCCGGCTATCAGTTCAATAGCCCCACTAAAATTTTTCCTATTCAATGAAAGTACTGTTGCCACCTTACCACCTTGCGGGACGGGTATCATTTGGCGGGACTGAGAATCGCGATTTCCAAACTTTGGGATCAAACCTGAAATTTTAGCTGTAATACGGTCAGTTTCTATTCGGTAGACATGCCTTGGGCTGCCTCGGCCCAAATGGTCGCGGATGCGAAGAATGTACTCTCCATCCTTGGGGAAAGTCTGGGTAATGAGGCTATCAGGGCCTTTATCAGCATCATCATTACCCCGTATAGACTTTCCATTTTCATGATATAAATTTAGTACTGGGTCTAAAGGTGATGCAATCGAGCGGGCGTGAGCTCGGATGTAAAACCGATCTCCCTTTTTGGCCGAGAAACGAAAGTAATCCATATCGCCTTCCTCTTCGATCACACCATCGAAGGCGAGTGGAAGAGTTAACTTCGTGATCGTTGCTTCTTTCATGAGATTGTTTGGTTCTCTTTCTTCAACAGAAGGGTAATGGGTTATGCGCAGCAGGTTTGGGCTGGGTGAAAATAAGTCATTTTCCTGGTGGTGGTACGCAAAAAGTGAATCAGATGTGGATGGAATAGTTATATTTTTTACGAAATCACCAGTAGGGTCCCCAAGAAATTTAAATTCGCGTGCAACCCCGGATTGGCTGCCTGCGGGAAAAGCAACAAGGGGGCGGGGGAAAGTGCCAACATGTAAGCGGTAGTGAAAGGCTTTACCTCCTTTGTAGGAAGAGTCCCTTACCTCAATTCTGTAAACCCCATCATAAGGAGCAAGGATGCTCAGCGTACTATCTTGAAGTAGAAGTTCAGAGTCATCATTAGTAGCAATTTCAAAGCGTTTGTCGTTGAGAATCGCTAGGAAGGGATCAAAAAGAGGACCAGATAAGCGAATGGCTTCAATCTCAGCACTAATTCTTTCACCCTTGGTCGCATTAATTTCAAAAAAATCAACATCTTCATTTAGGCAAATACCATTGACCGTGAAGTTTAACGGAATCGGCTGTGCAGTTGCAAAAGATGAGTTTGGCTCAACCTCTTTCAGGTTCTCAAAAGGGCCAACCCAAAAGGTTACGAGATTACTTATTCCTTTGTCGGTGCACAACCGAACTTCATGCTGTCCGAGAGGTGCATTGGGTGCGATTTTAAAAGTGACTCCAACCTCTTTCCCGTTGGTTTGCTGGATGTCAGTTACGGATAGCCCAGGTTTATAAAAAAGAAACCTTGTCGTGTCCGCTAATCGTTTTCCTTTTATGAGAATAATCTGGTCTGTGCCCTTTTGTCCCCCGCGCGGAAGCAAGCTATCAATGATAGGCTCACTGCCAAAGGTGAAGGAAGCTGTGGTTAGGAGGATGAAATAAATGAAAGGTGAGATTTTACTCATACAGCTTTGGCTGAAGTCAGCACTGAAAGTGGTGTGAACGAGAGAGGAAGGCTCAATTTTTACGCGCAAATTTCTTTGATTACTTTACCACCGTCCACAATTTCCATCGGTCGGCCTCCGGGAGCCATAAGTTCTTTGTCGGCAACAATACCGATTCGATCATAAATGGTAGATGCGAGATCTTCGACTGAAAGAGGGTTGTCTTCTGGTGCTGTGGCAAAGGCGTCGGATGAACCGTAAATATTTCCTCGTGTTATGCCACCGCCAGCGAGAGCAACGCTAAAAACTCGGGGGTAGTGATCACGTCCATTGTCTTTGTTGATTTTTGGGGTTCTGCCAAATTCTGAAGAGAGTATGACGAGGGTGCTGTCAAGCATGCCCCGTTCATCAAGGTCGCTAATGAGGGTGGCAAATGCTTTGTCTAGTTGGGGTGCTTGTTGGCTAAAGCCAGTTTCAATATTCTGATGATGGTCCCAACCTCCGTAAGTGAGTGAAACAAAGCGGACGCCAGATTCTACAAGTCTTCGGGCAAGTAGCATGCGTAAACCAGCCTCATTCTTGCCATATCTTTCTTTAACTTTTTGGTTTTCTTTAGACAAATCAAAGGCTTCTTTCGCTTCTTTGGAATTGATCAGTGAGTAGGCGTCTTTGTAGAATTTGTCCATCGCATCAAGCCCATCTGAGTTTTCTTTAGACCTGAAATGAGCATCAACCATTTTCAAAAGATTTTTTCTGTCTGCAAATCGATGGTCAGAAATATTTTTTGGCAGGGAGAGATCCCGGACTTCAAATTCTTTCTTTGCTGGATCTGATCCGACACTAAAAGGCCCAAAGGAAGAGCTCAGGTAACCACTGCCCGCAAATTCATTCGGAACTCTTGGAATACAAACATAAGGGGGTAAATTTTTACGACTTCCCAGCTCGTGGGAAACAACGGACCCAAAACTAGGGAATTTTATAGCCGGGCTCGGTTTGTAACCAGTGAACATATTGTGAGTCCCTCTATCATGGGCAGCTTCACCATGGGTCATTGATCTACATATCGTAAGCTTATCTGCAATTTTTGCAGATTCCTGAAAGTTTTCACTAAACTGAACGCCAGGGATTTTAGTTTTTATGCTTCCAAAGGGGCCGCGGTATTCGAGGGGAGCATACGGCTTTGGGTCCCAGGACTCTTGGTGTGCCATACCTCCAGGTAAATAAATGTGGATGACATTTTTGGCGGGGCCTTCCATGGATTTGTAAAGCTTCTGGGCGCCTTCAGCTTTCATTTGTAAAAAGTCACCGAGGGAGAGGCCCAGCCCCCCAAGTAGACCTACGTGCATAAAATTCCGCCTAGAAAAATGAAATGGTAAGTCTGAACTGCGTGAAAACTTCATAGGCAAAACTGTAAAATATTAATCTTGAGTAGCAATATATCGAACGACAAGTGAATTTTATCCCTTTTTTTTAAATTTTATTTAAGGCAACCTGATCGCTGCAAATAATGTTTCAATATACTGAATCGTTACTACTTTGTATTTTTGCTTCCATTAAAAGCCAGAGGTGGAAGAGTAAGCTATCCTTTATATTCGTTCTAAATGCCTGAGAAAGCCTGAACCGAAGGTAATATCCGGGTTCCATTTATTTTTGGTTTCTAAAAATTTTCTAGCTCGGGGGAAGCAGTCTTTATTTGGCCCGCAGCAGCATAATCCCGGTACGATAAATAAAAAGTGTCCTGATGTGTAAGCGCGCATCTTTCAACAAAATGTCACTCACTGTAATCAATTCAGTTTGCGCCTTTTGATTTTATCAATGGTAAAAAAAATACTAAACCAAACGGATTGCTTTTAGCATAAGGCAGAGCGGTATCGTAATCCTTACCAATTTCCCGAATCGTAAATTTAAGTAGAGGGCCTGACTGATTTTTTTAATTTGGGTCCCACGGCTGAAAGATATGAGTCTATTTTTTCTTGAGGGATAAAAAATGGAAAAGATTTAAAAGTTTAAAGCAAAGGCAGTTGTTCAGCTTCAGGAGGTTTCTCCTGATCAGGATCGGATTCAATATTATTAGCAAAAGAAGCAGGAAGAGATTTTTTGGTTCGGATGCCCATAGTTTTAAGTTTTTCAACTTGGCCGACCAGATTCCCTGGACCACTTGATAGCTGGCTTATTGCTTTATGATGGGCCTCGCTTGCTTTACCTAATACTTTTCCCACTTCTTCCATGTTGGAAAGAAAACCTACAAATTTATCGTAAAGTAAACCCGCCCGCCGGGCGACATCATGAGCATGCTTGTTTTGCTTTTCCAATTTCCAAAGATTTGCCACCGTTTTAATCGTGGCCATGAGTGTGGAAGATGTAACCAAAACGATTTTGCGGTCAAAAGAGTATTGATAAAGGTCTGGGTCTTGAGATAGGGCGGTTCCAAATGCCGGTTCAATAGGAATGAAGAGTAAGACAAAGTCAGGGGTATTAATCTGTTCAATGGCGGAGTAATCTTTTTCGGCTAGCTCATCCACATGCTTTTTAATGGATTGGAGGTGTTCCTTCTCAGCCTGCTTTTTAACTTCTGGGTCATCGCTTCCAATGGAGCGCTCATATGCGGTTAGGGATACTTTTGCGTCGACTACAATTGCCCGGTCTTCGGGTAACCTAATAATGGCGTCTGGCCTTTGGCGATCGAAGCTTTCTTGCATGGAGAACTCCAGGCCTTTTACCAAGCCAGAGGCTTCCAGTGTCCTTTGAAGAATGAATTCTCCCCAGTCACCTTGCTTTTTAGAATCTCCTTTTAATGCAGTGGTTAAGTTTCGGGCTTCCTCGCTCAACTGAGACTGTGTATTCTGTAAATTACTCAGGAATTCCTTGAGTGATGCATGTTGACTCAGATCTTTTTCATGAATGTCTTCGACTTTTTTTCGAAAATTTCGCAGGTCTTTGTCAAGGGGTTCAAGTAAGGACTTTATGTTTTGTCTATTGGATTCAGTAAATTTTGCACTCTTCTGGTCGAGAATTTTATTGGCAAGATTTTCGAACTTTTCCTGCATCTGTTCAGTTGCCTCCTTTTGATCATCAAGTTGTTTTTCTAGTTTTCTGTTTAATTCCTCATTAATGGTTTTGTGCTTGATTCTTTCAAAATCAGATTGTTTCAATTCTGCCCTCAATTCAGTTTCTATTTTCTTGGAGCGAATGAGCTGTTCGCCTAGGGAATAATTTTCTGCTATGTGAGTCTGCAGCGCTGAAGATTCCCTGCGGGATCGAATAAGGAAAAAAACAAGAATTCCGATTCCAATTCCAAACCCAGCAAGACCGTACACCATGAATTCCATTTATTACTTAGATGTTCTGTGTGTGGGTTTTGTCAAGAACGAGAAAAAAATGCTGAGGAAGGGAATAAAAGAAAGTGAGGCAATCATAAGTTATGTGCTTGTCACCCTCGTACCTTTTACTACTTCAAAGCCCTCAAAGTGAGGGTGACCCATGTACAAATGGCCCCGTGAGCCGGCACCCTCATGGGCTTTTCGAAACGCTTCAGACTTAGTCCAACCTTCAAAGTGACTTTCTGAATCCCATTGAGTGTGAGAAGCATAGAGTGTAAAACCTTCAAGATTAGGGCCTTTCAGAAGGTTGAATTGTTGGAAGCCTGGAACCTTTTCCAGGTAGGTGTTTCGGTTCTTCCAGATTGCTTCAAATTCTTTTTCATAGCCACTTACAACTTGGAAACGGTTCATCGCGATAAATGGATTCATAATGTTCTTGTACACGGTTAGGCTTATGAAGACAACTTTTTCAAAATTTTAACTTTCCGATATATTATATAAAATTCGTCTTGCTGATGAAATAGGTAATGATCTTCAAGTTTCTTTGCAGGGTTTATCATCACTAAGAGAAGTTGGTGGGAGGTGTTGATCAAATTCCAATTTTACATACCAAGAGAAATAGAAATTTCCATTGCCATAAAAGGCCAGATAGTAAAAAAAAAGAAATGGATAAGTGGAAGATTAGTTTTGGACTATATTGCGGTTTAGTTCTCTATGTTTCAAGTATGAGCCCGGGAGATATACCCGATGGTGGAATTACCGTATCGGATAAGGCTCTGCACATGGTGGAATATGGGATTATGGGCATTTTAGGTTGGGGTGCGTTTGGTCGTGGTGGAGCCGGTTTCCCTTGGGCCTTATTGGCTTTCTGCGTCTGCTTTGGCGTCGGTGATGAATGTTTCCAGGATTGGCTTGATCATGCACGCACGCCCGATGTCTGGGATGCCGCTGCAGACGCTGCCGGTGCTTTTATTGGGTTACTTTTATCGATGGTTTTTTGGAAAAGATAATTTTGTATGATGAACAGCATTGATCATGCTTGGCAGGGAGAGGAGTTGAAAGGCCTACAATGAAAAGAGTAAATATAGAAAAAAAACCAGGACCTACCCAGGTCACCACGCGGCGTGGATTGTTTAAAGGCTTGGGTGCGGGGGTTGCCTTGGGGGCGTTGAATGGTTCTGTAGCTTTTGGGGACAGTCCTGAAGGAAATAAGAGAGGTGTTAGAAATGGGCGTCTTAAACAGTCGGTTGTTTCATGGTGCTTTGCTGATTATTGGAGCGTTGAAGAGACCTGTGTGCAGGCTCAACGCTTAGGGTGCCAAAGTGTTGAACTTATTAACTCTAAGCATTGGCCGGTTTTGAAGAAATACGGTCTGACCTGTGCAATTTCTGGTATACCTGTGCCTGGAAAGCCTTTTGTTAAGGGATTCAATAATCCTAACTATCATGGTTGGCTGTCACAATTGACGAAGCAAGCCATCGACGAATCTGCCCAATTTGGTTGCCCAAATGTTATTGCTTTCACTGGCTACAAGGAAAAGTTTTCTCGGGAAGAAGGAGCCATGAATTGTGTGGAGGGCCTTAAAAAAGTGGCTGGTTATGCTGAAGAAAAAGGGGTGACCATATGCATGGAAATGCTGAATTCACGAGACGAGACAGACCCAAATAAAGGCCACCCAGGCTATCAGGGTGATCACATGGACTATTGCCTCGATATTGTTAAAAAAGTGGGTTCACCCAGGGTGAAGCTACTCTTTGATATTTATCATGTGCAGATTATGGACGGGGATATTATCCAACGAGTCCGAGAGTGTGGTGATTTTATCGGACATGTTCATACTGCTGGGAACCCAGGGCGTGGCGAACTTGATGACAAGCAAGAGATCAATTATCCTCCCATTATGAAAGCCCTTTTAGAGATTGGCTACAAGGGGTATATCGGGCAGGAATTTATACCTACTCGTGACCCAGTCAAAGGACTGGCAGAAGCTGTAGAACTTTGTGATATTTAATATCTTTTTGTTGTAAATTCTTCGTGCTTTTTATTAGAAACCTGTTACCTCATGGTTAGCCCATAAATAGCACCGATGCGTTTTCTCGATTTGTTTTGCGGGGTGGGGGGATTCAGACAGGCTTTAATTAGCTTGGGTCATGAGTGCGTATTCTCCTCCGATATCGATAAAGATGCATGTCACTCGTACGAAATAAATTATGATGAATGTCCGAAGGGTGACATTTCTCAAATTCCGGAGACCGACATCCCTGCCCATGATATTTTGTGTGCAGGTTTCCCCTGCCAACCCTTTAGTATATCAGGGAATCAAGAAGGTTTTGGAGATGCAAGAGGTACTTTACTTTATGAGATTTTACGGATTGCTCATTCGCATCAACCTCCCGTTTTGGTGTTGGAAAATGTAAAAAACTATCGCAGTCATGCAGATGGAGAAACCCTAAAGCAAACTCTGCAACTGCTCTGTAATGCGAATTACCATGTACATTACAAAATTCTTAATGCTTCTGACTTTGGAGTGCCTCAAAAAAGAGAACGAATTTATTTTGTCTGTTTTCGAAAAGATTTAGAGATTATTGACTTTTCTTTTCCTTCAGGAACAGGCAAAAAGATTTCCTTGGAAGAAATTTTGCTTACCAGGGGAGATGCTAGGCTAGAAAGCTTAATGATCGAGCGTGCAGACTTAACCCTGAAATCTCAATTGCCGAAAAAGGTGGAAAACCGACCGCTTAGAATTGGGACCGTGGGTAAAGGGGGGCAAGGTGAGCGTGTTTACAGCGCAAAAGGGCATGCGATCACCCTATCGGCTTATGGAGGTGGGATCGGGGCAAAGACAGGAATGTATTTAATTGACGGTAAGATACGCAGGTTGCATCCAATTGAATGTCAAAGGTTAATGGGCTTCTCTGAGAGTTTTAAACTCCACCATCGCCCAAATGTATGCTATAAGCAATTTGGTAATTCGGTAGTGGTACCTGTTGTGAGGCAAATTTTTAAAGCTGTGCAATCTGTAGTTACCCCTAAAGCATTATATACTGCTTGACCTCCCCTTTTTTTCATTGAGTTAATACAAACGATGCTTGCAAAGTCTGCTAAAAATACTGTCGCGTGCCTCATCGGTTGTGCCATCGGTGACTTAGGAGCTATTTACTTATTTCAAAGATATTATGCACCCTCCGGAATACCTGAAGAAATGTGGGGCACCGTCTGGGTGATAGCTATGGTTTCAGGGATTGGCACAAGCATTGTACTTGAAACCATTATTCTCTGGGGACAAATGGGACCGAAGCGTGCTTTCACAACCGCGATTGGGATGAGCTTGATTTCCATGATTCTGATGGAAATTGCGATGAATGTCGCAGACTTTGCGATGATGGGGGAGCCAATGATTACCCTCAAGATACTTCCGTTTACCTTAGGAGCTGGTTTTTTGGCTGCTTGGCCATATAACTTTTGGCGACTAAAAAAATATGGCAAATGTTGTCATTAATTGATGATTTCTTTTCCTTGATCTTTGTAGGAATTACCTACTATGGTTTGACCTGAAATGAAGCTATTGCACCGCGAAGATGTTTTGGAAGCAGGGTACGATCTACCTACCAGTGGATTGTGTGCAAATATTGGGGCTCCAGAAATGGAAGCTCTCCGTTTTGGGGGAGAGTGGATTCTCGCAGAAGATGAAACTTTGGTTTCAGATGGGCATGAGCAGCGATTCCTTTACATGGTCGTGTCTGGTGAGGTTGCTATTACCAAAGTTAGCGACCAGGGTAAGACCCAACAGATAGCCACATTAGGGACTGGTGCAGCTTTTGGAGAAATGGCTTTTCTTAGCGGAGGCGTTGCATCTGCAAATGTTCAGTCTATTGGCGAAACCATTTTATGGCGTTTCGATCATGAACGCCTTCTTGGATTTATTGGGGAGCACGGCGTTGCAGGGGGGCAGCTTTGCCTTAACGTAGCAAGCATCTTGTCCGGGCGACTCGTTGACGGGAATAAAAAAGTAGTTGATATGGGGAGGGAATTACAATCCTCGCTCGCTCAATTACAGCAAGCCTCTTCCGCGGGATCAGGAAATGGCCAAGCTCTTCTTCAAATGCAGGGCAAAGTGGCCAACATGCAGAATGCTTTTAAAGGAAGTGCTGTAAAAAAATCATCCAGTTTGTTCACGATTGCCGCGACGGTGGTGGCTGTATTAAGTACATTGGGCATGGTTGGACTTTTGGTTTCCATGGACGATTCATCGGTTCGAGAGGCGATTACTTTATCGAAAAAGGTTAAGAAACTGGAAGCTAATGAGGAATTTTATCTTGGTCTTAAAAAGAAGCTTGAAGACGAAAATCAAATCTTGGTTGACCATGGTAAGACTTTAGAAGATGAGAAAGAGAAGCTTGCCTTAAGTATCTCGAGATCGATGGACGATGTCCAGGGGTTGAAAGATCAATTGCGCACTAAGGAGCGAGAACTATCCGAGGCTAAAGATGATATTGTGCGGGCTCAGCGTGTTAAAGTCGAACCAGCTGCGAAGATAACTGAACCAACAGAACCTGTCGTTTCTCAATCCTTGGTCGATCAAGCCTTGGCATGGTCAAAGACCCATACAACTTTAGTTTTTCCACTTGCATTACAAATAAAAGAAAAAGATATCACACTGCAGGATGCAGCCCAAATGGTGAAGATTCCGGTCAAGGTCGGAAGGTCTGTTCGTGCAAAAGGGTATCACCCCCAGTCCTCTGATTTTCTAGTTGTAGCCCAGGAGAAAAGTGACAAATTTTTGGCAACGATCCGCGTGATAAATTCAAACTTTATCGACCTTGTCGTACTCAAATATCAAGAACATGCAAATGTAGACCGCGGTCCTGTGAACCCCTTGCTAGTAGCTCCAAAGAAAAAAGCGGTTAGTCCAATTCGTACTGTTTTACCAAGCACTGGTCCCAGTCCTGCTAAAAGCAAAACTTCCCCTTTATCTCTGGCCCCGACTATTGTAAAAGGAAAAGCAAGCAATCCCCAACAGCCCGAAAATATGTTGGAAATGGGCTCTAGTTCCAAGGCTAAGAAAGTCGACACCAGCGATCACGGTGATAACTGTGTCTGTAAGGATTGTAGAGTTAAGAAAATTGGAAAAGGTGGAAGTTTGTTTCCTGACCTGTAGAATTTCCTGCTACCCTCCAAACAGCGCATGGATTGCAGCACCTGTTAAACCCGCAAGGCCTGCTACTAGCCAATAAGCTTTTTGGTGATTCCATCGGGCAAGTTTCTCCCAACCTGAATACCAATAGACAGATACTTCCTCCCCATGTCTGTATTTTTGGAGGTCAGAAAGTAAATCAGTTACGGATTGATATCGTTTGTGCCGTCTTTTTTTCAAAGCTTTTAAGCAAACTGCTTCGAGGTCTTTGGGGATAAACATTTGTGATGCTCTTTCCCGGGGCAGGGGATAAGTTTCTTCGAGCAACTTCTGTTTGATTTCTATGATGTCTTCTCCTTCAACAAACGATTTGAGGGTGAGCATTTCATACAAAATAATACCTAAGGAAAAAACATCGGATCGGGCATCCACACTTTCATCCCCCTGGGCAATTTCTGGCGACATATACATAGGGGTACCATAGTGGCGACCAACCGGCGTTAACTGTAAGTCTTTTTTTTCGGGTTCAGGCTGAACATCTTTGTCAATTATGGATGCTGTCCCCGTTACTTTTGCTAATCCCCAGTCCAGTACATACACTTCACCAAATTTCCCGATGATTATATTGGCCGGTTTTAAGTCACGATGGATAACCCCTAAATCATGGGCGAATGCCATGGTCTGGCAGACTTGAATTAATATATCAAGCAAACGGGGCAGGGGAAATGCTTCGACAACTTCAGGTACTTCTTGGGCCAAGTCTTGAAGGATTTTTCGAAGGTCCCGACCATCTACTTTTTTCATGGTGAAAAAAAGCTGACCTTCCCGGTCGCGACCAAGTTCATAGACGGGGAGGGTGCCAGGGTGCTGAATGTTTGCAGTTACCCGGGCTTCTCTAAGAAACCTCTTGGTTTCCACGTCGGATTTTCGTAGGTCAGTATGTAAGGTTTTGTAAGCAACCGTGCGGTTTAAATTTTTGTCCTTGGTCAGGAAAAGCTTGGCTGTACCACCTTCAGCCAACATCTTTAACTCCCCGTATTTCAATGAACCACTCTTCCACGCTGTTGGGAGATTGAGGTCAGTTACTTCTTGATCGAGGTTAGGCTTTACTGGCTCGGATCTAATCATTTAGGTTTGAATTTACACAAGGTTTTCTTCTCATGCAAGGGATCCTGTTAACTTATTCACTTCGAGGCATTTTTTGTCCAAGGTGGGATCGGTTTCGAGAGTTGGCTAGATTAATTTGCTTTTGTCTTTCTCTTAGACTGTTCTTTTTTTCTTCGCTGATAGAGTCGTCGCATTTAGGACAGGATACACCAAATTCATATTGATCCGAAAGCAAGTCCTCTTCCGAAAGTGGCCACCGGCATCCAAAGCAAAGCTCGCTTTGCCCATCTTTAAGCCCGTGTATTACAGAAACTCTGTGATCAAAAATAAAACATTCTCCTTCCCACTTACTCTCATCAGGCTGTACCTTTTCAAGGTAATTCAAAATACCCCCCTTGAGGTGGTACACTTCTTCAAAACCATGGTGAAGTAGGTGGGCAGAAGCCTTTTCGCACCTAATTCCGCCCGTGCAGAACATCGCCACTTTTTTGTGCTTTTTATGGTCAAGGTTTTCTTTCACATATTCATCCCATTGACGAAAAGTTTTCGTTTCTGGATTTACCGCGCCAGCAAAAGTTCCGATAGCTACTTCGTAGTCATTACGTGTGTCGACAAGTAGGACTTCAGGGTCGTCAATGAGTTGATTCCATGCATCTGGCTCAATATACTTACCCACATCTTTGTTGGGATTTATAGTATCGTCGCCAAGAGTGACGATTTCATCCCGCAAGAATATTTTCAGGCGGTAAAAGGTTTTTCTGACAGAGAAAGATTTTCTGGCTTGTAGATCAGAAAACCTGAGGTCTGCCTTTATTGTATCTAAAAAAAGGGAGGTGTGTTCTTTGCTACCAGAAATAGTGGCGTTTATGCCTTCTTTTGCCAAAATAATCGTACCTATTATATTTAGCCTTGCTCCTTCTTCCTGAAGAGTGGTCTTCCAATCAGCAAATTCCGGGAAGTTTACAAATTTATAAAAGGTAAGGATTGTTTGCTCCATGTTTGTAGTGATCCAGGGGCTATTATGGTCTTAGGAAAGAACGCACTGCGTCCAGAAGTTTGCCATTAAGGCAGCACCCTGAGCACTTGGATGTACACCGTCTCCTGCCCAGTGCTTGGGCTCAGCAAACTTAACAGCTTCATCAAACATGGTTTGAAAAGGGACAAATATGGTGCCGTATTTGTTGGCCATCTTTTGAGCGGCTTTCCGATATTGATCAAAGGCTGGAAACCATTTGTCATTCACTGCACCACATTTCAGCACGAAGGGTTCACAAATTACAATCTTGGCCTTAGGTAACTTGGCCTTAGTGCGGGCAATGAGTAGGTCATAGTCCTTTTCATAGGTTTGTACTGTCCCATCATACCGTCCATTTAGTCCGTGCCAAATATCATTAACACCAATGAGAATACTTACGATATCTGGCTTGATGGATAAGCAGTCCTTTTCCCATCTTGCTGCAAGTTGGTGAACTTTGTTTCCCGAGACACCACGGTTATGAATCGAAAGATTTAAGCTAGGGTTTTGTACTAAGATACTAACTGCGGCCATCCATGCGTAACCTTTCCCAAGAGCATACTGTTGATTGGCGTCCTGTTGCTTTCTATTTCTACCCGCATCGGTGATTGAGTCACCTTGGAAGAGAATAGTCTGTGCTCTTGATAATTCTATGGTTGGTAACTTTGGTTCTTTTTGGTTTTTCGCAGATGCTATAAACGGGAATGTGAAGGATGCAAGGGCAGTGGTCCCAATGAGTTTCCTTCGGGTTATTAAATCTATGCTATTTTTCATAGCCTTACTTTCGAAACCAATTTCGGAAAGTAAGCAATGCGGAAATATCAAATTTGTAATGGAATTTCCTTTGAATCGAACCTAAAATATGTAGTTATTTGGATATGAATATAGATGAGAAAATGATAAGCCTGGGCATTGAACTTCCATCCAGGCCCGTGGCCGCAGGACTATACAAGCCTCTTTTTTTAGATGGTGATCTTGCTTATTTTTCTGGTCATTTACCGATTAATTTTGATGGCAGTATGATTTCTGGTTGTGTGGGTGTTGACCTCACGCAAGAACAAGCAACTTTTGCAGCCAGGCAGGCTGGGCTTAATATATTGGCAACGGTAAAAGCTGAGTTGGGAAGCTTAAATCGAGTGTGCCAAGTGGTCAAAATTTTAGGCATGGTCAATGCCCCGAGTAATTTCAGCCAACACCCACAAATTATAAATGGTTGTAGTGAGTTGTTTCGGGATATATGGGGTGAAGACAAAGGTATCGGGGTGAGGAGTGCG
>JAQWWZ010000042.1 GCA_029254745.1 Opitutales bacterium | reverse complement strand
AGCTGCCTGATTGGTCGAAACAGTGACTTCATTATCCCAGGCGGTGCTGGGCGTGACTGCAGTTCCACGGTCCTCATCTCCCCAGCGTATCTTTACCGTTGGGTTCTGCCCGCCCGTGCTAAGAAGTTGGCCGGTAAGGGTGGCAGTCTCCCGAGATGGTTGAGTTACACTCATCGAACCCAAGCCTGCCGGGACAATGGTCTGGGCATGCAAGCCATGCAAATTTAGTAAAATAAAAAGATAAAAAGAGATGTAAACCTTTGGATTCATGATTTAATTTTGGTTTTTTCGCTGAAAAAAATAAGAAAAATTAATTTTATTGTGCTGATGTTGCGTGTGGTTGCTTATTAAATAATAATGATTACGTACTAGTTTATGAAGTTAGTGTAAAATGTTAAATGTATATACTAATCTATTAGCAATAACATGGGAAAAAATACATAAAATATTTACTTTCTTCAAATTAATAAGACTCAATGAAGTTTATTAATTGTAACTAAAAAAAAATATATAATGAAATTTATTATTTTTTTTTAAGTAATGAATACTTATGTAACTAATAATCATAATAATTACATACTTTTTGTATGAATTATAGTAATAAGCTATGGTGTATAAAAAATCTTTACAGCATTATGTTTGAGATCCTTACAGGATACTATTACTAAACCTACAAAATTGGTTTTTTTGCAAATCTGTTTAATTCAAAGGTATTTTTTATGTAACTCGACTATTTGAGTTTATAACTGAACTGTAAGTTTTTGTCATGTTATCATATGTTAAATGATAACATGACAAATAAGATACAATAGAATCAATTATGATGGTATTAACTTATCAGTTAGCTTAATGACTAACAATTATAAATCCTCAAAAGAGATTTTAATAATTGTTTTTTGTAAACAATTTTGATGATCAATTAAATACTTTTTTTATCTACGGGTTTAATTAAGCTTTTTACCTCTGCTGCGTCAACCAGGCGCCTAGAAGAATCGAGTTTAAAATGAACTTGCAGGTGGTTTTGATTCACTAGGTTTTCGATAATTTTTGAAGATCTGTAACCGAGTAATTTGGCTGCTTCCGTAAAACTAATTAGTTGATTAGAATAAGTGTGATTCATCTAGCTAAATTAGTGGCTATAATTTTTCATAACTGGTGAATGGATCAGAATTTGCTGGGTCTTCCTCTTTTACCTTCCTTTTTAGGGTTAGCCTGCATTAATGTTGAAACCTCACTCAGTAGAATCCTCTTGCTCGATGAAGGGAGGAAATAGAGGGTGAGAAGGTTTCGTTTAATTAACCTGTTTACGGAAATATGAGTAGCGTAACCTAGAATCTGTGCTGCCTGTGTAAAGGTGATAAATCGGTCTAACTGCTCAAATTCGGGCTTTGTCTCGACAGCAAGGTAACTGTTGTGTTCAGAATTTTGCTCATGAGTGTGAACATTTGTCATACTTAAACTAGATAAATTTTATTTATTAGGAGGCGAATGGTGATACAGTAACAATTAAACATTCTTTTCAGTTATTACCGCTGTCTTGAGTTGTCTTAGGCAGAGTCATGACATCTTTATATCGAAGTAGCGGCCGTTTACTGGTAGGGATATTGTAGCACTTAAGGTGGTTTTGACTGATAAGTTTCTCCACATGCCTGTAGTCCTTGTAACCTAAAATTCGAGCCGCATCCGTCATAGTAATCATAAAGTCCGGTAATGTTTTGTAATTTTGGATATTCATGACATGGGAGTTATTGCTTGTTGGATTCGGTTAACTTAATATGAAAAAAAGCGTTCATAATAGAATCTTAATATTCAACTAATTGTTATGTTTAAAGTGAGGCAAAGTTACTCAAGTAAGTTGTGTCTCCTTCTTTATGCAGTTTTTTAATTTCTTCTGCAGAAAGACAACGGTTCCATATAATAAGTTCATCGATTAATCCGCTTAACGGTCTTTCCCAATTGTTAGGGTCAGGGATTGTGCTAAGACGAGAATTTCTGATATTCCCCACTATTAACTCACCGGGTTCCAAATAATTTAGATATTTCGCTTTTGATTTGTTTTGAATGTCCCCGTTAACATAAGTTAATCCAAGGTAGTGGTTTTCCGATATTCCCATGACAATACTTGCCATTATCCATTCGTTATATGGTAACTTTAGATCGGTTGATCGTTGAGAGTTGTAACCGAAAGATTTTTCTCCCCAGCAGAAAAGTTTAGGGGTTCTAGATAAACGTGGAAATTCAAATCGTAATCGTCCCGATTTATCCCAGTTTCTTGATCCAAATATACACGACCATGCGTTCATCGACTGTGATGCATTGATCCAACAAGAAATGGTCATCTCCTTATGTTTACCGCTTATATCTAACGAAATATGACTTTCTTGTTTGTTCATCAATAGTGCTCTTGAACCAGGAAATCTTCCAACAGACCAGACTGAGTTATGCATCACACCATTGCTAACCAGAGAGTTTTTCTTATGATTTTTAATAATTCTATTCGGGCGGAGTGCATTTTTTACTGATATTCTAGATTGAGGGGTTTTCTCCTTATAATTGTTACCTTTCAATTCACTCAAAGGTGGATAAGCAAAATCGAAATATCCCAAGACGCTGTTATCTGATTGAAATCCATTCATCCTTGCCGATTTACGTTTATATCCCAAGTTTCCCGGTTGAAAAACTTTAGAATCATTGAAATTAGTAAATGATGATTGGAGTTTAGCTATATCCGTCGTGTTTAGTGGGTTATTATATCTCTCTAAAAATCCAAGTGAATGATCGTCCTTGCTTTTAATTTCCACAATGCCATTTCTAACCTTGATTTTTGGCTTTTCACCTGGGCTCACAGAGACGGAAAATTCCGTGCCCCAATCCACAATTTTTGAGGTATCAGTATGAATAGTGAATTCTCTACCCTTTTTATTTAAAACCATAGTTCTTGCATTGCCTTTAAATATCCGCACATCTTTTCTCCCAAGAATTTCAAACTCCCCGGGTCCTTGAAAAATAAAGTCAACGCAATTGTTAAAGCGCAAGTGAACCCCGCCCGCCTCCATTTTAAATTTTCTAGGTTCGAAAATTTTACAACCCAGGATGGAATCCGGATTATGAAATGGCTGGAAATAGTCGAGAATTACAGCATAGGGCACCCTATTCGCTTGTAAATCTTTTGGAACAGAAGCGATAAGAGGTTCAGTGCCAATTTCCTCCAGTAATTTACTTTTAGAACCAAAAAACAAAGCAATTAATATACAAGCGGCGATTCCGGTCCTCGACATTATTAGTGAAATTTTATTCTTGGGTTGGAATTCTGAGGTCAATAAATGATGGAGCGAGCCAGAACGTAAACGATCATCCAGAGTACACAATTTACGGAATTCCCTCCTCATTTTATAGGATTCATTGAGTCGTGTGGAAAACATGTCCCATTTATCTTTCGGCAAGTTTCCTTCCAAATAAAGTTCAATAAGAGTCTGATCGCTATCTTTCATATTATTTGATGTCAGGAATAAAGGGCCGGATCTGTATCCATGCATTTGGAAAGGCTTTTTCGAATACGCAGTAATTTTTGGTAAAATGAATTTGGGCTCTTATTTAATGAATTGGCTAGTTCTTTAATCGATTGATCTAATTCGTAGGCTTTTTGAATAAGGGTTCGGTTGCTGGGTGAAAGTTTCTGCAGGCAAATATCCAATTTTTTGTGCCAATGCTTGGTGGTGGATTGATCTTCTATTCCTTCATCGGCTATCAGAGTAATTAATTTGTCATTTAGAACGAGTCTGTCCCTGGCTTGGTTTTGGCGATGTTTCATTGCTTGGTAGCGGGCAATGACACAAGCCCATTTACAAAATTCGTCTTGAGATCCACTAAAACTTGAAAATTTATTCCAGGCAGTAATGAAAACATTTTGCATGATTTCGGATTGGTCGTGATAATCTTGTACCAAAGATCTGAGGTAGGCACGAATAATTGGCTCGCTTGAGGCGAGATAACTAAGAAAAAGAGAGTGCTCGTCGTTAGTTTTGTCTTCCATGTGACACCTACTATATCAACTTTGACTCATTTCTTACTATTATTTTTCTTTTTTTTCGTGTTTTTAACTTGTTATGATTTAGCAGAGTGTATGAGCCTGAATTTCTTCTGACCAATAGTGTAGATGCCGTGGACCATCGAGGGACAGTTTGTTCTTTTTTTGGGGTCCAGGAGTGCGGGCAAAATTGAAACTATCTTCCACACTTCGGAGTTTTTATTTTATATTTACATCCAGTAATACTGTAAAGGTGGCGATGAGATCAGTACAGTTTAAGATAGAAGGCCTTTTCCTTAAAGTTGGGATGATCCAGAGAAGGAAGGAACTACTTATTTAAATTGGATGCAACGAAGTTGAGCCATTTTGCTTGGATGATGATTATCTTGGATTTACTGAGTTTCCGAACACATCAATTTCACCAAAGAAGGTGGGCCCGTGTACTTCGATCAAAAGATAGCGAAAAAAGCCTATTTTTCCCTTCGAGGCAAAAATCGAACAGGCTTGTTGGGCAGGTCGATCGATGTCTTGATTAACATCAAAAAAATGGTCGCTGTTGATGCGTGCTATTCTGTTCCATCCTGTTTCGCTCGCTGTCAGGTTTAAATTAGGGAGTTTTTTGTCCTTAAATCCATAAAGGGTAAAAACTTGCCTAGCTCGGTTTTTATGACTTTTTACTTTTTGGTGTTGGTGCCAAGAATAGGAGTTTATCCGTTCGATTCCTATTTCTTTACCCAAATCAATGAGTAAGTTCCCGTAAGTACCGCCTTCCCTTTCTAAAAAGACTGACTCTTTGGGGGAATCGGGCTCAGACTGGCCTTTTCCATCTAATAGAGTGAGAGGGTTGACTTCCCAGTTAGGTTTTTGAAGAAGCTTGCCTGTAGGTACCGAAACTCTTGCCATTCCTTTTGAGGCATCAGCGTAATCATTTCGGCTTGGGGGCGGAATGGTGGGGAAAATAAAGGCTTTTGATTCAGATCCAGACTCAATTTTTGCCAAAACTTTTCGTTTTCCAGGTTCTACAAAAATGGCTTGTCCCGCTTCTATGAGGTGGTGATCATGGTCATCTTCCACAATTAAATTTACTTTTCCCTGGCTCACATCCAAGCGACTTAATCCGTCGGGAGCGACAGCAGCGGTAAAGGCTGTACCCAGATCCACAAAAGTTGAACTTGGGGTGGTGATGGAAAATCCCTGTGAGTCGGGAGTGTCAGCCAGTACCTTTGTCCTTCCCATCGTAAGGAAAACGGAATTCGCTGAATCGATCTGTATAATAGAGGGCCCTATCAATTCCATAGTGGCTCCGTTTTCAAAACGAATATGAGCGGTTCCTGAGGATAGCTCAATGCGGTCATTTACAAAAAGAGAATTTCCCAGAACTGGTGCTTCTTTGGGGTTCATCCATCTGCAATTTTCCAGTTTTTCAAAATGAGCAATAGTTTGAGCAGGTATTCTGTTATTGGCTGGATTTGCTGGTGTAAATTTTGAGGCAAAAAGGAAGAGTAAGGCAGCAGCGGCCGATAACCAAAGAGGCCAATAGGAAAGGAGGGGAGGGATTTGATTGTCTCTCTTTGGGAGATTAATGGAGTAGGGCAGGGCCGCATCTATTCTTGTGTAGGCCAGGAAATCTTTTCTGAGTTGCAGATTATCTTTCATTTTTTGCTCCAACAATCCCACCTCTTCCGCCGTTGCCTGAGAGTCAAGGTAGAGCCTGACAAGTTCCATGTCTGCCTCGGATGACTTCACACACGCCCCTCCTGTTTTCTGATATCTTTTTGAATACAGTCTGCCAGTGCTACACGAATACGGTGTAATGCTTTGTATAAAGACATCGGAGTGCGTCCGGCTCTTTGTGCTATTTGGTCAATCCTAGTGCCTGTGAAATATGCTTCCTGTACGAGAGATCGATTTTTTTCAGGTAATTTACGGATGCATTCTTCCAGGGCCTTTTCTTCCAAATCGAAGAGTTCAGCTTCATTCTCAGCATCTTTTGCCAACAGCATGACAAGTTCTTCACTAAAGACATGCCGGTCCCTTGCCTTATCGCGTCGGTAGGAGAGTGCTTCAAACCTCGCTACTCCAAATGCCCATCTTCTGAAATTATCGGGGGAATCCAATTGATCAAACTTTCGCCAAAGCACCGCAGCTGTGCCTTGCATTACTTCTTTGGCATCTTCCAAAGTTGGCAGTAGAGAGCGTACAAATCCTCTCAAAGAACTTTCCGTCTCAACATATAGTTGAAGAAATCTGTCGTGCCTATCTTTCTCTTTAGGATGCATCTATACCTAATACTCCAAAAGGAAAAATGTTTGCCTAAAAAAATGAAACTTCTACTCCCACCCTTTCATGTAGGCAACAATGTCAGCGACATCCTGGGAAGAAAGGGCAAGTTGTTCCGCGGAGAGCATGAGGGAACGCTTCATTCTCTTTGAGCTTTCTACCTTGGACCGGGGAACCATTTGAGTCAGTCCGCCCTGGGTAAGCACGATAGCGGGATCACCTTGAGATTCAGTGATTCCATGAATGATGCCCCCGTCTTTAAGAATATACTCTGTACCTTGAAATCCATGGGCAATGCCTTGAGATGGATTAATGATGGCATGAATAATCGCACTGGTTGATTGTTTGGCGGCCCAGCCTTCTAATCTTGGCCCATAATTAGCTCCAAGCCCGTTCACCTCATGGCACATAGTGCAGCGCATGATGGTAGTTTTTCCTCGGGTGGGGTCACCTTGTAGCTTTGCAATTTCCTCAACTTTTAGCTTTTTTTTCTGGCTTGGTTTCGGGGTGCTGATGGGAATAATTTGAGTGCTTTCCGGGTCGTAGATTCCAGAGCTTTTAAGCCGGTTTTTTAAATCGTATTGGCTCCATGACGTAAGGCTGCGCCTTAAGATCCATTGAGTGATGGCCTGTTTGATTCTTGATTCTGTCAGACTCTTACCCAAAGCAAAGAGAGCATCGGGGGCAAGGGGGTGGTTGATGAAGGCAATCGATTCAACAGCAAAAAGCCTGTCCTCTATCGCAAGATTTTGATTTTTTACTCTTTCTGTAAGATCGGGAATAGCTTCTTTGGTTCCCAAACGCCAAGTGATACGGGCAAAGGGTGTATCCCATTTCGAGGAGTTTTGTCTTTTGAGTGCACCCCGTAAGTATTTCCATACCTCTGCCTCTTTGCCTGCAGCTCCGAGCCCAATTGATTCCACATAATTTTTGTCTACGCCATCATATCTTTGGGCAACTTCCTTTAAGATGGGGTTGGCTTGTTTGGCCTGGAATGCTCTCATCGATAGTGCCACATCTCGGCGGACTCCTGGGCTTGGGTCTCTTGCCATTTTTACAGCATGTGGTAAAAGCTCGGCTCCTGACCTTCTCAGACTCCGATACGAAACGAGTCGGAAAACCGGATTTTCCGCCTGCAGGGTTTGATATAATTTACCAATTCCCTGATGCCCCAAATATGGCAGTAACCAAATCGCCCGTGCTGCGATGTATGGGTTTTTGTGGCTCAGTAATTTGGACACTTGTGAATACGCTTTTGCTCCTTTTTGTTTCAATGCCTCAACGCCAAGAAATCTTACATTCGGGTTTGGGCTGAGCAGGGCTTCCACCTGACCTGATATTGTCGATAGGTTTAATTTTGGGGTAATGGAGTGAAAGTTTTTGGGTGCAATCCGGTATATGGCACCGGAGGAGGATTCATCGCGGGTGGCGTGACCTCCCGAACCGGGATCATACCAGTCTGCAACATAAAGAGCTCCATCGGGACCAACGGAAATATCAGAGGGTCGAAAATGTACCCGCTCATCCCGCTCTTTTTCGCTCATACCTGATGATAAGCTCCGGGTGGTCAGAAAATTAAAACGATCCATGCTATAGGTGGCCCCTTGGGGTTTGGGTTTGTATCCAAATACTGTGTTTCGGGAGGCTTCACCGGAAAGGTAGGTACCAATCCACTCTTCTCCCAGTGCTCCATTCTCATAAAAAGTTACACCGGTTGGTCCGCCTGAACCATAGACATCACCTGCATCAAATGTGCCCGGGTCATCCTGCCTCCAGTGAGCCCGAGGGATTGCTTGTCCCGGGCGTTTATCAGCCTGCCATTTATGTTGTCCGTTCAGAGAATAGTAGCCTGCGGATCCAAATTCCAAGACATAGGAATTACGGCAACTTGAATAATCATCGTTATCACTTTGATACATATCACCCAGGGAATTAACTACCTGCTCGTAACTATTTCGGTAGCCATGACCAATAATCTCTGCATCGGTTCCGTTGGGATTCATTCGTACGCTGAAGCCGGAACTCCAAACATAGCCATCATCACTTTTGGCTCCTTTAAGTTTATCGGTAGGGGTGTAGAAATATTTCTCACTGGTGCCACCACGATAGTTGGTATTCATCCGAAATGTCTTTCCCGAATTATCGGTGAAGATGGCTCCACAATTCCCACTATTGAAGTACCATTTTCCATCCGGTCCAGAGGTGATGGAGTGAAGGGAGTGATCATGCTGGCGACCATTAAAACCAGTGAGTAGAATTTCTTTTTTATCGACTTTTGGATCAAACCTGAGATCCCGGTTTACATCCGTGTAGATAACAATGTCCGGAGGTTGGGAAATAATAATTTGATTATCAAATACAGCGATACCCAGGGGCGATTCTAAATATGGGTCCTGCAGGAATACTTTTGACTGGTCGGCTGTGCCATCGTTGTTCGAATCGATCAGCACCATGATCCGGTCACCAGCGTTTCGTCGAATACCAAGCTTTTCTCGATAGTTTACTCCCTCGGTAACCCAAATTCTTCCCTGCGGGTCGATGGACATATTCGTGGGGTTATAAAACTTTGGGCTCTTGGCCCATAAGGTTACCTCCAGGTCGAGACTGGTCGAAAATTTATCGACCCCGACATGATTGGTTTTGACTGCTGGGGGCCATGCCATTGCTGAGCTTTTAGGAGGTGCAGAAAGGGCGGTACTTATACCTAGGCCAGAAATCAGGAGGAAGAGTGGAGGGAATTTCATAGAGGGTGAAGCAGAAAGGGTTATTTTTTCTTTGGCTTTTTAGATGCTCGCGGGGGCATTCTTCCATTGGATCCAAGTATCGGTTTTTTCCCGGGCTCTTGGGTTAAAAGATCGGTCGTGGGTAATTCAATTTCCTCAGGATAATCTGGACGGTTGAGGTTTTTATTGAGCATGGCCCTGGTCACATTTGAGGATGAAACTCCTTCTTCGGGAACCTCAACCCGGGCAACCCAGGCGATGGTATTAAGAATTAATTTCCTGTAGTCGTTGATTGCCCAATTTCGGTGGTAGTGTCCACCCACAAAACCGGCACCTCTGGCTCCCTGATTTGGGTCTGAGCACCATAGTAAAGCTTGAGGGGTACCCAGTTTTTCTTCGGCCTGTTTGTTCCAAAACTTCGAACTTCCATATCGAATCATATTTTTTTCGGTGGGGATAGCGGTGGCGAGGGGGTAACAATGATTACATTTTTTACCACTTGGGAAATTAAGGTTCCAGTAAAATTCATCGTAGGCTGTGAGTGAGCCAACGCCCCGACCAACGGGATGATTCTTTCTGGGCTTAATATCTGCAACCCAAGAGGGGTTGACCGAGAAATTATCATCATAATACCCTCCAATCCATGCATGGTAATAATTTTCGGCCACTTCTTTCGTGGGATGTACGCCATAGTGCATAAACATGATACCCATTCCCGTTTTAATCTTTTGATCGAGGAAGGCATATTTCTCTCCAAATTCACCTCCACCATCCGCGTAAATGATGCAGGCATTTACATCATTAAATATAGACTCATCTTCGGGCCAACCGTACCAATGAACCTTGGCAGAAACGGGAAGCCCACTTTTATTCAACGCATTGGCCAGTAAAATTGATCCTGCTTTGTATTCGTGGAAACCGTGACGATGTTTGGTATCACCAGCGATGAAAAGAATACTTTTTATATCCTTGGTTGATTGTTGCTGAGCATGGATAGGCAGGGTTCCAACATGCACTGTGAAAAGCACATAGCAAAAAAAATTAGTCTTTGTTAGGAGGGTACGAATGAGATGGAACATCCATTCTTTGAACAAATTTAAATGTTAAGCGCAACTCTTAGGTAGTGGCTGGATGATTTTAAATTGATGAAGCTGTTCCAGGCGTAAAGATGTTACGGAAATCAGGCAAGTTCTGTTCATATGGAAAATCTTCTATAATCCAGAGGTTACGAAAGGAAACTCCGGTACCTTTGTGATCCTGGATCAAGAGAGGCCTTTTACCATGTTTCTTGTAAGGTCCGCCTACTTCTCCGTAAACCCACACATCATTATGAATAAGGATACCATTATGAAATGCGGTGACCCTGAGGGGTTTGTCTACTTTTCCTTGCCCGGAAAAAACGGGTGCTTTCATCATAATGTCATAAGACTGCCATTCTCCTGGTTTTCGCGATGAGTTTACCCGTGGCGGGTGTTGGCCATAAATGGATCCACAGGTCCCGTCTGCAAATGTAGGATTTTGGAAGCTGTTAACCACCTGCATTTCGTAGCCTGACATTAAAAAGATTCCTGAGTTTCCGTAGAGTTGTCCTTTCCATTGCGGATTGACCGAGAGATCAAAGCGGAATTCCAAATGAATACGGGCATTGCCATAAGCCTTCTTTGTGGAATTGTTTCCCTTACTCCGAGACATGTTTCCATTTTTGTCGAATTTCCAATTTGGGTTGCTCCATTGGGATGCATCTAGAACAGTGGCATGCCCGGGAGCGGGCAGGGTGCATATTTCTAAGGGCAGAGGAGTAACAACAGGGGGTAAGGGGCGATTCTTATCATTTCGACTCCATCCAGATCCTGCAAGACTCCAGCCCACATTTCTTCCAGGGCGTGAAACCCGTACCGGTCTCGTTTGGTTGAGGGTGTAGTAAATGGTGTCAAAATCCAGCAATTTGGCTTTCGTGTTTTTTTGTTCAGAAAAGGTAATCGCATATATTTTACCTTCACTCAAGGGGACATCAAATGAGACTGTTTTCCGGTCCTTGGAAAGTTGATAATTACTCACCTTTAATTCCTGTTGTTCCACCGGTGGAGAGCCATAAGTGCTGTAATAATGATACTTCCAGTTGCAAACTTTTGGAGTCATTTTCTTTCCAATTTTCTGCGTGAACTGAACGGAAAATCCAGTCTTGGTTACACTTGCTGATTTGATTGCAAAAGGGATGGTTTCCTTATCCCATTCAACATATTGAATCGCCGTACGCTTACCTCCTTTACTAAACCACCCTCTGCCCACCTGGGCTGACCAAAGCCGACCCTTTGAATCAAAGGACATTTTTACTGGTCCGCTTTCCAAACCGCGAAGAAAATCTACGCACCATCCCTGGTATTTGTCATTTACTTTCTCAACGCCACAGCGGAAATAATTGGATTGCCTTTGGTCCCCGACAAAAATTTGTCCTTCGAAGGGTCCAAATTTACCTTTGGTTGTATCCCAAATTGGACTGCCCGGGGAATTGGCAATTTCCTCACGAACTAACCAAACGGCTGGAGGTGTACGTATTTTTTCAAAGTCTTGAGCGGTGAGAGACAATACTTTTTCCTTGGTGAAATCAGGTCGGGCAGGCAGGGAGGCAGGATGTCCGTAAAAATTTCCTTCCCGAACATGATAGAGGGCACAGTCTGCTACCCAGTCTCCTTGATTATCTGTAATAAAGAGCTCATCATCGGGGCTCATGCCAATCCCACAGGGAGAACGGAATCCGCTGGCAAGTGGCTGAAAATGACCCTTGCGGTCAGAGCGATATACCCAGCCACGCCATGGGGCATTGTAGGACATATTACCGCCCCCTTTGCCAAATGGTTTTCCGTCTGGCACGGTAAATTCTCCCCGAGCACCTAAGTTCAAAGATGCATATTTCCTACCCAGTGAATCGGCCACTGGACCAAAGTGATATTCATGATATTCACCAGATATTCCAAACGCATCGGTAACACAGTCATAACGATCACAAACGCCATCTTTATCAAAGTCAATAAGCTTGGTTAGCTCTGGTTTTTGGGCCACATAATATGCATCTTCTTCAAGATCATAATAGATGCCGTTTGGTTCCATCAGGTTTTCGGCAAACTTGGTCCACACTTCGTTTTTTCTTTCCCAAACTTCTCCTTCCCAGGTACAGACTGCCAGGGTGCCGTCCGGTTTGTGGCATAATCCAAGCACGGAAACTGAACCGCGGGGGAGGGGGACAGATTGTACTTTATAACCGGCGGGTATTTGGGCATGCAAAATCGAGAAACTGAACAATAAAAAGAAAAGAGGAAACCGGTACATATACTTATTTTGGTTACTGGGTTAGAAAGTGAGCTTGTAAGAGTTTTTACCCTCCGGACTGATCTCGAAGTTTTTCTGTTTTCCATCCACCAGAGTGGCAATTTTTACGGAATCACCAGCGGTCTCATAGTGGAGCAGATTAAATTGCTTTCCTTCCAATATGGTTTTTGCGACATCAGGCAATTCCGTACCTTTGATTTCTGACTGTTTTTGACTACGGCTATCAAGGGAGGGAGTTTGATTGAGGAAGGCAGATTCCCACCCTTTGATAATTTTCCCACTGGCGGAATCATAAGCCAGCAATACCTTATTGGGTAAAAGCAGGAGTAAGGTTCTCGGGGGTAAATCATCTATCCATTTTCGAATGACTTTTGCCTCTTGGCCTGACCGGATAACTTTGGGAACACTTCCTTCCAAACTTTTTCCTGTAAGCATCCAATGTTTACCGTTTAATTTTTGAAGCCTCGCATAAAATCGCATTGAGTGAGATGTTGGCTCTTCGTGAATAATTTCAAGATCATGGACCCCGGCAGGTAGCACAAAGTCGAGATTGATACCGGTTGATTTATCTTGTTTGTCGTTTCTGTAAAGTACTTCATTTCCATTGACCCAGATAGATGTACGACCTGGACCACCCGTGTTAAAACGATATTTACCTGGTGATGAAATATAGAGCTTTGATTGTCCGCGAAGAATGCCGTCAAACATTCTTTTTACATAGTAAAAATTTTCCGGTAATCGCTTTTGCGAAGTTGATTCTATTGAATCAAAGAGATCGGGGTGCAGTCTTTTACCCTGGAAATAATCCCGGGGATAAGTGGAGCGGAGAGTTTCCCGGTTTCCCTCTTGTTTATCTACAATGAATGCAGTGAGCGATGAAAGATCCTCTTCTGGGTAAACTAATTCATAGGCAATCATTTCGGTACCGGTAATTCCCTTCGCTATACTCCGGTAGATGGAATCAAAAGAGTCTCCATTTTTCCAGTACGAATCAATTAGGTTGGGCCCAATGCCACCATCCAAATTAGGACCATGGCAATTGACACAGATTTGGCTGTAGATCTGTTGCCCCCGCTCCGTATTACCAAAAGTAAGCTGTACGGCACAGAGAAGAAAGCTAAGATGTGTAAATTTTATAAATAACATACAATGTTGGTTTTTTACTAGGTACCAAAGGAAGTCCGTGAAAAGACGCATAATAGAAGTAAAGAGATCGAACTTATGATCACTCCAAAATTTCTAGGATTTGCCAAGTGTTTTTATCAACTCAGTTTATTTGCGTGGACATAGTTTATAAAAATATACTGATTGATGTATGCATAGAAGACAATTTATAGCTACAAGTTCCTGTACATTAGCCATGAGCCGGATGCTTTCTGCAAAGCCAGTCTCTTTCAAGGGACGAATAAAAAAAGCGGTAAAATTTGGTACTCAACCTGATGAGAAAAAAATGAGGAGGCTTAAAGATCTTGGCTTTGATGGAATTGAAGGAAGCGGTCCGGGCTTACAGGTTGAGGCGATGAGAAAGGCATGTGATAAAATAAATCTTCCTATGCACGGCTTGGTTTACAGCAAGCATTGGCATACCAGGTTGTCAGACCCAAGCCCTGAGGTTCGTGAACAAAGCCGGGTGGGGCTTGGCCAATCGATGAGGGAAGCACAAGCCGTTGGTGGCAGTTCGGTATTGTTGGTCCCGGGTAAAGTGGGTGGAGCGAATGAAACGCATCAACATGTGTGGGATCGCTCGATCGAGCAGATCAAGAAACTTCTCCCTCTTGCCGATGAATTAAAAATACACATTTTAATTGAAACAGTATGGAATGGATTTTGTTACAAACCCGAGCAGTTTAGGGATTATATCGATGCGATCGGCAGTAAATGGGTGAAGGCTTACTACGATATAGGAAATATGCAAAGATATGGCCCCAGCCATAACTGGATTCGAGTTTTAGGAAAAAGAACCCTTAAGTTGGATGTAAAGGATTGGGGCTCTAAAAACGGTTTTTGTCCGCTTGGGCAGGGGGATGTGGACTGGAAAAAAATCAGAAATGAGCTCGAGCGGATTGAATTCAGCGGATGGGCCACCCGCGAGGGCAATGATGGTGGTAATGAAAAAACCGCTCACCTCATGAACGAATTACTTGCTCTCTAAATGTAAGGGGATTCGCCTGGGTCTAGCGAGGTGGCTCTTTTAAAAAGGAGCTACTTCCACGATGAGCCCATCTAAGTCATCGGACATCTCCACCTGGCAACTGAGGCGACTATGCTCATCTGTGCCACTTTCAAGATCAATAAGATCCTGCTCTGCTTCGGTGGCACGCCCGGTTTTGTCCAACCATTCCGGTTTCACGCGAATGTGGCAGGTGGCACAAGAACAGCAACCGCTGCATGCCCCTTCGATACCATCGATGTCGTGCTCACGGGCAATTTCCATTAAATTACCAATCGCGTCCTCTACAATAATTTCCTCACCGCTGGGTGTAATGTAAGTAACTTTTGCCATGAGGTTTGTTTACTAGGATTTTATAAAAAGACAATCCATTAAGGAGAGTATGCCTGATAGGAGTATCCGATTGTGTCGAGCATGTCCATGAGTTGCCGCCCATACCGCACATAGGTATCATACCGGTCCTCATCGGTTTGATTGTTAGAGTCAGCGATATGAAAGACTGCTGCCAAATGGGGTTCGATTGATATGCCTCCTCTGTAATTGCTTGCTTGAAGGTCAGCCAGGATTTCCTTTACGCATCCATGTCCCTCACCCGGATAAACATATACTTCTTTATTGTTGCTCTCAGGCGTAGGGTTCAAGCAGTCCTTGATGTGAATATATTCAATGTGTTCTTTAACCTGATGATAAAATTCCAGAGGGTCTTGCCAGGGTTCATTTTGTTTGGACCGATCACGATTAAAAGCTGGGTTGGCAGTGTCAAATACGAGCTTCATTCCAGGCACAGCCTCTACAAGTTCCAGGGTATGCTTCCAGCTCATTCCCCCATAATTCATACAATTCTCATGAACGGCAGTTATTCCTGCGGAAGCAAATAAATCTACGATTATACGAAGCCTGCGAACTCGCTCGTTAACAAGTTGGTCCTTCTGGTCCAACACCTTATAGCTCATGATCCGTACATACTTGGCACCCAATCTTTTCATTCGCGGAATGGCCCGGGCAATTTCCTGTTCAGTGATGGCAAAATCATCCCTTACATCCTTGCCCCAGTTCCCAATTGCTGAGCCAAATGCATTGATGAATACCCCAGACCCGTTGAGAGCTTCGCACACTTGATCAAACACATTTTCACTGATGTCGTGAATGTTTTGGCCATTTATAAAACGGGACTCAATCGCATTCCAACCTAGTTCTTGGGTCGCTTTAATTTGCCCATTTATATCTTTTGCCGCCTCGTCTGCTATACCTGTTAAGTACATGTTTAATAAATAATTAAAGGTTTATCTTAAGTCCGTCCTTTTTTATGGATTCATAGACGGCACAAATTAAGTTGACCGCCCGCTTCCCCTCCTGCCCATCGATAGCTGGTTTTTTACCTCTACGTAAGGCACCCAGGGCATCCTCGAAATTTCTTTGATGCCATTTAAAATCAATCGCTTTCGGGTCAGCAGCCCCAGCCCCAGATGAATTTTCATAAATTCCATGTTGGGAGAGGATGGTTTCATCTTCTTTTTTGGGGTTCTTTAAGTCCCATACACTGAACTTGTCATCGACCATCATAATCGACCCCTGATCTCCGCAGATGTGAATGGAGGCAGGCAAGCCACTATTTGAAAAGCAGGCAGTGGATGCCTGAATCACCCCTCTGGCTCCCGATTGAAATTCAACGATGGCAACAGCAACATCTTCAACTTCTATGCCATGATGGGCTTCAAGTCCACCGGATGCAGTCACAGACTTTACATCTCCCATGAGGTGAAGCATTAAATCAATCGTATGAATAGACTGGTTCATGAGGGCTCCCCCTCCGTCCAAGTCCCAGGAACCTCGCCAGGCACCGCTATCATAATATTCCTGCGGTCGCCACCACTTGATTGCGGTGTCACAAAGCACAATTTTCCCCAGCCTGCCTTCATCGATTGTGTTTTTAAAAATAGAGGTCGAATCATTAAAGCGACGGGGGAATATGCCAGAAAGGGAGACTGCGTTTTCCTGGCAAACCTGAATCATCTGGTCAATACGCTCAGGGGTAACCTCAAGGGGTTTTTCGCAGATGATGTGCTTGCCAGCCTTGGCCGCTAAACTGGTATGTTCCAAGTGTACTCCGCTTACCGACCCTATGATTACCACATCCATGTCTTCATGGGCTAAAAAGCACTCAAGGTCCGAGTATCCGGTGCAATGGTATTTGTCGGAAAAAGAATCGGCTTTTGCTTTGTTTCTGGCAAAAGCGGCAACTAATTTTACGCCATCCATCGCCTGTAACGCCTGAGCGTGGAAATCAGCAATGAGACCGGCTCCAATTATACCAATTTTAAAGGTTTTTGATGACATGGTGGTAAAGGGAGGCGGTATTATTAAAGTTCCAGGAGGCGGAGATTACGAAAGCGGTAAACCTGTCCTTTCTCCCCGTGATGTTGAATCGCGATATATCCGTTCGAATCAGTGTTGTCTTTAAGGTTGGTGGTTTGTACTCCATTTACCCAAATCTGAAGATGGTCTCCTTCGCATTTAATTTTGTATTTGTTCCAATCACTCCGTCTTAGGGCATTTTTTCGTTCATCCTTCCAGTTTTTTTCATTGTATGCGTTTTGAACAGGTTTTTTGGGATGAATCCAACCTCTTCTGCCTTCGTCATATAAGCCTCCAGACCAACGCCTGTCGGAGCCGTCCACTTCGGCTTGGTATCCAAACATGGACCCGTTATCTTTTTTTTGAGACCGAAAAAGAATACCTGAATTTGCTTTACCTTCCGGGAGCTTGATTTCCGCGACCATGATGAAATTTGAAAACTTTTTATTGTAGGCAAAGAAGAATTTCTTGTTGGCTACAAGTTCAATGATTCCCTCCTTAACCTTAGCGGTTCCGTGAGGATATGGGTTGTGCCAATTATCTAGGTTTTTTCCGTTAAATAAATCAATCCACTTTGCTTGTTTGCCTTGCAAGCCTATTGTCGCAAGCAGGAAAGTTAGCGTGAAGGTGAACAACTTACGAATGATTGCTCTATTAATTTCTTTCATTTTGGTGATGTTATCAGGGCTGTGATAAGTATATTTGACGTCTGGCTTAACTCGTGTAAAGCCTTTACTCGGCAATCGAATATTTTTATGAAAGTTTTACTCACAACTACTTCTTTTCAGGATACTCCGGGTCCGCACCATCAACTACTTGCAGCTGCTGGATTGGAATTAGTCATGGAACGAGGCCCACTACCTGAGGCCCGGATGATGGAACTGGTGGGCGATTTTGATGCTATTCTTTGTGGGGATGATGAAATTACTCGTGCTGTCATAGACCAAGCTTTGCCAAAATTGAAGGTGATCTCAAAATATGGAATCGGCTTGGATAAAATCGATACCGAATATGTCAGTGCCCAAAATATTCCGCTTACTTTTTGTCCTGGCGTAAATCATACGACCGTGGCTGAGCATACTTTTGCTCTTATGCTCGCTCTCTTTCGAAAAATGGTCACTGAAGCCAATCATGTGGCTTCAGGTGAATGGGTCCGGATCACGGGCAATGAAATAATGGGAAAAGCAATTGCCATCGTTGGTCTTGGACGGATTGGAAAAGAGGTAGTTGTGCGGGCCAAGGCCTTTGGTATGAAGATATTCGCTTTCGATCTTCATTGGGATGCAGAGTTTGCCCAGAAGTATTCTGTTCAAAGGTGTGCTTCCATTGCTGATTGTCTAGCATCTGGAGATGTGGTCAGTTTACACGTAAATCTTACGGATGAGACCAGGAATTTGATTAACCAATCAAGCCTTAGTGAAATGAGAAAAGGGGTCGTCGTGCTCAATTGTGCCAGAGGTGAAATTGTGAATACAATGGATATGGTGAAAGCTTTAGATACTGGCCAGGTTGGAGGATATGGAGCGGATGTATTGGAGCAGGAGCCCCCTCCGCCTGACCATCCACTTCTTAGGGCACCGAATACTGTAATCACTCCACACATTGGATCCCGTACCTACGAGTCTGTGCAAAGGCAGGCCACTATGGCTGCAAATAACCTCATTCTTGCGCTTCAAGGTAAACCCCCTCTGGCGCAGGCAAATGAGGCTCCGCTTACTGTGCACATGAAAGAGCTATGAGTTTCACCGAAGACCCGTTTTATATTGTTCCAGAGGAGCATCACAGAAAGCTCGTTTGTCATGCTTACAAGCAAAGAGGCTTTGATGAATCGGAATGTGAGGCGGCTGCCCAATTTGCTGCTCATGCAACCAGGCATGGTATACGCACCCACAATGCCCTTAAAGCTCTTCACCTCGATGATCTTTTTGGTTCGAAAGCCGGCGGATGTAAACCTGCCGCTGTAATTTCTAAGAAGGCAAGTAGGTTTGCCTCGTCTGAGGTCTGGGACTGCCAATTTAAACTGGGGCAAGCCACTGCCTATGAAGCGATAGACCGTTGCATAGAACTTGCGGATCAGTACGGAATCGGTCAAGTCTCGGTGGATCGTGCCTTTCATTACCTTTGGGGTGGGGGGTATGTGATGGATGCAGCCAAGAGAGGATACATTGCTTACACCAATTGTACCTCATCTATAACCGAAGTTGTACCTTTTATGGGGAGCGACCCTACCCTCGGAACTAATCCTCACTCCTGGGGCTTCCCCACTACGGATGCGATCGGTTTTCCTGTTGTGATTGACTGGGCCACATCGGTCATTGCCATGGGCCGGGTTCAGCAGCTAAAGCGGGAAGGTAAAAGCCTCCCTCAAGGAGCAGCTGTGGATCAAGCTGGGCAAGAAACAACCGATCCCACCCAAGTCGCTGCCCTCAAGCCCTTTGGTGCCCATAAGGGATACGGCCTTTCCCTGATTAACGAGATTACTGCCGGTTTGATTGGGGCCTCAAAGCCAACCCTGCGAAGCCATCACTTGGAGGATGGGGACAAGCATACCACTAATTTTTATTTTCAGGTAATCCACCCGGATGCTATTAGTTCTGGAAGTTTTGCTTTTGGACGCACGCAGGTAGAAAATGTGAAGGTTGTCCTAGATGATATTTTATCAGGAGGTAATAAAAACTGTATTCTACCTGGGCAAATAGAAGCTGCATTTGCCAAACGCAGTGCCAAAGCAGGTGGCCTCCTTTTTTCTGAAAATGAAATCATGGAATTTAACCAAATTGCGGAAGCGTGCGGGGCGTCTCTTTGGCCACTTGTAAATTTTCCTAGAGAATCCAACTAAACTTTTTCTTATGAGCTTATCAATCCGCCCCAAATCTGAATGTAAATATGACCTCGTCTCCCTGGGAGAAATTATGCTGCGGTTAGACCCTGGGGAAGGTCGCATTCGCACAGCCCGTCAATTTCAAGCTTGGGAAGGTGGAGGGGAATACAATGTTGCCCGTGGACTGCGTCGGTGTTTCGGTCTTACCACCGCGGTGGCTTCGGCATTTGCCGACAATGAGATTGGTCGTCTCATCGAAGACTTTATTCTTCAGGGAGGCGTGGATACTTCCCTAATCAAATGGATTGCTTACGATGGCTTGGGGCGGAATGTACGCAATGGGCTTAACTTTACCGAGAGGGGCCATGGAATACGGGGTGCGGTCGGTGTGCCGGACCGGGGTATTACCGCATCCAGTCAGATAAAACCCGGTGATTTTGATTGGGAGGATATTTTTGGTCGGCAAGGAGTTCGTTGGTTTCACACCGGTGGTATTTTTGCTGGCCTTTCGGAGTCCACCGCGGAGGTTACTGCGGTGGCTGTGCAGGCTGCCCAGAAATATGGCACCGTTGTATCATATGACTTAAATTATCGCCCATCATTATGGAAATCCATTGGAGGAATAGAAAAAGCCCAGGAAGTGAATCGGGCGATTGCTCGCAATGTAGATGTAATGATTGGCAATGAAGAGGATTTTACTGCTTGCTTGGGCTTTGAGGTCGAGGGCGTGGATGAAAACATCTCTAATCTCGAGGTGGATAAATTTAAGAAAATGATCAAGCAGGTGATCGCTGAGTTTCCCAATTTTAAGGCAACTGCGACAACTTTGCGAAGCGTAAAAACAGCCACAATCAATGATTGGGGTGCAATTTGCTGGGAAAATGGAAACTTTTACGAGGCGACGAACCGCAGCAACCTTGAAATTTTAGACCGGGTTGGGGGAGGGGACAGCTTTGCCTCGGGGCTTATTTATGGCTTTCTGCAAGGATATAATGGGGACAGGGCGGTCAATTATGGTGCCGCTCATGGGGCTTTGGCGATGACAACCCCGGGGGATACATCGATGGCAACTTTGGCCGAAGTCGAAAAAATAATCAGTGGGGGTGGTGCCCGCGTAATCCGCTAAGCGTAAGAGAAGTTATCCATGAATGATTTATTTACTATCTCAGGTAAGGTTATTGTTGTTACCGGTGCCACCGGTGTACTCGCAGGTGGTACTGCCCAGTATCTGCAAAAAAATGGGGCCAAAGTAATTTATTTAGGCCGGAACCAGCAAAGGGTGGACCAAGCGTTGGAGTTGGCCCGTACTATATCGGAAGACTGTATGGGCGTTGTCTGCGATGTACTGGATGAAAAGGGTCTGCAGACCGCTTTCGGCAAGGTGTTAGGCAAGTTTGGGCGTATCGATGCCTTAATTAATGGGGCAGGAGGAAATATGCCAGGGGCAACGATTGGTCCCGATCAAGAAATTTTTGATTTAGATATAGACGACTATGGTAAGGTCATGGACTTAAACCTAAAAGGGACAGTTCTACCCACTCTCATTTTTGGCAAAGCTTTTCAAAAACAAGGATATGGGTGTGTGATTAATTTTTCATCGATGTCATCTCCCCAGGCTCTGACTCGGGTGTTAGGGTATTCTAATGCCAAGGCAGCGATCGATAATTTCACTCGGTGGATGGCGGCTGAAATGGCTCTAAAGTATGGAGATAAGATAAGGGTTAATGCCGTGTCCCCGGGTTTTTTCATCTCGAAGCAAAATAAAGCACTCCTCACAAACGAAGATGGTAGTTTTACAGATCGTGGTCAGCAAGTAATCAACAAAACTCCGTTTCGTCGCTTTGGCAACCAGGATGAAATCTACGGTCCCATTCACTTTTTACTTTCAGATGCCTCTGCTTTTGTAACCGGTACGGTTGTGGCTGTGGATGGAGGGTTTTCTAGTTTTTGTGGTGTATAATTAAATCTTTTTTTGTAATTATATAAAAACTCTATGATGCAAGCTCGCTATTATTCTACTTCAGATCTGGCAAAGAAAACTGGTACTTCCAGGCAGGTTATTTCTGCAATTATTAATGATAACTGGAAGCAAAAAAGAATCTCCCAAGCCACTTATGACCGCATCACTCAAGCCATGGATGAAATTGGCTTTGTTCCCAACCGCACTGCAATTTCACTAAGAAAGAAAAAACAGGGAAGGGTAGGCTTATTATGCCATGGCCCGTTATATTCCCATACTCTGTCTGCTTTAGAGAAATTAAATCACTATTTTTTAGGATCTGATCAAACCCTGCAAATGCATGTGAGTGCAGAGGGAAGTTTAACGGACGCTATTCGGGAACTTATGGGGCATAGGGTTGATACTATTGTAATTTTACTCAGCCCCATGCTGGATAATTTTGGTGTTAAGGACTTGGGAAATGAAACTCTGCACAAATTATTACGGGTGGTTCCTCACATTATTTACAACTTTCCCTTTGATATCCCTGATCAAAAATTGGAAACTAAATTTCTTTCCCTGGGCAGTCACCTTATCGGGTTTTCGAGAAATCATGTCTATCTAGCCTTTCTGAGATACCTTCAAGAGCAAAACCTTACTCGAATTCTGATTGATGAAAAGATTTTTGCCCTCTTAGAGCATAGCCCTCAAACCACTGAAATTTGTAAATTATTAGCCAGGATGCAATCGTATCCAAATCCACAAAGCGGCAAATTGAATGAAAATATCTTCCGACTGGGAGAGCAACTGGCACTCGACCTTTTACCTTATCTTACGAAAGAAAAGTTTGATTACCTTATTACTTCTTCGGACGGAATCGCCCAAGGTGCTGCAGCTGTGTTTGAACAGCGAGGTATCCGAGTGGGAAAAGATATTCATATATTAGGGTTTGATAAAATAGATTCACTTAAATACCTGAAGCACGAGATTGCCACGGTTGAAGTTCCCGTAGATAAAATGTTTACAAAATTAATTGAACTGCTTGAAGGAATTCCATTGGAAAATAAAGCTTACCGCTCCCACCCTAAGCTTCACCTACCCTAATGTGTACAGTTATTGGATTCGATGAAGCGAAATAAACTGCAGCAAATGAAATTTTTTTATTTGTTGCTTTAATCAAGCAAACTTGTCTTTTATAAGAGCATAGAAGATGTCTCTTTACTCCCATCACTTTACAAAAAAAACCATCGTTTTATTCTCAGTTTTTTTTTATTGGTCTAGCTCTTTTCTTCCTTTTGCCTTTTCAGAAGAGCAAACCAATTCTTCTATTTCCGCGAATTCAGACGATCCAATTCTGAAGACAAATGTATCCCCGGAACCTGAAGAGGAAACTTTCAAACCTGTATCTTGGGAATTTACTGGGGTTTCCAGGTTTTCTCCTCATGAACTTAATGAGTTGGTCAGAGATTTTATTGGAAAACCTATTACATTTAGCGAACTCTCTAAGGTAACTGCTGTTATTGAGAAGCATTATGAGCTACATGGTCATATTGCGCGTGCCGTTATTCCGCCACAAGATATAACCAGCGGGATGGTTAAAATTGAGGTAGTGGAAGGACGGTTTGGGCAAATAATATTTGATCCAACAGGTTCTACCTCAGTGAGAAAATCTATCGTTTTATCCCTTCTTCAAAGTGAAATTAATCCTGGCCAATTATACAAATCAGAAGATTTTGATCGTAGACTCTTGGTTGCCGATGATTTACCTGGCGTTAGTCTAACAGGCTTTCTGCAATCCAGTAAAGAACCAGGTCACGTTGATTTAGTTGTGAAAAGTTCCAAGGAACCGGCTTACATTGCTGACCTTGCAGCAGACAATGCAAACTCCCGTTCTTTAGGTTCAGAAAAGGTGTCTTTTTCTGGTATGCTGGTTAGCCCTTTCAAGTATGGTGAGACTCTCGCATTGCAAACACTTAAGAGTAAGGGAAGTCGCTATGGTCGGTTCAGTTTTGGGTTTCCATTGGGGGCACGCGGTTGGAAGATGAACTTGAACATCAGCCGTATGAATTATTCCGTTGTTGCCCCAGAACTAAAGGCTTTGGATATATCAGGTAAAGTCAATGAAGAGGGCATTAGTCTTCGTTATCCAATTATCCGAAGCCGGAATGGAAATCTATATTCTACTTTTAGCTTCGATCACCGCGAATACAGCACCACGGTTGGTGGAGTTGTTCAAAAAGAATATTCGATCGACAATAGTAAAATTGCATTTTCTGCTAACTTCTTTGATAAATTTTTAAAAGGAGGTGCTAACAGTGCGAGTTTGTCCTTCACTCACGGTAAAGCCGAGGGTTTTAATGTGAGCAAAAATTACCATACTCTGCTGAATTACTCCGTTACGCGTCAGCAATCATTTACTGAAAAGCTTAGCTTGTTCCTTTCTTTTACGGGTCAATATGGGCTAGATATTGCCTCTTCAAATGCCCAGCAAATTACACTGGGGTCATCGGTGAGTGAGCAGGAATATCTGGATAGTGCAGAGAATTTCAGCCTTGGTGGATTGTCAGGTGTTCGGGCATATCCCTCGGGTGAAGCTTCGGGACCACAAGGACAAAAATTAGGCGTAGAACTTCGCTATTTGGCTGCTAAGTCGCTCATTATTAAGCCTTTCTATGATTGGGGTATGGTTCAGGAAAGAGCACCCACATCGCTTGGTCCAACAGAATACGAAATATCGGGTGCTGGGGTGAGTACTTCATGGAGTACCCCCCTCGGCTTCAGTCTTCAAACCACCTATGCTCGCCGAATTGGAGATAATCCAAATTCTGATCCCAATACGGGTTTCGATTCAGATGGTACTTTGGATAAAAATAGATGGTGGATTGTGCTTGCACGAACCTTCTAGCACATTATTGATTATCATCGTTAAATGTAACACGCGCGTGAAGAATATGTTGTCAATGGTTTTCAGATCGTGCACCAGCGGGTTTGCTTGTGTGGTACTTATCCTTGCCAAATTTCTTGGAGGATTTCGTTTTTTAGCCATTAGTATTGTCATTCTCCTTGGGGTTCAGGTCAAGGTAGCATGGTCGCAAGCAACCCCTTCAATTGCCCTCCCTTCTGGTAGCCAGATAAAAGCTGGTGGTGCACACATTGATATTTCCGGTGCAAATATGCTGATCAATCAATCATCTCAACGGGCTGTGATTGACTGGAGATCCTTTAACGTAGGAAAGGATGCATCTATCCATTTTAACCAGCCTAATTCTGCGGCCGCTACTTTGAATCGTATAACAGGGGCAAACCCCAGCCAAATTTTGGGTCGAATTCAAGCACCAGGCCAAGTTTTTATTTCCAACGGGAATGGGGTTTATTTTGGCCGTTCTGCATCTGTTGATGTTGGCAGCTTGGTTGCCACAACCATGGACATTGATATCGAAGACTTTATGAAGGGACAACTTCGCTTTTTGCAGGGTAAAGGTTCAGGGGAGGTGGTAAATGAAGGCGAATTACGGGCTAAGTTTGAGGGTTTTATTGCCTTGCTTGCCCCAGATGTACGAAATCAAGGCCTTATTTTTGCCGAGAAAGGAACCGTGGCTCTGGCTTCCGGTGAGATGGTGGAATTGGAATTGGACCCATATGGCAAACTCTCCGGCATTCGAGTCACACCTGGCGAATGGGAAGCACTCGTAGAGAATAACAGTGCGATTGAGGCTGAAGAAGGTCTGGTTATTTTGTCTGCCCAAGCCGTTCGGTCTTTGCGGGGTGGCTTGATTCGTAATACGGGTTCAATCAAGGCAACCGGTATGAAGAGGGTGGGTGGCAGGTTGATTCTCACGAGCGGAGAGAATGGAACTGTTGAAAACGCTGGCTTACTTGATGTTTCCTCGATCCACGGTAAGGGAGGAAGGGTTACCTTGGAGGGTGAAGCCATCATTTTGGAAACAGACTCCGTGATAGATGCCACAGGCTCGATTGGAGGTGGTGAAGTTTTGATTGGTGGTGACTGGCAGGGCGGTACCAATGACGAATTGCGTATATTTGATGATCCAGATGCCATCATCCAAGCCGAGATTGTTTTCATGGCTGAAGGGGCTCGAATTGATGCCAGTGCCAGTTCCAATGGGGATGGAGGAAAAGTGGTTTTATGGTCTGATGTGTTGAATCCGAATTCTTTTACCACCGTGCTTGGCGAAATTTATGCCCAAGGGGGCTCCAAGCAGGGAGATGGAGGAATGGTGGAAACCTCCGGTCGAATTCTAAATATTAACCAAGCTAAAGTTTCCACCATTGCCACCGCTGGTAGCACTGGATTATGGCTTTTGGATCCTGGAAATATCAATATTACCGATTCCGGCACTTCGGATACCGACTCATTGCCTAGTTTCCCCGTGGGGATCGATACGGATATTCACCCCACATCCATCGTAAACGCTCTTGGATCAAGCAATGTAAGTATCCAGACTGGTTCTGGAAATTATGACCTGACCATAAACTCTGCTATTTCCTATTCCGGCAGTAATAATTTAACCTTGGAAGCAGGGCAGGATGTGTTGATCAACGCAGCGGTTGATATTGACTCCGGAGATTTAACAATCACGAGTGGAAGAGACCTAAGTGTTGGTGCGAATCTTACCTCGGCAACTTTTAGTGCCACAGTCGGTCAGGATGCAATTGTAAGTAATTCGATTAATTCTGGTGCAGGTACGTTAACCATAAACGCTGATAACGATATTTCGCTTGCGGCTAACCTGACCACCACCAACACAACGAATTCAGCGATTTTATTAAATGCCGGCAAAAACGACAGTGCAGGTTCATCTTCAGGGGGAGATATTTCAATTTCTGGATCACCTTCGATTTCAGTTGGAGGATCAGGGCAGGCAATTTTCTACACGGGAAGCATAACAGGATCCACTGGACTGACTACTTTGATCGGATGGGGTACGGGGCGCTTTCGATATTATAGTGATGAAAGCGCTTCAAACTACACAACTGCCATTTCTTCAGGAAAATATGCGGTTTATCGCGAACAACCGGCGTCTTCTATAGTACTATCTGACACCACTCTTACATATGGTTCTGCCACTCCGACTATTTCTACGGATAATTTACAAAATGGAGATACCCTTACTGCGTCCATTGAAGATGAGTCTTACACCGATCACGGCAGTGACGAAACTAAATATTTAGATGTTAAAGGAGAAGTTGATGCTGCCAGTGGAGATTTTCAGGTGCAAAGTTATTCCATCTCAGAGAATCTATCGGCACTGGGTTACAATGTAACCAATAATCAGACTATTACTGTGAATCAAAAACAAGTCACTCTATCAGCTACAAAAACTTATGATGGAAACAATGTTTTAAATGGTAGTGAAGTGACAATTGGTAACTTGATTACCAATGAAGCAATCGGTTATTCTGGTGCAACTGTCCGTAATAAGCACGTTATGGCAGATGCTACCTACAGGTACATCAACGCAATTACTCTTACCAATGGGACCATCCAGTCACCTGCCATCAATGTGGGCTCTGCCACCAAGTCGCGTAATTATAAGTTGCCCACACTTACCCGTTCAAATGCACCAGTAACTACTAATGTGGCGACTCTGTCTGTATCTGTTAACAATGGTTCCCATGCTAGCCCATCGGCTGGACTCACTAAAACTTATGATGGTTTCGATAGTGCCGCAGATGACTTTTCCCCAGAGTATACCTTCACAGGCTTAGTATCTGGGGATGCAAGTGCTGAATTAAGCTTCTCCGATGCAAATTATAATAGTGGCAGTGTAGCGGATGCCAGCTCCCTCACGATGAGCGGAATTACGATTAATAATATTTCAGGTTCAAAAAATTCTTATCCGACGGATTATGTTTTGGAATCAACCACCGAAACGGTGGACGCTTCCATTAACAAAGCTGTGCTTACTGTTACGGCCAATTCATCTTTTAAATTTATATCCGAAAGTGACCCGTCAGGCTTTAGTGGGGTAACTTATTCTGGTTTTGTGAATTACGAGAATCTTTCGGTTTTAACTGGTAGTGCCACTCTATCCCGTGCAGATTCTACGAACGATACTGCTGGAGATTATGCTTTAATCCCAGATGTCACTGGTATCACCGTTGCCAACTATTCCCTCAGTACCGCAAACGGAGTTTTTACCATTGTTCCTGCCAATGAGTTGAAAGTTGTTCTGAATGATGCTGTTTCTACTTATGGTGACGCATTACCGGCTTATACCATTTCTTCAATTTCTTACTATGATGGGTCTATCATTCAGACGGTTGATGACTCCTTTTATGTTATGGAAGCTATCAGCAACAAGCTTACGGTAAGTGATAGTCTAGGTGATGATGTAAACGTGCTCATTTTCAAACTTGGACCTCCCTCAGGGAATAATTCAAGTTCGGGGGATTTAAAAGTTGGGACCTATAAACTTGGGGCGAGTGAAATCGATAATTCTGGTTCTTTTTCGAGTACCGTAGTTGTCAATGGCACCCACACGGTTGATACTTTGACCTTAACTCTTTCCCCATCCCATGTTTCTGCTGGTAAGACTAAAATCTACGACGGTACTCCGGACATGGAAGGTCTGCAGTATGATCTATCCAGTCTGATTAAGTCTGGTGATACCGTGAATGTTTCCGGATTGGGGACTTATCGGAATGCCGATGAAACTACAAATAAGGATGTTGAGTATAGTGGAACAACCGATGTAGGTCACACGATCACTTACAATGTAACTGATAAAAATTATCGCATTGAAAATGTGATCCTGAGCGGATCTGATTCTTCAAACTATTTATTGTCTTCCAACGCAATTGATGGAACGGATGGTCGAATTAATCAAAGACAAATATTATATATCCCGGCAAAAAAAACTTATGATGGAAATAATTATATCTCTAGATATGTAGTTCCAGAAACTGGTAGTCCTTACTATACAGCTCCTGTTGTTGAGGGAGAAATTTTAATTGTAGACCCTGATGATTCAAGTAACGAAGCTGCTGGAGTTGCAGCAGCTTCAGGAGGGTTGATTAATAATGAGGATTTTTCTTATGTAACTAATCATGCTGAACATGCTGGCACCATCAGCTCAAAACATGTCACCGGACCAGATGACCACAAAGAGACTTACATCTTTGAGCATGATGATAGTGACAGTGATACAACGGACAGAACAGATAATTTCATAACTAAAATTGTTCTTGGTGATGACGCTGGCGGTAGTGAGTTTGAGCCACAAAATTATAGCCTGCCGACGCTTAATGCAGCGAATGCACCGTTCAAGGTTATTCCTAAGCAGCTGACAATAACCGGAACCAGAGTTTATGATTCCGAGGTCAATTGGCCAGAATCTGGAGATGTCGAAGATTTGACTGTTACCACAGAAATAACTGGAGAGACTTTGCAGTATTCTAACGCTTCGACGGCCAGTGAGCATGCTGGAACTGTTACAGATGGAGTTCGATCTATGACCTATATCTCCGCGATTGCCTTGCAGGATGCTGCGGATGCGGTTCGGCAAACATCTGGCAGTTACAATGCTTCAGGATTCATCACCGACTATAAATTTAGTAATAAAGATCTTTGGGACACTTCGGACGCGGATCATACAAATATTAGCATTTCGAGTATTAGTAACACCGCCACTTACAACGATGTAACCATTACCCCTAAACCGATAACGATTTCCGGTATTGAAGTTGATGATAAAATCTATGATGGCGGTCTTTCAGCTAACGAATATTTTAGCCCGGTTAACACCAACTTGGTTTCGTTGGGCAAAATAAGTGGTGACAATTTCTCGATTTCAACTGTCACTGGAACATTCGAAAACAAGAACGTTTCACTAAGTGGTTCAACTGTTGAGGATAAGACAGTAAATTTAGTAACCAATTACACTGGTGATGATGTATACAACTACTCTATTACAGACCAAGCAACCGCACAAGCTAAGATTTATCCCAGACCAATTGGTTTTAGCGGGGAAAAAACTTATGATGGCACCACAACTTTGAATAATGACAATGTTACTTCGGGAGGATTGAGTGGAATTAATGGTTTTGCGGATTCTGGGTTGGAATCAGGTGAATCACTCATCTTCTCAGTTACCTCCAGCGACAAAAATGTAGCCACTTCCAGTAAATATGCTACCAACACAGCCCTTGGTCTTGCTGACTCTGGTTCTTACCTTGCATCCAATTATACCACGACCGCTTATAATTTCACTCTTATCTCAGACGGATCCACCATCAATGTTCCAGGTATCCCAAGTTCATACGATGTAAATGATAATAAGGTAATTATTAATGAAAGAGAAGTCTACCTGCTTGCAACAAAAGTTTACGATGGTACGACAACCATTGATGACGATCAGCTTACAGCATTAGACTCGGACGAATCGGCTTCCGTTAATCTGGTCTCGGGTGAAGATTTGACCTTTTCAGGAAGTTTGACATCCAGTACTAAAAATGTCGACGATGCCACCTACTTGGTTACTTCATCCATTACGTTACTTGATGGAAGCACCGGAATAGCCTCAAACTACACCAAACCGGCCAATTCCTACAACGCCACCAAGAACAATGTTACGATTACAACAAAAGCACTGCAAATTAAGAATCTCACTTTGGAGAGTGCAGATAAGATATATGATGGCAATGCAGTGGCAGCGATTGTGGGTACAGCGACTTTGGAGGATACGATTGCGGGTTCCAGTAGTGTCGATTCTGATAAAAGACCAATTACAGGAGATACGATTTCCCTGAATTTGTCTGAGCAATCGGCTAGTTTTCCCGGTTCCAATGTTTCTGACTCCGGTGGAGTTGCCCAGAACCAGACCGTTTCCTACTCGGGGATCACTTTAGCTGGAGGCGATGCAACCAACTACACCCTGGATGGGCATTCCGACGACGAGTTCAAGATCAATAAACGACCCCTCAGCCTGATTGCTGAAAAAACTTACAATGGACTCACTGACTTAAGCCCTTCGCTTCTTACTTCAGGTGGGTTGGGAGCAATTAGCGGGAATGCCGATTCCGGTCTAGTGAGTTCCCAAACATTGGGCTTTTCAGCAACCCTCGCAACTAAGGATGTTAATGGTCCCGACGGCAACTCTGGTACAGTGGATAATTATGTTTCCAGTATCACTTTAAGTGATGGTAGCAATGGTGGCATTGGAACCAATTATTATCTTTCATCCTCGAATTCTCACTCTTCGACAGAGAATTCCTTTACTGTCAACAAAAGAGGATTATCCATAACTGCAACCAAGATCTATGACGGAACAAATGTAATTGAGACTTCTGAAGTCATACTTGGTAATCGGCAAAACAGTGAAACTTTAACTGTGGACGCTGGAGTCACGGCAAGTTCAATCGATCGTGGGGGAAATCCTTATGTTGATAACATTTCGATCAGTTCGGGTACCTCGGGTACCGTCGGCGATCCTGACAATTATCAACTTCCATCCCTCTCTTCTTACAGTGCTACGGACAATGCCTTAACGATTACCCAAAAACCACTAACTATTGTTGACGGTACTCTTGAGAGTGCGGATAAATTTTATGATGGGGACAATACCGCGACTCCATCGGGTACACCCTCTCTACAATCTTTTGTTACCACTGGCTCGAATGCAGATAATGATAACAGACCTGTAAGTATAGGTGGAACCGATGATGATGTTTCAATTTCCTATACCACGATTACCGCAACTTTTGATAGTGCTGATGTTACCTACGATGCAGGAGGTAATGTGATTGATCAAACAGTCACTTATGCCGGAATGACTCTATCTGGAGGTAAGAGCGATAATTATTCACTAAATACCCATACTGATTCCTACCGCATCAATACCAGAGAGGTCGATTTATCGGCCACCAAAATCTACGATGATAGTTTGGCTTTTGATCCATCCAGTGCAGACGATGTTTTGACGATCACTGCATCGACGGGTGAAAACCTTACTTTTTCCTCAGCAGCCGTTGCCTACAAAAATCAATGGGAGGCAAACAACTTCTTTACCTCAATCGTTCTGGCAGATGGAGATACCGGTTCAAATGATGGAATTGCATCCAATTATGTACTTCCACCGATGAGTTATGATGCAGTAAGAAACTCGGTTACTATTACTCCAAGAGATGTCACCATTACCGCAAATTCAGTTAGTAAAACATATGGAGATGCCGTAACATTTGATGGTACTGAATTCACTGAGGCTGGATTGCAAGGAGATGATGCAATTACCATTTCATTCGCGAGTGGTGGAGCGGTCGATACGACAAATGTCAATTCTTACGCTATTGTACCGAGTGCTGCAACGGACTCGGGTTCAACTGGATTTGATACCAGGAATTATAACATTAACTATGTGAACGGTACTTTGACCGTAAACCGAAAAGCTCTTTCGATTTCTGGTCTTACTGCTTCGGATAAAATCTATGATGGTACAGATGATGCAAGTATTAGCAGTTACGGATCACTATCAGGAGTTTTATTCTCTGATGATGTTTCTCTGAATTCCGGAAGTCTGAGTGCGGATTCCGCCAATTTCTCTGACAAGAATGTTGCCCTGGACGGATCTGGAAATGAGATTGTAAAGACGGTAACTTTGAGTCTTACAAATTCGGATTTGACTGGTGCGAAGTCAGGTAATTACAGCATTACGAATCAAACCACCAATAATGCCAAAATTCTGAAGCGTGAGCTTACTCTTTCAGCCATTAAGGTATTTGATGGTACTCGCGTTATCGAGAGTGGCGAAATTACGCTGGGTAATTATGCCACTTTAGGTGGAGCAGAAGAATTGGTGATTTCGAACGCGAATTCCATGGACTCAAGTGCCGATAATCTTAGCAGTATAAATGTTAATTCCTCCAGCAAGTTTATCGATACCTCAGCCAGTACCTCCCTTGGTGATGAAGCTGGAGCAACTTCCGCATCCGGTGGTTTGGCTGCAAATTATAAACTGCCGCCCATTGCTTATGATTCTGCCAAAAATAATTTAACGATAACTGCAGCACCCCTAATCATATTGGCTGATGATCAAAGCAAAACTTATGGCGATGCAGACCCAACTCTCACAGTTAGCTATTCGGGTGATGCTACAGGATTTGACCCAAGTCATATATCAGGATGGACTATAAGTGCCCCGACCAACGCCTCGGCAACAGCCGGTACACATAGCATTACAATTGATGTAAGTGCAGCAACCGCAGATAATGATAATTACACCTTTGCTAGCCCTACTTCTGGGACCTTTACCGTAAATAAAAGACCTATTACCCTAAAGGCTCAGGATCAAAGTAAGACCTATGGAGATGTTCTTTCATTGGGTACGACTGCATTCGATTTAACCACTGGTTCATTTGCGCCTTATGCATCCGGTGTTCACACTTCTGAGGCTGCTACGGCTGTGACATTAACCTCTGCGAATGGGTATGCTGCAAGTACAAAACAGAATCAAGCTACCTACTCCGATGAGATTGTTATCCAACTTGGTTCGGTGACTGGTGATAATTTTGATACAAATAATTACCAGATTACTCGGGATGAAGGTGACCTAACCATAAACAAGAGAGAGGTAACTCTTTCTGTTACCAAATCCTATGACGGAACCGCCATCGTTGAAACCAGTGAGCTCATAATTGGAAATAGGGCGAACGGGGAAACCTTATCGACAACGGGTGTTTTGACTGCGAACAGTAAAAATGTCGATGGCACCAATTTCGTAGTTACGACGACAAATTTTTTAGCTGATGGAACCGGTTTGGCATCTAATTACCAACTACCAAGTAGTTCTTATGTAAGTGCTGTTAATTCAGTGACGACTACGCCGATTGCTTTGACAATTACTGCTGATGATCAATCAAAAACATATGGCGATGCAAATCCTATTTTGTCGGTTGATTATACTGGCTTGGTAGGAAATGACGCATTATCTCCATCCTCTGAGATATCTGGTTTATCAGTAAGTGCTCCAACAGGAGCAAGTGCAGGTTATGTGACTCATGTCATAACAGTAAGTGGAGCGACAGCAACCTACGGTAACTACAATATTACCCAAAATAATGGTACTCTCACGGTTAACCAAAGACCCATCACTTTAACAGCAACCAATCAATCTAAGACCTATGGGGATGTGGATAGCTTAGGTAATACTTCATTTAGTCTAACTTCTGGAACCTACGCACCCTCTGAAGAGGCAACCGATGTTGTTCTCACTACGGGTGCAAGTGCTTATGAATCAACTGCCACTGCTAATGCTGGGACATACTCAGGTGCAATTGATATTTCTGGAGCAACCGGTAGCGGAGGTTTCCTTGAATCAAATTACTTAGTCACTTATTTGGATGGTGATTATGTCATTAATCCGGCAGCTCTAACGATCACCGCGGACGATCTATCTAAAATCTATGGTTATGCCGAGCCGGTTCGTACTGCTACTTATACTGGTTTTCAAAACTCCGAAAACGAAAGTGTTGTTTCCGGCTTGGTTCTGAGTGCACCAACCGGGGCGAGTGCCACGGTTGGAGATCATGCGATTACTGCAGCGGGGGCAACTTCTCCAAATTACTTGATAACTCATGTGCCCAGAGTACTAAGTGTCAGTAAAGCAGTTTTAACCGTGACGGCATCCAACGACTCAAAGTTTGTTACCCAGGCAGATCCAGCCGGTTTTCAAGGGGTGACTTATTCAGGATTTCATTACGGTGAACAAGAAACGGATCCAGGACTGATCGGCGGTACTTTAGCAATTACCCGAACTAACGTTTCGACTGATGTTGCTGATACATATGAAGATGTCCTCTTACCATCCGGGCTGACCGCCTCCAATTATTCTTTTCAATACGAGGAAGGTGATTTCACAATCGTCCCATCTGATCAGTTGCTGGTCAGGTTGGATAATGTGGTGAACACCTATGGCACTGCCACATCTTACACGATTGGTTCGGTTGAGTATTACAACGGTGCTGCTGTGGTAAGGTTGGATGACGGTTCTGTCCCGGGAAGTTCAGTTTCCATCAATGCCAGTAATCAAGTCTCCTTGAATGATGGTTCAGGGGGGACCGCATCTTTTGATGTTGGCCCTTTGTCTGGAGCTTACTCAAGTGCCAATAAATTGGAACAAGGATCATACACCTTGGGCAGTATTGGTGAGGCAACTGAGAATAGTGAGAACTTTAGTGATACTATTACCATTGTTGGGTCGCACCAGGTGAATACTAAAAACCTCACAGCATCCGCCAGTGCTGGCTTATCTAAAATCTATGATTCTACAGTTAATATGACGGGTTTAAGCCTTACTCTTTCTGGGATTGAAAGCGGAGACATTGTCACAGCTGAAGGTCTGGGTTCCTATTCAACACAAAATGTAGGAACGGGTCTTAGTTACACCTTAAGCGATATGAGCCTCAGCGGTACAGATTCCAACAATTACTACCTAACCCTTGGCTACACAACTACAGCTACCAACGGAGAAATTGTTGCGAAAACCGTTGGACTTGCCGCCTCTCGTATTTATGATGGTGCAGTTGATCTATCGGGGACCGATGTTACGATTTCAACAGGTGTAGGGAGTGAAACTCTTACTTACACGGGAGCCTCATCAAGTTACAAAGATGTAGCAGTTGCCAATAAATACATTGATGCAATTACCCTAACGGATGCAACCGATGGCTCCGGAGGTTTGGCAAGCAATTATCAGTTGCCAAGCCTGGATTCAACCAATGCTCCGGTTACGATTAACACAAAGACAGTAGGGTTGAGTGCTGAACGTATTTATGATGGCACCGAGGATCTTCTTGGCAGTGATGTAATCATCACCACCGGGGTAGGGGTAGAAACCTTGACGCATACCGGCACAACCTCGAGTTCGAAGGATGTAGCTTTGGCTAATAAATATATCAATGCCATTACCTTAACCGACGCCAGTGATGGATCCGGAGGGCTGGCGAGTAATTATAACTTACCTACCTTGGACAGCAGCCTAGCACCGGTTAGCATCAAAGCTAAAACCGTTGGCTTGGTAGCAAATCGAATTTATGACGGCACGGTAGATTTTATGGGAAATGACGTGACCATCACCACTGGTGTAGGTAGTGAAACTTTGACTCACACGGGGACCACTGCGAACTCTAAAGATGTAGCCGTGGAAGATAAATACATTGATGCGATTACCCTGACGGATACAACGGATGGATCCGGAGGCTTAGCAAGCAATTATCAGCTGCCTAGTTTGGATGTTTTAAATGCTCCTGTAACTATTAATGCAAAGACTGTCGGATTAATTTCCGACCGGATTTATGATGGGACCGTGGATCTTCTTGGCAGTGATGTAATCATCACCACCGGGGTAGGGGTTGAAACCTTGACGCATACCGGCACAACTTCGAGTTCAAAAGATGTAGCGGTTGCCAATAAATACATTGATGCAATTACCCTAACGGATGCAACCGATGGCTCCAGTGGGTTGGTAAGCAACTATCAGTTGCCCAGCCTGGATTCAACCAATGCTCCGGTCACGATTAACACGAAGACAGTAGGTTTGAGTGCCGACCGAATATATGATGGTACGGTGGATCTTCTTGGAAGTGATGTAACTATCACCACCGGGGTAGTCGGTGAATCTTTAACCCAT
>JAQWWZ010000029.1 GCA_029254745.1 Opitutales bacterium | reverse complement strand
AGGCCCATAACCTAGCTGTGGTTGAAGATTGTTCGCAGGCACATGGAGCGGAGATCGATGGACAGAAAGTAGGCACCTTTGCAGATATTTCCGCTTACAGCTGTTATCCGACCAAAAACCTGGGGGGAACGGGAGATGGCGGAGTGATTCTTTGCCGATCAAAAGAGTTTGCCGAAAAGATTAAGTCTCTTAGGCAGTACGGCTGGAACGAAGCGAGAGAAAGTATCATTCCCGGATTTAATTCGAGAATCGATGAACTTCAGGCAGCCATCTTGCGAGTCAAGTTACAACACCTAGCGGATGACAATGCAAAACGCAGAGCAATCGCACTAAGGTACAATGAAGCTTTTAAAGATTTACCCATTACCTTACCCGCTTTATCTGAAACTGAACTTCATGCGATGCACCTCTATGTGATTGAATGTGATCGAAGAAATGAATTGATGAAATACCTACGATCCCACCAAATAGGGGCCAGCCTTCATTATCCTTTGGCGGTTCATCAACACGCCGCGTACGCCCATCGAATCCGCGGTTGGCAGAACCTCCCTGTTACGGATATGTTCTACCAAAGAAATCTTACTCTGCCAATGTACCCAGAGTTATCGAATGATGCGGTTGAACATATTATTTCCATGTTTCAAAACTGGTTCCTCAAAAAGAACTAGATGGAGCGACAAGAGGATGAGAAAATTATCGTACAATCACTAATTGGGGGGAGCGATTTACCCTTTTATGTACGCTGTTTAAAATCGCTTCTTGCGTTTTGCCAGGAACGCATTGACCTACAACTTCACACGGACGGGTCCCTCTCTCAAGAAGACAAAGATTCTATCTATGCGGAGCTAGATGGAACGCTGGTTACCATTCCTGACACCTCTCAAAACACGAGCCGAGTGTTGGATTGCCTGCAAGGTAGGCCAAACTGCCAAAAAGTTCGAAAGGATTCTATTTGGGGAATCGAGTTCTTTGACCCTATTTTCGCATTCCCCGATGATCCGATTAGTTTTTATCTGGATGCCGACATTCTCTTCCTACATCCATTCTCCGGATTATTTGACCGGAACCAAGTAAAAAATGGAGCAATTTTTCTTAGCGATACCCAGTGGGATGCGTATTCTTTTCGCCCTTGGCACATGCTCATTGGTAAAAATAAGCCTCAAGCAGTGCGAGGGATCACCACGGGACTGGTGTTTTGGGATAAAGCAGCAATTGACTGGGATTACCTCGAGTGGTTTCTAGGAGAAAATAATCTCCACCAAATTCCTGAATGGATTATACCCTCTGCCCAGGCTGGTCTGGCTACTCGATGTGAAGCGAAAACAATTGCTCCAAGACAAATAACTAACCTTTATCCAAACGCTAGAATTCAAGAAGATACCTTTGGCGTGCACTTGCTAGGCTCATACAGGAAGGAATGGATGGAAAAGCTTGAGGCGAGAGAAAAAAAACAAATAGAAAATCTACCAACTATCCTCCCATCCTTTGAAGAATGTGTAAGCCAAAACGTTTTTGGTTACTCGCTTAGGCAAATGAGAAGGTGGAAGAATACGAGGCTCAATCTTTGGTAGATGACTGATCTATCCAATATGAAAATCCTCATGCTCGCCCCCTGTCTTGGGAAGTTTGGAGGAATTGAGACTTTTTGCCTGACCTTGATTGAGGATCTAATCCATAGGGGTGCATCGGTTCGCTTACTGAGAAAAAAAATTGTGGGGTTTCAGGACGATGGATCGATCCAAAAAAACGAAAACGAAATCCGTTCATTATGGAAAGAGGAAGAAAGTAAACGATTTGCCACGCAATTTATTTTGCCCAGAGATGCGGTAATCAAAAGTGCCATACGAGAATGTGACCTAGTCCATCTCCACAACCCTATGGTGGAGGGCGTATGGCATGCCAAAAAGTTTAATAAACCCTGTGTAATGACCATCTACAACTGGCGACGAACGGGCATTCACCCGAGACTTTTGGCCTGGCGATGGGCTGTGTGCAAAGCAGACAGAAGGTGGTATATATCCGAGTTTGTCTGGAATAGTTGGGAAAAGAAAAGGAGACCAGGAAGTGCTCGCCTGCCAGTCTTGTCCAGAATGCCCCAAGGAGAAACATCTCCTGACAAAAGAAAAGGGTTTTTATTTATTGGAAGGTGGATACCGAACAAAGGAATTCGTATTTTACTGGAAGCATTCGCCAGACTAGAAGCGGATCCCCTACAATGGCCCCTCACCATGCTTGGAGACGGGCCCCTGCGAGAGGAAGTTTTGCATACGATTAAGGAAAAAGGAATACAAGGTGTTCTGATGCCAGGGTTTGTCAGCGAGGCTGAAAGGCACCGCTACACCCAGGAAGCCAAATGGATGGTCACCCCGCCCCATACTCAGGAAGACCTCGGCCTGACTCCTCTGGAAGCACGCTCGGTCGGTGTGCCTTGTATTGCTTCGACCGATGGTGGAGTCATGGAAACCGCGGGACCCCATGCCCTCTTTTGCAAACCAGGAGACCCAAACTCGCTTGTTGAGTGCATGAAAAAAGCAATCCAAATGGAAGACAGTCAGTATCAGGAACTATCCAGATTGGCCAAAGTCGATCTCGAACAATATGTTCGAGCGTTGGATGAGTATGCAAAGGAGTATCTCAGCTTGATTCAAAACGGATGAAAAATTCGGAACGGATACCTGTGATCGACTTTCTGCGCGGATTGTCCTGCCTGGGGGTACTTCTTTACCATGTACGAGTAGATCTGTGGATTGGGTGGTGGCGTATTGCCAGTTACCCACAGGAATATTCCTCCTTTGCCAAAGCTATGGCTTGGCTTTCTATTCCCACCCCATTCATGGGATATGCGGTTGTCCTCTTTTTTCTGATTAGCGGATTTTGCATCCATTACCCGAATACTTCTGGGAGCATCAGACCTAACTGGAAAACTTATTTGGCTCGTCGATTCTGGAGGATTTACCCGGCTTACTTTGCGGCCTTGCTTTTCACTGCGTGCATAAGCTACCTTTGCCTAACCGTCTGGGGAGACAAAACCTGGGATCTAAGTAAAATCTTCCGGGTTGCCACCTTGACGCAGAATTACCCACCAGGGAGCGGGCAATTCCTGAGCAACCCTTCCCTTTGGACCATTCCGTTGGAGGTAGAATTTTACTTTTTATATCCACTGGCTTTTTTATTTTTCGCATCCAACAGAAGCTCTTTTTTATGGGTCATTGCTTTTGGCATAAGTGGGCTAAGCATTTTGCTTAGTTACCAAGGGTATCAGTGGCTTAGTTTTACCGCCCTTTTTCTATGGCCTAGTTGGTTGCTTGGAGCATGGATTGCCAAGCTCTATCGCGACCAGAAATTAAATCGAATCAAGCTGGGTAACTTACTTACTATTACCGGACTCAGCTTGGGTGTTGCCCTAACCAGCAGGTATCAAAACTGGGAGACTTGGACACAGTATTTTACATGGACTGCTTTTTACTCCTTCTTTTTTATTTTCTGCTTATCTCATGCAGGATTACTCGACCGAATCATCGGTAATAGGCTGACAAAAGCTCTTTCATGGA
>JAQWWZ010000002.1 GCA_029254745.1 Opitutales bacterium | reverse complement strand
GTCGGCGGTTCAAGTCCGCCCCCTGGTACCACTTCTTTGAAAAAGTGGTAGAAATTTTTACTCCGCCTTGTTTTTAAAAAAGCGTTCGAAAAGGCTGCGCTGTGGAGCCTTTTCTTCTTCCACAGGATCAATAACTTCAATCGGTTCAGTAGTTTCGACTGCATCGGGAGTTACTTCCTCAGTAACGACTGGCTCGGAGATCTGTGGTTCTTCAATAATTTCAATCAGGGATTCATTCCCTTTGGGTTGCCCAATTTCTTGAGTGGCAGGTTGGTAAAGTGGTTCATCGGTTTGCTCGCTGAGAACTTCCTGACTAGGGGAATCATCTTTGATGTTTGGAGCAGCCAAAAAGTTATTACTCAGTTCAATCATCGGTTTGGGAGACTCTGGGATATCATTGGAGGGAACTAGGGATGCGGTAGCGGAATCGAAAAGTGGTTCACCTTTTTGTTCTTTGTCTAATTGATCTGCGGTTTTTCCAACATAGGTTCGAAATACAAGATCATGTTCGGGATGAAGCCAAAACCTGCCTTTTTTGTAGGTGTTCCCTTCAGCAAAAGCAAAGGCCCCAAACCAAGAGCGTTTATCACTAATCTTATCACATACAATGAAGTACAGCCTTCCTTTTTGTTGAGGTATTTCACCCCTCATTTGTAAAGTTATCCAACCCCGATCTATCTCGGTCAATCCTTGAACAGCCAATTGGTCAATAATTTCATCCCGGCTGATGCTCCACTCACCATATTTGGGGCCGGTATCAGGGTTGTTTGCTCGGATAAAGCCACTCATACTCGATCCATAATGTTCTGAGATCATGTAGTTTGGTTTACCATAAAGCAGGATCTTTGTAAGTATGCCATCTTTACCTGCTGTAAAACTCGACCAATTTTTTTTAGTTACATGGCTGAAACTGGTTTCGTGCTGTTCCTTGAAATATTCCTGGTATTGATCGAGTTCTTCAATGTACACGACAGGCACGGGTTCTGATGGTGTATCTACAACCTCAGCTTTTTTTTCAACCGTGGGAGGCAGGGTGGTTGTTTCCTCGGGTTCGGGCTTTTCATCCGAGCAACTGAATATCAGAAGAGCCAGCAGTGAGAGGCAAAACAAACGTGAAGGAAAAAGGGAAATCATGGGCAGGTGGGGTGGTTAAGTATATGCAAACAAGGTAATGTTCTTATTGCAAGTTCGAATAGGAGTGGATCTAATTTTGGGAATAATTAAATTTTCGTAATGGATAGTTTAGGCTTTTGGATTCCTCTTTTTTTACTCTTTTTCTCTGCCCTTGTAGGTGCATTAATTAAAAGAAGGACTTGTGATCCCTGTTTAAAAAAATTTCATGGAGATAAAGTTCTGTTTCCTATTGCCGAGGACAAGTGGATTTGCGGAGAACTAAAGGTGTTTGCCCAAGGCATAGAGGTCAGCAAGTTGGCGGAAAATAAGATCAGTTGCGGAATTGTACATTCCAGAATTTTTCCCGCAGCGGAGTTGATAAACCTTAGTTATTTTATCCGCCAAGCCCCAGATCCTGATACCAGAGCCGGAGTGAAATGGAAAAAAGAAAGGGAGAAACTGCTCCACCCTCCACTATGGAATAGAGTTAAGAGGTTCTCTCTTAATTCATACAACATGCTGCGGGATTCGTTTGGACAAGCCCTTAAGGCAATCATAGGTTCAGTGAGCAAACAAACTAGATTTGGGCAGACGAAGGATGCTGATCATAGACTTTATGAATTGCAGTCGAATATGACCGGTTTGGTTCCTAATGCATGGGAGCCCATATTGGAGAAATACCGGGGTAAACTTGTGGTAGTTGAAAGAATGGCTGAATCCGGAGAAATTTTTGAATCCGGGATACTTGAGGATTATTCAGACAAGTATTTGCTTATGAGAGATGTTGTGCTGGTCGATTCTTCAATTAAAAATAAAATTTCTTTGCTCAAAGAAAGCCAAAACCCCGCCTGTGATGTCCTCTATTCTCGAACCCATGCATTACTCAGGTTTTCTCTTCAAGCACAGCCTTATGGGAAGAAGAACGCAACTTGACCAATCTCTTAAATGATTTAGTTTTAAGGTTCGACTTCTGCATCGTTCGAGAAGTTTCATTCGTTATTTTCCTTACTCCTACTTATCAGGGAACCTATCGACCACCGTTTGCAGTCAGGCCGTAAATCGGAAGACTAAAGGCGAAGCGAGGGTACCCACCTAGACCTGGAAGGTCATACAACTTATGAATGCGATGTACGGCGAAGGTGGAAGTCTCCTCTTTTCAAAGGGTTACCCCGCTCAGGGATATACCGAGATGTTGTGCCCGTTTCTCGACAACTTTTCGGTTTAAAATAAGCACAGAATCAGATTCAAGGACGGTACTTCCAATATTTGCCTCCTTCATTGCTTCTAAGGTTTGCATTCCAAAAACTGGTACATCAAAGCGGGTGTCCTGTTTTGGTTTTCCAAGTTTTACAAAAAGGGAGTTTTTTGCACCGAATTTTCCGGCTCGTTCGAGCATGGCATTGGTTCCCTCAAATGCTTCAACTGCCAAGACTGTCCCCCGACTTACCACAACTCCCTGCCCCACATCAAGTCGGGCATTTTCCCGGGCAATCTCAATTCCATGGGCCAGGTGTTCGGGTTCGATCTTTTCCTTTCCTTTTACCATCAACCCTTCTTTGGCGAGATCCTCGTCCATAAAAACACGGGCATCAAGTAAATGAATCCCGGAATTTTCGATCTCATCTCCAATGGCACCAAATATGGTCTCGGCATTTTTACGATCCAAACCAGCCAACATCCGGATAGCTTTAAGGTCGGGAAGCAAGCCACGAAAGAGTTTACCAGGGGTTACTTGACCAGCCATTACCGCATAGCCAGCGTTGAAGTTTTTTAATTCCTTTAGAAGTTTTCCGACCTGTCCAACTTTGACTGTTGTTCTTAGGTGTTCGGAAAAGGATGAAATGAGTTCAGGCGAGGTTTCTCCTCCCAATTCGATCAGGCAAAGTTTAATGCCCGCTTTTCGAGCTCTTTCTGCGAGCAAAATCGGATAGTTTCCCTGTCCGGCAATTAGGGCGAGTGGACGGCTCGCATCAAAAGTGTCGGGGAGAAATCGGGACATGAAATTTTTGGTTAGCCCTTGACCGCGAGGTTTACCAACTTACCAGGAACATAGATTTCTTTGACGATTTCCTTACCTTCCAAAAAACTTTTCACTTTTGCATCCTGCTTGGCTGCTGAAATTACCTCATTTTTTTCAATACCTTTTGGGAATTGTGCTTGTCCGCGTAATTTTCCATTTACTTGAAACACGATGGTGATTTCATCAGACACTAGCAATTCTTTCCGGGCAACTGGCCAGGGGTGATTAACAATGGACGGCTTCTCACCTAGTTTTTCCCAGAGCTCTTCGGTTAGATGAGGAGCGAGAGGTGCGAGGAGTTGAAGCAATGATTTAATCGTATCTAGAGAATAATTTTCCGCCTTTTGTAATTGGTTGATTAGGATCATCATTTGTGAAATCGCCACATTGAAGCGAAGATCTTCAATTGCCTCCGTTACTTTGAGGATGGTTTCATGGAGGACCCGAAGGGTTTCTTTGTTGGTTTCTTCTCCATCGATGTGTTTCTTTCGATTTAGGCATTCCCGGTGAACTTTACGGAGGAATCGATGAACCCCTTCAATTCCTTTTTCACTCCATGGCTTGACTGCTTCCAGGGGTCCCAGAAACATTTCAAAGAGTCGGAGCGAGTCAGCACCATATGCGTCGATCACTACATCTGGGCTGACCACATTACCCACGCTTTTAGACATTTTATTTCCGTCTTCGCCAAGGATTAGTCCCTGGTGGAAAAGTTTTTTATAGGGCTCAGGGTTTTGCAGAATCCCTTCATCATACAGAAAACGATGCCAAAACCGGGCGTAGAGTAAGTGTAGCACCGCATGCTCAGCCCCTCCGATGTAGAAATCTGGGCTCCCCCAGTAGGCTTCCTTTTCAGGTGAGACAAGATGCTCTGAATTGGTCGGATCCAGGTAACGCAAGTGGTACCAGCAGGAACCTGCCCATTGGGGCATGGTGTTGGTTTCACGGGTGGCAGATACCCAATAATCTCCATTAGGTTTCGGCTCGGTTCTGGAAACGGATTGTCCGGACTTCAAATTAAACCAAATCTCCAACCAATCAGTAATCGTAGCCAAGGGGCTTTCTCCTGTGCCAGCCGGTTGATAATTTTCCACTTCCGGAAGTTTAAGGGGAAGCTCGGAGGCGGGAAGGGGAAGAGCGTAAACAATTTCCCCTTCCTTGTCTGAAGTTACTTCATTTTCAGGTAGCAAATCTTTGATAATCCCCTCTGTGGCATTGGCTTTTTCAAAATCCGCTTGGCTTACCCAGACCAAGGGGATGGGTTCTCCCCAGTAGCGTTGGCGGGAAAAAATCCAATCCCGAAGTTTATAATTGATTGCACCCTTACCGGTTCCTTTCAATTCCAAGTCAGCAATGATCTGAGTTTTGCAACTATTTGCATCGAGACCATTGTAGGTTCCTGAATTGACCATGTTTCCAGCTCCGGAGTAGGGGAGCTGGCCTTTTTTCTCATCTCCTTCCGGGTGCGCAATGACACGCCTTATGGGAATGTTAAATTTTTCCGCAAATTCATGATCCCGTTCATCATGCGCAGGGACAGCCATAATCGCACCGGTGCCATAGCTGATTAAAACATAATCGGCAACCCATTCAGGAATTTTTTCTCTGTTTTCAGGGTTAGTGCAATAGCTGCCTGTAAAAACGCCTGATTTGTCTTTGGCCAGATCAGTACGATCGAGGTCGCTTTTTTTAGCAGCCTTTTCGATGTAAACTTTTACTTCGTCGGCTTTTTCTGGAATGACTAATTTAGCAAGCAGGGGATGTTCTGGGGCTACAACCATGTAGGTTGCTCCAAACAATGTATCTGGCCGGGTTGTATAAACTTTGAGAGTTTCATCGCTTTCATCTACCTGGAACTCAACCTCTGCACCTTTGGATTTTCCAATCCATGCTTTTTGCTGGCGCTTGGTCGAATCTGGCCAGTCCAGATCATCCAATCCCTCGAGCAGTTTGTCTGCATAAGCGGTGATTCGGAGTACGACTTGTCGAAGGTTTCGTCGCTCGACTGGATGATTGCCCACTTCTGATTTCCCATTGACCACTTCCTCATTGGCAAGAACCGCTTTTAAATTGGGGCACCACCAGACTGGCTTTTCATCTACATAAGCCAAGCCACGTTGGAAGAGTTTAAGAAAGATCCATTGGGTCCATTGGTAGTAGCCAGGATCAGTGGTGTTGATTTCCCTATCCCAGTCTATTGCAAAACCGAGATTCTTAATCTGTCTACGAAAATTATCAACATTTGCCTTGGTGGTTACAGAGGGATGTGTGCCGGTTTTGATGGCATATTGTTCAGCAGGTAAACCGAATGCATCCCATCCCATCGGGTGTAAAACATTAAAACCACAAGATTTCTTATACCGTGCCAGGATGTCTGATGCTACATAGCCTTCAGGATGGCCTATGTGCAAACCTGCACCAGATGGATAGGGAAACATATCCAAAGCATAGTACTTTGGTTTCTCTGCTTGATCCTCCGCAAGAAAGGTTTTTTCGCGTTCCCAATACTCTTGCCATCTTTTTTCGATGGAAGAGAAGTCATATATGATGTCGTTTTCAGCCATTTTAATATCCTTAGAATGAATAATTTTTTATATTTGGCAAAAGGAAAGGTGGTTCAAAATTTGACTACTATAGAATCAGTTCTTACTTTATATTGTAAAGGGTGCATATTTTTTGATTCTTACCTTGTTGTTATGGACTCCGACTGTTCTAGATAACCTGAGGGCGTAACCGCTAAATGAGGGTATTTGGGCGATGGTTAAATTTGTACTATTTTACAAATCAAGCTTCACACTTGCGTAGCTTAAAAAGAGGAGAGAGTGGTGGATAGATTGGAAGTCTATCGGATGCCAAAAGAGTAAAATGATCGCAGGTATGGAGCATCTTGGGTGTGGGATGCCTAAGGTCCTCGTTTATTCCTTGTCTGCCTAGATTGTAGAAATGAGTAAATAAAGTATAAAAAGAAGGTTAAGATAAAGAAAGAGAGAATTTATATGATTTTTGGATCATTTTTTCTCGAGCATTTTCTTTATAACATCCATTTCTTTTGACATTTTTTTCAACTCTACTTGAAGGTCGTGAATCCCATCACGAAGGGGTTCAGGGTTAGACTTTCTTTTTAGAAGTTCCTGCTTGATAGCCATTTCTGCGTTTGATTCCTCCATGCTGTTCATAATTACCCCGATTACTAAATTAAGGACAATCATAGTGCCAATTAGAACAAAACTTACAAAAAAAAGTGCAGCACCTGTGGGAGATGCAGTCGATTCAGGATTCCATATGTCTAAATCTAAATCTGAATAACCGTAATGATTGGAACCATACATGTTTATATACATCACATCAGTCCAATCTTCTAAAGTCACGACACGAAACAAAGAAAGAATAGAAGTTTGTAAATTACGAAAGTGAATTGGATCATTCTCGCCATAGAAAAAGACTGCCATTGTTCCGTAGATGTAAAATAATAAAAATAATAAAATACTCACATAAAACATAGAAGGGAGACTTTTTAGCAGGCATGTCACCAAAAGTTGGAGTTTGGGAATAGCGGTAACCAAACGAAGGACACGCAATATTCTTGCAAGTCGGAGTACGGGTAAAAAAGTACCACCTACCTGAATAAATGGCTCAATGAGACAAGCGGTAACGATGATGAAATCAAAGACATTCCAAGGGTTCTTAAAATAACGAAAAGGACGCTTACCCTCAGCTGTAATTTTAATCAAAGCTTCTATGGCAAATATTGCCACTATAGCTTGGTCAAGCACAAGCAGGACTCCTTGGTTCCGGAGTGCAAAACCATCATAGGTTTGGGCTCCGACCACGATACCAGCCAGTAATATGGTGGCAATGATGAATCTTTGGAAAAGAGCACTCGTTGAAACAGATTTACAAAATTCTATCATTTCTTATAAATTCTGCTTTTGTACAAAAAGTGGAGGGCTCTGTCCGTGACAGTCAACCAAAGAAGAACTAGAGAACTACAGAACTAAGCTTGGGAGTGACTCCAGTAATTTAGAGCAAGCCATGGAAACAGATTCAATGATTTGCTCATAACGATCGTCTACATCCGTATCTTCACCTCGCTCGTAAGGATCTTGAATGTGCGGTTCGCAGCCTGGGGAAAGAAAAATGCCCAATGGCTTCACCTGTCCACGGACAGCGTGTTTGTGAATTTTTACAAAATCTTCACTGTCCGCATCCATCGTTACAATAAGCGATGCGTTTGCAAGTTCGGGAACCGTTGCAAATTTTGAGGAACCGTGGAGAATTAGCCCAAGTTTAGAGGAATAGGACTGCATCCTTCCATCGACTGAGCAGTCATTGTAGGCAATGTTTACTCCTCTGGATGAAACACGAACACGGCCAAAGTAAGAAGATTTTTGAATGAGGTCTCTCATTATTTCTTGGGCAAGAGGGGACCTAGACATACCTCTTTTGCTGAGAAAGAGTATAGTAGGTAAATCATTAGATTGGTAAGTCCTAGCTGGGGCATTCCCAGGCAAAGGCACGCTGGTCTGTCCAACCTGAGGTGTATGAGTCAGGTCACAATTACTTTTATTCTTTCCAGAAGAAAATGGATTGTGTTTTTTAAGTACTGATTTGAATTTGTTTGTTTTTGTCATTTTTCCACCAAAGGTAAGATTATTTCAGAAGTTATATTACTAATCAATTCGAAACCCAAGTTTAGGACACTAAATTAAGATTTAAGTTAAGTTGAACCATTTGAGAACAAGGGTTTGCATCTACCATGCCAAAAATAATCATATGGTGCAGATGTTTAAAAAAAACTACTTTGAAGATGTAGAACAACGAAAGCTGCCCATTTTGTCGTAATCAGCTACTCTTGAACTCGTAACAACTTGGTATTTGGACCCACAATCTCAACAAAGTTACCATCTGGATCTTTGAGCATAAGGAGACAAAGATCTTGCGGGAATCCTTGTGGCAGTATTTGAGGACTCTTTGCGTAAGGCTTGAGTCCCTTTTTTTGAGCGTTGTCTAATATTTTATCCACATCGTTTACAAATACAGTGATGTAAGAAAAGCCGGTGATAGTATGGATAAAGGGTTGGCTTATCTCTTTTGCTTCCTTTTTAGAATTTACCTTCATAACTTTGAGTTTGGTTGCTGTCTCATTATCTCCTAGGACCAAAACTTTAATGGTAAGTTGAGCACCATCAGTCAAACCGACAGCTTGTGGAAAACTCCCCTTTACCTCAAAGCCTTCAATTTCTCTAAAACCAACGACTTCTTTATAAAAATCTAAAGATTGATTGAGGTCTGAAACTACAAGACCCAGGTCTATAGTCTGTTTTGGGAAATTAGTCTGCGCCGCAAGGGTAAAGCCAAAGAAACAAAAAATGAAATTAGCCGACTTTAGAATCAGTTTGAATGTCATACAGTATTATTATTAACCTCTGGAATAATTTGTTCAACGGTGAATTAATCGCCTTAGCTAATAAAAAATAAAAAATGATTCTTATACGGGGTTGCCATTTTCCAAATTATCTTCAACGAGTGGATTATGAAACAACTGCTAACTATCATATATTTTGCTTTTTCGCTGACAAACTTATGGTGTGAAAATAAGCCCAATTTTATACTCATTTTTACGGATGACCAAGGGTATGGTGATTTAAGTTGTTTTGGCTCAACTACAATAAATACGCCTAACATTGATCGTATTGCAAAGGAGGGAAAAAAGTTTACCAGTTTTATGGTTGCTTCACCAGTTTGTACACCTTCAAGGGCTGCTTTACTAACTGGATGTTACCCCAAAAGAGTTGGGATGCATCAACATGTTCTCTTTCCCAGTTCCCTCAAGGGATTAAATCCAAAGGAATACACCATGGCAGATCATTTCAAGTCTCTTGGGTATGCCACAGCGTGTTTTGGAAAATGGCACCTTGGCCATCACCGAGAAGTTCTGCCTACTTCCAACGGATTTGATACCTATTTCGGAATACCGTATTCTAATGATATGAACCACCCGAACAACCGAGGAAAACCTCCGGGTGGACATGCTGGAATGGATGACCTTTGGGCAGATCCTGAATCTACTCTCACCAAATGGAAAACTCCGCTTTATGAGAACGAAAAAATTGTTGAGTTACCGGTGGATCAACGAACCATCACCCGCCGTTGCACTCAAAAGTCGATCGATTTTGCAAAAGTAAATCAGAAAAAACCATTTTTTATCTACATTCCGTACTCGATGCCCCATATCCCTCTGTATGTTCCCGATGAAGTTCGTGACCCTAATCCAAAAAATGCTTACATAAATACAATCCAACATATTGATTCTGAAGTGGGTAGGATATTGGACACATTGGATGAACTTAAACTGACCGGTAAAACTTATGTAATTTATACCACTGACAACGGACCATGGTTATCCTTTCGTCACCATGCGGGATCGGCCGGACCTCTGCGAGATGGCAAAAATACTACTTTCGAAGGGGGACAGCGTGTGCCCTGTGTGATACGTGGTCCTGGCATACGGGCGGGCACAGTGTGTGATGAATTAATCGGTACGATTGACCTGCTTCCTACTTTTGCCTCGATCACTGGAAAGGCGTTGCCGGAGGGAATGAAAATTGACGGAGTTGATGCCAGTGGTCTTTTTAGCGGCAAAGGGGAACCGCCGAGGTCTGAATTTATTCATTACTCCTCTAGGGGAGATGCGGAAGGTATCCGCCAGGGCAATTTGAAGCTGTTAATGAAGAAAAAAAAGGGAACCTCATCTCGGAGCAGCGAAGTTTTTCTCTTCAATCTTGATAAAGACTTGGGAGAAAGAAATAACTTGGCCTCCCAAAAGCCTGAAGTTGTCGAGAATATGAAAAATAGAATGAATCAAGTGGATGAAGAAATTACAACCAATGCCCGTTCACCATGGATTAAGAGATAGGCCAGCGTTTTACGGTGAATTCCAAGTTCAGGTTAAGATCGCTACAGATTTTTTAACCGCCTTCACAAAGCGTTCGGTTTCTTCGGGGGTGTTATAAAATGCAAAAGATGCCCGGGCAGTGGCTTCTACGCCAAGGCTTTTCATAAGCGGTTGGCAGCAATGATGACCAGTCCGAATCGCAATACCTTCTGCATCCAGTATCGATGCTACATCGTGGGGGTGAACTGAGCTTATTGTAAAGGACAAGACAGCTGCTTTATTCGCGGTTGTTCCGTATTCTTTAAAACCATCAATTTGATGGAGTTGTTCTTGGGCTTCCTTTAACAGTTTTCGTTCGTGCACCTGGACCTCTTGCATATCGAGTTGACTAAGGTATTGAATAGCTCGTCCTAGACCAATAGCCCCAGCGACATTTGGGGTTCCCGCCTCAAATCTTTGGGGTGATGGGGCGAAGGTCGTTCCTTCAAAGCTAACTTGATCAATCATGTCACCCCCGCCTTGATAAGGAGGAAGAATATCTAGTATTGAGGCTTTACCAAATACAACACCAATCCCCATGGGACCAAATACTTTGTGACCAGAAAAGACAAAAAAATCGCACCCACTTTCAGATAGATTTATTTTTTCATGCGGCATACTTTGCGCACCATCCACCACCACGAAAATACCATGCTTATGGGCCTCTTCAGTAATTTTTTTGATTGGGTTGACGGTACCTAGGGTATTAGAAGTTGCACAAATTGATAAAACTCGGGCTTTCCCATTGGCTAGAGAATTGAAGAGTTTTTCTAGATCCAATGACCCGTCTGGTAAAACTGGAATAACTTCAATGGTAGCTCCAACCTGCTCGCAAATCATTTGCCACGGAACGATATTTGCGTGGTGCTCCATTTCTGTAAGGATGACAACATCGCCCCGTTTTAGCTGGGAGCGACCAAGCGTATTAGCAATGAGATTTAATCCCTCAGTTGCACCTCGGACAAAAATGATTTCGTTGTTTTCCACAGATAAGTAGTTCGCAATACATTTTCTAGCATTGGTGTAGAGTGACTCGGCATCCTCAGCGAGTTCATAGATTCCTCTATGTACATTGGAGTTGAATCGCTGATAGTAGTCAGACAGCGAATCGATTACGCAAGTAGGTTTTTGGGATGATGCTGCGTTGTCTAAATATGCGATTGGCTTACCGCGATTCATCCTATCTAGGATGGGGAAATCACTTCTTATATCTTTTATTTTCAAGGAATTTAATATTTTACGGAGAATTTAAAGCAGGGAACACTACATATTAGCAGATGTACTTCGTGAGGACAACCTCCGTGGAATAAGTTATTTCTACTTTTTAGTTGAAGAAAAAAAGAGAGGAGGGCAGCTAGAAAATTATTTTAGCGTCTGGCAAATTCTGTCTTAGTTTCTCTACTCCTGACTCAGTCACTTTGGAATTCCATAGGTATATCTCATTGAGGGTCTTGATTGAAGCTAGATCTCTCATTCCTTTGTCTGATACTTGAGTTCCCGAAAGATTTAAATACTGTAAAAACTTCAATTTGGACAAATACTTGAGTCCACCATCAGAAACTTTTGTGTTCCTTGCACTAATCCAGGTCAGATTCGGGTATCCACCGGCAACGCTAAGAGTTTTATCGGTAATCTTCGTACGAGAAACATCGAGGTGGGAGATGTTGTTTTTGATCCCACTGAAAGCCCCAAGGTTGGAGTCTTGTACTTCACTTGAAAAGGAAGAAAATTCGGCTCTAACAAGTGGGCTTTTTTCTGAAAGTGGGCGAACAAGGGCCCCGGTTTTTTCAGCTGCTTTTAAAGATGACTTGGATGGACTACTGAGCCTCTTGGAAATTATATCCAAGATGGAAGTTTTAGAATTAGTAGTCGCTAACACCGGTTTAGCGCTTGTTAGCTTTGGGGCGGCATTCGGGTCCGCTGCTGTTGCCGCTGGTTTTTCGGATGCACCTTCGAGAATCCATCTTTTTATCATGGTAATTTCATCTTCGACCAAAGGCCCGCCTTTAGGAGGCATAATTTCCGGGTCTTCTTTGTCCAGAGTGACCACACTGTATAAGGTGCTATCGGTATGATCGCCCGGGGTAACGATCATACCATCAAGGTTTCCTTTGATCACCCATTCATAGGTATCTAGCCGTAAACCTGCTTTTGGTTTAATCGTACGACTATTTCTTACATAAGGAGCACCATGACACTCGAGGCATTTCTTTTCAAAGAGTGGTAAAATATGATGGTTAAAACTGACCGGTTCATCAGGTGCTGGTATACCACCCTTAGACGCGGATATACTGTTTTTTGAGGGTTGGGCACCCTCAGATATCCATCTTTTGATAATATCAATTTTTTCCGCTTCAACAGGACCACCTTTGGGGGGCATGAATAAATCGTCATCTTCAGGGAGGTTTAGAACGGAGTAGAGGCGGCTTTTTTCTAGATCATTAGCCACGATAACAGGACCGTCTAAATTTCCCTTCATCACCTCGACAAAACTATCAAATCTTAGGCTTGCTTTGGGGTTAACAAGTCGCCCAGACCGGTCGAAAGGGGCGTGATGGCAGTCATTACACCTTTCTTCGAGAATGGGTAAGACATGCTTATCAAAATCAATGGGTTCTCCTGGTTTCGGTTTTGATTCTGCAGCTTTTGCCATGGCTTCTTCTAGGCTCACACCTAGTAAAACCGGGACATGCGAGAAAAAAGAGCCAGGCCGAAAGGTAACTTTTATAGGTGGTGGTGATTTTCGGATTTCATCAGAATCTGAAGCTTCCGCAGTTGCAGCCGTTGGTGATGCCGCAGTAGTGACAACTCTTCCAGATGGTTTTTCTGTGGCACCTTCAAGTATCCAACGGCGAAGGAGGCTAATCTGCTCTGCGGATAGAGGATCTCCTTTGGGTGGCATAATCATATCGTCATTGGCAGGAAGAGTCACCACTTCCATTAACAAGCTTCCTTCATCATCCCCGGGGATAACGACTGGGTCATCACCAAATCCCTGCATGAGCATTTTGTAATTATCAAACCTAAGCCCAGCTTTTGGTTTCTTTATACGCCCATTTTTTTCATAAGGAGCTTGGTGGCACTCATTACAATTTTGGACCAGAATGGGCATGATTTGAGAGTGAAAATCTATCCCTTTGGTTGAAACTGTGTCGCCGTCACCTGCTTTGGTGGGTTCAGATGAAGAGGATGGGAGCTTGGTGGGCATTCCTTTAGGGATACGATTCAACCTTGCTCCACTGATTAAATAAGTTTGATCCTCTTTGGACAGTGCGTTCAGGGGAACCTTGAAAAACTTCCCACTTTTGTTAGAAAGTATAAAGGTTTGACCCTCATAACCTACAGCTTGTCCTTCGAATGACTGTCCTTTGGGGGTTTTAAAAACCCTAAAAGGTTCGGTTCCATAAGCGAGAAAGCTAGAAAAAAAGATTAGAATTAAGAGTGGGAAGCTGGTCTTAACCATTAATCAAATTTCCCAAAATTACGCGATGACATCAAACAACGGTTCCCCTTTGTGTGCTACGGTAAAAGGTCTGCCCGAAGGTGAGTACTGAACATCATTAAGCGGCAATCCCAAAAGATATGCTATGGTTGCGTTTAGGTCTTCTGGCTTAATTGGTTTACCTTCCGAAGGTAAACGACCTCTGTCGTCCGTTTCCCCATAGCTGGTGCCACCCTTGACTCCACCTCCTGCCATGAATGCGGTGAAGCAGTAAGGCCAGTGGTCACGACCATCGCGGGCGTTGATATTTGGAGTGCGGCCAAACTCAGATGTTAATACCACTAAAGTTTCCTTAAGCAATCCTCTCATTTCTAAATCCAAAAGTAATGCACCAAGTGCTTTGTCTACATCTGCACAGTTATTGGCAACAGCTTCAAAATTATTACCGTGGGTATCCCAACCGCCACGGGATACTTCAATGTAACGAACCTTGTTTTCAACTAACCTGCGGGCCAAAAGGCAGCCCTGTCCAAAATTGGAAGTGCCATACAGATCATGCATCGCCTTAGGCTCTTTGGTGATGTCAAAAGCATTGAGGTCATCGCTATCCATTAACTTGATCGCGTCTTTGTAAAGATTGGAATAAGCTCGGACTTGTTTTTGTTGGTATTGGGCAGTGAAGTTAACATTTAGCTTTTCAGCCATAGTAATACGATTTCCAAATGACTCTTGATCCAAGTATGAGGCCATGGCACTGTTTGCGAGACCAGACTTGGGATTTCCTATGGGAAGGGCACCGTGTTCAGCTTCAAGGAAACCGGCACCACCACCACCACCACCGATCTTTACATTACGGGGAATAGTTCGGTTTATTGGACCTGAAAGTTTTGATACCCAACTTCCAAATGTTGGGTGCACAATTGTTCCCCGTTTAAGATAGCTCGTGTGCATCAAGTAACTGGCTTGCATGTGTGCACCTTGGCTTGTAACCATGGTTTTTATCAAAGCCGAGTTGTGCATGTGCTGAGCGGTGAGAGGAAGGTTTTCCGATAAAATCACACCATCTGCACTGGTTGCAATCGATTCTACAGGGCCTTGAATGTCAGGGTTGTTTGGTTTAGGCCCGAATGTATCTAGGTGAGACATAGCACCAGACATGTTCAGATAAATGACATGTCTTGCTGCTGCTGGTCTAGCCCCAGGGGTAAGAGCTTTAACACTGTTGTGAATGTAAGAACCAGCCATGGGCATAAGACCAACTCCGAGGCAGGCTTTTGCAGCGTTAGCAATGAATTCTCGACGCCCAAGTTCGTCAATAGTGTTTGGTGATAATTTCATGTGATGTCTCCTTAATTAGTATTTATAAATGGTTTGGTTTCAAATTATTGAACAAACAGGAACTCGTGGCTATTAACCAGTACCCAAATTAAGTCTTTTTCTGGATGACTACTTCCACGCACCGCATCCTTAAATGTCCGAATTTCTGAGCTGCTCGGTTCTCGATTCAGAACAGCAAGGAATGCATTTTCGATTTTGGTGTCTATAGTTTTGCCTCTTTTAACGACTTCAAGTATCTGCACCTTGTCATTCTTGAGTAATTGTTTTTCAACATATCCGTTCAAAAGATTTAGAACTTGTGTGACCGATGCCTGTTTGTGGCTCCCCTCAATTTGATCTCTATCAGAAGCCCCAAACTCTCTGATTAAGTGCCCCGCTGGTGCTGGAGAACCAACTTCGGAAGCTCGTATGGAGTTTTGATCCCTGACATAATTCCCATAGTCATGAGCAGGTTTGGCGGATGTTTTAGCGACTTCTGGGGGCGCATTTTGTTTCTGTTCAAACTGTTTCAAGCAAGAGCGACAGCAGAAAGCTACAGTATCGCCGTCATCGTTCAAAGCTAAAAGAGACGGATCTACAGGACGGCCAGGTTTGATCGGGCAGTCTGAATTGATAGGGTCACCGAACTTCATATCTGTTTCCTTCGATGCGGTTGAACCAGCTGGGCGAGGTTGGCTTTCTTTGAAACGGTTCAGGCAAGAACGACAACAAAACCCAATGGTTTCACCTTTTTCATTAAGCGCTTTCAAGGATGGATCAATCGCACGACCAGGTTTAAGTGGGCATTCAGCGTTGATAGGTTCACCAAGTTTTGAAGCCATTTCCATTTCTTTTTTTGGAGCTGCTGTCGCACCAGCCTGTAGCCCCGCGCGTTTCATCATTAAAGCAAATAATTCTTCCCCTGTCATTTCAAGGTAGCTTTCATAGGCACTGTAAGAATCTCCTCTTTTAATTTGTCGTGTGTCTACATCTGAAAAGTTTAGGGCTACTAAAGAATCCCAGAGCTGCTCACCAGACATTCTTTCCATAAGTGGTCCCTGATAAAAATAGGGAATACTTCCACGAGTTGGAGCTTCTAGGTTTGGGCCGGCAAGTACCCACTTAACTTCCGGTGGCATAATTGTGTCTTTGTTATCGCGAGCCATCATATCTGGTTTGGGAGCCTCACGTTGAAATGCTTGGGTGTTGTAAATTATACGCAAGAATTCTTTTATATCGTAATTTAGTGCCACCATAACTTTCTCAAGGTGAAGCTGCAGTTTGGGGTGCGTGGGCATGGTATCATCAATCATGTTGTCCAATGGTTCGATGAATGCTAGCCCAAAGGCTTCTTTCCATAGTCTGTTCACAATAACGGCGGTAAACCTAGGGTTAGACTCAGAGGCTACCCAATTTGCATAAGAAGATCTTGAACCCGTAACCTTGAGGTTTTCATCAAGTTCTGCGGTGAGACCAAAGATTGTGGAAGCTTTTATCTCCTGATTGGGGGAGGCATTATCATATTGATAGTCACCGGGCAGCTTGATCTTTCCATTGCCCATGCTTGCCAAACCGATACCCATAATGTCATTGAAATTTAAACTTGCCCGCCTAATTCGCTCAGAGGCATTGACATTATCCTCTCTGTTCATCCTTTTTCGTTCAGCTCGAACAAGTTTATTGAAAGTACTCATGTTTTCACCGGTATTGTAACCAGAGTTACCTGCTCCTTCGGTAAAGGCTGCCATTTCGTAGAACTGCTTTTGTGACCAGCGGTCGAACGGGTGATCATGGCACTGGGCACATTCCAAGCTTGTTCCGAGGAAAACTCGAACTGTATTTGACATATTGTCCAATTGCATACCTCGATCGCGAATAAAATAACCAACTGCACCATTTCCTCGTTCCCACATGGGGCCGGAGGCAGATAACATTTCTTTGACCCAAACATCATAAAGCTTGTTGGTGGCGATCGATTCACGGATGTAATCAATGTAAGGCCTTCCAGAAACACGGTTCCCAAGATTTTGTTTGGCTCGCAAAATGTCTGCCCAAAAGTTGAACCAGTGACTTACATACCCATGACTGCCTAAAAGTTTGTCAATGAGTTCAGACTTTTTCGTAGACCTGTCCCGGTTTTCTAAGAATTCGTTGGCCTCATCAAAAGTAGGAATACGACCGATTATTTTTAAATATGCTCTCCTAAGGAAAACTTCTTCACTCGCAACTTTGTTAGGGCGAAGTCTGTACGATCCGATTCTTTGATCGATTAAGCTGTCTATGTAGCGGGAGTTGGCTTTGAGAACAGATGGTGAGAGAGGTCTTTGAAACTCGGGTAAGGCATCGTGGTTTGGAGCAAAGTTGTTCTTTACAAATGCTTGGTCGTCTTCTGTGAAAATATCCAAGCTAATCCGAAAAAGTTGTTTGTCTTTACTTCTCCGAAGTAGAATATCACCATCTTCAAAAAACTTCTCCACAAGACCTTTGATTTTCTGTCCGTTTATTGAATGAAAATCTCTTTCAGTTGATCCGTAAGAAACTGAAAGAAATGAACATAATAAAACAAAAGCGTGGAAGATTTTCATTATATAAATTTGATGCGATTAAACTTGCATGGCAAGATTTTTCTATGGTGCTGCAGGTTTTTGCTTGGTATTGAAATCATGCTGTTAATATATTCCAATATGTTTTAAAATCTTTCGTTTTTGGAAAAAAAATATTTAATTTTGATACTGCTTTGATTTGTTAGGTTTTTAACATGTATTTAGAGAATTTAATTATTGATAAGTGTGGTAATTTATCAATTGGTTTTGAGTACCAAAAAATGCTTTCGTCAACAGTGGGCCGAAATATTTAGCCAAATTTAAACCACAAATTCTTGCTATATAATTATGCCCAAGGTTGGGCGTTTTTTTGGCGGATATTTTTGCATGACCGGCTATTGGTTTCGCAAAATTTGCCCGCTTACTTTGGTCTAACTTGAAAGTCAATGAATTCAGTTATATTTTCAGCTGACTTTGTGAGCAATTATTTTGGTATCAAAAGCCTCTTTGTATGAAAGATTTCTGAAAAGGCTTCCAAGTTGGTCAATGCCAATTTTTACCTCTTATTTCTTACTCAATACCAAGGGGTACCTGTAGTGCAATGATCCGAGTATCAAAAGAATAATCCTTAAATATGTAGTCAAATCTGATCTTCACCATGGACCATATCTTTTTATAAGTAAAAAAAAGAGTCAAATTATTTGTTGGGCATTGCTTAAACCCTATACTTCAAGCAAAAAGAAAACTTAAAATGACATTTTCTATTAAGATTATTCTAATCAATATCGTCTTGTGGGTCTGTGTTTCGTGCGAAAAAAAGCAAAGCTTTAACTCAGTAGAAAGTTCCTCTGAGACAGACAATGAGTTATACAGGTTAAATGACCATGTTGGTTCAACGTCTTGTGCAGAATGTCACCAGGAAGCTCATAGTAAATGGAAAGAATCCCACCATTTTCATGCGATGGAATTACCGGATGATCAGACAGTACGAGCAGACTTTAATAACTCTATTTTTGTTAATTATGGAGTGACCACCAAATTTTTTAGGCAGGGTGATAAATATTTGGTAGAAACCGAAAATCAATCAGGGGATATGGAGGTTTTCGAAGTCGCTTACACATTTGGTTGGGAACCCCTTCAGCAGTATTTGGTGAAATTTCCTGACGGTCGTATGCAAGTTCTTCCAACCTGTTGGGATGTTGAGAAAAAAGAATGGTATCATTTGTATCCAGATGAAAAAATTGCCCCATCGGATCCTCTCTTTTGGACTCGTTCTCTGCAAAACTGGGATCACATGTGTGCCGATTGCCATTCCACCAATCTGAGGAAAAAATTTGATAATACATCTCAAAGTTTTTCTACTGCATATTCTGAAATTAATGTTTCATGTGAATCATGTCACGGTCCAGGTCGAGAACACGTGGAGCTTGCAAGGCGGGGGAGTGATTTTAAAGAAATGCCGAGTTTTGCACTGGCCGATGTAAACAGCACCAATATTGCTCAGATTGAAACCTGTGCCAAGTGTCATGCGAGGAGAAGTTTTGTTCACCCCGGACATCATGCAGGAAGTTCTTTCTTGGATCATTTTTTGCCTGAAGTTGTGCAACCGTGGTCACCCGATATGCAAGTTCCAACTTATCATGTGGACGGTCAGATTGACGATGAAGTTTATGTTTATGGATCTTATGTTCAAAGCAAGATGTTCCATCAAGGAGTAAAATGCGTTGATTGTCATGATCCACATACAGTGAAGTTACATACTTATGATAATCAGCTTTGTACCCGTTGTCATGTCCCCAATGATAAAAACCCACTCGGTTTCGATTCTCCTTCCCATCATTTTCACCCTATGGGTACAGAGGGGGCAAAATGTGTTGAATGTCATATGCCCCACAAAACCTACATGGGTATCGATGATCGCAGGGATCACAGTATCCGTATTCCCCGCCCCGATCTTTCTGTACGATTTGGGTCTCCAAATGCATGTAATCAATGCCACCAAGATAAAAACCCCCAATGGGCAGCGGATGCGATTACGAAATTTAAGGGACCAGACCGAGCCAAAGAGGTAAGGCACCCCGAAGCTTTTCATGCTTTTCGGAAAGGAAGACCGGAAGCTGAAAAGCTTTTGCTTGATACCTGTCGAGATTTGGAATCGCCTGCATTTACGCGAGCTGGAGCGATGCTTGCTTTGCGCCGGTTTATAAGTGATATCAGTTTTGAGGAGGCAAAGAGAAATCTTGATTCTAATCAGTCCGTCATTCGGGTCGCAGCTCTATCCAAATTAGAGGGGATGCCTGTTTCGGAAATTTACCCAGAGTTGGTAAAGGTACTCAGCGATCCCATTCGCTCCGTACGCACCGAAGCTGCTCGCCTACTTTCCCGAGCACCTCATGCCTTATTTTCTCCCTCAGATTTTAAACTTTTCAGAAAAGTTTTTGAAGAACTCAAGCTTCGCTACATGAGCAATCTTGATAGGCCAGAGTCTAATCTTTCACTCGGAATTCTAGCTGAAAATCAAAACCTTCCTCTCGAGGCTGAAAAGCATTATCGGCAGGCTATTCGTCGGGAGGATACCTATGTGCCTGCCCGTATGAATTTGGCTACCCTATTGAGCAGAAGAGGAAAGAGCAAGGAAGCTGAAAGTTTTTTAAGGGAAGCAGCCCGCTTGCAACCAACTTGGGGACAAATTCACTACTCTTTGGGATTATTATTGGCAGAAGATGAGAAGCGTATTCCTGAAGCCATTCGTTCTTTGGAAAGAGCTTCTGCTTATTGGCAGGAAAACCCTCGTGTGTTTAATAATCTAGCGATTGCCTATTGGAAAAACGGGAAAGTTGAAGATGCAATCAATTCTTTTCGTCAAGCTATTGGGTTGCAACCAGATAACCCAGAATTTTTGCAAAACCTTGTTCAGTTACTTTTACAATCACAAAAGTGGAATGAGGCATTGCCTTATGCTGAGAAAATAGTCCAACTTGTACCTAATAACCCCCAGTATATTTCTTGGTTATCAGAAATTAAGGGACAAGTTTTTCAAGGGGAAAACTCAAAATAAAATGGAGCCACCTGTCAGAGTCGAACTGACGACATCCTCATTACAAGTGAGGCGCTCTACCAACTGAGCTAAGGTGGCGAAATCCAATTTATGTTAAATTAGTAAATTGTTTTATAAAATGCAATCGGATAGTCGTGTTGATATCTATTTTATTTCAACAGGGTCACAAAGGTAGAGTTTTTCTTTAGGAATGTGCGACAGTAGAAGCGATTGGCAGGTAGAAATCCTTTCCTTTTCAATCTCTGCACGATAAGCAATATTTCCATTTTTCTTTTCTAATTTTCCGGAAAATAATTGTTCTTTTGGATAAAGCTTTTGGATGCTTCGGAAAAAGCCAGTGGGCATACGGAAAGCACCCAAGCTAACCGAATGCAGCGACTCTGCAGGGAGTGCCGTAATTAATTGTTCAAAGAGTTTGGCATAGCGAGTATTGAAGTCGACGCAATCAATGATTGGATCAATCCGGAGGCCTATCTTCCATCCAAGATTCGCCAGTTTTTTCATCGCTTTAATACGGGACTGTACAGAGGGAACCTTGTGCTCTAGTTGCTGGCTGATTTCTTCTGGGGTAAAACTGAATGCAACCACTGCATTATCCAATGGATCTGTTTTTTCCAATACTTGGCTAGCTATACTTTTTGTCCGAATCTCAAGCCATGAGTTTGGTAATTTTCGAAAGAATGGAATAAAATCTTGGGCAAAGCCGGTAAGCGATTCCAGTGCCAAGCTATCACAGTCATAACCTGAAAAGAACCAACTGGGGCTATCTCCTAAATCATCATGCTTTTTTTTAATCTCTGATTGAAAATCTTCAAAGTTTACAAAAAGGACATAATGAGCGGACGGAAACATACCTTGCAAAAAACAATACCTGCAATCATAGAGGCAATTCAGGAGATGAGAAAAATAGAAGTTTTGAGACCCTCCAACCCCATAGCTTGCAGGAATAGGATGAATTTTTTTTCCGTTTTGTTTTGCTAGTATAAGGGCGGGATTCTTCTTTTGTAGCCTGAAACTTTGTCCTCTCGGGTTAAATACCTCTTTGTAGTGATTGCAGGGAATTTTTGTCGCCTTTGGAAAACGACGGAAAAATTCTTGAGTACGAGGATGGTCTTCTATGCCCACTTCGAAATAAATATATTCGATCATGATAGAATTCGGTAAGGTTCGATCAAATGAGCAAGAGCTTTTAATGCTGATTTTGCACTATTTTCATTCTTCAAAGATTGTAGGATTTTAGCCTCTTCTATATCGAAAGACTTTGAGTGGTTTAGCAGTTGAACCAGAAGGTGGGTTTGAGTTTCAGTAAAGTTTTGAGAATGTAATGCATCTCTTCTAAAAGCTAATGTCTCACGATCCGGAGAAATTTCATTGGCTAACTTTTCCAAGCTTCTGACCAAACCAAGAATGGTGGGAAGATTTGTTTCGACCAATTTTGATACGACCTTCGGATTAAAAGTATCAAGCGGTTGGTGCAAGTTGTCAGATACAATTTTTATAACTTGGACCAATTCCCGAGTTACACACTTGGAGGCAGTGGTATAAAAACTGTGGGCTTCCATATCATACCCTTTTTTCTCCTGATAATCCCTATTCGGTAGCTCACAAGTTTGCAGGGGGGATCTTATGATTTCGGAATCTACAAGCTGCGGAGGATAATAGATAGAACTATGGTTTTCCGAGAAGATACGGTCTGCAATAAATAGAGTCCCTACACCCAAGGATCCATGCCCGGCGATGCCGATGTTTAAAAATGGGAAAGGGTGATCTTGAGCGTGACTTTTTCCGAGTGAAAAACCAGTTGCTCCAGCGGATGCAATTTTTCCAATACCAGAGACAACAAGTTGGTGGTTGTCATTTTGAAAAGTAGGGAAGGGGAGGGAACCTGACACCTTTTTCAATTTCAGTGCATCAATCAAGGGCTTGGCTTCTGCTTGTAAGGCAATGATGAAATTCATTTATTTAATCTCTGTGTAAGGTATGCAATAAATTGTGATATTTAAAGGATTGTTGAAGGTACATTTCGGACTGTTTGTCTTTATTATGCTTCCTGAACCCTTTAGAAAGAATCTTACATTTTTGAACTAGAATAGACAAGATAGCTTCTTGTTTACCGGAAGGAATTTCACCCTTTTCCACTAATTTTTCTAGAGATTTAACCCGAAAACGATCCATGCCCCAATTCTGTCTCGATAATTGGTCCGAGTGCCCACCATGTTTGACAACGAGTTTTTCATCGATGTATCCAAAGGATTCTTTTAATAAAATCCGCACCCATAAGTCATAGTCTTCACAGACGGGAAGATTTTTATCAAAGCATCCAAACTTTTCAAAGATAGAATGATGTAGGAGAACAGAGGATGGGCAGATTAAGCATCGCTCTAGTGATCTTTTAAAAAGTTGTTCCGGTGCTTTATTTAGGTATTTGGGAGGCAATACTTGATTGCCGTTTCTTACCCACACTTCATCGGTGTGAGAAGCAAGAATAGTTGGATGGCTTTTATGGAACCTAATTTGCTTTTCTAATTTCTCTGGTTTCCACTCATCGTCTGAGTCTAAAAAAGCAACCCATGGGCATTGGGCTTTTTGGATTCCAAGGTTTCTGGCTGAGGACACGCCTTGGTTTTGTTGCCGATACCAGAGAGTATGAGGGAATTCAGAGGCTAGTTTTTTTTCCAGATGCGTTACAGAACCGTCATCAATTACAATGATTTCAGTCGGACAAAGGCTTTGCTTTGAAACTGAAAGTAGGGCCTGCCTAAGAAATTCAACTCGGTTGTAGCAAGGAATGATGACAGAAATATCAAAGGCGTGCGCTCGGGCGGACGCATTCACTCCAAAAGTGCTCGAAGTGTTAAAATACTTTTACAGGGACTTCGACTGGCTCGTAGCCCGAAGCGGTTATAATCATTTTACCCACACCAGCTTCTCCTCCCCGAACTGGGATATTTACTGTTTTATCACCTTCTGCGATTAATGCCTCCGGCATGACAAGTGATTTGGGGATGTTGGTTTTTATATCTATTGGAATGCCTCCGCTGGGGGCTTCATAATCAATTTTAAATAATATCGTGGCGGAATCCCCGGATTGGATGTCTAGAGAATTAGGGACAACACTGAGGACACTTTCATCTACCCTAAAATTTCCTATATCCAAGGCACCATGGGGACCACCTATTAATTGCACTGGGTAATCCACTCCGGCAGGTAAGGAGGGAATTGTAAACCGAAGCTCATTTTCCGAGAGGTATCGGGTACTTGCTTGCTCTTCACCTATGGTAATGGAATCGTATTTTGTGAGGCCACGCCCTTGGACTGCAATTTCAACTCCAACGGGTCCGCGGTATGATGCGAGATTACCAACATATCGGTTTTCTAAACGAAAAACCTGAAGGTCACTTTTTAAAGATCTCTGCGACTGTGCTCCATTATCTTTTTCTTTTAAGTACGAAGCTTCAAAGTAATAGGTTGCTTCATCAAAACCGGTAGGCAATTTATAATCACAACTCCACAGGAATGGGTTAACAGGGTCTTGAACCATGGAGACCTTCTCTCCTCCAACCACTAGATTAACCAGGATCGATTGGGGCAAAATCTTTCTGTCCTGCAGATCAACCTCTGTTTGCAGAGTATAGATACCGGATGGATTTTGACTAATATTAGACGAGGTCAAATTGATAAAGCTCGGCCTATTGCAACTCGATAAAATAAACAAGCTTAGTGACAAGCTGATAAAAGAGATTAGTTTGATTTTTAATTTCATGATTAATTTACAGATAACGAATCCAAGTCTACACAATGCTCAAAAAAAGTAAAGAGACAGGACAACTTTCGAGCCTAGGGATGTATGTACATGTTCCATTTTGTTCTACGACATGTGACTTTTGCGCATTTTACCAAGAGAGACCAAGCAAAAAGGGATTTGATTTATTTTTTAGCGGGTTAAACCTGGAAATGGAGTACCTTTCACCCGCCCAATCATTTTCTACAATTTTTATTGGTGGTGGAACACCCGGTCTTCTGGGTCCAGAGCAAATATTGCGGTTGGGCGAAATTATTCATACTCAAAATTTAGAAAACTTGATGGAGTGGAGTGTGGAGATTGCACCCTCTGAAATCACACCTGATAAATTAAGGAATTTTAAAGAAATTGGAGTGACTCGGATATCTTTAGGGATTCAAACATTCAATCCTCAATTGATGAAAGAGCTCGGTCGGGCTCATGAAGTGGATCGAGCCCTCAGTGCTTATTCTTTGATTCGAGATGCGGGGTTTTCCTCAGTAAATATCGACTTACTGTTTGGTGCCCCTGGGCAGAGTCTAGAAATGTGGGAAGAAGATTTAAAATGTGCGGTGCAACTCGACCCCGATCATATCTCTACTTACTGTCTTACTTTTGAGGAAGATACCGCTCTTTTTGTAAAACTCTCGGAGGGGAAAGTGAAAATTAATCCTGAAAAAGAAGCCACATACTACGAAAAAGCATGGGAGTTCTTACCGCAATGTGGTTACCCACAATACGAGGTCTCCAATTATGCTAAGCAGGGTAAGGCCTGTTTGCATAACATCAACACCTGGGCGATGAATGATTGGATCGGATATGGGCCATCTGCTGCCACTCAATTTCAGGGCGTTCGGCGAAAGAATCTCGCGAATGTGGAAGAGTGGGCCAAGCAATGGGAGCAATCAATGGAACCCGAGTTTGCTGAGTTTGAGCAACTACAACCCTATGAATTGGCGAATGATGCGGTTCTGTTTGGTCTTCGCATGAATCAAGGTATTTGTTTGGACGAAATTGGGCAAAAGTTTAATGTAGATAAGCAGCACTTTTCAGAGATTAAAACTTTTTTCCACAAGCTTCAAATGGAAGAGATGATAGATAAAGCAGACAACTGGAAGCTAACAAGCAAAGGCAGGATTTTGGCGGATGCGATTGCGAAAGAATTACCCACAGTAGATAATTTTTCTATGTAGACATCAGGGCATCTTTTAAAAGTATGCTGCTTTCTTTAAGGCCACCGGATCTAGCTTTTTGGCTCCAGTTACTTTCAAAACGCTTCACTATGTCTGTTGCGTTATTTTCTGGGGATGGGAGAGAGCTCATCTGTGCAATCCCTTTTTGCAGACTGATCAAGTTTAAATCAATTCCAAGTGAGATTTCTTTTTGGAACTCATCTTTTCCTTCAAAATTGGGGATTTTTTCCAAGTCTTGTTGCAGAGAATTGAGGTGCTCAATCCCTTGGTTTAGTTTATCGGCAGTGAAATTTTCTTTGAGAAATCCAGGCATTTTCTCAGGTTGTGAGCTGAATAAAATATTCCATGCAAGGCTTGCATTTGGGATCATAGCACCGAGTATTTCATCGAGTTTGCCGAGCTCAATGAGTAACCCTGCTGGATCTGAAGATGTAGTAGACCAAAGGGATGAATTAATTTCTTTGGCCAGTGTTTGATCATCAATGTCTTGATTTCGCCATCCCCACTGAGCGGAAAGAAAAAGGGAGGGGTAAAAAATAGGCCATGGTTGATGATTACCACAATCTCCCCAGCTTGTGAGAAGAATACCATCAGCATGATGTTTAAAGGCGTGGGTGAACGCATTGGCAAGATTTTGCCTCGCTGTCGGCCATCGCCCTGAAAAACTTCGCCATGTCGCTGTTCCCGGAGCCAGGCAGAAAGACAATCCACAGGAAGATATAATTTCAGCTTGTTCAGCAAAGGGATGGTCTCCTTCATAGCCCCAAATTATTGGTTTTGCTGATGGGGGGAGGAGCTTTGCATTTTCCGGTTCTTCCAGCAGGACATCTGCCCAAAACTGCATGTGCTTTCCATGTTTTTCCACCAAGCCCCGGATGCCATCGAGGTACTCAAGGTATACTTTGGCTTTACCGTGGGTCTTTACCTTCTCCGAACTCCAACCTTGTCCAAGTTCCCAAGGCTCATCCATGCCAACATTAAAGTTTGAGGAGCTGAAGTTGGGTAGATATTCCTGATAAAGGAGGTCCATGAAATTCAAGCTTTCTTGGTTTGGTTTGAGGGTACTCCCATGGTCTCTTTCCATAAACGGCTCATCCCTGCGAAAGCCATTGGGGCACTCGGCCAGGTTATGGTAAGCAACATGCCTAAGCCACCTCTCGAAGTGTCCAAATGAGTTGAGGTTGGGCACAAGTTCAATGAATTTCTTTTTACAATACTCATCTATTTGCCTGATCTCTTCCCCTGTCAGCGGAGATGCTTCTTTCCAAACGATGGGGTGTTTGGCAAAGGCAAATGTATGCTCCACATAAAGTTGTAACTCATTGTATCCAAGCTTCGCTAACAGATCGATAAGCTCCCAAATACTTTGCATATTTGGAACTTTGCACCGGCTTACATCAAGCATAAACCCCCGACGTTTGAAAACTGGATAATCTTCAATTCTCGCACATGGAATTTTCTTTTGACTGGTACTATTTTGGACAATTTTCGCGAGGGTATTGAGTGCCCGGAAAACTCCTGCTTGATGGGAGGCTTCGATTCGCACTTGGTTAGTATCTATTTCCAAACGGTATCCTTCGATATTTGTCTGTGGCTTTTTTTTCACTAATAGCGTTGGCTGGGTGCTATTGGTGAAAAAGTTTTGCTCATTACTTTTTAATGTCTCATGGACAACTTTTTCAAAATGGGGTTCAAGTACATGAATTTCCCAAATTCGGGTTTTGGTGAATGAGCCCGGTGAGAAAGAGATTTTTTGAGGCTTTGGAAAAATCTGCAGTTGTTTGTTCACATTAAATTTTCTTTTTCGGCACCAAAACACCCATGCCCCAAGTTATAAAAACAGTAAGGGGCCAGGCCCAAACGGTATTGATGACAATTGCTAGCTTACCGTGATTATCTTTGAGGAAGCTCCATTCCAATGCGTCTTGAATTGTGATGATGTTATAATTAATCAGGATTTGATAAAAGTCTGGCCGGAGGCTTCCGACGAGCAAGAAAGAGGCAAGAAATCCCAAAGATAGACCTTTAGCGCTCGCTTTAGGGGTGAGCAATGAGGCTAGAAACATCCCCAACATAGGCCCAGTTGTGTAAGAAATCATTCCAAATGCCAACTTGACCACATCTACATTACCTCGAAGAGTGTCGAGTTCTATGGCAAAGGCAGACAACAGAATCCCCCAGAATAGAACCAATAGTCTGGAAAAACGCAGCTTTTTCTTCTCTTCATTTTTAGCAAACCTGTCTTTAAATAAGCTCAATGTAGTCTGAGAAAGTGCGGCGAGTATAGAGTCCAGACTAGAAATGGCTGCGGCAAAAACACCCGCAAGAATAAGTCCCCTTAACCCAACTGGTAACTCGGTCACAATCCAAACAGGATAAATAGAATCTGAATCTTTAGCAAAGACCTGCGGTTCAGCTCCAGACATTCTCATCGGTTCGTAATAGGCAAAGAGGGCAGCCCCCACAAAGAGCATGAGTAGTGTAAGGATGAGAGCACCGGAGCTTGCGATCATTGCTTTGCGGGCATCTTTTTCATCTCGACAGCAAAACATTCGTTGAGCATTTAACTGATCGACCCCAAAAGCGCTTAAGTTTTGAAAGGGTACAGCGATAATCGCAACCCATAGAGTGAAGCCAACTGCTGGGTCTGTTGTAAGATTAAGGAGGGTGAACTTATCAGCAGAGTTTCCGATTTCAATCATTTCTTTCCAGCCTCCATCGAGGGACGACAGAATCCAAAAGAGAGAAAACAGACCAGCACTGACAAAGAGAAAAAACTGCATGACATCAGTCCAAATTACGGTTCTCATACCTCCCATCAATGTCCAACCAATGGCAAAGAATCCAATAATCCAGATACAATGGTCGAACTCTAGAGGAGTTACTACTTTGAGAGCCAGAGCGGCGACTAAAACTCTAACACTTTGTCCAAGAATACCTCCAATTTGAAAGATGAGAGTGGCCAACCGTTTTGCACCTTCTCCTAATTGATTTCCCATGTAATCATAGGGGCTAAAAATTTCTCTTTCATAGAAAACTTTGACAAAGAAGATACCCACTAAAATTCGGGCAATAATCGAACCAATTCCCCATTGAAGGTAAGTAAAGTTTCCACCCGCTGCGTAAACCATGCCAGGAACTCCTATAAAAGTAACACCACTTATCTCTGTGGCGATAATCGAGCCGGTTACGGCAAGCCAGGGTAAAGATCTGCCCCCTAGAAAGAAGTCTTTGATCGTAGACTGCTTTCCCTTCAATTGGTGACCCACCCAAGTGGTAAGGGCCAAATAAGCACCCACCACTATCCAGTCAATACTAGTAAAAAAATCGTGATAATCCATCCAAGTATCATCAAAGTATTTTCATGCCCGAGTGGAAACGGAAAAGATCATTTCGTGAATAAATAATACTCTTGGGAATAAGTTCTTGTTTTCAGTCCATCATAATTCTGAGAAAAGTAAGTATGAAACCATTTACTTTGGTTATTGGAGCATCGGCCCTTTTTATTGCTGGGTGTGCTGCATACTTTAGCGTTCGAGGCATAGCCCTCACCTTCGGTGCTGTTAGTTCCTTTACCATTCCGATTATTATAATGGCATCCAGCTTGGAGTTTGGGAAGCTGGTGGCTGCTTCTTTTCTCTATCGGCATTGGAAAACCTGTAATCAAACGCTAAGAACATATTTACTGATCGCGGTGGCTTTGCTGATTGGTATTACCTCTGCAGGAATTTATGGATACCTTTCACAAGCTTTTGAGGAAACTCTTAGTCAAGTGGAAGGATATGAAAAAGAGATCGTTAGTTTACAAAGGCAGCAAGGAGAGTTTGACCGTCTTGTTCAAGCCTATCAAGTATCTGGGCAAAGAGGATCATTACTTCGAGAAGAAAAGCAAGGTGAGGAGAGAATTCGTCTCGAAAAATATATCGAAGAAAGAAGGAAAGATATCGCCTCGGCGGAACAATCAAAAGCACGCCTCGCGGATGAGACTGATCAAATAATCGTTGGGGAACGGCAAAAACGAGAAGAAGAAAAGAAGAGACTCGAAGAAGTCATCAAGATTCGTCGTGCAGACATTTCCAAATTGGAAGATAACCGTAAGGAGGTAAAATCTGAAATCAATCAGAGGATTGAGAAAGAATTAGCGAAGGAAGAAAAAAGTAGTCAAAGGCTGGAGGAATTGGATGCTGCAGTAAAAGTCTATCGAGATCAAGGACCTGGCGGATTTTTGAAAGAAAATGGTTTTAAGAAAGCATCCGAATTGCTCAAGACTCAGGCGGAGGAGAGAGAGGGCTTACGCGGATCTCTTTCGGAAATCAATGTTGCCGTTGAAAAAGCCCGTGATGATTTGAATATAAGGTATGAATCATTGGATGTAAGAATTGAATCTATCCAATCAGAAATTTCAGATGCGAACCAAAAAATAACCGGGTTAACCACAGGAAGTGCGGAGCAAGCGGATAATGTGAAAACCGCTTTGGAAAACCTACAGAAGGCAAGATCTTCCGTTGATGACAGAATTAAGTCTTTGGAGTCTGAAATTGCAGAAGCGAGCAAGAAAATTACTATGATGAGTGAAACTACTTCGGCATTTGGCCCTGATAGCTCTGCAGAATTAGAAGAGAAAAAAAGTGAACTTCAGGGTAAAAAGGAGGAGGCAGAGAGGAGGATCTTAGAAATAGAGGGTAAAATTCGTGCCACCGATATTGGATCTTTTAAGTTTGTTGCTCGGGCATTTGACCCTGAAGTGGCAGCCGCAGAAGCCACCGAGAACCCTCTCTTGATTGAGGAAGCAATGAATGACGCAGTCAACCGGGTGGTTAAGTGGTTTATCTTGATCTTAGTGCTGGTATTCGATCCTTTAGCCGTGACCTTGGTGATTGCATTTAATGCTTCACTTATGCGTAAGAACTCAGAGGGTGTTGACCAAGGAAATGTAAAAAAAGAAACTTCTTCAGAAAAGGCGAAAACCCAAAGCCCTAGCCCTTACCTTGTTCTTCTAATTGTAGGGGCATTGATTTACGGGATCTATCATACTTTGCCTGATGGTCAGTCTCGGGGCGTTGCCACTGAGGGAGTGAAGAAAGCTGTTATTATAGATGATTTGGCATCCAGTAAACTTGATGATCGTGCTTTGGCATATGTGCCGAAAAATGCATTTGGCGTATGTAGTTTTTCAAGCCTTCGGATGGTTGAGGAAGTCGGTGTGCCCAAGATTTTACCTATGGAATTACTTTCCAAAGTACCATTTTTTAAAGATATGCTGTGGGATCCTCAATCATGTGGAATTCAACCCAACGGGCGGGTGCTTTACTTCATGCAGTTACCGGGTAATCTTTACCAAGAAAAACGTCCGGGTGATGTTCTATTTGGCTTGGTTTTGCCGATCGGTGACGACCAACGGGTAAAAAATTTTATTTTCAATCAGTTAGATTTAAAATCCCAAATGCCTAGTTGGAAGGTGTATGAAAATACGCTTCCTGATTTTCATTCTATTCATCACAAGTCCGCTCATATTTCGATCGGGATAGACCAAAACTGTTTGGTACTTCTTACTTCTTGGTGGTCCGATCAACCAGATTCTCGCTTTCTGAAAAATGAAATGAAAGAGATTTTTCAATACGGACAGGTCTCAAATGATCTCCACCCTAAGCTTGCATCTTCATTACGGAAAAACGATTATGATGTAGCCGCTTTCCTTTTTGCCGATAATTTCTTTAGTCCATTCCAAAAATCAGTGGATGAAACAGAATTATTGAACACCTTTCGAAAGTTCTTGTCTTGTGATGTTACGATTAAAGCAAAAGCGAGTGTAGATGGGGTTTCTGTAACGGGAGAATATGATTATGGGACTACAATGTTGGATGCTGGGTTTGGGTTTAAAATAGCAAGTTTGCTAGAAAAATTTCGGGATAGTCCCAACTCTTCTGGTTTATCTGGCGTTTATGGTGAATTTGTGGAAATTTTCCTGCAGAGATTAGATTACCAAAGCGTAGTTCGCTTGCTGGAGAGAATTAATTTAAGTCAATCACTTGGTTTTGAATCGTTCACTTCTCTGGACTGCAAAAGTGGAATTCAAGGCAGTCGAACCGGAACATTTGCGGTTAAGATTACTTCTAGTGAACCAGGTGACTCAACATTAAGGCTTGCCATGGATTTATTTGTTGAAGCATTGAACCCTTTCAGTGTTCAAAGCAAAGAAAATCCCCGCTAATGTTTTTTGGAGTACATAAGGCTTTTATCCTTTGTGGTTTGAGCCTGCTGTGTACTAATTGTGCCCAAAAGAGAATTGATCCCCTACCAACTAGCTCAAGCACGGGTTTGGCCAGATCTTTTTCTTCAACTGATACATCGACGCCTTCACCGAAAGAACTCTTAACTGCCTCATCTGGTAAATTGAACGAGGTAGGAAATGCCTTGGTTGAGACCGATATTGCTGATGGCCTTATTTCCTCAAATGAAGAAAGAAAATATCAAAAGGGAACCAAAAAGAAAGGGAGGGAAATAGCAGGTCCCCAAGAATCGGTTGTACCTGAGAGGAAAAAAACATCTTTGCGAAAGCAGAAATCCACTGTTCATACCTTTCCTGAAATCAAACTGAAAATTCCTGCTACTGATTCCTCTGCCCAAGTTGATAAAAACATAAGCAGTGTCTTAGATGCTTCTACTATCTTATTAAAATCTAAATCAAAAAAACAAGGTCTACCAGTACCTAAAAATTTGGACATCGGTAATAAGCAGACGATTCCTGAAAAGAAAAGAAACCCATCAAACCAAAAAAACAAAAAGAAATTCTTGCCACCACCTTCAAAATCCCAAGATCAACCAATACATTCTCAGAAAAAAGAACTTCCAGAGAAACACCAACATGGACAGAAAGGTTCCCCCCCATCAGTTTCTTTAATCAAGAGCAAACCGCATCAAGGTGAAAAAGGTGAGTCTAACCAAATCGGAACCAAGCCAAATCATGCACTCCCATTTGCAGGTACGCAAAAACTAGGCAAACAGTTTAAAGGAGTGGTGGCACCTGTCACAAATCTGGAGCATTCCATTTCTTTTTTACAATCAGGAAACAGGTCGGCATCTGTGGAGGAAATAACGGGGGGCGAGCAAAATGCAGGTTTTCAGGATGAGCACGCAGAGTTAAATTTTACGGAAAGGGCAGGGGTTGTTTTAGGATGGAAGGCTGAACTTTTACGATCAGAGGAAGTAACCAGGGCAAAATTCAAGACTGAAAATCAATCAATCCCTACGAGCAAAGGGTCTGCATCTGATTTCAGGAAAGCCAAGATATTTCTCAACCGTCAGCCCAAAACATCAAAGATAAAAGTGGAACATAAAGGAAACCTTAACTCTTTACAAAAGGCAGAGGATTGGAATCAAGGACGAGGGGGAAAAACAATTAACTTATCTGAGCAAAACCTAGATGACCGAAGGTTTGAGGAAGCTTTAAGGTGGATACAGCAAAAAGGTAAATAGGCAGAACTTTATATATTTTCTGTGAAAAGCTCATTCCCACAGCCCTTATTTTTCATTTTTATGATTGCCTTGCTATGTTTGCTACTTGGGCAGTTGGGATCTTTACTGAATGAAATATTTTCTTATTTCGACTTGATTCCTACAGGGCTCAAGAGGTAGTAGTGTTGCCTATTTAAATAAGTAGATTAGACGGATGTAATACTTTATATCTACCTCCTCTTTTGTTTCTACAGGAGTTGAATTGTAGGTTCCTGCTAAGCCTGATCGTACATTCCAATTTATTTCTTTTGTTAGCGGAAAGACTACGGCTGTATCGCTCGAAAGTAAGAATTTATCTAAGTTGTTCAAGCTTGGGATGATAGTAAGGTCGCTTTCGAGCGAGAGGTAATCTTTTACATCGTGAGAGTATTCCAAACCCAAATCAATGGCAGGATCATTTTGATCTTTGCTCTCAGATATACCCGACTTTTCATACCTAAATGCCAAACCTGAACGAAGTGCGATTTTGTAATCCTGTTCTTCAATCCAGTTATATTTTAAACCCAATGCTGTGGTTGCCCGCAGTTCAATTTCTTCTAGTTTGTCATTTTCAAGATCAGCCTTGGCGTACCAAGAGAGGGTGTCATAAAAGCGAGAATCATACTCGGCTCCAATTTTTGTTTCATTTTCTACAGCTATATTGTCATTGTCTGTCTTGTTGTACGAGAGGTAAAAGTCATACCCTCGAAATTGATTTGCAAAGGAACTATCCAGCCGAATACCAAGCCCAAGATTATCAACATTTCCAGAAGACCCCGTGAGGTCTAGCCCAAGTGCATGGACCCACTTTAAAAGTAGTGCTTCGGCATTTTGTTGGGCAGTAAGAATAAGGGGGTCGTCTGCATCCTCATGCCATAGGTGGCGAACCATAGGAAGGGAGAAGGTTTCACTTTGATTTTTTAGAGAGAAAGTCCCATTTTCCAAGAAGTCTATTTTTCCCCGAAAAGTTCGGTTGTCTTCAGTTCTTAAGGATAATACGCGGGAGCTTGAAATAGCAGAAATGTAACCTTCAGGAATATGCAAGGTTCCAGCATAGGGGGTTTCAATGCTGATATTTCCATCAGACATTCCAAGGATGTCACCTTGGAGAATGGAGCCGTCCAAAGTTTTAATTTGGTCAGACCATGCATGCAGGCATAAGAAAAAGCCCAATATAAAAAATGTTTTATTCACGGGAGAAATGTACCATCAACCAGGCGGCCAATTGAGTTTTCTGCCTCCCAGTAAATGAACATGCAGGTGAGGAACACTTTCTCCGCCATCGACCCCGTTGTTGATCACAATCCGAAATCCATCCTCCAACTTTTCTGCTTTGGCGATCTTACGAGCGTTAAGTAAAAGTCTCCCTAAAATAATCTGGTCTTCTTCTTCGGCAAGAGCAATTCGAGGAATCAACTTTTTAGGTATGATTAAAATATGTACTGGTGCTTGGGGTTCAATATCTCGAATGGCAATACAGGTCTGGTCTTCAAAGAGAATATCAGAGGAGATTTCTCTGGTTATGATTTTTTCAAAAATTGTGCTCATAATAAAAAAGTGAGAATTTACTTAGCAGACCAGATACGTAGGGAGGAAAGATAAAAATCTTCCAAGGCTGCCTCATCTTTAAGATTAACTTCCAGTAATCCAGTATTTTTTTCCAATTTGTTGATTACCTTGGCAAACCGATTACTGAGCTTACTCATTTCTTCTGAGCTCTGGCCAAGCTTTACTACCACAGATCTAGTAACCTCTGAGACTTCCCGGAGAAATTGAGAGCGGATACTCTTACGAACTCCAGTTTCAAAAGCGTCTTTTTCTTTGTCTTCCATTTCTGTGGTAAGAGTTTTTACAGCCGCTTTACATTCAGCTTCTGATTTTTCACGAATGATTTTTAATAAACTGGCGGTCAGACCGTAAGCGGCGAAAATTGGGGTAATTCGATCTTTTGCCAGAGTGGAACGGTCTAAGAGTGATAAAATCCACTGTTCGTACTTATTTTTCCACTCAAGCCAATCCTCATCTGTTCTGGCTTTGTGGTGGGTTCCCAACCGAACTGATAGGCAACGGCTGCGGATGGTAGGAAGCATCGAGTTGGGCCGAGTCGTAAGAAGGATGAGGTAAGTGTCGGGTGGAGGTTCCTCTAAAGTTTTGAGGAAAGCATTAGCGGCTTCCTTCCTCATTCTGTCAGCTTCGTGGATCAAGGCAACCTTAGCACCCCCTTGGTTCGATGTTCTGTAGAGTGTTGATAGAAGAGCCCGGGTTTTCTCCACGGTGATAATCCTCATTTTACCAGTTGGACGAAGGTGAAATAAATCAGGGTGTTCTTTTCCCCCTTCAGGCATACTTAGAATGACTGATGACAGTTCAAGCGCTTGGCTTTCAACTGAGGCAATGGGATCGCCTTGAAAAATTAAGCCATGGTGCAATTCACCAACTGAGAATCTTTCGAGTAGTGCAGCCTTTGGACTTCGATCTTGCTCCTGCTGCACGATCTTTAGTCTTCGTTGAAAAAGCGGGAATGGATCTCATTCCAGATGAGAATTTCGATATCATCGACTTCTCCTAATCCATCAACCACGAAAAATCGGTCAGGTAAGCTTCTTGCCAAATGCAAATACCCTTCTCTGACTTTTCCATAAAATTCAACATTTTCTTGCTCCATTCGGTCTGGCATATCAGAAACTCTGTGCTTGATACGTTCAAGACCAACCTCGGGGGGAATATCAAGAACCACGGTTAAGTCTGGAACCACATCCCCGACAGCAAATGCGTTGATTTGAGTAACAGGGTCATCTGCAATTTGCCTGGCAACTCCCTGGTAGACAGTTGTCGAATCCAGGAAACGGTCGCAAAGAACAATTTTCCCATCTTGTACGGATGGGTAGATTACTTCGCGTACGAGTTGAGCTCGACTTGCGGCAAACAGGAGAAGTTCAGTTTCTGGGAAAATATTCTTGGAAGAATCTGCGTGCATTAAAAGATGCCGGATATCCTCGCCTATAACCGTCCCTCCAGGCTCACGAGTGACGACAACATCACGGTGGTCTTCATCTTCTAAGCGATCAGCTAATCGTCGAATTTGCGTTGATTTACCACACCCTTCGGAACCTTCGAAGGAAATTAGAATGCCAGTTTCATGACTCATAAATTATATAATAGTTGCTTGTTTTAAAAGTTCGATTACTTGACCCGTACTCGGGCTCTGTGCTGTTCTGACATAATGTCCGGATGTACAGGTAGCCAGTGCAAGAGAAGTAAGGGGAGAAAAACCACAGAGTCTAGCGGTGGAAAAGCCTGCATTAAAGTGATCACCGGCACCCGTTGTGATTTTTGGGTTTTCGGTGTAGGGGCCTTCAGACCACCACTCTCCGTCCTTAGTTGCACAGGCAGCAGAGTCAATCGGGTGAACCACCACGCAAGAAATTTCTAATTTCTTTCTGATTTCTTTCGCCATTCTTTTCAGGGAATCTTCACTTTTGTCTCCTCCGCTAAGTCCCAATGTTTCGCAAACTTGTAAGGCTTCGTTGTAGTTAAGACCAAGGGTTGCCTCAGCATGAGCTTGGAATCGGCTAATAACCTCTAAAACTTCAAAAATGTCTTCTTTGGATCTCTTAGCTGGGTCGGTGAGATCAAAAAAGAAAGACCGGGTGTCGCGAGGAGGGAGGTTGGGTAGGATACGATCCACAAGTTCAACCAAGATAGATGTCATTTTGGGAATCATTGTCCAGTTGACGACTGCGACTACATCAGTGTTCGCCATCATTTCTATAAACTTACCTTCCCCGCAGCACTCAATAATTCTTGAAAAGTCAATTTCCTCCAAGCTGCGGGTATTGCCCAGCATGAGTTTACCATCTTTAAATTCCAATGCAGTTGTGATACCTGACTCGGCAAGAGAAACCGCCTTGGTTTTCTGAGCAAATTCTTCAAAGACAGTGTGAATGGTGGGGTTGCCTAATGCTCCAATGTAGCGAACAGACAGACCAAGAGATAGCATGGCATTGGCCATAATCGGTCCATTCCCCCCCAATTTTTCAAAGCGTGGGAAAAGTTCGATATTGGCACTTTTGCCAGCTGCCGCTGATACCCTCTCTCCTAAATCAGCAATGGTTTCAATTGCATCAAAATTTTCAGCCTGTCCATGCCTCTTATCAACAGGGGTAACAATCTTGTCTACAAAGCCGTCTAACCCTACGACCGAAGACTTTCCTGTGGTGGAGAAAGGATTTTGATTAATTTCAGAGATAATTTTTTGAGAGATTCTCATGTTTGTTTGCCTAAATTTGTTTGCTGAATGGGGCAAACTTAATCGCTCATGATTCGTCAATCTCAAGGTGTGGCTTAATTTTTAATTGATTAAAAGACGGGAAATAGTGAGAAAAGGGTAGTGGTGTTTAAAAAAGTAAGAATATGAACTTGGGAATAGAATCGAATTTTGTAAGTGTAGTTTTTATAGCAGAGACAGGACTGCTCGACTATTTTGTAGACTCAAATATGGCAGGGAAAGTCGTCATTATTTTATTGGGAGTAATGAATTGTTACGCCTTGAGCCTAATGCTATCTAAGTACACCGAGCTAAAAAAAGCAGCAAATAATAATGCAAGAGACCAAAAGAGGATAAATGATCTCCCCTCTATATTTGACTACGACGATGCTTTGTTTGCTGGCGAAGGTAGCCCTTACCTTATCCTTTGTTCTCGGGCAATGGACGCGGCCCGAAGGACAAAAGCTACGGGGGAAGTACGTATGAATTATGTAGAAAATGCAATTCGTCGGGCACTTGCCGAGGTTGGAGACCGTTATGAAGGAAAAATGTTTTGGTTAGCCACCATCGTTTCGGGTGCTCCTTTTCTTGGTCTTTTGGGCACAGTGTGGGGAGTGATGGACGCTTTTGGTACCATGGAGAGTGGAGGTGCTACGATTGAGCATCTGGCACCTGGCGTGTCTGGTGCCTTACTTACGACAGTAGCAGCCCTTTGTGTCGCCATACCCATTGTGTTCGCATACAATGGGCTTTTAGGGAAAGCCAGGGGGGAGATGACCAAACTTGAGAATTTTGCAAGCAACCTTGCTGATCGAATTGAGTTGGAGAAGAACGCCTAGTTTTTTTCATGGCTAGAGACTTCAAGAGAGCCAATAAGTTGGCGGTTATATCTGACCTCAATGTCACTCCTCTCATTGACCTGGCTTTTTCGCTCCTGATTATTTTTATGATCACCACCCCGGTGATCGAGCAGTACAATCGAATTGATCTGCCAGACCAATCATCGAATGATACCCAACCACCCCCAAAATTAGATGATCAATTTATTACCATCGATGCGAAGGGTATGTACCATTGGGGACAGGATCCAATCAGCAAGGCTGAGCTAGAAGTCCGCTTGGACGAAGTAGCGAGCAGAGAAGGAGAAAAACCTGTGATCCACATTCGGGGTGACCGTTCTTTGAGGTACCAAAAGGTCTTCGATGTGATCAACATGCTGAAGGCTCGAAATCTCACTAAATTAAGCTTAGATACAAAAGCCATCTGATCCTATGACTCGCATTATGAACCATTGATCAGAGAAGGACTTCAATTTTTTTGTGAATTTATCCAACCTATCCAAAGCGACAACTATCTTGAAGGAACAGCTTGGGGACCTCGTTAAAGTAAGCCCTAATGAATTGTTTTCAGCCTCTCATGATGGTTTGAAGGTAGCTGGAGAAGTTGCTGCTTGTGTACAGGTTGAAAAACCTGAAGAGGTGGGAGATGTGCTTAAACTAGCAAGTCGATTTGAAATACCTGTGACCACCAAAGGTTCTGGTTCCAGCTTAACTGGTGGTGCTACGCCAATTTGCGGAGGGTGGGTATTGGACTTACGCAAACTCGACTCCCTCGAAGTGGATGAAAAGAATCGGGTTGCCCGTTGCGGACCTGGTGTAATTGTTTCAAATCTTCAAAAAGAAGTGCAGGAAGTTGGTCTTTTTTACCCACCTGATCCATCGTCCAAAGATTTTTGCACCATTGGAGGAAATATTGCCTGCAATGCTGGAGGATTAAGATGTGTAAAGTATGGTGTGACCAGAGATTATGTTTTGGCACTTTCTGGTTATCTTGCATCTGGAGAAAAAGTTACTTGGGGAAGGGCAACCCGGAAATTTGCCACGGCTTACAATGTTCGTGATCTTTGGATAGGCAGCGAAGGCACTCTCGGGGTCGTAACGGAGGTAACTCTTCGTTTAATAGAATACCCCACTTACCGATCCACTTTTTTGGCGGCTTTTGGGAATGACCAAACGGCTTTATCTGCCCCACTTGCCTTGTCGAGGTTGAATCTTCGACCTTCTATTCTTGAGTATATGGATAAGTGGACAATTAATTGCCTTCAAGATTATGTGGGAGAAAAAGTATTTGAAGGAGTACCGGCATCCCCGATGCTATTGATCGAGCTCGATGGAGAAGAATCAGAGGTTTATCGCCAGTCCAAGCTGCTCCAATCATGGATGAAGGAAAATGCTTTGGCCCATCGATCTGCAGAATCAGAGGAAGAAGCGGAAAGATTATGGGCGGTGCGGCGCCAAGGTTCTTCAGCGATGAAGAAACTGGCAACAACCAAGTTAAATGAAGATATTGTCGTGCCTCTGGCCAAGCAGGTTGAGCTTGTGGCATTTGTGGAAGAATTACGACTTGAATTTGATTTAAAAATAGGAGTGTTTGGGCACTGTGGGGATGGAAACCTTCACGTTAATTTCATGTACAATGAGGAGGATGCTGATGAAACCCAGCGTTCAGTTAAAGCACTCACCAAGCTTATGAGTACAGTAATTTCATTGGGGGGGGCAATTAGTGGTGAACATGGGGTGGGGTTGGCTAAGACACCTTTTGTGCAAGAACAGTTCAATCAGGCAGAGTGGGATGCGATGCTTTCGATCAAAAAAAGTCTCGACCCGAAAGGTATTTTGAACCCGGGTAAAATCTTTGAAGTTTTTAAGCCTTGGGAAACAAAAAAACTAAAGGTTGACCTTCCGTGGGAGACATAACAAAAATTTTACCATCATGAATGTTTTCAATAAATACCTTGTTCTTTCTTTGGTTTTTGTATTCGGCCAACTTGGGCTATTTGCCCAAACAATTCATTCCTGGACAGATACCCAAGGGCGTACATTACAGGCATCTTTTGTAAAACTTGAGGGAACATTTCTAACTATTCGTATGAACGGAAAAGATTTCCCCTTAGACCTTTCATACTTTAGCCCTCAATCCCAAAATTTAGCCCGTCAGCTTGCCGCTTCGGTTGCACCCGTAGCAGCCGCACCCCCAGTGTCGCCAACCCCAACCCCAACCCCAGCACGACCTGCTCCCGCTTCGGGCTCATCCAAGCCAGTGGAGAAACCAGCCCTTCCGAAAATATTAACTGATGATTCGGTTTTAGAAGCAGAATATGAATGGAAGAGTGTTGATGATCGAACCCTGTACGCAATCTTTTCATCCTTGGACGACCAAGATCTGAATATTAGAACAAAAGGGTCACTTGCAGAGCAGACCATCCCATTGAGTCTTCTTTCAAATAAATCAGTTGCTCTAGCAAAGAAACTTCATGGCATTGTTCTTAAAAAGAGGAAAGCACAGGGGGAACTAGCAAAGCAAAGAAAGAATGTAAAGATTCCCGAACTCAAGCCCGATGACCTTAAACGCTATCTGGATTGGACAAGCTCTGATGGTAACACAATTGAAGCAGCCTTTGTTGATACTAGCGAAAATGCTGTGACTGTGCTGATGAAAAGGAGTCCTAACCGACCGATTGAAATTCCCTGGGAAAGACTGAGTCTTGAATCTCAATCCATGGCCGAAGGGTTAAAAAAATTGAAAGTAAAGTTAACACCCAAAGCTCCCAGGCTTGGACCGTATCTGGAGGGGAAAAGGGATGATGAAGGTTTATTGAAGTCTTCGGCTGTTTTACCACGATATCTAGACGGAAAATGGAAAAACTATAACTCTGTACTTGAGAGTGCTGTTTATGATGTGGCCTTAAGTTCGAATGGTAAAGATGTGAGGATTTGGTTGAAAAACGCTTCTGCAGATAAAGATTCAGCCGAAGGTGAACGGGCACAGCGTCGTCCCCTTGCTGTTCACTTTCGCACCTGGTATGATCCCACCCCTGATGATAAAACCAGAGGGTGGAGCGATCGAAGGGTTGCTTCTTTTAAATCTCCCCCTCAAGTCTCCATGGAACGAGAAAAAACTACTGTCACCGGTACATTGGACAACGGTGCGACCTTTGAGTTTAATATGGATATTTCCCACCGAGGTTTAAGCTTTTGGGGCAAAGTGAATGAAAAGAGGTCGGAAAAATTCCCTACCACCCTGTCTATATCCTTTTATTCTCCAAACTTTATCCCAAATGTTACCAATATGGCTATGAAAGATATCGAACCATTGGTAGGGAATGGAGTGATGTATCTCGATCCACTCGAATCCAAGAGGCAAACAATTGATATGATGACAAAATGGACCGATATCATGAATAAAGCGAAAGGTACGGATTGGAATCCTATCAAGTCTGCTGAATTTACCGGTACTCCTTTTGGATCTCATTCCATTAAAGTAACTCCATCCAGTACGCGAAAAATGTATTTAACATGGAGCAAAGGGTATAGCGGAACTTTTCCTTTTCAAGGCATTCACCTTACTCACCGGACAGAAGATGCGTACAATGCCCGCCGGACTGGAGATTTTGATGAGTATAAAGATAGGTTGACGATATCGAAGAGTAATCGTCTCCAAGTTAATATTTCTCGTGGTCGAGGGAAGTAAACTTTTTCTTTTTTTATTTTTTGGGTCTCTTCTTTCTGTCTGCCTTGCAAAGGCAGACATTCTCCGAGTTGCTTCGATTAATGTAGAAAATTACCTGCTCATGGATCGGTGGGTTGACGGAAAGTGGAGGCGAGATTATCCCAAACCGTCCAAAGAAAAGCGTGCCCTTCGTTCGATGATTAACCAAGTGAATCCCGATATTCTTGTCATTCAGGAGATAGGGGATGAACCATTTTTGAATGAGTTATGGATGGATTTAAATGTGACGCAAGGAACTCAGTTTTTATATTCTGCTTGGATGCATGGCTCTTATAAGAAGGAACAAAGGCATCTCGCTATTCTTTCGAAAGTTCCTTTCCATTCAGTTCTAGAGCATGTGGACATATCCTTTACTTATTTTGGTGAAAAAAAGAAACCAAGCCGTGGTCTTATGGAAATCAATTTCAAAACAAATGGGCAGAGCTGGTCGATTTTTAACTTGCACTTAAAAAGTAAGTGGACGGAAAGAAAAGATGACCCAGAGGCTAATCTTCGCAGAGAAAAAGAGGCCCGAGCTATGCGTGATTTTATCCGGGGAAAATATCCACCTTCTACTCACCCTCGTTATATCGTCGCTGGTGATTTTAATGATCATAAAAATTCCCAAGCTTTAAGGCGGTTTATGAAAGTTAGTGAAACAACACTCTCATCTATGCTTCCCTGCCAAGACCAGAATCGTCACTTTTGGACTCATTATTATGCCAAGGAAGACAGTTATGCCAGGTTGGACTATCTCTTAGTTTCACCAAGCATGCAAAAGCATTACACGACTGACACAGCCAGAATATATGATGGTTACCATACATTGATGGCTTCTGATCATCGTATGGTTTATGCAGACTTCAAGTTTTAATAACAATGCAAGTCCGTTGTCGTCACCCCCTTACGACATGGGCCAATACTTTGAAAGCGAATAACTTTTTTAGCCTTTGTAGATTTTAAAATTTTGGGATACCTCCAGGAATCATCGACTAAAATAAAGCCTTGTGGATTGATCCAGTTTTCTGCTCTTTCAAAACATGTTTCCCTAGAAGACCATAAACAATCAGGGCCAAAAGCATCCTCTCCATCAATAACGATAAAATTATAATTTTCAGATAAAGCCTTAAAATAACCACACTCTTTAAATTGGTTTTCGTTTGTTAAATTTAGTGTTTTTTTTACAAGAGTCACATTCTCTATTCTTTTTGATTCCAATTGTTTTTTGGTTTTACCCATCCATTCCTCATCATTTTCAACAGAAATTAGCTGCTGACAATATTTGGAAAGGAACACGGTGGACCCACCCGAACCCCATTCAAAGATCTTAGCCTGAGGCTTTAAATACTGTTTGACCCAGTCGATAGCTTCATAAGACCACCAAGGTAGACCTTTATCCAAAGGGCTTTTACCAAAGTAACAATCCCGTACATACCGGACAATACTAGAAGGGTTTCGTACTAAATAGTTTAAAACCAAATGTACTCTTTTGCGGTTACTGAGATACATTTACAGGGATTTTAGCAGGACCAAAGCCCCTTGTTTTCAATCATTGCAACCACAGAGGCCGGTAGGCTTTCCTTCCAACCATTACTTCGTGTCTTGACTCGCTCTAATATATCCCTCGAAAAGAGCTGCATGTTTTTACGGTTACAATCATCAATCGAAATGAGAAATCCATTTTCTCTGACATATTTGTAGAGGTTTCTTAAGTTTGGGGCAACGAGGAGGTTATCAATGGTAACAAGCCCGTCATTACTGACTTCGGTTTCAACATTATCTCCCCGACCTATTTGCTTGCGGTAGCGTTCAAAATTTTCGAGCTCAATCGGATAGGAGTAAATTTTGACATTTTCTTTAAATAGCACCCCAAAAGCTTCGAGGATCCCTCCGTCTAATTTTGCGTAATATTCCTCTTTAAAAATATCTGCGAGGTTATTTAACCCCATTACCATTCCTATCGGTTTTTTTACATGCCTGCGGAGATAGGCTGATAAGCGGAAGTATTCAAAATAGTTAGATACCAATACCCCGTACCCGCATGCATTAATTACCTCAATACGGGCGAGGAAGTCTTCAGGGTCAATATCTCCTTCCGTGAGTAAATTGCCCAGGGTAAGCTCCATAAACACTTCAACTTGTTCACCTTCCACATCATCTCGAGAAACAAATTGAGTTTTCGCTTTTTCAAGCATGTCCAAATTGACTTGGGTAACCGGTCTAAAACTACCGCGTTCGATAAGGCATGATTTTTTGTAAAGCTCTTCAGCCGCCTGAACAATAAAACCTTCACGATTGAACATAATGGCGTTGGATAATCCGCACTCAACTAAATTTAAGCACAAAATCCGGTTGTCAAATTTCTCAAAGTCCGGCCCATTGAATTCAATCATATCCACTTCAATTCTCTCTTCTCCGATGTCATCAATCAGGCCGGTGATGAATTTTTTTGGGTTTTCCGCCATGTGAAAGGCACCGTATACGAGGTTTACCCCGAGCATCCCAATCGCTTCTTGCTGAAGGCGATTCTCGCGGTCTAACATTCTTACATGAAGAATGATATCATGAAATGGACTATTGGGCTCGATTTGAAAGCGTATACCCATCCAACCATGGCATTCATTTGTTTTCTGATAATTAAGAGCTGAAACCGTGGTGGCAAAAGCAAAAAAATAAGTTTCGTCACCCCGGGCATCGGACAGACGCTTTTCAAGCAAACCGTATTCATGGCTCATCATTTGAACAAGTCGTTTACGAGAAACATACCTGCCCGCTTCACCATAAATTGCATCGCTGAACTTCATGTCGTAGGCAGACATGGTTTTGGCAACCGTACCAGCTGCACCTCCAGCTTGGAAAAAGTGACGGGCTACCTCTTGGCCGGCACCGATTTCTGCAAAAGTACCATATTTACTTGAATCAAGGTTGATTCGTAATGCTTTTCTTTCCACAGTTAATTCTTCTTCGTTCATCAGTGGCTAACTTGCGCTCTTTTTAAAGACAGGCAAAGTTTTTCTTCGACGAATCCGGAAAATAAAGGTTTTTTAAGAACCTGTATGAAATCATTTTTTAAGGATATCTTAACACGAATGGCGGTCACTCTGGTTTCCAGCATTCTTTTCGCCGTCGTTTCTCTATTCTTACTTGGTGCGTTGATTGCATCCCTTGTGGATGAAGCAAAGGTAGAGCATCAGCCTGATTCTATTCTTACCATAAATCTTACCATGAATCTTACCGATCGACCAGGTGGTTTTGGGTTTGAAGAATTGACAAGACAGGCGCTTACAGATGAGCAGGAGCCTCCGCAGATGCATCTGTGGGAAGTGCTTAAAGCTTTGCGAAAAGCAAAATCAGATCCCAAGGTTAATGCCTTATTTATCAAAGGTGGCTTTATGCCATCCGGATATGGTTGTGGATACGCTGCCGTACAAGAGCTTTTACAAGGAATAACTGACTTTAAAAAATCAAAAAAGCCAGTCATCGGATATATGCGCAATCCTTCGCAACTCGACTATTTAGTTTATTCACTCTGCGATCAGTTATCCATGGACCCAAGCGGTAGTTTACTTCTTAAAGGTCTATCCAGTGAGGCTATGTTTTTCGGCGAAGCTTTTGACAAATATGGAATCGGTATACAGGTCGTTCGAACTGGAGAATTTAAAGGAGCCGTTGAGCCATTTATCTCAACTCAATTTAGTGATGAAAACCGTGCGCAAATAAATCGCCTTCTTCGATTGAGGTGGAACGATTATGTCTCCACTATTTCCAAGAATCGCTCAGTAAACCAAAAAGTAATCCGGCAAAAACTTGCCAAAGACTATCTTTACAAACCAGAGGAGGCACTGGAGCATAAGCTTGTGGATTTAATTGCTCCGTATGACCAAATGGTTGATCAGCTTATCGAACTTGGCTCCTTTGATGATAAGTCTAGTTTTATCGAGATCGATTTTATTGACTACCTTGATCGCCCAAATCCCCAAGAAAAGCTTGCCCAAGAAATAGGAACCGAAACTCCAAAAATCAAAATCATTTATGTAGAAGGTGCTATTATTGATGGTTGGGGGGATGACGGGGAGGCGGTTGGAGGGCATCAAATTGCCAATCGCTTACAGGAGGCTCGTGCTGATGAAAATTGTCGAGCCATTGTCTTACGGGTCAATAGTCCTGGTGGCAGTGTTTCGGGGTCAGATGCCATTCTTCAAGAACTTCGCAGGGTACGGCAAGATGGGGTTCCAGTTGTAGTCTCAATGGGCTCGGTTGCCGCATCTGGTGGGTATTGGATTGCGACTGAGTGCGATCGCCTGCTCGCATCCAAGCAAACCATAACCGGATCGATTGGAGTTTTTGGCTTACTGCCCAACTTCAAGAATATAGCAGCCGGATATGGTTTATACTGGGATGCGGTAAAGACCCATGATCACTCGGATATTATGTCTGTATCGAGGCCCAAATCACCTCAAGAACTGACTGTTATTCAAGAGCATGTTGAATCACTATATGCGAAATTTATTCACTTAGTTGCAACGGCCAGAAATATGGAAATAGAAAAAGTTCTGTCAATTGCAGAGGGGAGAGTCTGGACTGGTATAGATGCGAAAGCCGAGGGTTTAGTTGATGGTTTTGGAGGTATTGAGGCAGCGGTGCTTCAAGCAGTCAAACTTGCAGAAATCGGAGATAATTATCAAGTCGTTGAAGTTCCTGGAGTCGAAACCCCTTTGCATGCACTCGAAGAAATGTTTGAAGTGTCATCCACTACATCTCCGAAATACTTGCCTAAGAAATCAGGATCAGTCACCAAAATAACAAACGAGATTCAGCATTACCTTTCCTTCCTGCAAAGCCTTAATGATCCTAGGCAAGCTTATGGCATTTTACCTTGGTACCGAAGAGGATTTGGCTTTATCGACTGATTCCTTTTGGTGTAAATAGCATATATATCTTTATTATGACGAAAGAAATTACTCTTAAAAAAAATTGCGTTGCCACGATTATTCCTGCGGGAGATGAAATTACCTTGGCCGAGGGAGCCTCTTTTTCCATTGCTCAATCACTGGGTGGTTCCATTACACTCCGTGATGCCAATGGTATGTACAGGGTAGGGCAAGAGGCCCTTGATGCACTGGGAGAAGAAGTCAAAAAACAGGTTCTATCGACGAAAGAGCCAGCAAAAGACCAAGGACCTTTTAGTGAAGATCAAGTATGGGAAGCAATGCGTGGGTGTTATGATCCTGAGATTCCAGTCAATATTGTAGATCTCGGCCTTATTTATGACATGCAGGTTGAAGAGGGTGAGAAAGCGAAGCATATCTCGGTGAAAATGACCCTTACCGCTCAAGGATGCGGTATGGGGCCCGTCATTGCCGATGATGCAAAACAACGAATCCTTGCGTTGCCTGAGGTTGATTCTGCGGAAGTCGAGATTGTATGGGATCCTGTATGGAACCCCCGTATGATTTCTGAGGAAGGAAAAAAAGTTCTGGGGCTGGAGTAATCTTTTATTTTGCCAGATCGTAGCAGTGTATAAGTTCCTGATCTCGGAGATACAGCTTTCCGTTTGAGATTACAGGATGTGTCCAAATTTTACCCCTTGTGCTTCGTTTCTTGGTTTGGGGTGATATAGTAAATTCCCCCCGTGCTTTCCAACCTGCTGGGTTGGCTTCAATAAGTACAACATTCCCATCTCTTTCGCTTAGGCAATAAAACCGGTTATCGGCATAAGCGATCGCACCCTTACCCAATGCTTTTTTCTCATTCCATTTAAGCTCCCCTTTTTTGAAATCCAAGCATACCCAACCGTATCCGTCTGAGTAGCCATAGAGAAAGTCTCCAAGTTTAATCACACCACCATGGTGGTTTTTCATGGTTTTATTTTCATACACATCCTTCGCTCCTCCATTTTCAATGCTGACTAATTTACACCCCACTCCATAGCCTGTGGTGATAAAGACATAGCCATGGTCATAAATCGGGGTGGGAATAACTGCGGTCCTTCCGGACCAAGGAGATTGCCAAAGTAAATCTCCAGAGTTTGCTTCAATACCGACTAGGTTTTTCATGACCAATTGAATGTACTGCCTTTTACCTTTGTGGGTGGTTACGATCGGGGAAGAATACTGTGCTTCATCCGTGAACTCTGTACTTCTCCATAAAACCTTTCCTGTTTTGGCATCAAGAGCGGCAATCGCTCCTCTCTTCCCGCCAGGGGTGCAAATAACCCGGTCCTGATCAACTAAAACGGATTCAGTGTACCCCCAATTTGGTACCTTACCCCCTAAATCATTAACCATGTGAACCTGCCAAATTCTTTTGCCTGTCCTGGCATCTACGCACAGTAGACTCCCTTTGCCTCCCAAGGCATAGACTTTCCCATCCGCCACACTAGGAGTCATTCTTGGACCATCTCCCCAACTGTTAGCTAATAATTTACCAACCGGCAAAGACCACAATTTTTTTCCAGTGGCGGCATCAAATGCAAGAAGATGTTCTTCTTGTTCAAAAGCTCCAAGAGTGAAAAGTGTCCCATTCGAAATTGAAAAGCCAGAGTACCCTAGTCCAGCTTTGTCACTTGACCAAATCTTATGGGGGCCGCCTGTTGGCCATTCCTGTAATAATCCGGTTTCTTTTGACAGACCATCCCTATTGGATCCACGCCAATTGGGCCAGTCATCGCCGTAGGAAATTGAAAAAAGAACAATAAACGAGAATAAAAAGTAAAAAAAGGAATTCATCCTCAAACCCTTTTTTCAAACACAAAAAAGGGCAAGATTAATCATAGATAATGGAGGTACAAAAAAGCCGAGGCATAAAGCCCCGGCTTTTCTTTACAAATTTAGTCCGATGTTTCCTAACTTTATTTCGCTTTGGAGCGGATCTTACCTACTTTTTTCCAGCGACCTGATTTTGCCGAGTCTAAAACCGCCTCGCAGATGTACTGGGTTTCTAAAGCATCCCTAAAGTCGGGGCGTAATGGGCGTTTTTTGCGGGAACCATAACCATCAATAAAGTCAGCAAATTGATTGATGAAACTATGCTCATACCCAATGTTAAGACCAGGTACCCACCATTTATCCATGTAGGGGTGCTCACCTCCATTGTCTGAAACATGAATCGATCTCCACCCTCGAGTCTTTGGGTCTTCCTTGTCATAGTCGTAGTACTCAAGTCTGTGAAGATCATGAAGATCCCAAGCTAGAGAGCCATCTGCTCCATTAATTTCCAGAGTGTATAACGCTTTGTGTCCACGGGCATAGCGAGTAGATTCGAATATGGCCAGAGAACCATTGGCAAATTTAGCTAAGAATGCACAGGCATCATCAATCGTAACCTTCGCTTTCTTTCCAGTCTTAGTATGAACCCGTTCTTTTACAAAAGTTTCAGTCATGGCACTGACTTCCACGATCGGGCCATTCAACCAAATTGCAGTGTCAATACAATGGGCCAGTAAGTCGCCTGTAACTCCACTTCCTGCAATCTTGGCATCCAAACGCCATAAACCTTCTCCCCCCTGGGGTAAATCTGTATTGATCGTCCAGTCCTGAAGAAAGTTTGCCCGATAGTGATAGATTTTCCCCAAACGGCCTTCATCAATCATTTCCTTGGCCATGGTAACAGCGGGGACCCGGCGGTAGTTGTACCAAACCATATTGGGTACACCTGCTTTTTCGACTTCACGAACCATTTCCTCTCCCTCTTTGCAGTCTAACGCGAGAGGCTTTTCGCAAAGAATTGCTTTACCCGCTCTGGCTGCGGCGATGGCAATTTCGTGGTGTACATTATTCGGGGCGGCGATATCGATAACATCAATATCATCCCGTGCAATGAGTTTTTTCCAGTCGGTTTCCACAGACTCATAACCCCATTGTTCTGCAAAGCCTTCAGCTCGTTCTTTATTTCGGGCACAAACAGCTGCAAGTTCAGGTTTGTACTTCAGGTCGGGGAAGAAGTTAGGAACCTTACGGAAGGCGTTGGAGTGAGTACGCCCCATAAAGCCGTATCCAATTAATCCAATTCGCAATGGTTTTTTAGTAGCCATAATTTATTCTTTGATGGGTTATATATTATTTAAGTATAATTGAGGGAGTTGTGTAATTACAAAAAAACCACATCCCAAAGGATATGGCTTTTTTTGTAAAGTTAATAAAGGTAACTTTTATATCTCGACCGGCTTGTATCCCCCTTTTGCTTTGAAGTAGAAAATGAGAGCGAGGTAGCAGACAAGCATAAAGACCGGAAAGACGGCGACACTTGCGAGTGAGCCTTGCTTTCCACTTTGAATGCTTTCTTTAACTTCTTGTTGTTTCTCAGCGGGTAAAGCAGCCACCTTTTCTGGATCTACTGCAGTGTATTCGCCGAGAAAGTAGGTGTCGCCATTGGATATAGATGTGTAGGTTTCCTCTGTGGTCGTAGCTTCCACGGAAGCTTTAATCGAATCTTCCGTCATTTTTCCAATAACCGGGCCACCCAAGATACCAACCGCTAGCATACCAATACCGGCGATCGCATTTAGGGTAAGGGCTCCACCTTTGGGACACTGTTCAGATACTACCCCAAGAGTTGTTGGCCAGAAAAAGGTCTTTCCAAAACCGTAAAGGGTTGCAAAAACAAAAATCATGGTGAGACCGGTAGCGGAACTCAAGAGATAAAGTCCGGCAATAGCAAGAACTGCAGAGGTGGCTAGGAGACCCAATGGTCCAAGTTTTGCAACAATCGGCCCAGCAAACCAAAAGCGAAGGACCATCATAATTGCTGAAGTGTAAATAAGCACCCAGAGACCATTGTAGCCAGCGGCTTTCATCGGTTCTTCCATTAACCCAGATATTGCACCATCCGTACCCAGTTCAGTCGTAGCTAAGGGAACCATAATGATGCACATGAAAATTAAGAGGGGGCGACCCAAAGATTTGCAATAAAGGAAGTAGGCAATCGTTGAAACTGCAGTAAGAAGGTAAACGATGTTATCATCCCATCCAAATACCATCCCAAGCTGCCTGTAAATTAAGTATCCCGCAATGAGGGCACCAATGGCACCAAATTCTGCAAGCATTTCTTTGTAGGATGTACCTGACTCCACGCGCTCGTTAACAGGGAACTTTGCTTTCATGAGCATGAGCAGGTAAACAACAGCAGGAATTGCGATGAGATAGATAAGAATTCTCCAGTCTTCGGCTGCTTGTGCTCCTAAGAGAATGGTTAGGATTCCCCCAATTACCAAACCACCTGGCCATCCAGCATGCAGAATGTTGAGCCATTTGGTTTTGTCTTTTTTAAACATGGTAGCAACCACCGGGTTGATGAAAGCTTCCACGGTTCCGTTTCCAAGACCAAGAATGACAGAGCCCCAATAGAGGCGGTCATACGCTAAGCCTTGGGCAGTTTTTAACTCCTCACCAGCTAAACCCTCTGCCATTACGATACCGTAAGCTTGGAACGCGAGAAATGCGTAGCCGGCATAACAGACAAAACTGAAAATCATGGCTGCCCGATATCCAATGTTATCAATAATGAGGCTGAACACGATGATACTTATTGCGAAGGGCCATATCCCTGCACCAAAAAGTTCTTGTGCTTGGACTTGGTCCAAACCAAAAGTACTTGGCCAAAAAGGCTCTGCGTTTACAAGGAAGGCTCTCGTAATGAAAGCAAAGGCCGTGGTGATGAGGGCGATAAAACACCCCCAAAACAATTTCATATCCGGTTCAGAATCTTTATTACTCATATATTATTTGGGCTGTGTGATTGATACTTTTGGGGTAACAATAGTTCTTAAATAATCTCAAATGGATTGCTAATGGCAAGCATGAATCTGCTTGTTTTATTATACATTTAATCACTTTTTTGTCTTTTTAGCCCAACTGTCACGCATCGCAACGCTACGATTTAGGATAAGACTGTCATCTTCTGTTGATTTTGGGTCGATGCAAAAGTATCCAATTCTTTCAAGTTGGAAGGGTTGACCAACCGCTAAATCTTGTACACTCGGTTCAACCAGAGCTTTCTCGAGTACTGTCAGTGATTCAGGATTGAGGTAATCTGTAAAATCTTTGCCAACTTCGCCATCATCAGGATTTGGGATCGAAAAAAGACGATCATACAAATGAGTGCGGCAAGGAATTGCTGTTTGTGCATCCACCCACTGAATGGTTCCCTTCACTTTTCTTCCATCAGCTGTGTCGCCTCCTCGGCTTTCGGGGTCAAAGGAGCAAATTAGTTCCACAATTTCTCCCTGGGCATCTTTGATGACTTCTTTGCAAGTTATGTAGAAGGCATATTTTAGCCTTACTTCTTTCCCTGGAGCCAGGCGGAAATACTTTTTGGGAGGTTGTTCCATGAAGTCATTTCTATCAATAAAGATTTCCTTGGAAAATGAAATGGTGCGGAATCCTGCCTCTGGGTCTTCTGGATTATTGACGGCATCTAGTTGGTCAGAATGACCTTCAGGGTAATTTTCAATAGTTACCTTCAAGGGATCTAAGACACCGAGCTTCCGAACAGCCTGTTTATTGAGGTCGTCTCGCAAGCAATATTCGAGAAGTTCCATTTCAATCACATTTTCTCGCTTGGCCAATCCCACGCGGTCACAAAAATTGCGAATGGATTGAGCAGTGAAGCCCCGACGACGCATTCCGCTAAGGGTGGGCATTCTTGGATCATCCCAACTGCTCACATGTCCTTCCTCGACCAAGCGTAACATCTTACGCTTACTCATAATCGTATAATTTAAGTTTAACCGTGCGAATTCAATTTGTTGGGGATGGTGAATGCCAAGGTTTTCGCAAAACCAGTCATAAAGAGGGCGGTGGTGCTCAAATTCTAAAGTACAGAGAGAGTGGGTGATTCCTTCCAGGGAATCTGACTGTCCATGTGCAAAGTCATAGGATGGGTAGATTTTCCAATGATCCCCAGTTTTTGCATGGTTTTGCTCAATGATTCGATACAATACAGGGTCTCGAAGATTGAGGTTGGGGGAAGACATGTCTATCTTCGCACGCAAGGTCTTGGAGCCTTCAGGGAAATCTCCCTTTTTCATTCTTTCCAAAAGTAAAAGGTTATCCTCGGCGGATCGATCGCGGGAAGGGCTTGCTTTACCCGGTTCGGTAAGATTTCCCCGATGAGCTCTCATCTCATCAAAGCTGAGATCACAAACATAAGCTTTGCCTTTCTCAACGAGTTGAATCGCCCATTTATAAAACTGTCCGAAATAATCTGAGGCATGAAACTGGCGGTCATCCCAATCAAAGCCCAACCAGCGAACATCCTCCATGATGGCTTCCGCGTATTCAGTCTTTTCTGCACTTGGATTGGTATCATCCAACCGTAAGTTGCACACCCCATCGAATTCCTTGGCTATCCCAAAATTTAAGCAAATACTTTTCGCATGCCCAAGATGCAGATACCCATTGGGTTCTGGCGGGAAACGAGTGTGGACCCGTCCATCATTTTTTCCACTTTCCTGATCTTGTTTGATCTTGGTGCGTATAAAATCCAAAGGTTTTTCTTCGGAACATTCTTCTGTATCTGAGACCATGGTAGTAATTTCTTTTCTTAATCAATTCGGTTGCCGTAGGCTGACCGGTATTCTTTTTCTAAACTTTTCAAACCTTTTTTGCTTAAGCTCGCTCCCGTTTCGCTTAGTTTATGTAAGGCATTTCGCAAGCGAACTCTGCTTAAGTCAGGACCCAGGAGTGCCACGCTATCAAAAAGTGGGAGCGAGACTGCACTGCCGGAAATGGCAAAGAAGAATGGCCGTAATAAATCTTTTAATTTCATTTCCTCGACCTTTGCCATATGTTGAAAGAGTTCGGCTAATGCATCCCGCTTCCAATCTTTTATCTTCTCCAATTCCCATTCGGCAATTTTAAGCAAACGAGTAACGAACTGGGCTTCTTGCTTACCGATCAAATCTTCGGTTGAGTAGATTGGGCATTCTTCAAACATGTGATGAGCCAAGGGAAAGAAATCAGAAAAGGTTTCAAGTCTTGGCAGTGCGAGTTCTAGAACCTGAGCAAACTTTTCTTTATTTGCCTTCCAGTCAACCAAGCGGTTAACCACCTCATCAGAATCAAGCTTTTCTCGCAAGTATCGGCCATTTAACCATTTTAATTTAGCTAAGTCAAAAATTGGTCCCCCCAGGCTCATTCTTTTAATTTCAAAGCTTTCGCTTAATTCATCCAGTGAAAATATTTCTCTTTGGTCGGGCAGGGTGTAGCCCATCATACCCAGGTAATTTAACATGGCTTCCGGCAAGAACCCTGCATCACGATAGTAAAATATACCGGTTGGGTTTTTTCGCTTGGATAATTTTGATTTATCCGGATTCCGAAGTAGTGGTAAGTGAGCAAAAGAGGGGGCATCCCATCCAAGTTGCTGGTATAGTAAGACATGCTTAGGAGTGCTACTTATCCACTCTTCTCCCCGGATAACATGCGATATTTCCATCCTGTGATCATCGACAACATTGGCCAAATGGTAGGTAGGGTACCCATCCGATTTCTGTATAACTTGGTGGTCGATTTGTTTCCAGTCGATTCTGACCTCTCCGCGTAACTCATCGGTAAATACACATTCGCCCTCGGTGGGGACCTTCATCCTAACAACATACGGATCTCCCTGTTCTTTCTTTTTTTCTATTTCTTCTGTGCTCAGGTTGAGGCAGTGTCCATCATAGCGGGGCGTTTCTTTATTGGCCATCTGTTCCTTTCGGACTTGCTCCAATCGTTCGGTGGTGCAGAAGCAGAGATAAGCATCTCCTTGGTTCACAAGGCGGTTTACTTCGGCTTGATGGAATTCAAGACGCTCGCTTTGCCGGTATGGTCCATGATTACCTCCACAGTCGGGGCCTTCGTCCCACTCTATCCCCAACCATTGTAAGGCATCCAAAATTGCCTGCTCGGATTGGGGGCTAGATCGTTGACGGTCGGTATCTTCGATTCGCAGGACCATTTGCCCGCCATGCTTGCGGGCAAAGGCAAGGTTGAAAAGAGCCATGTAGGCAGTCCCAACATGGGGAGCTCCGGTCGGAGAAGGGGCAATTCGGGTGCGTACGGTAGGGGTCATAATCAAAAAGAACATTCTTATAGAATTTAAAAGAAGGAAGGACGAACAAAATCGGTGCTTTTACTCTGTTCTTTTCGGGTAATTACTTTCTAGGTAAAGTTATCCACGAAAGAATTCCTGTTGCAGTTGCAAAAACAGTTTTTTACCCAGTAAGTTGGCTACCACTTTCTGGAGCCAAAGGGTAAGTGATGAGTGCGGATATTTGTTTTTACAGTGGGTTGAACAGCGGAGTTATGGCCTCGGGTGTTGCGAGCAATAATGAGTTTCTGGTGCTCTTGCTGTTGGTCGGGATAAATGACAGGGGAGCTATGCCTTGCCATTCACAAGAGATGGTCATACTAAGATGAGGATGAAGGTGTTAATTGCAGGGGCAAATGGGAAAGTAGGAACAATTTTGAGTGGAAAACTTTGGGCTGCCCATGGTTTTTCTCCCCTTGCTTTAATTCGTAATGCCAAGCAGCAAATGAAATTTACAGCACTTGGGGTGCCTGCAGTTACCGGAGACTTAGAGGAAGGAGTAGGTAAGTACTTGCCTGGGCTTGATGCCGTTGTGTTTACTGCGGGATCTGGAGGGCAAACCGGTCCGGAAAAAACCACCGATGTTGACCAAAATGCAGCGATTCGGTTAATGAAGGATTGTCAGAAGGAGGGAGTGAAAAGATTTGTGATGGTCAGTGCGATTGGAGCAGACCCAGCAAGTGAATCCCCCCGGATTCAGCATTATTTAAGGGCAAAGGGTGTAGCTGATGGATATTTACGTTCCACCACTCTAGACTCTACCATTCTTGCCCCCGGGACCCTGTTGGACGAAAGAGGGACTGGGAGAATACAAGCTTCAGAAAAGCTTGGGTTTCATGGCTATTTACCGAGGGAAGATTTAGTTGATTGTATTATCGAAACCCTTCGGAATGTCTTCACTTTTGACAAAACGATCGAACTTGTAAGTGGAGGGGATAAGATCAAAGATGCAATGGTGAAGGTCGCAGGTGGAGGAGATCTTCCCCCCATTGCTTAAATTTTTTACCCTTCGTTGAAAAAAAAAGCGAATTTTGGCTAAAATGTTCGAATGAAATTGATTCGGATGCCTAAAAGAGATTTAAAGAACTACGGTTTTCTCGCCCAAACTTAAATGTATTGATTTTTCCGCATGCCTAAACGTAACGACATCGAGCATATTTTAATTATTGGTTCAGGTCCGATCATCATCGGGCAGGCCTGTGAATTTGACTACAGTGGAGCCCAAGCCTGTAAAGCTTTACGGGAAGAGGGATACAGGGTATCTTTGGTCAACAGTAACCCTGCTACCATCATGACGGACCCCGAGTTTGCCGATGCCACCTATGTGGAACCCCTTACGGTGGAGAGCGTGACCGCGATTATTGAGAAAGAAAGACCTGATGCTTTACTACCCACTCTTGGTGGGCAGACTGGGCTCAATTTATCTTTGGAGCTTCATGCTGCCGGTATTTTAGAAGAATATGGGGTGGAAATGATTGGGGCCAAGCCTGCGGCCATCATGAAAGGGGAGGATCGCGAGCTCTTTAAGCAGGCTATGTTGGAGATCGGTTTGGATGTGGCCCTTTCTTTTTCGGTTACGACCTTGGAGCAAGCACATTCCCATCTCGATGAGCTTGGGGATTTTCCACTCATTTTGCGTCCTGCATTTACCCTTGGGGGAACAGGTGGAGGTATCGCCTACAATCGTGAAGAATTTGACACCATGATGAGACAGGGACTGGAAGCTTCCCCCATTGGTCAAGTTCTCATGGAAGAGTGCTTGCTTGGCTGGAAAGAGTACGAGATGGAAGTCATGCGCGACTATAAGGACCAGTGCGTGGTCATTTGTTCCATTGAAAACTTTGACCCCATGGGTGTGCACACGGGTGACTCTATCACCATTGCCCCAGCGATGACCCTTTCCGACAAAGAATTTCAACTTATGCGGGATGCTTCTTTTGCCTGTATTCGGGAAATCGGAGTGGAAACCGGTGGAAGTAATATTCAGTTTGCCACCAATCCTGAAAATGGCCGCATGGTGGTGATTGAAATGAACCCGCGCGTTTCCCGAAGTTCTGCCCTCGCTTCCAAAGCCACTGGTTTTCCCATCGCCAAGTTTGCGGCCAAATTGGCCGTTGGTTACTCATTGGATGAATTACAGAATGATGTAACCAAAGAGACTCCCGCCTGCTTTGAGCCATCTATTGATTATGTGGTTACCAAAATGCCACGATTTACCTTCGAGAAATTCCCAGAGGCCGATTCTACTCTCACTTCTGCAATGAAATCAGTGGGGGAGGCTATGGCTATAGGACGCACATTTAAGGAATCCTTTCAAAAGGCGATGCGGTCCCTGGAGATTGGACTTGATGGTTTTGAAGCAGGAAAATTGGCAGGTCAAGATCTTGATAAATCTGCGATCAAGGCTGGTGTGAAACGCCCGTCAGCGGAACGGCCCACTTATTTATACAAGGCTTTTGAAATAGGCATGGATGCCGAACAGATTTCCGAACAGTCAGGGATTGACCTTTGGTTTACCACCCAACTGCAACAGATTTTCGAGCTAGAACAACAAATCAAATTGACCACCCTTGATTCTGTGGATGCTGAATTGTTTCAACAAGCCAAAGAAGCCGGTTTTTCCGATCGGCAGCTCGCAGATCACTGGAATTGTGAGCCCCCCCAGGTCCGGGCAAAACGCGAGTCTCTGGGGCTAGCTACCACTTTCCGCTTAGTTGATACATGTGCAGCTGAATTCGAAGCCTTCACTCCCTATTATTATTCTTCCTATGGGGATGAAAATGAAATCAATACTTCGGATGCCAAGAAAATTATGATTCTTGGAGGAGGTCCAAATCGGATTGGTCAGGGCATTGAATTCGATTACTGCTGTGTGCATGCATCCCTCGCACTTCGAGACGCTGGATTTGAAACGGTTATGGTCAACTCTAACCCCGAAACAGTTTCCACTGATTATGATGTCTCCGACCGTTTATATTTTGAGCCCCTTACCTTGGAAGATGTTTTAGAAATTTACCGGCAGGAAAAGTGTGACGGTGCCATCGTACAATACGGTGGTCAGACGCCTCTCAATCTTGCAGCCGGGTTGAAGGAGGCGGGAGTCAATGTGATTGGTACCTCGCCCGAAAGTATTGACCTGGCAGAAGACCGGGAAAAATTTAAACAAATCCTTGATCAGGTTGGCCTTAAACAGCCCCAAAATGAGACCGCGATGCATCCAGATGAAGCCGCGGAAAAAGCGGCCCGTATTGGGTATCCCATTCTTCTACGTCCATCTTTTGTATTGGGAGGACGGGGTATGTTCATCGTGTATGATGAAGATGAATTAAATGGGGTTGTCAAAGAAGCCTTTGCGGTCGCTCCAGGAAAACCTGTCTTGTTGGATAAATTTTTGGAAGAAGCAATCGAGCTTGATGTTGATTGTATTTCGGATGGGGAAACTTCTGTGGTAGGTGGCATGCTTCAACATATTGAATTTGCCGGTGTACACAGCGGAGATGCGGCTATGGTTATGCCGCCTCATGATCTATCCAAGGAAATGCTCGATGAAGTAAGACAGGCATCTTACGATCTTGCTAAAGCGTTAAAAGTAATTGGACTGATGAATGTCCAGTATGCGATCAAGGACGGAGATTTATTTTTGATCGAGGTAAACCCTCGTGCCTCTCGTACGATTCCCTTTGTCAGCAAAGCTATAGGAGTACCACTTGCTAAGTTGGGTGCACGGGTCATGGCGGGAGCCACGCTTAAAGATCTCGGCTTTACCGAAGAAATTATACCAAAGCATTGGGCCATCAAGGAAGCAGTTTTCCCCTTCAGTAAATTCCCCGGTTCTCCCATTGTGCTCACACCTGAAATGCGAAGCACAGGGGAAGTAATGGGGCAGGATGAGGATTTCGGTATGGCTTATGCCAAGACTCAAATGGCGGCCAAGCCATCCTTACCCCTTGAGGGTAATGTATTTCTTAGTGTGAAAGACTCAGATAAGCCCAAAGCATTGGAAGTGGCTAAAGGTCTTTCCGCACTTGGTTTTTCTTTCACCTCCACTGAAGGTACTGCAAAATTTCTTAACGAAAACGGGATTCAAGCCGCTACTACATTGCGCATAAGTGAGGGACGACCAAATGTGGCTGATCTGATCAAGAACGGAAAAGTTCAAATGGTGATCAACACTCCACTGGGCTTGATTCCCAGGCGGGATGAGAATGGGATTAGGAGTGAAGCGGTATTAAATAGCGTACCGGTGATCACCACACTGGGTTCGGCCTTCGCCGCCCTGGATGGAATACGTTCGCTGAAAGACCGGAAGTTTTCGGTTAAGTCTCTGCAGGACTACGCCCGATAATGTAATGTTCATTCACGCATGAACCCCTCGGTTATCGCTCTACTCCACGGTCCGGATAAACCGGGAATTGTGGCGAAGGTGTCCACATGGATTCATCAGCGTGGAGGTAATGTTTTACATGCAGATCAACACTTGGACCGTCAGGAAAATGTATTTTTCCAACGCGTCGAGTGGGAAGTATCCCTCGATCGTAAACCAAGGCAGGAATCAGAAGATTTTGTATCCTTTGTTCAACAAGAATTGGATATGCAGGTTCGGATCGGATTAAGTAATGAACGGCCCAAGGTGGCCATCATGGTATCCAAAGCGGATCATTGTTTTCACGACCTAGTTCTACGGGTTAGGGCAGGGGAGTGGAAGGCAGATTTTGCCGGGGTGATTTCAAATCATGATTATTTACAACCCGTTTCTGAAACTTACGGCTTACCCTTTTACCATCTTCCTATTACCCAGGAAAATAGGCAGGATGTCGAAGATAAACAAGTTGCATGGTTACAGGATCAAAAGGTGGAATTGGTTATTCTTGCCCGCTACATGCAAATATTGAGTCCTTCTTTTTTGCAACAGGTTGGATGCCCAGTGATTAATATTCACCATTCATTTCTCCCTTCTTTTGCCGGGGCCCGTCCCTACCATCAAGCCTACCAGCGGGGAGTAAAATTAATTGGGGCCACGGCTCACTATGTAACCGAAGACCTAGACGAAGGTCCAATAATCGAGCAGGATGTTGCCCGTGTCAGTCACCGGCATGGACCCAAAGATCTGATTGAAAAAGGGAGAGATCTTGAAAAATTGGTTCTCTCAACCGCGGTTCGTAGGCACTTGCAAAACCGGGTATTGGATTACCAAAATAAAACGGTCGTCTTCGATTGATATTTCCTGATGACTTTTAATATTGAGGCAGCCCTCTGGTATCTTCTTGTTGCCGATTGTGCCTTTGCCAATGTGGTCGCGTGGTTTTGTCCAGAATGGTACGACAAATCATACCCAAGTATTTCCAAACTTTTTCCAGCCACAAAACCCTGGTGTGTGGTC
>JAQWWZ010000046.1 GCA_029254745.1 Opitutales bacterium | reverse complement strand
GGTCAAATAACCAAGGTTGATGTGTTACCAGGTAAATCTGGAGGTGGTTATACGCGTGCCAGTATATATTTTGTGGGTGGTTTGGAAAAAGGAAAAACGGCCCCGGAAATGGTATTGGGTGAAACGATTTCTGTTCGTGTATCAGCAATGGATCCAGATGGTCAAGTGGTTAGGCTAGCTTTGGTGCTGGATGGAGATAAACAAAATGTTAAGCTTGCTGATGATATTTTAGATCCTCAATTTAAACCAGGGTCTTTTCAATATAATGGGTCTGATCCCGAATACATCGTACACTACACACCGAATAGTCTTGGGTTCACCGAGCTTATGATAGAGGCTTTTGATGACGAAGGAAAAACCACCTACAGTAATCCATTGCGCTACAAGGTAACGAATGGTTTGAATCCAACGGTGGAATTGATAACTCCAATTGAGGATTCAAATTGGTCTATAGGCTATGATCAAAACCGTCCCATTAGACTGGTTGCAGATGCCCGTGATCCGGATTGGGCATTTAACAACGATGTTAATGAAACCAGTAAGATTAATGGTGTGATGTTTTTTGCCAACGATCGTTTTGCTGGAGAAGGACAAAGAATACCTTTTACCTCTCACTATTCCCTCGACTGGTTGCCCAAATCTGATGGTGAATATAAGTTGATCGCTTACGCGATTGATAGTCAGGGTGGGTTTACCTACCTAGATCAGATTGAAGACCTTCCTAATGTAAATAACAACAGGGGAAACATTGCCGTCTCGGCACCTGTTTATATTAAAGTTCTTTCGCGAACGGATAGTAAGTTGCCGGTTGTCGATTTGGTTTACCCGAGTGAAGATATGCAAATAACTTCGACATCAGAAATCCGATTGGTTGCTACAGCATCCGATCCAGATGATTCGGTAGATAAGATTCAATTTTTTGTTAATGGAGAGCCTTATGATGCTGAGATAAGCTTTGACAAAAGTAAGTCTTCTTATTCTCAATCGTTTTCTGTGAACTGGGGACCAAAGGGAGAAACAGGAATTTTTTCCATTATGGTACGGGCAGAAGATGCAAGCGGTAATCTTTCGTTTTCAACTCCTGTAATTCTCAGTGTGAGTTCCGGAAATGACTATTTGCCAACGATCGAACTTGGCAATCTAAGTGATTCCTATCAGGTTGGAAGTGTTGTTAACTTGTTTGCAACAGGAGTGGATGAAGCCAATTCCAGTTCAATGTATGGTGTAGTAGAAGAAGTTAAGTTTTTTGTTAATGGAGTACAACTAGGATTGCCTGACATGCAGTACCCGTACTTACAGGATTGGCTTCCTCAAAATAGTGGAACATACGATTTATTTGCTCAAGTTCGTGATAATGAAAATAATATTATGGTTTCTCCTAACAGATCGATAGAAATCAAGGATACTGAATTAATTTCGTTTAATATGGCCGATATAGAATTAGAAGAGAAAGATGGAATCTACGGGCTATACGATGGATCAACTGTTAGTATTTCAGTCAGGGCAGACGGAGAAAGCACAGAACTTTCTCGCTTAAATAGCGTTTCATTGTATGCCAATGGTAAGTTGCTCGGAAATATGCAAAGTGTGCCAGTTTTTTATGGAAACGGAATACTTCAAAAAATTTCATACACTTTTGAGTGGAATGTCGACTACGCTAATTATGCTGATAAAAACGGAGGAATTCTCCTCATTGCGGTTAGTAAGGATCCTGACGTGTACTCAAATACACACATTGTAAATGTTTTTACCCCAGATCCATATAATCCTGCTGGTATTGCTGACATCTTAGGGGTACCAATGAATTCTTCAGAGAGAACTAAGTTTGATAATTTGCTCGCCCAAAACGACCAAGACCCTAAGAGGGCACTAGTCGCTTATTTTAATCAGATAAGCTCATCAAGCCTTTTATCACAATACATTGATATTGTTGCTGCACATAAGATTTCACTGGGTGACTTTCATAAAACTTATGCCTCTTTTCTTGAGGCTAAAAATTTCATAACTGATTCATCTGATCAATGGTTGCGTAGATATATTGACTATTTATTGTTTTCCCCTGAATACCAGTCCGCTTTTGGGCCTGTTCCCTACCTCGTTGGGGCAGCATCACGGGCAAGTTCGATTAACTATGCTGAAAACCGAAGGAATTTTGTTCGTCAATGTTACAAAAATAAATACGACAAGGAGACAAACTTCCAACAATTAATGCAGGGCTCATCAAGAATGCTTTCTTTTTGGGAGAATTACGAACCAGATTATTGGGAAATACGGGGTGGTAGACCAGATGAATCAATAGATTCGCCCCCCCGTCGTGATGCGATGCCTATCGAACAGACTGGTGGAGATAATAATTTTACTTCAGGTAATCTTTCGGTTAATGAAATTGTTGGTTACCTTGGTCCGGAATCAGGACATTGTGCGGTCGACCTCATTTTTAATTTATCTAAAGAGTATAAACTTGAGGGCGGTTTGCCATACATTTTAGGCAGCAATGCTCACAGGGATAATGTGTTTAAAATAGTAGTTTTACTGTTTATTCTTATGGAAGATGAAATAGGTAGTTTCTCCTCAAGTGAAATAACTAGCCTGTCCACTCTTTCTTTCGATCAAGCTATGCTTTCAATTCTTAGTGATTACAGGTATCAGTTGAAATTTAATCAGTTTATAAATGAATCAAGTATAGAAATAGGTTCCTGGAAAAAAACAGAATGGTTTGGCTATTTTGTAGACAATTCATATCCTTGGATATTCCATGCTGAGCTGGGATGGCTTTACTATGGTGGCGCCACTTTAAATGGTGGATTCTGGTTATTTAGCGACAGATTAGGCTGGTTATGGTCAGATAAGAAACGTTTCTCCCATGAGCCAGGCAATGAAAAAGATTATCGGCAGCTTTACCTTTCTCAAAAAAATAGTTGGATTGCCATAGAATCTGATAAATCAACTCCTTCTCAAAGATATTATTCTTATAGTTTGGGAGAGTATATTTCCTTTTAAGAATTTTAAGTTTGGTAGCTTTTCGACATTTGGTCCATTCCTTAGACCCTAATGAAGGTGGTGTTTCTTCTTCAGTTTTCTCTCTCAATCATGCCTTAAATGAACTAGGGGTATCTTCGGGCTTGTACGACAACCCGAAATCAATTGATGCTAGGAAATGCACGACAAAAACTTTGAATGTAGTACACGGTCTATGGCACTGGCCATCAAGACTTGCCCTAAAGAAAAAAAATAAAGACAAAACTCCTTACATTATTTTTCCACATGGGATGCTTGATCCTTGGTTTAAAAAAACCTATCCATTTAAACACTTTAAAAAGCAAATATACTGGTTTCTTAAAGAAGGTATTGCGATACGGAACGCAAATTTTTTATGTTTCACGACTCATGAAGAAATGAGCTTAGCAAGGCATACTTTTATGCCTTATAAATGTGAAGAAAGGGTAGTTGGTTTAGGTGTCGATAATCCACCTGCTAAGAATCTATCTATACGCCAAACATTGTGTGCCAAATTCCCTGAATTGATGAGCAAAAAAGTCTTACTTTATTTGGGAAGATTTCATAAAAAAAAGGGGATCGACCTGCTGCTGAATACTTGGATTCAGCGTAGGCCCAAGGACTCTGTTCTTGTATTAGCAGGCCCAATCGAGGAAGGGAGTTCTTATATAAAGAGGTTACAGAGTCAGTCTCTTAAGTGTGATAAAACGATTTTGTGGACTGGTATGTTGGATGAAAATGAGAAGTGGGAAATGATGAGGCTTTCTGAGGCGTTAATTTTGCCTTCACATCAAGAGAATTTTGGGATGGTCGTAGCCGAATCTCTTGCGGTTGGAAAACCTGTGTATATTACCAACAAAGTCAACCTATGGCGAGAAGTCGAACAATCGAATGCGGGCCTTGTCAGAAATGATGACCAAGAAGGGATTAACCAATTGGTTGATCATTGGTTAAACCAATCGTGTTTTGAAATAAGTAAATCTGCGGAACCATGCTTTCTTCAAAATTTTCATATTAGAAAAGCCGCTGAAAACCTTATTAATCTTGCAGAAAATCTTGATTCTTAATGAAAATAAATATTCTGCAGGGTGCGTTTCTTCCAGTTCCTAGTCGGCGGGGGGGAGCTATTGAAAAGGCTTGGTTTGAATTGGGCAAGGCCTTCGTGAAGCATGGTCATGAGGTTACCCATGTATCGCGGTATTGTGATCAACTACCTGCAGAGGAAATTATTGATGGGGTTAATCATAAACGTATTTTAAGCAGAGATGCGGTTAGCAATCCATATTTATTAAAATTGTGTGAGCTCCCTTATGTATGGAGAGCGAGAAAGGCTTTGTTACCTGCTGATATTCTTGTGACTCATGCATTTTGGGCACCGCTTATATTATCACCAGAAAAATTTGGAAAAATTTATGTTCATGTCGGGAGGTACCCCAAAGGACAACTGAAACTTTACCGTAAAGCCAAGAAATTACAGGTACCGAGTGTAGCGGTGGCCGAGGCTGCCAAGAGAGAAATGGCAATTAAGAGCCACAAGGTTTCTGTAATTCCTTACCCTATACCTTGGGAAATCGAGCCTAGATTACCGATCGAAGATCGGCCCAGGAGAATGTTATATTTTGGCCGTATACACCCAGAGAAAGGAGTTTTATCTATGGTGAAAGCATGGGCGAGATTAAGCCATGACAAAAGCATTGATTGGACGTTGCGAATTGTGGGCCCTTGGAGGAGAGACCAAGGGGGAGGGGGGTTAGAATATAGAAATCAAATAAAGAATTTGATAGAAAAGGAAAAAATGAGTGTTGAATTGCTTGAGCCAATTTTTGAAACTTCTCAAATAAAGGATGCATATCAATCAGCTCGTATATTTCTATATCCATCGCTGGCTGAAAAGGGGGAAACCTTTGGGCTGTCTGTTCTCGAATCGATGAGTATGGGATGTGTTCCTGTCGTATCCGCTTTGCCATGCTTTAACGATATTATATCTTCTGATTGTGCCTTCATCATCCCCAAGAGTGAAAGCTTTGAGTCTTCTCTTACAGAAACACTTGCAGAAATTTTAATGGCAGAGCCGAGGCATTCTATTTTATCATCTCATGCTTATGAAAAATCGATGGAATTTACGGTTGATAAAGTAGCCCAAAAATTTCTAAACGATTTTAAAACAATATTGTAACATTACGGCTATTATCTCTTTTGAATAGTAAATACGCTACCAACGGATGGCTATAAAAATTAGATTTTAAGGCCTAAATTAAGTTTTTTCAGTGGAAGGGAAACTGAAGAAAGTAAGATTATAATCTTACTGGAATCCCTTGCTTTCGCATTTCTTCTTTGGCATCTTTGACCGTATATTCACCGAAATGAAAGATACTAGCCACTAAGACTGCACTTGCTTTACCTACAGTAATCCCATCTACCATATGAGAAGGATTACCAACACCACCTGAGGCAATCACTGGAACCTTTACAGCCTCGCTAATGGTTTTCGTCAGCTCCAAATCAAACCCTTCTTTGGTCCCATCACAATCCATACTGGTAAGCAAAATTTCACCTGCCCCCCGTTCAACCACTTCTTCAGCCCACTCCACTGCGTCAAGAGTTGTCGCCTTACGACCTCCATGGGTATAAACAAGCCAACCATTACCGTCAGTTTTTCTTTTAGCATCGATTGCTACAACAATGCATTGATTACCAAAGCGCTCAGATGCTCTGTTAATTAAGCTGGGGTCAAGAATAGCGGCTGTGTTAATACTGACTTTGTCTGCACCGCTCAAAAGCATTTCTCTTATATTATCAAGGTTACGAATCCCACCACCTACGGTAACGGGCATAAAGCAGGAAGCCACTGTTTCTTCAACCACATCCCTCATTGTTTTTCTTTCGTCGCTTGAGGCGGTGATATCAAGGAAAACTAACTCATCAGCCCCTTGTTTTTCATAAGCTTGGGCAACCTGAATCGGATCTCCTGCATCTCTTAATTCTTGAAACTTTACTCCTTTTACAACTCGACCGTTATCAACATCAAGGCAGGGAATAATTCTAGCTGAGAGCATATTTCTATAACCGAAAATACACTTGTGAGAAAGCTGGAAAAGAGGGAAAGATTATTCGTCAGCAAAGGCCACATCTGGGTGATATGACATAACGAGTTTGTATTGCTGACCAGGCCGCATGTTTAGTGGATGGTCTCGCATCAAGTATTGAATGTAGTGGATATTTCCAGAGTAGCCCCTGTAGCTGGAATCTTCGGTAACTGTTTCAAAAGACCCCCATTGTGCTTGAAAGTCATCTACTTCTACATTTGCACGTAATCCTTCAGGTCCTTGGCGTAGAGTCGTTCCGAGCCTGTGAGAGTCGTGAGGTGCCCCAATAACTAAAGCGAGCCTCATTTTGTCCATAGAAATTTGATTTTTAACTTTGAATACAAACTCCGATGTAATTTTACCATCGGCAAAACTCCATTGAACGCTGCAACTGCCTAACCCATAGGCAAAAGTACCATCTGTTTTAATTAAATCAGGTTGCTCAAAGCGAAGATAGAAAGATTTTTTGAGACCAATTCCAGTAACCGAATTTTTGCCGTAATAGGACGGAATGATAGTGGTATCGCCAAAAGTGAGTTCGGGTAGCATAACCGGCAGATAGCGGTTTACCGGCCAGTCAAAAATACCAGGGCAGTGGGGGAATGCTAGATTATCACAGGTAATTGAAGGGGTAGGGCTGATCAAAGGAAGCTGGTATTGAACGCCAATATTTTCATCCCTGAAAAGAAATAGACCGTTTTCTTTTTTGTGAGACTTATCGAAAATGATGAATCTACCACCGGTTTTCGACCGGTTTGGCGTGGGTACTGCGAGAGAACCTCCTATGACTCTTGCCAGACGGGCCCATTGGCAGAGGTAACGAGCTGCATCAAAATTAGCAATTCGGGTTGTGTGATTGTCGACGGTATTTCTTTCTTCGTCTCTTATGACCAAATCGCCTTTATCTTGGTCGAGGTAGGTAACAAAGAAGTATTGAAATTGCCTACGTAATGAATCGAGGTACAGGGGCATTTTCTCTGGGGCGATCCATTGGTCACGCATGGCTTGTAAGATCATACTTATACCATGAAGTTGACCATATGCACCTACGGAACGACCATAATTCCAGCCAAGACCGTCCTGTCTTGTCATGTCTGGAATCATACGGATATATTTTTCTGCAAAAGTACGTAATTTAGGCAGCTTACGATCTTTGAGGTGAACATTGGCGTGAAGTTGCAGAGCTTGTCTGATAAAAACAAAAGAGAGCAGACCATAGATGTCAAAAAGACCAGTCTGCCCTGTTTCATCATCATTGAAATAACCGCCACTGCTGTGATTTTCCAAATGTTCAACAAATCGATCGATCACCTTTCCGGTATCGTCTTTTTTGGTGAGCCCGAAACTAAAGCGGGCAACCGACTTCGCTACATTAAATGCTTGGTAATGATCTTTCCGTTCAGTTCGAGTGAGAAGGCACTCATCTAATTGCTCGCGGGTAGGGTCAAGCAGCCTTTCCCAAACAGGGTTTCTTTCCTTGGAGGCTCCAAAAGAAAGGAGACCAAGAGCTGCATAAGCCATACCATTATCGCTTGCTTCTTCAGAAAATGCTTGGTGTGTGATACACCGTGCTGAGAGATCAAACAAGTCAAAGCCCGCCAGCTCGACTTCACCGGTTGCTCTGAAAAATTCACCAATCGCAAGAGCAGCATGACCAGGTTCATCGATGCGACTCGATTCATTTGTTGCCGGAGTGATCGTTCCGTCTTCGTTAATGTGCTTGAGATTGTTGCCTAAAAGAGCTCTAGCGAGGTCTAGACACTGATCAGAAAAATTATGCATCGGATGCCAGTATGAAATTAAGGGGGAAGGGTTCTAGAATGCCTGCAGAGGCTGTTATTGTCAATGAGTTAAGGTGTTTGGATTAACTCTAAAAATTCTTTATTTGATGAAGTGGATGACATTCGCTCAATTAGGGTTTCAGCAGCATCAATAATTTTCATGGGAGACATCGCTCTTCTAAGAAATGAAGTTTTTTCTAAATCTACTGGGTTCATAAGGTCTTCTTCCTTGCGTGTACCGGATGAAGCCAAGTTGATAGCTGGCCATAACCGTAGTTCAGCAATTTTTCGATCCAATACAATTTCACAATTACCAGTCCCTTTGAACTCTTGGAAAATTAGTTCGTCCATTTTAGATCCTGTCTCCACTAACGCAGTGGCTACAATGGTTAGAGACCCAGCTTCCTCTGAATTTCGGGCTGTTGAAAATATTTGCCTTGGTTTCTCCAAAGCACGCACATCAAGACCACCTGTCATGGTTCTCCCGCTTTTTCCTGAAGCTGCATTGTAGGCACGCGATAACCGTGTGATAGAGTCCATAAGTAGAATTACATCCTTTTTGGCCTCTACCAAGCGTTTAGCTCTCTCGATCGCGAGTTCAGCAATTCGAAGGTGGTTTTTTACTTCTTCATCATTTGATGAGGCGTAAATTTCTGCCGGTACCGTTCTCTTGAAATCAGTAACTTCCTCAGGACGCTCATCAATAAGTAAAACCATGAGGTGGCAGTCAGGATGGTTTTCTTCGATTCCTTTTGCAATGTCATGAAGAATGGTGGTTTTACCAGCTCGGGGTGGTGCGACGATTAAGCTTCTTTGACCTTTGCCAATCGGGCAAAAAAGATCCAGCACTCGCGTTGTCATCCGACCATCCTTCGATTCCAGGTTTAATTTTTCTTGCGGTTGGATAGTGGTGAGTTGGTCAAAACGAAACAACTTTTTGCGATCATTTAAGGCTACGCCATCGACTTCGTGTATAAATCTAATTTTGGGGTTGGGCCTCGCTTTGTCTGGGATTGCATCTGCCTTAATAAAAGAACCTTTTTTGAGCTTAAATCGTTTTATCAATTCTCTTGGTACAAAAGGATCATGAGGGGTTGTTTTTCCGCCCCTTTGTGGATCGAGCAAGGAGCCCGATTTATTGTCGTTTAGGATTAGCAAGCCTTCGACCTCAATGGTTTCAGGAGCTTGTGGAATGTCTTCGCTCATACTGATGGAAAAAAAGGGTGACGAACCGTCAAATGTTGAACCCGTAGGGTAAATGTGGGTGTCAAAAGATTAGAAAAACAAGAATATCTTGTATTTTCATATTCTTAGCAGCACCGCATGAAGTCAACCCTCTAAACAAACTTCGAGTGGTTTGGTGTCGTTCTTTAGCACTTTCTGGTGTAGTGAACAGATGAAATGAAAAATTTTTACCTCACGACCGCAATTGATTACGCAAACGGCTCACCCCACCTCGGTCATGCCTATGAAAAAATACTTACGGATGTAATTGCTCGTACGATGCGACTGGAAGGACGCAATGTTCACTTTCTGACTGGATTGGATGAACATGGGCAAAAAGTACAACAAGGAGCCCAGAAAGAAGGAATATCACCCCAGGAGCGGTGTAATAAAGTTGCGGCAGAATTTCAAGAGATGCTTGGAAAACTCAATGTATCTCATGATGATTACATCCGGACAACGGAGACAAGGCATAAAAAAGTGGTAGCTAACATTTTGCAGAATCTTTATGAAAAAGGAGAGATTTACCAAACTGAATATCAAGGTTTTTATTCCACCCGGGCAGAGCAATTTCTTCAGGAAAAAGATAAGGTTAACGGTAAATGGCCGGAAATCTTTGGTGAAGTAACTGAAATCACTGAAAGCAATTATTTCTTTAAATTGAGTAAATACCAAGATTGGCTTGTTAAACATATTACCGATAATCAAGAGTTTATTTTACCTACAAACCGACAGGCACAGGTTCTTGAATTTTTAAAAGAACCTTTGAATGATTTATGTATATCTAGGCCGAAAGAAAGATTATCATGGGGAATACCCCTTCCTTTCGATGATAATTTTGTCACCTATGTTTGGTTTGATGCTTTGGTCAATTACTACTCTGCGGTTGTTTCTCTGGATCCTGAACAAGAAAATCGTTGGCCTGCCAACCTTCATGTAATTGGGAAAGATATTCTTACTCCGCCGCACGCGGTATACTGGCCAATCATGCTACATGCCAGTGGTTTGGATACGCCAAAATCAATCCTGGCACATGGATGGTGGACCACTTCAGGAGCTAAGATGTCGAAAAGTACGGGGGAAACAGTGGATCCTCTTAGTTTAGTCGATCAATACGGAGCTGATAGCTTTCGCTATTTTGTGATGAGAGAAATGACAGTTGGGCAGGATGCTGAATTTTCGCTGGAACGTTTTCAGTCTAGATACCGAGCGGATCTAGGGAACGATCTTGGTAATTTGTTGAGTCGACTTTTGCATATGACTCGAAGTTATGTCGAAGGAGTCGTCCCCGCTGCAGATCTTTGTGAAAGTTATGAGCTTGGCCTGCAAGAACATTGGGGAAAAGCAGTAAGTTCGATGCTGAAGCATTTTCAAGCCTATCGCTTTAATCTTGGTTTAGAAGAAATATTTGGCTTCGTTCGTGCGATTAATAAGTACGCTGATGATCGATTGCCATGGAAGCTTGCCAAATCAGAAAACCCTCAAGATTTACAAGCTCTTCGTTCTTGTTTAGCGACTATGCTTGAAGGACTAAGGTTAGTGAGTGTGGCAATATCTCCAGTTATGCCAACGGTACATGCAAGAATCCATGAGAGGTTGACATTACAACCCATAGAATTGTGGGAGGATGAACTGATTTGGGGGAATACATTAACTGGTAAAACTGTGAAAGAAAAAGTTATCCTTTTTCCACGAGACTAATCCATCTCATTGTAGATTATTCCAAAGTATTCGATGGCTTGTTAAGTACAATTTTTACACTTTGCACTCGGGTATCATCTGCATCTAAGATTTCTACTTTAAAATTAGGGAAATCAAATATTTCTCGATTTTCTGGGATTTTACCAATCGTTTGGGTCAGCATACCACCCAAGCTTGAAATTTCAGGATCTTCATCTGAGATACCCAGCTCCTCGGGCAATGCATGTAAGGCAGTGAGACCTGATATTTTCCATACCCCATCACTTAGCATTTCGACATCATCTTCTTCTGAGTCAAATTCATCCTGAATTTCGCCCACAACTTCTTCTAGTATATCTTCGAGCGTAATTACCCCATCAATGCCTCCAAATTCATCTCTAACTAAAGCCATATGAACCTTTAGTTTCATCATTTTTTTAAGGGCAACAGGAAGAAACTCTTCACTGTTAAGCAAAGTGGGTGATTTCGTAATCTGATGGAGATCGAACATATCCTGAGCATCGGATATGGTGCGAAATGCGTGTTTAACATGTATAATGCCCAGGCAGTGGTCGAGATTACCTTCACAAAGTGGTAAGCGGGTATGCCCCGAAGATTTGGTAATTGCTAAGTTTTTTTGGTATGCATCATTAATGTCCAAGATTTGCACTTGGTTTCTGGGAACCATTACATCTTTGATTTTTAGTTGGCTCATTTCCAAGGTGTTACCCATGATTTCAAGAACATCTGGGTCGATGTTGCTCCCTTCTCTTCCAACGATGCGAATATGGTCAGCCACTTCGTTTTCCTCTTCTTTTGCCTGTAGAGTCTTTTGTCCGGAAGATTGAAGTAATCGTTCAGAGAAGGATAAGACCAGTTGCATGGGAACACATAAAAGTGTCGTGAGCTTGACCATCAAAAAACCCATTTTTAAATGGGAGTCCAAATTTTTTGACTGGACTATTTTACGTGGGTAGAGCCATGTGGACATTCTTTCCACCAAAAGAGCAAAAATACAGGGTATTAGGTAGGAAGCGGTAGTGTTGGCTAGGAAGTTATGAAAGAAGAAATAGCCCGCTAGAACTTGAAAAGAAGATAGAAAGCTAGCTTCTACATGAAAGGGCCTTTCATGATTGGGTAGGGTGAGAGAAGTTGTAATTAGCTTGGAAATTCGGTCTGTTTTTGTGGGTGAAGCTGAAAGACCTGATCGGATTCTGTCTACGAGCGTTCTGAATACTCCTAGGTAAGAAGAGAAAAGTATGAGCACTGACCAGACCCCCGCAATTATCCACATGAAACTTGTCATTAGGCAGAATATTTCAGTAGAGGGATAATTTTTTCAATGGCTGCCATTGCCATTTCATTTTCATTTGTAGTCCCAACGGAAACACGAACATACTGTTCTAATCCTTTTGGCATGGGGCGAGTAATTACACCGAGTGCTTGTAGTTTTTGAAAGGCTTTATATCCATCACCAATTTCAATAAGGAGGAAGTTGGCATCGCTTGGTATCCAAGGGAGGTTGAGACGGTCACATGCATCTTGGAGCTGTTTCAATCCCTGCTTGTTTTTAAGCCTACATTCTCTTACCCAATTTTGGTCTTCTACAGATGCGGTTGCCGCTGCAAGAGCAACCGCGTTTGCGTTGAAAGGTTGCCGGGCTTGTTGTAATAATTCAATGATCTCATGACATCCATACCCGTATCCTACACGGAGTCCTGCTAGTCCATAAATTTTTGAGAAAGTTCGGAGCCCAATAACTTTTTTTCCTTCTCGGAGTAAAACCCGTAAATCTGGCGCATCCTCCAGATATTCCGCATAGGCTTCATCTAGGCAAAAGATGATGTTATCCGGAAGGTCGCGAACAAAAGCAAAAATCTCTTCTTCCGTATTTGAGGTACCGGTTGGGTTATTTGGGCTTGGAAGAAAAATAACTTTGGTTCGCTCAGTAATCAATGCCTTCATTTGGTTGAGATCATGCTTGAGACCGGGCATTGGTGAGCATACGGGACTAGCCCCCATTAGAAGAGAAACTAATTTATAAACAACAAATGCATATTCTCCGAATAAAACTTCGTCTCCTTCGTTCAAGAAAACATGGCCAATCAATTCGATGATTTCATTCGATCCGTTTCCAATAATAAATTGTTTTGGCGAAAGTGCGTGAAGACTTGCAAGCTTTTCTCTAAGAGCTAACGAACTTCCGTCAGGATAGCGGTGAACACTATCGAGCGCACTATGGGCAGCCACAAGAGCAGCAGGTGATGCTCCCCAAGGGTTTTCGTTTGAGGCAAGCTTGCAAATATCTTGGGGAGCAATGCCTTGCTCTCGGGCAACTTCTTCGATTGGTTTGCCTGGTTGATATGTGGGTTGTTCCAGAATGCGAGGGTTCGCAAGTTGGGAAAAGTTCATCGTAAAAACTGCAAGTTATCGGATAAGCCTGTTTTGTTCAAGGAAAAGCAAAAGAAGAATGAGTAAACTCTCGTATTGTAGGATTATCATGAATGAGTAGTCTAAGTGGTGTGAAAGTAGCTTTGTTTGGATCCAGCGGTCTTCTTGGTGATGCAGTTTCTCGGGCTTTGGCCAAGAGACATCACAAAAGCATGCGATATTCTAAGCAATCTACTTTTGGAGGGGCTCAAGCATTATGCCTTTCAAACCAAGAAGGGTTAACTCGTGAACTTTTAGATACATGGCCAGATGCAATTATAAACTGTGCTGCAATTTCTTCTCCCGATACAGTAATTAAAGACTCAAGTTTTTCCCGGAAAATAAACATTGAGGGTGCGGTAAAACTTGCCGAGATTGCTTCTCACTTGAGTGCTCGATTCATTCATGTTTCCACTGATATGGTCTTTGATGGGACTTCCTCACCCTACCGTTCGACTGATATTCCTAATCCACTAAATGAATATGGGAGTCAAAAGCTTGAAGCAGAAAAAAAAGTCCTTGCAGTAACAGATGAGAATCTTGCAATTTTGCGCATCACTCTCCTCAACGGAAACAGCCCTTATGGAAAGAGGAGTCCCCACGAAAAGATTTTACGAAGCATACAGAACGGAAATCCACTCACTTTGTTTGACGATGAGATGAGGCAGCCCTGTTCTTCTGAAAATGTCGCGTCCGCCGTGGTTGAGCTATTGGAGAGACCAAATCTAAATGGCTTATTTCATTGGGCTGGAGCAGAGGAAATAAGCCGATATGAACTAGGCATTCGAATCCTTGATCGTTTTGGGTTTTCTCGAAACCGAATTATCAAAGGAGCTATAAAAGATTATCATGACAGTGATTCCAGACCCCAGCATCTTGGTTTTGAACTTGCACCTCTGGTTGGGAAATTGACTACCAATCCTTCGTCAGTTCAAGAACAGATTGAAGAGTTATTACTGCCGGAGGACCTTTTTAGGTGGCACCGACAAAACGCTGATAAACCGAATGTATATATTCATAAGTTCTAAGATTATCCATTTATGAGTTTGCTTGTTTATCCATCCTTAATCGAAACAGGGGCTGAAAATATGGCTTCCGACTGGTGGCTAATGCAGCATTCCGTGAAAGCCAATCTGCCCTTATTCCGTCATTATCAATGGGAGAAGCCGCAAATCAGTTTTGGTTATGGGCAAAAATGGCAATGGGTTGAGCAGGAAGCTGGAGAGGCCATTGAAAACTTGATACGGAGACCAACAGGGGGAGGGATTGTAAGACACGGCCATGACTGGACTTATTGCCTCGTACTACCGAGAGGTCATCCATCGTATCAAATTCCATCCTTAGACCTTTATGAGTTTATACATGCTGCCATGGGGAGAGCACTCGCAAGCCAATCGATTACAACTTTTTTACAACCTTGTGAGGTAGAAAAAAAGGCAGGTATTCCTGGTGATTGTTTTCATGAACCTGTTGGAAAGGACTTAATGATCGGCAAAGAAGAATCAAAAATTGCGGGTGCGGCTATGAAGAGGACACGATCCGCTATCTTAATGCAAGGGACTTTGGAGATTGAAAAGCTTTCTACCTTTAATTCGAAAATATTCCATCATGATTTCCTGGAACAACTACTTGGTCTTTTGGAGCAAGATTTTCAAAAAGTAGAATGGCCACCAGAATTTTGTCGAGAAAGGAAAATATTCTGCCAACAATTTGATAGTTCTGCTTGGCGAAAGAATCGGGAGCGGATTTAGATTCCTAGGGTTAAGACATTTTCAATATGCCTTGTCTGGGGAAATAAATCAAAAGGCTGAACTGCCAATACCTTGTATCCACCTGCAGTAAGCAGCTTAGTATCCCTCGCTTGGGTAGATGGATCACAGGAGACATAAACAATCTTATCGGGACGAAACTCCAAGGTTTGCTCAATGAAGTTTGCGTCACACCCTTTTCTAGGTGGATCGACAATGAGGGAGAATGGTTTGGGTAAGTCTTGTAATTCAGAGAAGATAGAACAGGCATCTCCCAGATAAAATGCAGCATTTTCAATTTGATTAAGCAAAGCATTAGTCCGGGCACCTTCAAATCCTTCACGGCTAATTTCAATTCCAGCAACCTTCTGAAACTTTTTGGATGCAGATAGGCTAAATAAGCCACCTCCACAGTATGCATCAACTAATGTTTTTGAAGTGTTTGGACTGGCCTGCTCAATTACATAATCTACGAGTTGGGGCAGAATAAAAGGGTTATTTTGAAAAAATTCTCCTGCCTTAAATTGAAAGACTAAATCTTTCACTCTTTCGGTAGCAAGCTGATTTGGGTCAGTAATCACCCCTTCTTGGGTATCTCTGAGGAGAAGGGTACCTCCTTTATTTTTCTTGGCTTTTTCAAAAAGTTCCTCTCTTGCTGATGGAAGAGCATGATCAATGGCACTGGTTGCTATAGGGCAATGAGGAACATCGACGAGTATCCTTCTAGAGCCATACTTTAAGAAACCGAGCTTTCGTAAAATACCTTCTCGATTTTTTTCATAATGAGGAGTTAATTTCGAGCGATAGCCATAAGTTTTTGGGGAAGGAATAACCGGTTGCACTTGAAGCTCAAGTCCCCCTATTTTTTCAAAGCATTCTTTGACTTGGGCTGCCTTCCATTCCAATTGTTTTTCATAGGCAACCGACTGATATTGACACCCACCACAGGTACCAAAGAGGTCGCACTTTGCTTCAATACGGTCTGGGGATGGAGTCAGAATTTGTATACAATCAGCATCTGAATAATTTTTGTGGTTTCGGTAAATTCTAGCCAAAATCAATTCTCCAGGGATTACAAAGGGTACTTGAACGACCCACCCATTATCCCGTGCTATCCCCAAGCCTAGATTAGTTATGCTTTCAATGCGTAGTTCTAATTCGTGATGATAAGGGTATGGGTGAGGGGTAAAACCTTTTGGCTCCTGTTTTGTCATCGAATTGTTCGTAACGAGCTCGCCCTTTTCTGGCAAAACCCTTTTTATAAAATTGTGACAGACATAATTCAAAGTCCGACGAATACAACCGTCAAAGAATTGGTTAAGCTTCGTGAATCTCCACGACGGAGGCGTGAACGGCAATGCTTTGTGGTGGAGGGAGCTCAGGATTTACAGACATTGATCGATGGTAACCGGGAAGTACTAGAAATTTATTTCAATGAGGATTTGGTTTCTACCTCATCGGCATCCCAATATTTTTTGCATTGGCAAGAAAATCCGTCTCTTAGCTTACGGGAACTTGGTAAAGAAGCATTACTTAAAGCTTCTTACAGAAAAACCTCGGATGGTGTTCTTGGAGTGGTCAGGGCATGGGATCTGAGTATTCCAAATACAAAGGTGAACAAAATCGATGCACCAGTTCTTATTTTCGACGAAATAGAAAAGCCGGGAAACCTCGGTGCTATCCTGCGTACAAGCGAGGCACTCGGAGGAGGCTTGATTCTTCTTTCTGAGCCCAAAGTCGATTTCTTTAATCCAAATGTTATTCGCTCTTCTCGAGGTCTTACTGGGAAAGTAAATGTAAGGTCTGGCAGCAAAGAAGAAATTTATAACTGGTTGCAGAAGCAAGGTTTACCTTGTGTTGCCACAAGCTCCAAAGCACCAGAATTTTCACATAGTTTTACTTACGATCAAAATGTGGCCATAATTTTTGGAAACGAACACAACGGTCTTGGAGATTATTGGAAGCAAAAAGTAGACCACTGGGTTTCTCTTAAGATGTTCGGGGATGCAAGTTCGTTAAACTTGAATGTAAGTGTAGGTTGTATATTGAGCGATTACAACCGAAGCGTTGGAAAGCTTTAGAGGGTGCGCAACCAGGGTAATGTTTTATCCATGGCTTCTTGCATGCAAATTATAGGATAGTAGCCGATGTCTTGTTCAGCTGCTTTGTTTGAAAACCAATGGTCATGAGCAAGCTGGGATGCCACGAAACGGGTCATAGGAGGATCGGTGGTCAATTGGGCTAATCCCCAAATTTTTTCCATAACAAAACCAATCGAGTGGGCATTCCGAAAAGAAATTTTTTGGGTGAGATTGGGGAGTTGGAGGTTTTTGAAGATTTCGTTCAACCAAGACCAGATTTGTACGGGTTCGTTTTGACCAATAAAGTAGGCTTTTCCACCAAAATCTTGATTTTGTAACATCGCCTGAAAGGCACAGATATGGGCATGGGCCACATTCGACACATGCGTAACATCCATCATATTCTGCCCATCACCAATAATTCTAAGTTTCTTTTGGCGATGTTTAGCAAGAATGCGGGGAAGGAGATGAGGGTCATCTTTTCCCCAAACTAAATGGGGACGGAGGGAGATAGTCTGAAATTTCTTTGGGCTGTGAGCTTCTAATACGATTTTCTCTGCTTTGGCTTTAGTAAAGGCATAAGGAGAGACTGGGGAGTTAAGATATGGTAAAGACTCGTCCCCATTTTGAATATTTTGAGTATTAAAGACTACGCTGGGAGTGCTGGTGTAGATGAACTGCTTAACGCCAAATTTCTTGGAGGCATCTAGTAAATCACGGGTAGCTTCAAAGTTTGCCAGATTGTAGTCATCAAACTTTCCTCCAATTCCAGCTTTAGCTGCTACATGGAAGACGCAATCTACCCCTTTTAACCATGAAAAAGAATCACGCCCCTTGGTTAGATCCGAGGATAAATATTCTAAGTCCTGAAATATTTTCGAATCAAGGGGAGAAATAGTTCTGCCAATCGCGGTGATAGCAGCGTGAGGGAAAGCTTTTGCAAGATGTCTAGCCACTTGGTTACCGACAAAACCAAGTCCTCCAGTAATAACAATCTTCATGAAAATATTCCGGCCTTACTTTGACCTTGAACGATTCGGGTCCATTTTTTGGAAAGAGAAAGGCGGTGAATCTTTGCATTATGTCTTGCATCAACTGGAATGGATGGTTCCCAGAAAACTCTCATGAAATTAAATTGGGGAAAAGAAGTGGTAAGAATAGATAAAATCTTTTGACTTACTTCTCTTTTTTTCTTTTCGGTAAAATCTGCCCGTAGCGGTTCGACCACAATACATGGTTCTTGTTTCTTTGCGTTTCCAATTCCAATTAAAGCCGATTTTTTTATACAGGGGATGGCATTGATCATTGGTTCGCACCGTTCGGTTTCAAGAAGGCCATTTTCTGTTTGAATACATTCAGCCTTTCGACCCAAAAAACGTAGGCAATGATCCTGATCAAAGTATCCAAGATCGCCCATTCTGTGAAAAGTTTTGTTTTCATAGGAAAATCTCGCGTCGATAGATGCTCCTGGCATTCTATAATAACCATCTGTAACAATATCTCCTGCAACGCAAATCTCTCCAATTTGTCCACGAGTAAGCTCTCCATGTTCGCCTAATTTAGCGGATAAAGCAGGAGCCAAAGAAGGGAAAATTTTAACTGACACTCCGGGAGCCGGATTTCCCAAATAAGACCCTTCACCCGCAAGAATACTTTTTTGGCTCTGAATAATCTGTTTGGCGGTTGCAAATGAAACAGGGAGGGCTTCTGTAGCTCCATATGGAACAATGACTTCTCCATGTACCAGGATCTTACTAAGATCTTCAATCAAGCCAGGAGGGGAGGGAGCTCCAGCAAGAAAAATTCTTTGAAGAGAGGGTAGTATCTGATCGTGCTTGATACAATAATCAGCAATTTTCTTTCCAATAACAGGAGATGCGAAAGCGGTGGTGATTCCATGGCTTTTGATGGATTCGACCAAACTTCTAGCATCTGCAGATGCTGGTTTACGCGGATTCATTTCTGGAACAATCGTGGTTACCCCCAAAGCGGGATTAAAGAGGGAAAAAATAGGGAGTGTGGCAAGATCAATTTCACCATGAGCAATATCAAAATTACCCTGAAGAGAGTCGACTTGAGAGTTAAAGTTTTTGTGAAGGTATTTTACTCCTTTGGGGGCACCGGTTGAGCCTGAAGTGAAAACAATCGCAGCAAGCTCTTCTTCTGTTGTACTTGCTTGAGGCCAATAGGGTCTAGAGGATGCCGATAAAATATGCTTGTTGAGAAAATTTTTACTTATTTGAATCTTGGTGTGGACAGCCTTGAATGAATTTCTAAAAACAAAGCTCAACCACATTACAAGCGGCAATCCGATCAAAATATCTGGCTTGGTCGAACGAATACAGGATAAAACGGAACGAAACCCCATGCCTGGGTCAATAATAACAGGAATTACGCCAAGATAAATGACAGAGAATGCAAGAACTGTGAGCTCATAGCCAGGCTTTACAAAAAGCAGGGCTTTCTGCCCTTTGGTGAGGCCTTTTGTTTGTAAGTAGGTCGCACATCGAGCTACATCTTCACTGAGTTCTTTAAAATTTCGTTTAGTAAAGTTGTTTTTGGAAGCGGAAAATATGGCAGTTTGATGAGGAGAACGCTTAGCAGTTTCCGCAAGGTGGGAAACAAGGTTTTTACAAGCAAAGCGATCTGGCATGCCTAAGTCTTATCCTTCAGCCAGCCAGCGTTCGGCTTCGATAGCAGCCTGGCAACCCATGCCTGCTGCTGTAATAGCTTGACGGTATACATGGTCAGCGCAATCACCAGCCACATAAACACCATCTAGTGCAGTTTTTACCATACTCTTCCCTTGGGGTACTAGATAGCCGTTTTCATCAAGTTCGAGTATACCTTGAAAAGGGCTAGTATTCGGAATGTGGCCAATGGCAATAAATACCCCTTTACAGGAAATTTCACTTTCTTCATTTGTTTTTAGGTTTTTAACTTTAATGGCTCGGGCTTTTCCATCCTCATCTGCTAAAATTTCTTCTACTCCCGAATCCCAAAGTAATTCAATTTTTTCATGAGCTTCAGTACGCTCTGCCATAATACGGGATGCTCGGAGTTCGTCTCTTCTATGAACTAAGGTAACTTTTTTGCAAAATCGAGTAAGAAAAAGGGCTTCCTCGCAAGCTGAATCCCCGCCGCCAACTACAACCACATCCATATCGCGGTAAAACGCACCATCGCAGGTCGCACAAGTCGTTACCCCTTTCCCTCCGTACATTTCTTGCTCTCCGGGAATACCAAGTAAACGGGGGGCAGCACCGGTTGCGATAATCACCGCCTTTGCCTCAATTTTCTTATCTCCAGAAAAAAGAAGTTTTGTTTGCCCGCTAAAGTCGACTCGGTCGATGAAAGCATTTTCAACCCGAGCACCGAATTTAACCGCCTGCTTTCTTAATTGATCCATGAGTGAGAACCCATCCACCCCTTCAGGGAAGCCGGGAAAATTTTCAACCTCTGATGTGGTTGTAAGCTGTCCTCCGGGTTGTTTGCCTTCAAGAATTAGTGGGTTTAGGTTTGCTCTTGCGGTATAAATACCAGCAGTAAAACCCGCACATCCAGTGCCTAGAATAATAATGTTTTCCATAAAATTAGTGTTGGGAATAATAAGCTCTTACGTTTAAAAGGAATCATAATGACAATTCTTTCATCATTCGTCGAGTAGATGTGGTTTGATACACATTGTCATCTCCAAAAATTTTTCGATCGAGGGGATTTGGAAAGAATATTATCACGATCCCAGGAACGCGGAGTCAAAAAAATGGTAACGGTTGGAACAAGTACAGATGATTGGGATCTTTATGCAACTTTATCAAAAAAATATTCATCGGATATATTTTACAGTGTTGGGTTACATCCATCTTATGTTAATTCTTCCTGGGAGATTCAGGTTTCTAAACTAATAAGTTATTGGCAAAAGGAAGTGAAACCGAAGGCTTTGGGAGAAGTGGGGCTGGATTATTTTCGCTTACCTAGAGATGCTAATGAGGCGCAAAAAATAAAAAAGTTTCAAGAAGAAGCCTTACGTTACCAATTAAGGCAAGCATTGGATTTAAATTGTCCTATCATTATTCATTCGAGGAGCGCATTTGAGGACTGTGTGAAAATAATTGACGAAAGTGGGGTAGATTGGAGCAAAGTTGTCTTCCACTGTTTTTCTGAAGGAGTGGAAGAATTGAAGCAAATTCAAACCCGTGGTGGTTGGGTTTCATTTACTGGAATTCTGACTTTTAAAGCCAATCAATCTCTTCAGCATGTATTTGAAATTTCGGATAAAGAAAAGGTAATGCTCGAAACTGATAGCCCTTATTTAGCTCCAGTTCCGAAAAGGGGAAAAGAAAACGAGCCTTCTTATCTTTCATTTTTAGGTTCGTTTTCTGCGGCAATTCTCAATTCTCCTGAAAAAGAGTTTGCGGAACGAATGATGATTAATTCAAATAATTTCTATGGTTGCTAAACTGGCTTACTTCTAAGACTTCGTACTATGATAAAGAGTAAATAATGAATAATTTTAGTTCAAAAGATAGGGCATTAAGATCAAAGCTTAGATTGAAACTTGCACAGCTCATTGATCAAAGAAAAAAACTCCAAAGTGAAAGGGCAGCCCAGTCTGACATAGAGTCGAATGAGGGTGAAATAGATGTTATTCGCAAAGAATTAAAATCAATCGAGGATAGTGGTCACACCGTTTTTATTTCAGCAAAAAAGATGCTGGAACCTAAAAAAGAACTTTCTCAAAAAGAGAAAAAGATTTCATGGAAAAGAAAACACTTAGAAATTAGGCTTAAATCTTTACGAAAAGATGTAGACAGTGAAGAAAAAGATTCAGACCAAAAGGCAGCTCTCAATTTAAAAATTCTAAAAATTCATGAGGAATTGAAAGGACTGACTCTTGAACTTAATGCGGTAAAAGATTTTAATCACACCCGCTTCCTTGGCTCTCAACAGATACAAGGGAAAGGAAATGAACAGGAACAGAACCTAAAAGAAATTGAGGTAAAAATGAATGCAATAAGAGAAAAAATTGCAGAACAGGATGCCAATATTCAAGGTAACGACATCGGTTTGTTAAGAGAAAAGTTTCACTTGTTGGAACTCGAAAAGGAAGCGATCGAAAATTTTACCCATAAAGAATTCCTTCAAAACCTCAATGGAATCAAATCGAAGCGTAGAAGTCAGCTTCAATAAAAGAAAAAAAGTTAGAGCTTTTTTTGCGAATCTGCGAAAATTGTCACCTTAGCTTTCTCACCATCTACCAAAAACTTGGCTCTTTTAATAGCCTTGGCGGTTGAGAGGGTTGGATTGCTCGCCGTATGCGGAAACACATTTTTTCGATTAATCCTTTCAAGTACGCCAGAGTTTTTAAGAATCCTCAGGGCATCTCTCCTCACTTCACACAGAAGTACATGACAATTTTTTTCTTTTAGATATTCTAGTAATTCTTCGAGTGCGAGCACTGAGGTCGCATCTAGGTGGTGGGCGTTCAGTAGTTTTAAAACAAGAACGCGCAGGTTTTCGTCGTCTCCAACACGGCGGATCTGTTCGTAAAAGAGTTCAGCCGCTGCAAAAAAGAGTTCTCCCTCAACATGAACAATGGATACTTCAGGTTCGGGACGCCTGCTTTTGAGAGACATTTCCGCCAACTCACCTTCTTCATTAAAGCCATATTCGCGTAATTCTGGTTCAGCTACCTTTTTCAAAAATAGAATGATAGATGTTATCATACCCGCAAAAATCGCAACTTGTAGCGAGAAAAGAAGGCCAACGGTGATGGTAACGATAAAAGTTACTGCATCAGACCCGGTAGCTCGTGACACTGTTTTAATCTGGCGAGCTTTGATTAAAGAAGCCCCGATAAATACGACGAGAGTGGCAAGAGCACACAAGGGAACAAACGCAATGAGATTACCCAGTACTAGAGATCCTAATAAGATGAATACACCTGCGACTAAATTGGCGACACTAGTGGTAGCTCCAGATTCCACATTAAGCGTAGACCGGGTGAGTGAACCTGAGGCGGGCATTCCGGATAAAAGGGCACAACCAAGGTTTCCCAGTCCTATGGACATAGTTTCTTGGTTTGTATTGATGCGAGAACCTGCTCGGGCCGCCAGAGACTTTCCGATAGAAAGTCCCTCAAGCAAACACAAAAGAGAAACAGCAAAGGCTGCTGAAAGAATGGTTTCCCATTGGTTTGCGAACGTTGAAACTTTAGGAATTGTCAAAAAGGAGCCAGCCAAATTAAAGCTGTCAAGGCAGGTAACACTCCAATGAATCTGTTCATACCCAACGGCTATTAATGAGCTAATGACGAGGGTTATGGCAACATTAGGTAAAGAAGGGAATTTCCGTTGAAGAATTACGTAAAAAAAAGCAGTTAGGACCGAGAGAATAAGGGCAGGGAGAGAGAAGAGGTTTAGGTTGGATATAGTATGAATGATAATCTCCAAAAAGGTCGTGGGTATATCACCACTTGTATCTTGTAAGCCCAATAGGTGCTTGCTTTGGTTCGCAATAATCAAACAGGCTGCTGCAGTGACATAGGCAGTAATTACCGTACGTGAGATAAATTGAATCATGAAGGATATTCTTAAAATACTGGCAACAATCAAAAAGATAGAAGTAAAAATTAAAACCCAGGGAAGAAGTAAAAGAGATTCCTCGGAACCCATTCCATTTGATTTGATTAACCCGATACTGGCAAAAACTCCAAATAAGAGAACAGCGGTGGCATTGGTTGGCCCGAGTGTCACGAATCGACCCCCTCCGAAAATTCCACCCAAAATTGCGGCAATCGCCGAGCCCAATAAACCGTAACTAATGGGCAGGCCGGCTACTAGGGCATAGGCCATACCTTGGGGGATCGCCAAAAGGGCGACATTAATGCCTGCCCTCCAGTCACCTGACCATTTTTGAGGGTCGTATTGTGCAAAAGTTTGGAGAATGGGTGGCCGAAATTGATTGATATCGAACAAGTTTTTCAGACGAGGGGAGAATTTATCCATTATAGTATAATCAACAGTACGCTAAGAAATCCAATTATGGGGTAAAGAAGATTATACCTTCTAAATACATTGCGAATGTGCGTTTACTTAATCAGGAAATCAGGCGGGGGCAATTTCACTCAGCAAAAGATGACCTAACCACATCAAAAGAACTCTGCTTCCAATCGGTAAAAGATTTTTGGTATTGCAGTGATAGAGACTGCAATTTTTCTTCCAATTCTTTAAGGAGGTTAAATTTTGGATGACTGCCATCTTTTAAGCCTTCACTTTTTCGTAAGTCTACCAATCGAAAGGATAATGTTTTTTTCCGTTCCATTCCTTTAATAGTTTTGGCTTTTAGGTCTTCAATCGCGTTTGCCACCTCATTTTTTAACAAAAGTTCATTTGTTTCTATATTCTTTTTCACTTCGATGAAAACCACATCTTCTAACTCTTGGTTTACAAGCATACTACGTAGTTGATGGATTGTATTTTTCAGTTCATCGATCATGCCAAATTGGGAAAAAGATTCAATCTTGAGGTATTCATCTGTTGGCTTGTCCGCTTTAAAAAGTTTATCGATTTCAAGCAGTATTTTTTTATATTGGGCTAGTTCCTGTTCAAGCATCATCATTTCCGAACTCAGAGCGATCGCTTCAACATTGATCGTGGAACCGTCGTTGTTTTCGGTGGAAATTTCTTCCTTTAAAAATATGATTTGTTCTTCAAGTAATGTGAGTTCCTCGTATTGAATGAGAAGAGAGGAAGCAAGAGGTTGGCTTTTTTCTTCCTGCTGCCTGGCGAGTTTGTAAGAGTCGAGAATCAAGGTGGCGAAAAGCTTTGTACTTTTGGATGTGTGTCCACGGCAGGTGATATGAATGACGGTATCATCCTCTAAAATAGTATGGGCAGAGAAAAGGGATTGGAGAATACTATATTCATCTTCCGAGAAAAATTCACTTTTGAAAGGGCTGAAAATAAGTTCAGAGGCAGTGGTTGAAGATCGAATTTGGTTTAAGAAAAACTTTAAAAATGATGCTCCCTTTATCGTCTCTAAGTGGAGCTGGGCTTGCTTTGAGTCCTTGCATTTTAAGATCACTTCATATTTCGCCCATGCAGGAGAATCTAGTATCTTTTCCTTGTTTGGTGATGTGCTGTTTTCGCCTATCTTGTTTCTGTCTTCTCCTGACGCTTTGGCATTGGTGATGGCCCGATCGACTTCTTGTTCATACACATGATCTTCGATTTCATTTCGGAATATTCCATAAATGAAGAGCAGTATTGAAACTGTAATAATCGCAATGCAATGCCATGCTTGCATGATTCATATGAAGAGAGAATGGAGAAGATTGCAACCTTTGTGTTCATGTAAGGTATTCTTTCGAAACAAGAGAATTGACAATGATGATGGCACCAATTCCACTTAGGCTATGGAAGAAAACACGATTCCATTTGAATATTCTCATAAATTGACTGCTATCCAGAGGTCTTTATATGCCTACATACTTTCTTTGCTACCGAACCGTTCGGATGCGGAGGACATTTTGCAAGAAACAAACCTCATACTTTGCAAGAAGGCCAAGGAATACAAAGCAGATGGGCATTTTCAAGGGTGGGCTTTCCGAATTGCTCGCTATCAAATTATGGCTCACATGACAAAATCCCGACGCAGTAAAATTCATTTTAGTAATGAATTGGTTGATGCTATGGCTGAGGAAGATTTTGATTCCACAAACCTCAATATAACCCAAAAGGCACTGCAGATTTGCTATGACTTGCTTCCTAAGCACATGCAGTTAATTGCACGCTTGAGATTTAAGGAAGAGAAAACACTGAGAGATATTTCTTCTCTCGTAAATCGTCCTCTAGGGTCGGTTTCAGCTACCCTACATCGTATTCGTCAAAATTTAGTAAATTGTGTGCAGCAAAAAACTCCTGGCGTAGAGGCAGAAATGGACGCCTAAAAATAATTTTGAGATTAATGTATTAAATTGGGCATAAGTGCTAATACATTGTGAATAACCCCTCATGAACACATTACATTTGTACGAAGAACTTGATTGTCTCACATCTAAATCTTTAGATGAAATTGCTACGCCAGCAGATATAGAAAGGTTGGAGGAACTCATAAAAATGAGCAGTTCTATGCGTAAGCGTTATGCCCTCTTAGTTACGCAAGAATCTCTATTGCACTGGGAGACAGGAGAAGTAACCGATTTTGTTGAAGACAGTAAATCGGATAAGAAAATAATCAATTTCCCCATTTTTGCGTCTGCTGCCGCAGCGATCGTTGCCCTTTTAAGCGCCTGGGGTTTGAGTAAGCAATTCCCCCAAGATACCAATTCCTCGCAAATTGCTTTGGATAATGTTGAAAGTAACAAACTTGCTGGAAAAACTGTTATTGCCCAAAAGGGAAACGCTTTCGATCCAACAGCTGATAACTCTCAATTGCCTTTTACAACCGAGGTAGAGGTATTACCTGCCGCTCTAAACAAATCAGTGGTTTTCTCTGCCATTGAGTTATTAGAGAGTGAAAAGAGGTTTGATGGTGGTGCGATCATTAGCGTGGAAGATAATTTTGTAGTTTGGGATAGGACTGATCACCTTTCTGTTCCCGCAGAAAATGGTATTCTTCCACTTGAAGGGGCGGGAATGATTAAGCTTTCGGGGATGGTTGTAAATGTTGATGCTCAAACTGCTGAGGTGCAGGAAACCCTACAGGTTGTTGATGTGCGTGATCTATCCCCTCAGTCGGCATCCACGATTGATGCCGAAATTTGTCTGAATAAGGGAGCAACTGCTTACCCTCAAACGACCGAATTTGAGCTATCCGTCGAGGCCCTTAAAGGGCTTGAAGGACAAGACAAATTTTCCTTAGGTTCATCCACAAATTCTTTAATTGCTGATGCTGATCAAGAAACATGGGAGAATCTTACTTCTAGTTTTGTGGTTCCAGAAGGTGCGGATTTTTTGGTTGTGTCTTTAACGGCGCGCATCGAAGGCCCCGAGTCTCTGCTCCCAAATCCATCTGGGAATTACGCCGACTCATTCCGCGTCAACCTTTCTACGGTTGTACACTAGCCGGCTTACTTCACAAGTCGTAGTAAGCATTGGTAAGTCAGTTTGAGTTGACTTTTTTTCTTGTATTGAAAGCGTGACCGCATGATTCAAAAATCTTTGCTCTTCGCTTTTTTGTTAATGGTTTCCCAAATATCAGCAGATGATTGGCCGACCTTTGGGGGACAGTTGCGCTCACATATCTCAGGAGAAGAGTCTTTGAGAATTGAGTGGGCAACTCAGGAACCCGATGTTTTGTGGAAACAGGATATTGGCTTGGGATATTCTAGTGTTATCGAATACAAAGGCAGAGCTTATTGCCAAGGTTACAACAATGGAAAAAATACATTGCTTTGTGTAGATGCAGAAAAGGGAGATATTATTTGGCAGCATCAGTATCCCTGTAAAAAAGCACCAGACTATTTTCAGGGTGGAAGTCGTTCTACCCCTACGGCATTTAACGATAAAATTTTCCTGCAGAGCCATGAAGGAGATTTATATTCGCTTGATGCAGTGACTGGGAAAATTATGTGGAGCTTTAATATTGTAAAAAAACTTGGAGGAGAAAGACCCCAGTGGGGTTTTGCAGGAGCACCCTTAGTGGTCGATGATAAAGTTATTTTACAAACGGGTGCCAGCTCGGGTTCTTTAGTCGCGCTGAATCCATTGAATGGAGAAGTTATATGGAGGAGTGGAAGTGATAAGGCTGGCTATTCTTCCCCCTTCATACGACGGTCAAATCCTAATCAAATTGTTGTGTTTAATCAGTTCGGGTTGGTTTTGCATGAGCTAGGGAATGGTGCTGAACTTAAAAGGTATCAGCATAAAACAAGATACGGTATCAATGCAGCCCAACCACTGGAATACAAAGATTATTTTCTTATATCCAGTGCTTATGGAAAAGGGGCAGCTCTTGTAAATAGTAGTAAAACGGGCATGCAATCTGTATGGGAGTCGGATGCAATTTCATGTCAAATGGCAAGTTTGGTAAGAAAAGGAAATTATGCCTATGGAATCCACGGGCAAGCAGGGGCAAGATCTAAACAGGCAACCCTCTTTTGCGTGGATATTGCTTCTGGTGAAAAAGTTTGGGAGCATAAGGGTTTTGGTGTTGGAACTTTAATTTTAGTTGATCAACATCTAGTCATTCTCAGTGACGATGGAGCTCTCACCATCGCAGAAGCGAGGGAAGATAAATTTGAAGAAATAGAAAGTTTCCAAATCTTATCCGGTAAGAATAACTGGACTCCACTCACCTATTCGCAGGGTAGAATGCACGCAAGAGGAAGTCAGGGGCGCTGGGTTTGTCTCTCTATGGGTAAAGTCAATTAAGCTGAATGATTGAGGAAAGAACTCAGTCGACTGAGTAAGCGGAGGAAGATTTCTCTTTCTTGCCCCCTCAGATCTGCAAGAACTTCTTTTTCTAAAAACCGGGCAACAGGGATTGTTTTCTTAAACTTCTCTCTACCGGCTGCAGTGAGATTTAAGCATTTCATTCTGTTGTCCTTGATGGAAGCTTTTCTTTGGAGAAGACCGGATGTTATCATTCGGGAAATTAAGCCCGATATATTATTTGCATCGGTACACATTAGAGTTGCAAGAGTGACTTGGTTGGTTTCCTTATCGCCCCGCTCGTAAAGCCAACGCAAGGCAATGTATTGATCGGGTGTAATTTCGAAGGGTAGCAAACGTTTTTGAAAGGTTGCATTTAAAGTAATCCAGCACGATCGGAGAAGGGTAGGTAGCCTGCGGGCGTTTTCTTTATGCATACAGTTGTTAATCGAAAAGAATGGTGAATGATTGACAAAATACTACGTACAAGTACTAATTTTTATTGCAATGAAAATACACACTCTGTTGAAAATATGATCCCAAAATATTTCTTTTATCTGTCTTCTTTTTTGGCCAGTTTTTTTTCCCTCTCATCGGAAACGGTCTCTACTAATATTGGTGGAAATAAAATTAAAAACAGTCAACCCACACATTCAGATTGGTTGTACTGGAGAGGGAAGGATGGCTCAGGTGTATCGGAACAAACCCACCTGCCAAGTGATTTAAGTAACAGTCTTCTTTGGACTTATAAAATTCAAGGAGGAGGGGTACCGGTGATTGCAGGTGGTCGGGTCTATCAATTCGGATACTTCGGGGTAGAGGATGATCTCCAGGAAGCTTTGGTTTGTTTTGACGCCCGTAATGGGAAGGTTTTATGGGAGCGTAGGCATAGCGATTTTGTAAGTGATATTGTATATAACCGTTATGGCGTTGGTGCACCCTGCGTCGACCCAACAACAGGGAATGTGTATTTCCAGACAAGTCCTGGTCTGCTTATTGGCTACGACGCCCAAGGGGAAAAGCTCTGGGAAAGATCTCTTATGGAGGAGTTTGCTCGTTTAACTTTTCCAAATGGTCGAACTGGTGGGCCTTGTATCGATGAAAATCTCGTGATTATTCATGCGATTACGGCAAGCTGGGGAAAGCATGGTCCTGCCCGTGACCGTTTTTACGCCTTTGACAAATCTTCTGGTGAACTTGTTTGGTCTTCAACTCCAGGGGTTACCCCCAAAGATAGTTCTTTTTCTCCACTCATTTTTGAAGACTTACCTGACGGCAGGCGTGTATTTTACAGTGGAACGGGTTGCGGGAATGTGGTGTGCATAGATGCACGGACCGGTCAACCTTTATGGCGTTTTCAAATGTCCCGTGGTGGTGTAAATTCTGGTGTCGTTTTGCATGGCAACAAGGTGATTGCGATTCATGGTAAAGAAAACCTAGACAGCTCGGTCATAGGAAGAATGGTTGCCATCAGAAAACCTACCAACCTGCCTGTCTACGGAGAAGAGATCATGATCCTTGGGAAAGAGCATGAAGCCTGGAGAAACTCGGCTATGGAGGCATTTACAAGCACGCCTGCCTACAAGGATGGTAAATTGTATGCAACTATCAAGCGTGGTGAGCTTGTTTGCCTCGATGCTGACTCTGGAGAAGAACATTGGGTGATTAAATTAGCTCCTGACCAGGTTCATGCTTCACCTACTTTGGCAGACGGAAAAATATATGTACCTATGTTTAACGGAAAACTTTTTGTGGTAGCTGATCGAGGAGGTGATGGGGAAATTATCAGCGAACTCGACTTAGGTTCCGCTTGCCTCGCCGCTCCATCGGTTGCTCATGGGCGCGTATTTGTGCAAACAAAACGCAAACTTTTTTGTTTTGGCTCAGATGCACCTGCCCCCCCGTTTGTGGCTCAGCCATCTCAAGTAAAAGTAGGAAGTGGCCCCGTGAACTCTCTTCAAGTGATTCCTGCAGAATTTGCATTGCGGTCAGGGCAAAGCCAGATTTTCTCCGTATTTACATTGGATAATAAGGGAAATCGTATTTCCCAAATTAAGGAAGGAATGAGCTGGGAAAAATGGATTCCCCCAATTGCCAAAGTAAAATCAAAAGTCGACGCATACATTAGTGATAATGGGGTTCTCACTGCTGAAAAGAATGCAGAACTTTCAGCGGGTGCTTTGCGTGTAACATATGGAAAACACCTTGGGGTCACTCGTGGGCGTATTTTACAGGAACTTCCATATACGGAGGATTTTGAGTCAAATTTTGACTTAGTAAATATAGGAACCGGTGATATACCATTTTCCTACCCTCCATTACCATGGCTCGGTGCTCGAATGAGGTGGCAAGTTCAGCTTGCTGGAGAAAACCATATGGCAGGAAATACATTAGATCGCGTGCTTTTCCAGAGGGCGATTAATTTTATTGGGCACAAAGATATGTCGGATTATACCATGGAGGCAGATGTCATGACAGATGGTGACAGAAGAATTAAATCGAATGTCGGGTTGATAAACCAACGGTATATATTTGTTCTTGTTGGCAATAGTCAGAAACTTGAAGTCGTTTCAAACTACGACCGGTTTAGGCACTCTGTTCCGTTTACTATTAAAACGAATACTTGGTACAGCCTTAAAACTAAAATTGATAGGCTGGAGGATGGAACCGGCTTAATTCGAGCCAAGGCATGGCTCAAAAACGAGGAAGAGCCCGAAGCATGGGTACTAGAAATCCCCCATCAGGTTCCTCATGCACAAGGTGCACCAGGTATATATGCGATGTCTCCCCAGAGTAAAAAAAAGGTATACATAGATAACATAAAAATTTTTCAAAACCGCTAATTTATAAATACTACCTAAATGAAAATGATTAAACTTTTAGTTCTTTGCACCGTCTACCTTTCACTCCTTTCTTTTTCACAGGCTAGCGACTGGCCGGTTTGGGGGGGAGATGGCTCCCGCAATATGGTTTCATCCGAAGAAAAAGTTATATTTGATTTTATTCCCGGTGATATAGGTGAGGATGAAAAAGTAGACCTGAAAACCACAAAAAATATAAAATGGGTCGCCAAGTTAGGCTCCCAAGCCTACGGAAATGTTACCATTGCCAATGGATGTGTTTTTGTGGGTACAAATAATGAATCCCCCAGAGATTCCAGTAAAAAAGGGGATCGGGGCGTTGTCTTATGCCTCGATGAAAAAACGGGGGATTTAAAGTGGCAACTTGTAATTCCTAAACTTGGTGCCGGCAAAGTAAGTGACTGGGAATATATCGGAGTTTGCTCATCTCCTGCAATTGATGGCGATAAAGTTTATGTGGTCACTAATCGCTGTGAAGTTGTCTGTCTAGACATCCATGGGTTAGCGGATGGAAATAACGGACCCTTCAAGAATGAGGCCGAGTACATAAAGCCCAAAGGTATGAACGATCCAGTGAACAAAAAAATGGATGCTGATATTCTTTGGATGTACGATATGAGGGATGAACTTGGCGTTTTCCCTCACAATGTCACAAGCTCATCGGCTTTGATTGTCGGGGACCGGGTCTATGTGGCGACCTCGAACGGTGTGGACTGGTCGCATACAAATATTCCAAGCCCTCTTTCTCCAAGTTGGATTGCGCTTGATAAAAATACTGGAGAACTGATTGGCGAAGATGGTTCGGATGCCAGTGCTCATTCTCTTCATGCAGCATGGTCATCGTTAACTCACGGTGTTGTAGCTGGGGAGGAAACTTTAATTTGGGGTGGAACAGATGGGTTTTGCTACGGTTATTCTACTCAAACAAGCAAAGATAAGGATGGATATGATCTTTTTAACCCAAGGTGGAAGGTTGATTGCAATGAGCCCCATTACAGAATCGATAAAAACGGTAAGAAAGTTCCCTATGCAACCCCACCGGGTGCCAGTGAATTGATTGGGACACCTGTTTTGTATGAAGGGAAAGTGTATTGCGCAATCGGGCAGGATCCAGAGCATGGCGATGGGGTAGGGAGGCTTTCCTGTATTGATGCCAAGAGTGGTAATGTGCTATGGAAATATACCGATGTCGGAAGAACGATATCCACAGTTTCGGTTTTGGATGATCTGGTCTGTGTTGCAGAATATGCTGGTATTATTCATTGCCTCGACGCAAATTCCGGAAAACTTTACTGGTCTTATGACTCCTTTAGCAGAATATGGGGATCAACTCTTGTGGTTGCAGGCAAGATTCTTCTAGGGAATGAAGATGGAGATCTGCTCATTATTGATCATGGGAAAAAAGAACCTGAAGTAAAAACCGTCAACATGGGTGCTCCAGTATATAGTTCCCCCGTTGTGGCAAATGGCACTCTTTATGTAGCCACTCAAACTCACTTATACGCGATCGGCGAGTAACCCTGAAACAGAAAATTATGGGAAAGCGTATGGTTTGGTTTTTATTTATCCTGATGTTTTTTTTACATCAGGACTTTTGGTGGTGGGATCACTCTTTTCTTATACTCGGTTTCCTGCCCATAGGGTTGGCTTACCATGGGATATTTTCTATCGCCTGTGCTATCCTTGGCTGGGCTGCCGTACGGTTTGCATGGCCCGAAGAATTAGAAAAATTTGCAGAATCATCTGATCAATCCAAATAAATTCCATCTTCAAAACCCCGAGTTATATGACTACACTCATTGTAATTGCCTGCTATCTTTGCCTGCTGTTAACCCTTGGTTTTTTTAGTAATCGATTATTTCGCGGTACGAGTAAGGATTACTTCGTGGCGAGTCATAGCATTGGCCCTTTCCTGTTACTCATGAGCGTCTTCGGTACTACTATGACTGCATTTGCTTTAGTCGGTTCGACAGGAAAATCTTTTGAGCGTGGTATTGGAACTTATGGGTTGATGGCATCGATTAGTGGTTTGGTACACGCGGGCATTTTTTTCCTTATTGGGATAAGGCTGTGGGCCTTTGGAAAAAAGTATGGCTATATCACACAAATTCAATTTTTTCGGGACCGCTTTGATTCCGATAAGTTAGGCTACTTCCTTTTTCCGATCTTGGTATTGTTGGTCGTTCCTTATTTACTTATTGGTATTATTGGAGCAGGTAAAACAATAGAACCGGTAACCGCAGGTGCTTTCCCCACTTTTTTTACAAACCCAAGCGCACCTCCATGGCTGGGGGGGATTCCGCCTTGGTTAACGGGGCTGGTGGTATGCCTCGTTGTATTAAGCTATGTGTTTATGGGAGGCTCTCGTGGTGCAGCTTTTGCCAATACTTTTCAAACCATTGTTTTTATGGTTATGGGAGTGGTGGCATTTATATTCATTATCAATGCCTTGGGCGGAATCGAAAATGCGGGGAAAATTCCAGCCCGTATCACGGATCAGTCTGCTATTGTACAAGATTATCGCTATGATAAAAAACAGGCGTCTATTGTAGCCAATGAGCCACCTAGAGTCATCGGCAAAGTTCTCTCTTCAGAGAGTGACGATGTGGTAAACCAGCAACCTCACTTTTGGAGAGAAACCACCCAGGTTGAGTTTAAAAAAAAGAACCCGAAAACAGGTGAGCTTTCATTTTTTGAGAGAGAGCTTGGATACTCTTTCATAACTTTTGTTACTTATTTATTTATTCCTTTGAGTGTTGGAATGTTTCCTCACTTGTTTCAACATTGGTTGACCGCAAAAAGTGCAAAGTCTTTCCGGCTTACGGTCATCGCTCATCCGCTATGTATTATGGTTGTCTGGGTACCATGCGTATTAGTCGGTGCCTGGGCCAGTGGGGTCTTACCACCAGGAATACCACCGCCGGCTGTATTGTCTGCTATGTTAAACCTTTTGGTCGGTGATCCTATTTTGATCGGCTTGTTGACCGCTGGGGTATTGGCCGCCATTATGTCCTCCCTTGATTCACAATTTCTCTGTTTAGGCACAATTTTTACAAACGACATAGTTGTGCATCGTGCGGGAAAGAAAAGATATACAGATAAACAAATTATTTCCATAGCCCGTATTTTTATTATTTGTATTGTTACCCTGACTTATTTTCTCGCGATGCTTGCAAAAGACGCCAATGTTTTTGATTTAGCGATTTGGTGCTTCAGTGGGTTTTCTGCCCTTTTCCCTCTGGTATTTGCCGCTCTTTATTGGAAGCGAGCCACCAAGCAGGGTGCCATCGCAAGTATTGCAGCAGCCGTATTGAGCTGGCTCTATTACTTCCATCTTTCTGGGTATGGGGGGGAATACCTGGTTGGCCCCGGTATTGTACCAGCGGCTATATGCTTTGCGGCCGCTTCTGTTGCGATGGTGGTGGTTTCTCTGGTAACCGATCCTCCTTCTCCTCAAACAGTAGCTAAATTCTTTCCGGAAAATAATTCAAAAAGCTGAACCTTTTCTTTAAGAGTTTCGTTGTATTGACAGTTATGAAAACTCTTAAACAATAATTTATCATGGCCATTGAAAATAAAATTCTACAAGCAGCAAAAGACTTAGACACCCATGTTGCTGAAATCATAAAGTGGCATTTTTCCGATGAAACTGGTTCGCCGTTCTGGCTTAATTGGGCAAAAGATCAATCATGGGATCCACTAAAGGAAATTAAAACCTTTGAAGATATATGTAATAAATTTCCCAACTTCCAGGATGAATGGTTGCGTGACTTACCCAATAAAGTTTGGGTTCCCCAAGCTTACAAAGATCGCCCCTTCAATATATTTGAGACGGGTGGCACGACAGGAATGCCGAAACAGCGAATTGGGTGGGACGATTTCAGGATCGATTACACTGCCTTTTCAGAAACCCTCAATGATGAGCATTTTCCAAAAGATCACTATTGGATGATGGTGGGGCCAACAGGTCCAAGGCGTTTACGATTAGCCATTGAACATTTGGCAAACCAGCGTGGGTGCTCCTGCTATTTTGTAGACCTTGATCCCCGTTGGGTGAAGCGATTGATTGCTAACAAGCAATTTGATCAAGCTCGTGCCTACATGGATCATGTCGTAGACCAAGCCTTAACAATCCTCAAAAACCGTGAAGTTAGTGCCTTGTTTACAACACCGAAATTATTGGAAGCTTTAGCCGAGAGAAAAGATTTAGTACGGGCTGGAATAAAGGGAGTATTTTGTGGGGGTACAACCATGGATAAGCAATACGCCCGATTTCTTGTAGAAGAGGTTTGCGAGGGAGGTAAAATTGGTTTCGTTCCAACTTATGGAAATACCTTGATGGGACTCGCAAGGCATCATCCCATTTCTCGGGAAAATGATTATTCAATTGCCTATTATGCCCCCCAACCAAGAGCTGTCCTTCGTGTCATTAATACAGAAAACAATCAACCTGTGGCCTATGATACTTGGGGCAGGGTAGAACTTTCCACCCTGACCAAAGAATTTTTTATGCCTCGTTTTTTGGAGCGGGACGAGGCACTGCGCCGCAGACCTTGGACTGAAGCACCTTGGGATGGAGTTGCGGAAGTCCGACCATTTGGTGCAATGCAAAAAAATATCGTAGAAGGAGTTTATTAAATATGAGTACACCACATATACCCTGCTTGCGGTTTGGAGTTCCATACCGAAGCTTGAATCATTCTGAAGTCAAAGATTATCGTGATGGTTCGGTAAAAGCGACCTTGAGCCAAGTGAATGCCGGCGTCATACGTCGAGATTTGAAAACCATCAACCAAGCACGGGAATCCTTGCAAAAATTTTCTACCAAGGAGCTTATGGATATAAGCTTCAAAGCAGGCGAACTATTCCTTCAAGGAGATTTGCCCATCGGAGAGGATGGGTCCATACAATCCGCTCATGATTATGTGGAGACTCTTTCATCCACTAGTGGATTGCCGCATGTAATGGTGAGAAAAAATATGGATAAGATTCATTACGCCCTTACGCACTTGGAGCTTATTCTTAACGGATTGACCCGCGGGATCGATTTTTCGGTTTTAGATCAAGGATATGGTAAGCATGGGGGCTCTCCTGTATGTTTCTTCCCCACTACTCATGCCCTTGGCCTTGTGATGCCCAGTAATTCACCAGCGGTTAACTCCCTATGGCTCCCTTCGATTGCCCTGAAAATTCCGATCGTTATGAAACCAGGCAGGGATGAACCTTGGACACCCTATCGGTTGATACAGGCGTTTATCGCAGCCGGTGCACCCAAAGAAGCCTTTGGATTTTATCCAACGGATCATGAAGGGGCTGGGGATATACTAAAGCACTGTGGGCGTGCCCTTATTTTTGGAGACAAGGCAACCACCGATCAATATGCTGGTGACCCAGGTGTACAAGTACATGGTCCAGGATTTAGTAAAATTTTGATAGGGGATGACGAGATTGAGAATTGGGAAAAGTACCTTGATGTTATGGTTTCATCTATTTCAGATAATGGGGGAAGAAGCTGTGTAAACGCTTCAGCGGTTATCGTTCCAAAATATGGGAAAGAAATAGCGGACGCTCTAGGTCAAAGGCTCGGTCCATTGAAGCCCCTGCCTGTGAACGACCCCCAGGCTGTACTTTCCGGCTTTGCCAATCCGAAAATGGGGGAATGGATAGATCAAACCTTGGTATCAGATTTCTCGGAGAAAGGTGCGATTGATATGACGGCTCCGTACCGGGATGGTGACCGATTGGTGAAAGCAGAAGGAGGCACTTATCTTCGCCCGACAATAGCTTACTGTGAGTCGATGGACCATGTACTTGCCAACCGTGAATTTTTATGCCCTTATGCAAGTGTTGTGGAAGTGAACCAGGATCAAATGTTGTCGGCTATTGGCCCCACACTTGTTGTAACCGCCATAACAAAAGATGCAGATTTTAAAAGGCAACTTTTAGGAGCAAGTAACATTGAGCGACTCAATATCGGTCCTATTTCCACTATGAAAATCTCTTGGGATCAACCACATGAGGGAAATATGTTTGAATTCCTCTACAAGCGCCGGTCCATTGGCATGGCAGCGTAGGGTTTACTTTTCTTCTCATTCAAATGCAACTTGCTACTTCGAGTCAGGAATCACCGTTTCCTTTTTTTTCTGAAGACGATTCATCGCCCCAAGAAGTGATCTTTGGTATTGGCTCAAGTGCTCATGTTGGTGAAAAGATAAAAGGGCTTGGGAATCGGGCTTTACTAGTTACCGATTATGGCCTCACACAAGCCGGTCATGTAGATCTTATCAGAGAAAGCTTGGTACTTCATGGAATAGAGGTTTTTACCTACGACCAATCCATAGAAAACCCAACAGATTCAAGCGTCCAAGCATGCGTAGAATTTGCCCGTCCTTTGGGGGTTGATCTCATTATTGGACTCGGGGGAGGGAGCTCGATGGATACAGCAAAAGGTTGTAATTTTCTTCTTACCAATGGTGGAAAGATGGCTGATTATTGGGGGGTGGGTAAAGCATCTCAAGCTATGCTTCCTTTTGTGGCTATTCCCACAACCGCCGGTACTGGGAGTGAATGCCAATCCTTTGCCCTTATATCCGATGATCTCACCCACCAAAAGATGGCCTGTGGTGACTCCAAGGCACTTCCATCTTTAACAGTCTTAGACCCGGAGCTTACAATTTCCCAACCCCATCGGGTAACCGCCTGTACTGGGGTGGATGCCTTGGCTCATGCCCTTGAGTCCGCCGTAAGCTCAAAGAGAAATAGTGCCTCATTCAGGCATGCAAAAATAGCCTTTCAACTCCTTGAAAAAAATCTCCCCCAAGTATTATCCTTTCCTCATGACCTTGATGCCCGCGGGCAGGTTTTGGTAGGTGCTTCCCATGCCGGGGCTGCCATTGAAAGAAGTATGTTGGGTGCCGCTCATTCCATGGCCAATCCTCTGACTGCTCAGAAAGGGATCATTCATGGAGTTGCCGTGGGAATTTCTCTTCCTGGGGTGATGGCTTACAATGCTGAGGATGCAGAGGTATGCTCGATTTATGCTCACTTCGCATGTTTGGCCAATCTTGCCACAATCGATGATTCTGAGGATGAGGCGGCTCTTGCTTTAATCCGCAGAGTCCATGAACTTCTTGATTTGGCCGGGCTTCCTCAATCTTTAGTAGAACTTGGTTTTTCTTCCAGCGATATTCCAACACTTGCCCAGGATGCCGCTGAACAATGGACTGCAAATTTTAACCCCAGGCCAGTCACCACTTCTGATTTTGAAAGTCTTTATGCTCAACTTTTAGTGCGGAGTGTTTACGATTCCTCTTCATCCGAAGGTGTGTAAAGGTATTGGTTTGTATGGTTCGTTTCATTTCACCTAGTTTGTTTTACTCTTTTGGCATGATGGCCCTTTGCCTGTTTGCAAATTCAGCAAATTCATTGGAGACCAGTGGTTGGCATCGGCACAGGGGAGATGCCGCTCTGCAGGGGAAATCGACTGCTACCCTTGGAACTAAGCTTACCTTGGATTGGATATTTGATACTGGTGACTTCCTGAAATCTTCAGTGGTTACATCCGGTACGCATGCATATATCGGGTCAGACCGTGGCGTGCTTCACGCAATTAACTTGAAAGATGGGAAAGAACAGTGGAGATTTAAGGCAGAAATGGCTATCGAAGCCCCCCCTTTGTTGCATAATAGGATTTTATACGCCGGGTCGACAGATAGTTATCTCTACGCACTCGACTCTCGGTCAGGCAAATTACTTTGGAAGTATGAAACCGGTGGAGAGATTATGGGAGCGGCTAACCAAGCGATTCGGCCGAAATCTCAAGACTCCGTAATTGTTTTTGGGAGTTATGATAATTTTGTTCATTGTGTGGATGCAAAGACAGGCAGGAACCTGTGGAAGTTTGAGACCCAGAATTATGTTAATGGAGTGCCCACCATTTTTGATCAACAGTATGTGGTCTTCGGTGGCTGTGACTCTATGCTCTATGTGATTAATTTAGAAGACGGGGGGGAAGTGTCCGCCGTGGAAGTAGAGGCCCCGATTGCTGCTTCTGTTGCGGTGTCTGATGGGGTAGGGTATGTGGGGAATATGGATCGGGCGGTGATGGCATTTAACCTGTTGTCAGGAAGAAAAGTTTGGAGCTATCAACCAAAAAGCTTCCCTTATTTCTCATCACCTGCTGTGAGTGAGGATACCGTTTTTATCGGTGGCCGAGATAAAGGACTCCATGCAATTGACAGGCTTTCTGGTAAGCAAAAATGGAGGTTTTCATCCCGGGGTAGAATTGATAGCTCCCCAGTGATCACCGAGGAATTAGTGGTCTTTGGCTCGATGGATGGTAAACTTTATCTGTTGTCCGCCGATACCGGTAAAGAGATAACATCTTACGAGATTGGGGAGTCTATATCCTCCACACCTGCGTTGCTTGATGGAAAAATTATCGTTGGGTGTGAAGATGGAAAAGTTTATGCCTTTCGAACCGAAAGCAAAGAATGACAGAAACGAAAGAAATTAAACCTGATAGAGAAACCAAAGAAAAAACTAAAGTAGGGAATTACTTTGTATCGAATTACCCTCCTTTTTCTTTTTGGAATGAGTCCGATATACCCTGTGTTGATAGTATGCTCAATAGCCCGACACCGGGGACTGAGCCCATGGGGATTTATTATCATGTACCTTTTTGTCGCAAGCGTTGCCACTTTTGTTATTTTAGGGTGTACACTGATAAAAATTCCAACGATGTCCGTAGGTACTTATCTGCGACCATGAAGGAACTCAAAGATTATGCGGATTCTTCTTACCTGGGGGGGCGTAAGCCAAAGTTTGTCTATTTTGGTGGAGGTACACCTTCCTATTTATCCGCTCAACAACTTACTGATTTAACTGATCAGATGAAATCTATCATCCCCTGGGACGAAGCTGAAGAAGTCACCTTTGAATGCGAGCCCGGCACCCTTACAGAAAAAAAGTTGGATGCGATCAAAAATTTTGGAGTTACCCGTTTGAGTCTGGGAGTAGAAAACTTTGATGATCATATACTAGATATAAACGGACGGGCTCATCGATCTGGAGAAGTTTTTAAGGCCTATGAATTTGCCCGCAAACTTGGCTTTGAAAATATAAATATTGATTTGATTGCTGGTATGCTTGAGGAAACGGATGAGAATTGGTCGGCATGCATTGATCGCACCCTAGAACTTGAGCCTGATTGCGTGACCATTTACCAGATGGAAGTTCCCTTTAATACCACGATTTATAAAAATATGAAGCAAGAGGGTAAGCTTTCTGCACCCGTTGCAGATTGGCCAAAAAAAAGGCAATGGGTTTCGGAGGCTTTCGCTCGTTTGGAGGAGGCAGGGTATACGATTACCAGTACCTGCACGGCGGTAAAAAACCCCGACACCACCAAATTTATTTATCGTGACCGTCTCTGGTCAGGTGCAGATATGATTGCTCTCGGAGTTGCCTCTTTTGGCCACCTGGGAGGAATTCATTATCAAAACCTCACCCATTTTGATCAATACTGTGAAGCCATGGAGTCCGATAGTCCTATAATTCGACGAGCTCTGATGACCACGGAAGAAGAGCGATTTATTCGGGAATTGATTCTGCAATGGAAGATAGGAAAAGTAAGCCGTAGTTATTTTGATAAAAAGTTTAAGATCAATGTATCCGAGCGTTATGATAAGCTCTTTAAAAAGTGGAAGAAAGCAGGTGATTTGGTAGAAAATGGAGATGAATTAATGCTTTCCAGGGATGCACTTCTCCGGGTTGACTCCATGCTGCACGACCTCTTCCTTCCTCAGCACCAAGACTCTCGTTACGTTTAGACTTATGCCGACCTTCCCAGACCTTTTGTATCCCCTGAGCTTTATGCGAATGACTCGCAAATTGCCAAAGTTAAATTTTAGTGAACTGGACGCCAGTCAAATACCAGAGCCTTACGCCTCTCTGCTTGTCCATGATGGTGACATGACATCCCGCCTCGAAGCATACCATGAGTCGGCCTTGAGTGTAAGCCCTCTTCGATCCTCCAATGATGGGAAGTCTTATTTCCGTGAAGTGTTGTTGACCACAACGGAAAATGATCAAGCTGTAGAGTATGGTGCGATTGAGATTACCTTGAAGCATTTACCGGAAGAAGTGCGCCCTCTTGTAATTGAGGCAAAACAACCCTTGGGTGGTCTTTTAAATCAATACCGTATACCTTACTCCAGTTCACCTCGTGCTTTTTTGAAAATTATTCCTGATGGTCCCATTGTGGAAGCTTTTGGCTCGGTAGAATCTGACGAATTGTATGGCCGCAGTAATCAAATCACTGGTTTTAATGGAGACATTATTGCCAGAATCGTGGAAATTTTACCCACTCTTGCATTGAATTAAGCTTGTGAACCAGCCGATCGAACATTGAATGTATAAATAGGTATGATATCCCCAAAATCCAACTATGATGCCATCGTCGTCGGTGGAGGCCCGGCTGGTTCCACAACCGCTGCTCTGCTTGCCGAGAAAGGACACGATGTACTTATTGTCGAAAAAGAAAAATTTCCCCGCTATCATGTTGGGGAGTCTTTGATGCCTTTTTGTTACTTTCCTTTGGAACGACTTGGTCTCGTTGACACGCTAATGGAATCAGGTAATCCCCGAAAATACTGCGTTCAGTTCGTTAGGGAAGATGGTTTCCTTTCCCAGCCTTTTTATTTTTTCCAACACTTTGACCACCCATCATCCACGACATGGCAAGTCTGGCGTTCTGAATTTGACCAGATGATCATGGACAAAGCCCGGGAGCATGGAGCCTCAGTGATGGAAGAAACCAAAGCTAAAAACTTGATCAAGTCCTCGGATGGAAAAGTAAAAGGAGTCAAAGTTTTATCCAAAGATTTGGGAGAACTTGAATTACGGGCACCTATTGTAGTTGATGCTTCAGGCCGGGATTGTTTCGCAGCACACAAGGAAAAATGGATGGTGCGCGATCCGGAGTTAAAGAAGGTAGCATTGTGGACTTATTATAAAAAGGCCAAAAGAGACCCTGGTCTAGATGAGGGTGCAACAACGGTTGCCTACCTTCCCGATAAAGGGTGGTTTTGGTACATCCCCCTTCGTGGTGATATGGTGAGTGTGGGTATTGTTGCGGAACGGGATTATTTGTTTAACGGTTCCACCAAGGACCATGCCGAAATTTTCCAGCGCGAAGTGCAAAACAATGAATGGATAAAAGAACACCTGGCTGAAGGGGAACAAACTGGTGAATACCGTACTACTGGGGAATACTCTTACCGTAATCGCTACTGCTCCTCGGATGGTCTCGTTCTCGCTGGCGACGCTCTCGGTTTTTTAGATCCGGTTTTTTCATCCGGTGTGTTTCTGGCGTTGAAGAGTGGTGTGATGCTTGCCGATGAAATTGATCAAGCCTTGAAATCAGGCCAACCGGTTACATCTAAAAATTTTGAAAATTATGGAAAGCGTATGCAATCCTCTATCGAGACTATGCGTAAAATTGTCTATGCATTCTATGATCCCGAATTCAGCTTCGGCGACTTGGTAAAACGGGGGGATCATCTCCGGTCCGCTTTGACTGATTGCTTGATTGGTAATGTCGACGATCAGGATTTCCAGGAATTATTTGATTCCATGTCCGACTTGGCTAAATTACCAGAGCCTGTGGAACATGGTTTGGCTCAGGCTTCTTCGTGAAGCTTGCTTTTCTAACACCTGGCACCGGCAATTATTATTGCGGGGTGTGCATGCGGGATAATTCTCTCGCAAAGCAGTTGATCGTTCAAGGCCATGAGGTTACCATGTTGCCTACTTATCTACCCCACTTTTTGGATGAGGAAGCCGCCACTGGAGATGAGCCTATATTCTTTGGTGGCATCAATGTATACCTCCAGCACAAGTTTTCCATATTTCGAAAAACTCCAAGCTGGGTGGATAAAGCATTAGACAATAAATGGCTCCTCCGAAAAGCTGCAGCACGCAGTGGGATGACATCAAGCCAAGACTTGGGAGAAATTACCATTTCCACCTTCCGCGGAGAAAATGGCCCGCTTGCCAAGGAAGTAAAAAAAGTCGTGCAATGGTTTAAGACCCATGGTGTGCCTGATATTATTTTGCTTTCCACAATTATGCTCGCTGGTATTGGCAAAGTGCTGAAGCGGGAGCTTAAAGTTCCTGTGCTGGGTTTTTTACAGGGAGAAGATTCCTTCCTCGATTCTCTTCTCCCTCAGTACCGTTTAGAAGCGTGGCGGTTACTCTCCGCCGATGCCAAGCAGTTGGATGGATGTATTGCACCCAGTACATATTTTGGAAACTTGATGGCCGATCGTTTAAATATTCATGTGCGCGATGTCTTGCATCACCCCAATGGAATAACCCTTGAAGGCTTTGAACCTCCCGGCAAACCCACTTCTGTTCCGACAGTAGGGTATTTGGCTAGGCTGTGCCCGCTAAAAGGTCTGGATTTGCTTGTTGATTCCTTTATCGAATTAAAAGAGTTGGATAAGTTTTCCAATCTTCGACTGGAGGTCGCTGGAGGCATGACCGCAGATGATGAGCCCTATGTTGAGGAGCAAGAAAGAAAACTTGTCCAAGCTGGATTTGAGAATTGTTTCTCTATCCGCCCCAACCTTACCCGTGCTCAAAAACTTGATTTCCTCAAAAGATTGACCGTATTGTCCGTCCCTGCTCGTTACCCTGAAGCTTTTGGCCTTTATGTGATTGAAGCGATGGCAGCCGGCGTACCTGTGGTCTTGCCAGACGCAGGTGCTTTTCCTGAAATTATAAATACCACCCAGGGTGGTAGGCTTTATGATGCTGGACAATTAGGTGCTTTTACCGATACCTTGGATGAGTTGCTCAGTGATCGAGCCGAAGCCCATAAAATTGGGACTCATGCTCATTGCTTGGTCACTCAAAAATATGCCAATGAGGTACTGGCTCAATCCCTTGTTGAAAATATACTGACACCCTTTACCAGCATCCGTGCTTTAAAAACTTAACCTTTTTTATCTTATTATGACTACTGAATTTTCGATTACACGACGCGTTGAATTTAGCGAAACCGATCTTGCTGGCATTATGCACTTCACCAATTTTTATCGGTGGATGGAAATCTGTGAGCATGAATTTCTTCGCAGCCTTGGTTTATCAGTGGATATGGAAGACGAAAATGGAAGATTCGGCTGGCCGAGGGTCAAAACATCCTGCCGGTTTAAGCGCCCGCTTAGATTTGAAGAGGAAGTGGAAGTGAAATTAATCATCACTGAAATCCGGGATCGCTCGATCACTTATGCATTTCAGTTCTGGAAGGAAGAGGATGGTGAGCGAGTTAAAGCAGCAGTGGGCGAAGTTGTTGCGGCCTGTGTTCGTTTTGACCCGGTCAAAGAAACTATGTCCCCAATCATGATTCCTGAAGTGGTGACCTCCAGGCTAGCCATATAGCTTTAGAAAAGCTTTGCTACACCCTGAACTGCAGGGTGTATTTTTTATACGCCGATACTCTTATTGCTTCACAATTTTGTAGTTTAATGTGAACTAAGTAAGAGGATAAGATTTGCACCAAAGCTTAAGGTGTAATAATGATAAGATTTTTTAGTTACAGAATCCTCTTTCTTTTAAAATTATGAAGCGAATTTTAGGTCTTTCCGTGTTTAGTCTACTAAGCTTAATTATTAATCTCTTTGCGAGTGCTCCAGATAATCTTTTATCCAAAAAGCTTTCAGTGAGTTTTAATGTTCCAGCAAATAATGCGATAGGAATTCATGAATTTTTCCTAATCGATGCGGTAAATTCTACAAATTATTATTTTAAAACATCAAACGATTCGAGTGACTCACCTTTTTGGTTATTTGAACTTTACCATTATAGAAAAACCACTAGTACAGATGCTACTTTACGGATTATTTCGAGTGACGGCGGATGGGTAGATATTGTGCTTTCATTTACGAGTTCAAATTTCGCAAGTTCTACAATTAGTGGATACGGAACAAATGGAGAAGTAGAATGGACAGGAACGGCTGATGTGAGCGTATTGGATTTACAAATATCTGAAATACCTTCAGCAAATCAGCCCAATATTTTAACAACTGACTTATCGCCAACATCAATTTCCGGAGGAACCTTAAGTGCCCAGGATAGTTATTGGCCAGTATACAATGAAAGCATTAGTTTCACTAGTCCCGGAACTTTATCCGTAAATATTACCAACGGCGATGATAACCCCACTGGTTCAGGTAGTTATTCTTATTCTACAACAGGGACCAATTCCGCAAGCCTTTCTTATACCATTGATGGAGCAGGCATTACTTTTGAATATGCTTTGCAATTCACTGGAGAGAATGCAGGTATTTACACAAAGTATGCGGATTATGGTGGTGGCACAACTGATGTTACAACCGGACCCTTTTCCTTAAGTGGCGTGGCAGTTCCCGAGCAATTTAATTGGGAGGAGTATGATGATTTTAGCACTGGCTCGCTTAATGCGAGCAAGTGGGGTACGATGAATTTTTATGGAGGTGATAAACCAGAAGTAAAAGATGGGCGAGTGGAGTTTAGTTCTTCAGGGAAATCGGTTTCTGCAACTTCGGATTTCAAGCAAGGGTGGAACTCTACAGAATTCATCAATTATACAGAGGGTGCTCCAGGGAGCGTTTTGTATGTCAATGACTCTACTGTCTATGGAATGGAGGCCTCAATAACTCTTCCTGTAGGAAGTAGTCCGAAAACAGCAATTTGTCTGCAAGTGGGTTCCCTTAATCCCTTTGGACAGCATATTGCAGAATTAATGAACGATAGTGGTAATGGTGCAGGCTTTTGGATTCATGATTATGTAGCAGATACTGGGGTTTCAATATCGGCTAGTTCGGCAACCACATTTCAAGTTGCGGTCATTCATGAAAACGAAAAAAACACCTTCTATATAAATAGTAAGAAGGTTCATGAGTTAGATGCATCTAATTTCACACCCGATTGGTTTGGAATTAACACTTTTGAAAATGATGGAAAAGCCTACGCTGTATATGCTGACAACGTCCGTGTTCTTCGCCGAAGTAGTTTTTCTTCGTTAATCAAAATTGCACCCCTTGCCATAAGTGCATTTCGGGACCAGGTTTATTTACAGGGGCAAAACGAGCTTGTTAAATTGGATGGGGCCAGTGAAATAAATTTTGATTTACAACTAGTTGGCAAGCCGGCGGTAACTGCGGCTACTATTACAGTAGACGGAGTAACTTACGATCTGACTAACCTTCAGGCGCCTCCTCAATTCCGCACAACTTATGGTTATAGCATATATGATGATGAACTATACGATGTTGAAAGCTCCAGCGATTCCGATTGGAGTTCGTATGTAAATGGAAAAAACTTTAGCTTTAGTTTTACATCTGAGGGAGATTCCTACTCCTATTCGCATGATTTGCCTCCGGTATCTG
>JAQWWZ010000038.1 GCA_029254745.1 Opitutales bacterium | reverse complement strand
GCTGCTTTCTCATTCTCTCCTTCCCAATTAAATAGAATGGTAAAATATCGACCGTGCCGGTTGAAAAAATCGTTAATGTATGGATTGGCTGCCAGATCGATAAAATAAGCGTGTAAGGAATTATCAATTTTTGCCTGATCTTTCTTCCCTTTAGCCAACTGGTTATTTTCTTTTATCTGCCGAAGTTTGCTTTGGGACTTTGGGGAACATAATCTAATTTTGGCTAAATCCAGGGCCTTTAATTCCATTACTTCGCGAACTTCAATAAATGCATCCATATCTTCCTGACGGAATGGTTTTACCCGCCATCCTCGTCTTGGCACATGTTCGATGAGACCCTCCCCAGCAAGGCGTTGCAAGATTTGACGCAGGGTCGATCGGGTTAGACCATGCTTGTAAGCAGTGGCTTCTTCCCGGATAAAACACTCTTCCCCACCAAGACTGATTTCCACCAGTTCTTTGGTAATATTTTCTACCGGTTTTTTTTCAGATTCCTGTTTGGTTTGGAAGTTTGATTTCTTTGTGCGTTTATTGGGAGGAATCGCTTCCAGTCGGCCGTTGCTTTTTTTGCGGATCAATCCGACCCCGATCAATTCCACAATTGCTTCCCTTACAGGGGTATAACTTACTCCATAATGTTCACTAAGGCCATCCATTGTGAGAGGCCCCGATATAGAGTTGTTGAGCAATCGGGTACCCAGATCACTTTTTATTCGATCTACTAGTTTCACAAATCATTTATAAGAACTAACCAGATTCATGATACAACTTTATTTTGTCAACAAAGTAAATATTATAGTGGATGGTCTTTTTATTAAGAAATAAAAGTGTCTTTGACTCACTTACTTTTTAAATTTCTTTAAAAACACCTAATAAATCTTGTTCCCTTTTGATTTCCTTGGTTTTATCCACATTTTGCCAACCAAAACTTAATCGAATAGATGCGCACAATCACACTTTTCCTATCCTGCTTCACTATCTGCTTACTGACTCCAGGTTTTGTATCAGCTTATCAATGGACGACTGATCATATGCAGGTGGGGGTGCGATGGCAGCCTTCCTCTTCCCGTCCTTTGAATAATGAATATGAACTGACCCGTCCAATCTTAGGGGAAGAAAGCAGTTATGTTATGTTTTGGGTCGCTTGGCAACAAGTGGAACCCACTCCAGTTCACACTGATTATAAAAAAAATCCTTCTCCTGGTCTTCAAATGTTTGACCAGGTTGTTACCGCCAGTAATAAGGCAGGTTTGAAAGTGGAATTTGTTTTCTTTGGATGCCCAGGGTGGGCATCTGAGATCGCACCCAATGGGGGCAAGCGCCCGAAAGTTAATCATTTTAATGCTTTTATGAACCGTTTAGCCACCCATTTTAAAGGGCGGGTACATTCCTACCAACTCGGTCATGAGACCAATTTGAAGAGCATCATGCCCGGAGCGGATGTGGAGTTTCTTCATGATGAAATTTTTATCAAGGGAGCGGAAGCCATTCGGGAAGTGTATGATGCCAAGCCAAGTTTTCCGGTTTTGGTCTCCACATCGGGATGCTCCCCCTGCCAGGGTTGTCCGATATTGCAGGGTCTTAAAGGGATTGGGGGAGAAGCGGTGGATGACTTTTATGAGCGCTTGACCACCAATGAAAAACTGCTTGGTTTGATGGATTCATTAAACATTAATGTATCGGATCACCATGATGGCTATGGGATGATGGATGGCAGCTTTATTACCTCGACCTGGGGCAATTATGACCTCGTTCGCTCGAAACTCGATAGGGAAGGGTACTCCTTGAAACCAATTGTCTCCGCGGAAGCATGGGTCAACTGGGATGATGGAAAATTGGGAACCATGGAATTAAGTGCGGATGTAAATGGTGACGGGAAAAAAGACGAAGTCGATGGATTTTATAAAACCCTCACCTTAATGGGGAAGTGCATGGAGCGTGGTATGAATGTGATGAATTTTTTATGGACCGACAATGAAAGCCCCTGGTCGATGGGTTTGACTAAAAGACGGGATTACAACGGAAGGGTAAGAAAGTTGCGCCCGGACCTAGTGGTGGATGCAACGGATGGCGGGCCTGGCGTGATCACGCGAAAAGTTTCTCTTCGTGGTCGTGATCACGATTTTAAGGTAGCGGATGGCCAGGGAGAAATTTTTACGATTGATGACTATATCAACCCACCGGACCCCAATCATTTAATGTACTATGCCTGGAAGTGGTTTGCCCAGGCAGGGGGTGGGCGTAATGAAGTTATTAGGCATGCCTTGGCCGGAGAAAGAGGGAATGATATTACCGTGGCCGGCCCAGGCTACACTGGGAATGAGCGCTACCGGGTATCTACCTGGAACCGGACCCAGAAGAAATTTACCTTGCTTGTTTATTCCAGTGGAGGAAATGGAGATAAGCCTGCGATTGTATCAATTCCTGCAACCGTGCAAACCGGAAAGCGTTTTAATCATGAAAACTCAAAGCGTGACTTCCGCGGGGAAGGCTTTACCGAGGGACAGTCTTATTGGGTAAAGGTGACGACTAAAAATATCAGTCTTAAGACTGGGCAGGATGAGGATACTCAAGAGTTTGAACTTGGTCCTTACAAAGTGAAGGGGGATGTTTTAAATGTTTCTGTGCCAGGTATAAATAAATTCACCCGTATTGATTTTGTGAAGGCTCCAGTAAAGTAAACTTTCATTTTAGGAAAATTTCAAACACCATGAAAACCTCCGGTCTCCTTACAATTTTATTAGTAACGCTTGGAGCTGTACTTTGTGCGGACCGCCCGGACAAGCCCCATGTACTTTTTATGCTTATTGATGACCTGGGCTGGCAAGATGTGGTCTGTTACGACCTGGATGAACCCTGTCCCTATGAGACCCCCAACATGGACAAGCTTTCACGGAAAGGGGTTATGTTCTTGAATGGATATTCACCATCCCCGGTCTGCAGTCCGAGTCGGGGAGCGATTTTAAGCGGAAAACATCCGGCACGAACCATGAATACAACCGTGGCATCCGGTAAACCCCCAGCACCCTTCCACCGTCGGGGTAATTCCTTTATTGCCCCATGGTGCCGAGGAGGGATGGACCCCAAGGAATATACCATTACCCAAGCCTTAAAAGATAATGGGTACACCACGGGGCATGTGGGCAAGTGGCATGTGGCCATCAATCACCATGCATTCCCACAGCCGGTTGACCAAGGTTTCGATTTTAGTACCCACTATCCCAAAAACCAAATGGCACGGGGTGTACAGAGTGGGATGAAAAACCGATTGGCCAATTTTGCGACTAAAAACCCAAAGGATCCGTATCGACTCGATGAGAATGGATACCCTTATGACCATGTTACTGGGGAAGCTCTTAAGTTTTTGGAAAAAAGCAAAGGCTCCCCCTTTTTTCTGTACTATGCCAGTTGGCTTGTTCATTCACCCTTACAGTCCAGGAGCCAGGTACTTTTAGAGAAATACTGCAAGAAGCTTGGAGTTGATTACCCAACAGACCCCGAAGGCTGGACACTGGAGGGTCAACGTAACCCTTATTACTGTGCAATGGTTGAAACTTTGGATTATTACATCGGTCAAATGCTTACCTTACTTGAAACCACCGAAGATCCGCGGTGGCCGGGTCACAAACTTATTGAAAACACCTATATCATTTTTACTTCAGATAACGGGGGAATGGAAGGTCACCATCTTGAGGTATTCACTGATAATTATCCGTTGGATAAAGGAAAAATTCACACACGAGAGGGAGGGGTACGGGTGCCTTTTCTCATCTCCGGTCCTGGGATCTCTTCCCAAATAAAAAGTGAAGTCGTTATTAATGGGCTCGACCTTTATCCCACCTTGCTCAGCCTGACTGATTCTCCCAATAAAAAGAATCAAATCCTGGATGGAAGTGATTTGAGCACTCTACTAACCCAGGACCCGCAAGACCCCTCCTTGGTTACAGATCCCCGTACCGGCAAAACGAGAAATACTATGTTTTGGCATTTTCCCAACGGGTATTGTCAGCAATCCACGATTTTACAGGATGGGTATAAATTGATCTACAATCATATGCCGGAGCGTCCCAGGCTTGAACTTTATCAGCTGTACGATACCAAGCGGAAACGGATTGATTGGGAGGAGGCCAATGATTTGAGTACCAAGATGCCAAAACTTGCCCAGCGTATGGAGCGACAATTATTGAAGGCACTTAAGGAATGGGAAGCTGGCATGACTTATTACAACCCTCATTGTGTGCGTGTGCCTATTGAAGGTAAGGAAAAGGTCTGCGAAGTCATGAAGATTAAACAGGTGGGTCGGGAAATGCACCTTCAATACCGTGAAAAAGGAGCCAAGCTTATACGGGCAGACCTTATTTATTCCCTGAATGGAAATGATCCGGGCAGTGCCTGGTTTCCGGCAGTGGCAAAGATTGCCCGAGATGCTGAGACTAAGGCTGGAAAAGTCACCGCTACGATTCCTGACCGGGCAACCCATGTGGTGTTTAATCTTATCGATGAAAATAATTTTTTAGTTTCTCATCCTGAAATATCCAAAGATCAACTGCCTGGCCCTGCCTGGGTTGTTCAACCTTAACCAGGCATTTTATGCTGAAAAGGAATCCCTTGAAATTTTTGAAAGAGGATAGTTTCTGATGTCATCTATCCAAGACCCCTTCCGTGAAAGCCGGCAGCAATCCGGTGTTCACATGACCGACTTTAGGGGTGAATCAATTCCGTTTATTCTGCGGTTGAAAGATCTCCGTCAAACAGTGAAAGATTGGGAGACTTTCAGCAGTGACCATCCTTTTCAGGTTGTTCCCCATAACGAGGAAAAAATGCGCACCATACGCCAGATTCCCATTGAACTGGATCCACCGGATCACACGGATTACAGAGCGATCGTCGAGCCGATCTTTAAGCGTCCGCTCGACCCTGTTTATATTTCTAATATGGAGGAACTGCTGGGTTTTATGGTTTCCGGAGCATTGGGAGCAGGTACAATCGATGCCGTTTATGACTTCGCTTTACCTCTGCAATGCCGGGCCCTGACCCGTCTACTGAATATGCCAGAGCAGGAGGCAAAGGTTTGGGAAGCCTGGGGACTCCATGCCTTGAGCGAGGGCACGGCTCTGGAGGATTATACAGCGGAGCAGTTTTCCCGTTTTGGGAACGACCCAGGCGAAGACTTTTTTAGTTTTCTTAATCAGGCAGAATTTCGTGGGCGAAAATTAAGCCACGAGGAAAAGCAGGGCATTGCCAATGTTACTTTTGCCGGAGGTAAGGATACAGTCATCAATGTGGTCAGTAGTATTGTGGTTTATATGAGTGAACATCCGGAAGCCCTTGAGTTTTTGAGGGCCGATGAGAAACTCATCCCCCCCGCTTGCGAGGAATTTGTACGCTATGTCAGCCCTCTTACTGCCATTACCAGGACCTGCCCGCATGGAGCTAAGGTGGCAGATCAGGAAGTGCCCGCGGGTTCCCGAGTGGGGCTGTGCTGGCCCTCCGCCAACCGGGATGAGGGAATTTTCAAGAAACCCAATGAAGTGAAGTTAGACCGTATGCCAAACCCTCATATCGGGTTCGGATTTGGCCCACACAATTGTTTAGGTGCCCCGCATGCCCGCTTAGTCATTCGCACCTTACTGAAGGCTCTTTGCCAACAAGTAGAAAAGATCGACCTTCTATCCTTCGTGCCCCGGATTGAAAAGGAGACTTCTTATACTCGCCAGGTCGGATACGACCAGGCGATGGTTCGCTTTATTTGAATTCTTTCTTAGGTCGTGATCCTCTTTCAAAACGACCTAACATAGTTATTTGGGGAACGCTATATTGAGCGTGGGGATGGAGGGAACCCCGTCTTCGGGCACTTCAACTCCTGCGGTCCAAGCGATCGCGTTCAAAATCAAAGTACGCCAGTCATCTCTCGCCCAGGTCTTGTGGTAGTGCCCACCTGTGGTTCCAAACCCACGTCCTTTGCCATTGGGGCGTTCATAAGCCCATCCGATATGCTGGATTTCGTCAGCTGCCATAGATTTGCGAACATGGGGGTTGTTGGAGTGTGGTCCATCCTTACGATTCATGGTCGACTGGGGTGGGTGAGCAGAAAGAATAGGCGTTACACCCTTCATGTTTGGCTGAAAGCGCATGTGATAGTACCATTCGTCATCCTGTACAAAAGGTTTAACTCCGCTTGTTATTGGGTGCTTGGGTAAAGT
>JAQWWZ010000031.1 GCA_029254745.1 Opitutales bacterium | reverse complement strand
ACGGACATGGCGGAAAGGGAAGGCGGAGCGGGGCGGGCTTGGACCAAAGGGGCGGCAGCCCAAAAGGGCCATGCCAGGCACGCGGAGCCCCGGCGTAAGTTCGCATCCTAGATTATTGTATCACACAAATAGTGATAGCGTGGGCTGAAAGCCCGTAGTGATCCACTGTGGGCCAGCAAGCAAAGAGACAAGTCAGACGCCCACCCTGTGATACGATGGATTGCCGAGTCCTCCGCTTTTGTGAGCAGCTGGCAATTACAATAGCAATGAAAAAAGTGATCTTTAAAATAAAGTGAATTATTTCCTTTGAGAAGTGGGCTGACCTTATTTAGGTTTTTTCGAAATTATGACAAGCTATCTTTATTTAGCGGGTGCAATCATATGTGAGGTGATAGGGACAATGCTACTTCCTTATTCCAAGAATTTCACCAAATTGTACCCCAGCGTATCTTTAATGGTATTTTATATATTCGCTTTAATCCTTCTATCTTTTGCAGTGAAGGAAATTGCACTGACGATTGTTTATGCCACCTGGTGTGGCGTGGGTGTTTTTTTGGTGTCTATAGTAAGTTATTTCCTGTTTGAGGAATCTCTTCCTTGGCAAGGAATTGTTGGGCTGTTCTTGATCGTGGTCGGGGTGACTTTGGTAAACAGCTTTAAATTAATCCCAACATGAGAGTAACGATTAGCTGATTACATCCGCAAGTCGGGAAAAGGTGCTTTGCTTGAACCCGATCGCTTGCTTGATGAAGACATCCGTTTCCAGGGGGTTGTTTATTTTTTGTGATTGGAAATAATCCGCTCCACTAAGAAGTTTTCCGATCCACGGGCCTAAGCCACAGGATGGGATGGGGAAATCACTACCATGAATCACCCGTTGCTGAATTTTCGGATCGAGGAGGGCGGATATTGTACGCCAACGGTTTGGGCCCGCGAGGGCACTATTATCGGTGAAGAGCTTGGGGAATGTATCCATCATCTCTAGCAGAACCCTGGTGTAATCAGGGTCCCAAAGTCCGGACTTACCAGCTTCATGGGCGGCAATGACGGAGACTCCGCACTCCAGGGGGAGACGAAGGTTGCGAGGATCGGCATCGCTGGCATTGAGCACGGGGACAGAAAATTCACCTCCGGTGTGGGCTAGGAAGGGTAGACCAAGCTTAGCCTGCTTTTCCCAGAAAGGCCGGTAAGAAGTATCCGAACAGTCTACATTGTGGCAGTTGGGCAGATCTTTAACACTTTGGCACCCGCGTTTGCACTGTGTTCAAGTTCACCGATGGCATCTTTTTTGCCTGGGTGAATGGAACAGGCGGGAAGAATCTGGGCATATTTTTTGTCAAGGTGGAGAACATGATCATTGGGAACATAGAATTTAGCCTTTTGCTTTAAACAGTTTCCTTCTTGATCGTAGGGAAAATCCATGGCCAAAAGAAGGACCGCATCGAGGGAGGACAGGTCAATCAATTGGATTAGTTTTTCCTCATAGGCTTGATCCACGCCCACATCCTTACTTCTTTTTGAAATCCCTGCCTGGGCTTTTACCACAGGTTTACTAATGCGGTCGAGCAGGGTGCTGTGCCGGAGCCAGCATTCGCTACCGTTTCATCCGTCTCCTACAAAATGAACATGACCATCAAGCAACATCGGGATAATCTTTTTTATGGAGATGGGCTACAGTTTTTGCAGGAGCTCCCTGAGCCCTTGTTCCTTTTTTGCCTGCATCCTACTTCTTAAAAGCAACCTGGATTTTTGGGGCAATCGGCTGCATAAAAAACAAAAGCCAGTGAAGATTAAAAAAACAAGTATGGTTTGTAGGTTAAAACCAAACAAGGTACCCACAAAAAGTAGGCCAACTATCCAGGCCAGGACGGAGAGGGTATAAACTGACCATACCAGTTTTTTGGCAGTTGAAAGCAGGAGCATTGGGTTTCCACAATCAATACAATGAGGAACTTCAATGTTTTCAGAATAGGAGCGACCGTCCAAATCTGAACGGTTAATTGTATCCCACTTTCTCCGGTAATCAGTGAACTGGTGACAGGTTGAACACCATGGTTCTTCCGGTTGGTCAGTAGAGCTTGTTTTCTCTAAGTCTTCGATGTCATCTTCCACCGAACCATTCAACTTTTATTCACCTTCCGTTTCAATGCCATTATCCAAAAGGCTGCTTTTTTGCTCTATTACCATAATCATTTTAGCCATTTGCAGAAGAATACCGAGAGAATTCTTATTTTTGTCGTTCAGTACAAGCCGGAAGGTACCAGTCCCCTGGGTCTTTCCGGAATTGGATGCGATTTCGAGGTGTGAAATTCCTTCCAACATTTCCTTGGGGCCCCCGCTGGGGATGGGAAGTCCCAATTCCAATATCGGTGCCATATTCATTTTTAATATAAAATCATTTTCTTTAAATGAAGCTTTGGCGGGTCCGGAAACCGGGCTGGACACCGAACCGGATGCTACCGCCTCTGTATGGTCTTTACTGGCAATGACCAGGAAATTATTTTTTTCTGCAATGGTGTAGCCTTGCATCATCGCAAGGCCAATGCCCATGGCCAGAGGAGGGGCTGCTTTCAGTTTGAGCCATTTTGTGGAGTCTATGGAGGCTGCCACAATAAATTCAGGTTTGGGCATGGCTCCCATAAGCATGGATGCTGGGTCTATCTCAATAGGAGGGTTTTCGCCCGGACCATCAGGACCTGGGAAGGGGGCATCAACCGCATCCATATCAACATCGCCAAATGGGTTTTCTTTGGCGGCATCCATATCAGGCACTCCTGGAGCACCTCCTATCGCAGTAAGGTCTGGCATATTGATGTCTGTAATAGAGGCAAGGAATTCCCCGGTAAACGCACTGATTGCATCTCTCATGGTTAAATCACCAAGTTCAGGCATTGGTTCATCCAAGTTTATTTCATCTCCAAATTCGGAAAGAATTTCCTTTTCCGCCATCTCCATAAATTTGGAAAGATCAAAAGCAAAGCCGAAGGCAAGAATGGCATCGGAAGGAGCCAAGGCGAGGATTTCCTCGGAAAATCCGCCTTTTCCGTAAATCATTTCATTACTGGGTGCTTCAATATTTATCTTGCCCACCATCTCTCCATTTTCAAAATTGAGAGTAAGGTTGCCACTTCCTCCTTTGAGGGCGTCCAAGTTCAGCTCCTCAATGTCTGATCCCAGCTTTTCAAAGATAGAATCCCCACCAAACCAGACACTGATATCGTGTTCCTCCTTACTAAAACCGGCAAAGGATTTGTCGGTATTGAGCAAGCCATCGTATTTATCAGCCGTCATAAATTTTTCAATGCATTGTTCTCTCTGTGATGGTATGTCGGTCCCTCCCACAAAAAAGAAATCTGAACCGACTGCAATCTGGGGGTCAGAACTATTGGCCCCTCCGAGCCCTTTGTAGAGCAGGTAGCCATCTTTTTGTACAGGTGCTTCAAGACCTCCAAGTAATTCCAAAGTAGTCATGAACTTTTCTTTGTCAGATAATTTCCCGGCTAAACCACCACTTGGGCTCAAATTTGTATTCTCGTTGGGAATAAGGTGAATTTGCACAGGCACGGAAACATCGATGCCCAAAGAGGCTGGATCTTCCAAGGCTTTTTTCACCATCGGTGTTATGCCGGGAGGCGGAGGCAAAAGAGCCGCGATATCGTCCCTTCCTTTTTCCAACAGGTCATTGGCTCTAATGAAAATCACGGCACCTGAATCTGGTGGGATTCTTTCAAGGAGGGTGAGCTTCTTACTCTTCTTTTCAGCTGGTACCGATGGGGCAGACTCGGAATTGGTTGTTACTTCATTCTGCTCAGATACTGAAGCATTGCCTGAAACTTTTGTACCAGCATCATCATCTCCGGAAAAGATTGCAATGAGAGTGACAATCAGGCCGATCAATACAACGGCTCCAACAGAACCCCAAATTATAATTTTTTTCTTACTCTTGGTGGCCGGTGCAGGTTGGGCAGGGCTGGTTGCTTGCACCTGCTTACTTTTGGACTTTTTACCAGGTTGTGTCTGGGCGGGTGCGGCTACTGGTTGTACGGGAACTGGCTGAGTGATACCGGGAACTTGGGAAAGGGGCGTCCAGTTTTGTCCATCATGACAGGCTTGATCCTGAGGGGTGAAGGATCCTTGTTGTAAGTACTCGTTTACCTGTTCGAGGGTGTAGGGACCATATTGGGTTCCATCTTTGTGGATGTAAATATTCATGGGAGCTTGGGCTGGAATTACTATACGTTTTTACTAAAAGTTAATTGAGTGCATCGATCAAGAATTAAGATAGCGAAGGTTTTTGAGTGCCCCGCAGTGGAAGAGATACATTACCATGCGATTTACATGGAAGTTCTTGCTTGTTTTGCTATGGTTCGAAAAGTGAAATGCAAAGGAACCCAGCTAACTTACTTCAAAAAATGAAGGACCGAATTTATTTGGCATTTCGTCAAAACCTTATTCCCGGATTCATTCTGTGGATCTTTGGGTTGGGTGTAGTACTTTCCTATTATTACCTGGATTTCTCTCATGTGTGGTTTGAAGAGATAATCCGGTTAAAAATAACATATGGTTATGCTTACTCCGCTATCTCAACTGCTTTGTTTGGCGGCTTGATTCCTTATGTCTTCATGCGCTTGAGTGGGCGGGAAAGTGGGGGTGGTGCCTGGTTGATGGGCTTGGTTTTTGTGAGCTACTGGGGGGTGCGTGGAATGGATGTCGATGCCTTTTATCGTTTACAAGCTTGGGTGTTTGGAAGTGGAGTGGGTTGGAAAACGATAGCCTGCAAGGTCTTGGTGGATCAATTTGTTTACTGTGTAATCTGGGCAACTCCAGTGACCGCCTTGTTTTACGGTTGGAAAGAGGTGGGGTACTCCTGGAGTCGTTGGCGTGCCCAATGGAAGTTTAAGGACTTTATTGACAGGATGATCCTGTTTAACCTTACGACTTGGATGGTGTGGACCCCCGCAACTGCAATTGTCTATTCACTTCCTTCTCCCTTGCAGATACCTTTATTTAATCTAACCCTTTGTTTTTTTGTACTCTTGGTTAGCGTCTATGGGAAAAGATAAGTTGAGGCCCTTGAGCCCTCATTGAGATAACTGACCCAATCAACTAAAGGGGGGGAGTCGTCGGTGTTCTTCTCCTATGTGGTGGTCTTTTAATGATTGATTGAGGGGGGTCAGTTGTGGGCACAGCTAATACTTTTCGATGCCTGGCAAGTTGCCTAGAGAGCCGATTCTGTATGACCGCATATTTGGCCGAACCATAAACACTGGTCATTTCCTTGGGATCACTTTTGAGGTCAAATAGCTCCCATTGGTCGACATCTTTTTCATAAAAATGAATTAATTTATAGCGTCCGTCTGCGACTCCGTAGTGCCTTCTCACATAGTGATAGCCGGGGTACTCGTAATAGTGATAGTAGAAACTTTCCCTCCAATCTTTTGGCGTTTTTCCTTTGAGTAATGTGGCCATGGAGCGGCCATGCTGATCACGAGGGGCTTGGATACCTGCCAAATCGCAGAAGGTGCTGGCAAAATCAATTGGAGATACGATGTCATTATTTCGGCTCCCTGGTTTGACCACTCCTGGCCAGCGCACCAGCATGGGAGTACGCAACGACTCCTCGTACATCCAGCGCTTATCGAACCAGCCGTGTTCGCCAAGGTAAAATCCCTGGTCCGAGCAGTAAATTACGATGGTATCTTTTTCCAAGCCTGCTTCCTTGAGGTAATCGAGCATGCGTCCCACACCATCATCGACCGATGCGATACAGCGCAGATAGTCTTTTACATATCTTTGGTGTTTCCAACGAACCAAGTCTTTACCCTGTAAGTTTGCTTTTTTGAGAGCCTCGTTTTTTGGGTTATAGGCGGCATCCCAAACTTTTCTTTGTTCGGGGGTTAGGTTTCCTGGAGCGTCCAGTTTTAAGTCCCCATCGTTCATGGTTTCAGCAATGGTCATATCCTGCTGGTAGGCGGCCAGGGTACGACCCTTGTAATTGTCAAAAAGAGTTTCTGGTTCGGGTAGGGTTATATCATCATACTTATTGAGGTACTTGGGACCTGGTTGCCAGTTGCGGTGCGGTGCCTTGTGCTGGTACATGAGCATGAATGGCTTTTCTTTGTCCCGTTTGTTTTTCATCCAATTGAGGGCACGGTTGGTTATGATATCCGTGGTGTAGCCAACATGTTTGACTACCTCATCATGCTTGCCATCCCCGTCTTTATCGACGCGCATTGGGGGGTTGTAGTAAGGCCCTTGCCCGATGAGTACTTCAGAATAGTCATACCCCTGTGGCGACATGTGTGTACCCAGGTGCCACTTTCCTACGACTGCGGTGGTATATCCAGCCTTACGGAGTATTTTAGGAAAAGTCTGCTGAGTACCGTCGAACTTATTTCCGTTTACGAGAAATCCATTCGCATGAGAATATTTACCGGTCTGAATCGCGGCCCGCATTGGTCCACAAATTGAATTGGTTACATAACACTGCTCGAAAAGCATGCCATCCCGGGCGAGAGAATCGATATGGGGGGTGGGGCAGTAATCCTTGAGCCAGGAGTTATAAGCACCTATTGCCTGATAGGCATGATCATCCGTAAAAATGAAAAGGATATTTGGCTTTTTTTTAGCCCATAAACCAAGGGCCGAAAAGATCATGAAAAAGGCGATAAATTTCATTAATTTATCAAAACTCAACCACAGATTCTCGTCAAGTGATTCACGATAGTGAGACAAAACCTTTTTGGCTAAGGTTGAAGCAGGCGAATCTCAGGTTCTGTTCTGAGATAGAAATTACAGATGAATATGTGTACCGCCAAGGTCAGCCAAATTTTGGAGGGATTTCTTAGGTTCCGCAAAATGTCTGGTAGGCTTTATCTGTTTGTTTTGGGGGAGTTTGGTAGGGGCGTAAGTTCTCACTGTCTTTGTATGGATTTTCAACTGCCTGGAGGAGACGATGAAAGGGAGCGATATCGCCAGCCTCCGCAGCACTCAGAGCTTCTTCTACTTTGTGATTGCGGGGAATGACTGCCGGGTTGACCGATCTCATTAAAGCGAAAGACGAGGCCATTTCCTGTGTCTCTTGCTTGAGACGTTCCTGCCAGCGGTTGTGCCAATATTTGAATTCTTCAGACTTGTATCGTTCGTTCCTCGGAAGTTCAGGTTTACTAAGTTCGCGAAAAGTATTCGTATAATCGGCTTTCACAAGGTGCATCCAATCAAGCAGGTCGGTAATGAGCTTTTCGTCTTCCTTGTGAGAGGTAATAAATCCAAGCTTGGCGTTCATCATCGTGATCCACTTGTGCTTATAAACCTGTTCAAATGAATGTAATAAATCTTCAGCTTTTTCAATCGCTCCTTCTCTTTTTCCTTCGATCAGAGGCAATATACTTTCAGCAAACCGGGCGAGGTTCCATTGTGCGATATAGGGCTGGTTTGCATAGGCATATCTTCCCTTTTTATCAATTGAACTAAATACAGTGTCCGGAGCAAAGGTATCCATGAAGGCACAGGGACCATAATCAATTGTTTCTCCGGACAGTGCCATATTATCCGTATTCATCACTCCATGGATAAAGCCCACTCTCATCCAGTGGGTAATCAGTTCTGCCTGTTGGTGGATAACTGCTTCCAGTAAAGCGAGTGGTTGGTTATCTTTTTTCTTAATCTCTGGGAAATGCCGATCGATTAGGTAGCTTAAAAGGGCTTGAGTAATGCTTCGATCCCCTTGCATAGATGCAAATTCGAAAGTTCCAACCCTGATGTGCGAGCCTGCGATCCGGCTTAGGATGGCACCTGGTAATTTGGTTTCCCTGTAAACTTTTTCTCCGGTCGTAACCACAGCCAAGCTTCGGGTCGTGGGTATCCCGAGATGGTGCATGGCTTCGCTGATAATATATTCACGCAGCATCGGTCCGAGAGCAGCTCGCCCGTCTCCACCTCGGGAGTATGATGTTCTGCCAGAGCCTTTGAATTGCCAGTCAAGTCGCTGACCGGATGGAGTTACTAGTTCACCCAGTAAGATAGCTCGCCCATCTCCGAGTACGCTGAAATTTCCGAATTGATGACCGGCGTAAGCTTGAGCCAAGGGTTGAGCATGGGCAGGAATATGATTTCCAGAAAGAAGGTTATTAGCTTGCTCTTCGCTTAGGTCAGAAAGAGAAAACCCAATCTCATCAGCTAGTTTTTGATTAAAGATTACAGTGCTCGGATCACTGACTGGAACAGGTAATGATGGAGAGAAAAGTACGCTTGGTAGAAGTGCGTAAGTATTTTCTAGTTTAATGTCGAATACAGGCATATTACTTCAGAAGGTGAGAAATTAATTCCGCGTTTTTTTACACATTTGGTTTGGTAATGGCTCATCTTACCATGAAACCGCAACTGCTTTCAGTTTCGTTTGTTTCGAAAGTGAACTGTGTAATGATGTCGGTAAGACTGCGTATTAGAATGAATGGAGTGTGAGAGGGAGAGGCTTTTACCGAGTGGCTGGATTCGGTAAAGATTTTACTCCATCTTTGGGAACTTCAACTTTAGCTGTCCATACGATTGCATTGAGCACACAGGTGCGGAAATCATCTTGATCCCAGGATTTGTGATGGTGTGCTCCGGTGACCCCAAAAGCCCGTTGCCCATTTTCTCTCTCCGCAGCCCAGCCCACATGTTGCTTTTCTTTTCTTTCCAGGACTGCTTTTCTGACATGGGGGTTATTGCTGTGGGGACCATCCCCACGTTTCAATGTGCTCTCGGGTGGAAGGGCACTGAGTATTGGTGTTACCCCCTTCATATTCTCCCGGAATTTCATATGGTAATACCATTCATCTGATAGAGAAAATGGTTTTACTCCACGGGTAATCGGGTGTTTGGGAAGTGTTTTGAATTCGGCAGTCCAGTGAGGGTTTATAGACCAAAAAACTTCAAAGTATCCACCGAGCCATTTCTTCATCATATCTCCAGGAGCCCCCTTCGGTACCTCAACCGCATAATGAACACAGACCAAACCAACCCCTTTTTCAGCCAAGGCATCATATTGCCTAAGGCTTTTATTGATCGGATGCCTTCCACCACCGTCAGACAGGATAACCACAGTTGCGGCGTCTGTGAAAATAGAGGCGTCAGTGGGCCACCCTCCCTTGTGAACCGCGGTCACAATTGGCAGTCCTGATTCTTCGGTTAGAGCATGAGATAGCAAATCTACTCCATCTCCCCAGTCGTGAGCGCCGGCACCATGACTGTCTTTGCCGGCAATTAAAACGATTTTGGTTTTTGCACCGGATAAATTGGACAGGGCCCCAAGTGAAATAAGATATGTGAAAAGTAATAGAAAAGATATTTTAGGCATATAACACTTATTATTGTATAAAGTATCTTTAACAACGAAAACCATATCGGAGTCTGAATTTAATTTATGGTTTCGACCCGTCCTTGAAAAGATCAAGTAATAAAGTTGTCAGAACTCAGGGAAATAGTTTTTTTTGGAGTATGGATTTAATAACAAAAATTGAACATCGGGTTATTGAAAGTTTGAAACTTACCGGTCTTGTTGAAGAATATGGAGTTTACGCTTATGTGGGACTCGCATTTCTAACGATCCTGATATTGGGATGGGTCGCGAACCTTGTGGTCAAAAGATTTCTGTTAGAAATTTTACGCTCTCTTGCCAAAAAGACCAAGACCAAGCTGGCTGAGTACCTTCTTCAGGAAAGCTTTTTTCTCCGCCTCTCTCACCTTGCTCCTGCTTTTGTTATCAGTTCCTTGTCCGAATTGGTATTTGTGAAGTATGAAGTCTTTGGCGGGTTGATTGCCGTGCTGGTTAATTTATACTTGGTCATCATTGTCCTTTGGGTGATTGATGCGATCATTGACACCTTGTACAAGCTTTATGAGGAGAGCAAAATATCTTCCAAGCTCCCTTTAAAGGGTATCTGCCAAGCGGTGAAGATTGTGGTCAATGTTACAGGGATTATTTTTATTCTTTCGATTTTATTGGATAAATCTCCCTTGTATTTCTTTTCAGGCTTGGGTGCCCTGACCGCGGTTTTACTTTTGGTCTTTAAAGATGTCATCCTCGGCTTGGTCGCAGGTATTCAACTCACGGCCAACAATATGGTACGCAAAGGTGACTGGGTGGAGATGCCCAAGTACGGAGCAGATGGGGATGTGATTGATGTGGCCCTGACCACGATCAAAATTCAGAATTGGGATAAAACCATAACCACTATCCCTGCCCATGCTTTTGTAAGTGATGCATTTAAAAATTGGCGTTCCATGAGTGAATCAGGTGGGCGCCGGATTAAAAGAAGTATTCATCTTGATCTTTCAAGTGTTCGATTTCTGAATGAGAAAGAGGTAAAAAGCTTTGAAGATATCGAACTCTTGAAGGAGTACTTACAGAAAAAGAGGTCAGACATTGGGGCTCGTGGGTTAGACTTAGAAAAGCACGGTCTTGCCGCCCCTCTGCTCAATGGGCGGAATCTTACAAACTCCGGAACTTTTCGGGCATATTGTATTGAATACTTACGGGCTCATCCAAGTATACATAAGAAAGGTATGACATTCCTGGTCCGTCAACTGGCCACGACAGAAAAAGGGTTACCCATTGAAATCTATGTTTTTGTAAATGATGTGCGCTGGGTGGAGTACGAAGGCATTCAGTCTGATATATTTGATCACCTGCTTGCCTCGCTGCCAATTTTCGGCCTTCGGGCATTTCAGTTTCCAAGCGATGCCAGCCTTGCCCACCTTGGAAAAAAGTAAACTCATTCCTTGGGGAATCGGACTCTGTTGTCTGTTTTTTTTGGGGGTGGGCTGCACACCCAAACCCATGGAGTTGAGTGCTTTCACCAGTGATGGGTGCAGTTTGTTTATGGATGGTACTTTTGAACAGCCTGAATTGTGGAAGGAATGCTGCCATTTGCATGATCTGGCCTATTGGCGGGGGGGGACCAGAGAGGAAAGAGAGCAGGCGGACCTTACCTTCAGGAATTGTGTGGAGAAAAAAACCAAAAACTCTCACTTGGCACTGCTCATGTACCAAGCAGTTAGGGCAGGAGGAAAACCTCATTTTCCCACCTGGTATCGCTGGGGCTATGGCTGGCCTTTAGGCCGGGGTTATAAAGCCCTCACACCTGACGAGGAAAAGATGGTGGAGGCAAGGCTCAGGGAATTTAGGCAGAGAAAAAAAGAGTAACCCCTGCTATTTTTTTCTGCGGGCCGTAGCCTTTGCTCGCAGGCCATCTTTTTCAAAATTAATTCCGAAATTAATTGATTTCCAGTTACTCAGGGGGTTCAAACTTTTGGGTTCTTTGGGCTTGGCGGGATGACCGAACGCAGTGGATTCAAAAGTCTGGAATTTTTGGTTCCAGACATATTTCCCTCTTCCTGGGCAATGTAAATCGGTCTGCCAAATCGCCTGATGATAAGCGAGGGGATCATTCTGCTTGAGCAAAAGCTTCCATTCATTGAGGGCATATAAATTATTCCATGACTTCTTTTGGAGTACCCGGTTTAGTTTTTCGCTCAAAGATAAGTAGAACAGCGACAGGGTGGATGAAGATAAATGAAATGCCGAACTCATACCCGCCCAGTCCACTTCCGGAAGGGTAGGGGAATGGGTGTTTCCCTGGGTCTGCATTTTCTCTTCTGGTTGTACCATCTTTCTTTGCGATCTTTTTTCGCGTCTATCTAAATTACGATCGATTGCCCGCTTGATGATGTCTTCGCTCAGGCTTACCGTAAATAATGTAGGGGCGGGTACATAATAAAGGGCAACAGGAGAGGAGCCTTCCATGATCAGGTCGACCTCCATATCTTTTCCGGGGGCAATCTTTACATAGCCCTGTTTCCTGTATGATTTGCTGCTCCAATGGGTCATGCCTGGTGCGGTCTGTTCGATCCAGGCCCGCAGACCTGTCAAAAAGGCAGTGAGCTTAAAGGGGTTGCGCACTTCAATATTAAACCCAAGAGGGATCCGTCCGAAGTTTTCTTCGATAAAATTTTCGCCTGCTTCCTGACCATCGAGAACGAATACATCCTGAGCTTCCGTAAGGAATACAGATTCATCAAGAAAGAAAGAAAAGGATTCTCCAATCCAGCTAAAAGCACCCGCTCCGAGGGAGGGTGCCATGATGGCGGCAAAATTACTTGCTTTTTTAAACCGGGGTGAATTCATGTCGATCGCACTGATCCAGTGTAAACTTGCTTCTGGGTGAGGATCTCCTGATTCTGGCTTTAGTTTTACATCCCCAACCGTTTGAATTATGTTACGGTAATCTGTGCCCCCAATGAGTGGAAGGACTGAAAGATCACCTTTAATTTTTCCTTCATGAATACTGAGTTGAGCAGAGATAGGATCGAAGTATTTTGACCAATGGCTTTGATAGCGGTCCCGAAAAAATTCGTAGGCTTTTTTTTCTGCCGGCGTAATTTTTTTTATATTAAGTTCTTCGACGGATTTTAAAAATGCAAGATTCCCAAACTTTTCGCTCTGGACGAGACCATCTATCACTGAAACTTTGCCCAGTTCTGGGAATTCCTTGGCATTCAGTGGGGTTCCACTTTCATTTCGTGCTTGTAATTCGGCGATAGCGGATGCTGCCCGAGTCCGCCTTGAAGCTCCAATTCGCCATTCCGCTCCACACCATCTTCGTATTGTGGCATCTGTAATCATAAGGAATGCATCCTCTTTCACTTGAGGCGTTATGCGGTACCGCTGACGAAAGAAATGATACTCTTCCAGCGAAGCTAAATTGATTTCCTTTTTATCAAATACCCGGGCTAGGCGGGAAAGCTGGTTTATCGAATTGGTTACGACAACAAAGTTTCCAAAGGAACAAACAAAACTTTGAATCAAACGATCTTGGGTATTTATTCCCACGTATTTATGTTTGTTTGCTTGAGGGATAGATCCTTTCACTGCTTGAGCTTTTGGGAATTTTTTTTGGGCTTCCATTCTTCTCAACTTGAGGGCTGCGAGCAGACCTTGCTTTTGCTCTGTTTCAAAAATCAGGGTAAGGGAAGTGCCGGTACGAAAAAATGGATCACTTCCGGTAATTGCGACGGATGAAATCAATTTTGGACCGAGCATTCGGGATAGATTATCGATCGGAAGGCAAAGCTGCCTGGAGTACTTTTCTTTTGACCGGGCACTCTCTGCTCGATTTTCGCCAAGCCGAAGCAGCGGAGTGCCGCGTGCGGTTGCTTCGTCCAGGATTTTAAGCATACTCGTGTAAGAGGAGAAGATTACAGCATGTTGATCGTGCGGTAAAAGGGAAGCAATTGGATCAAGGGTGGGCTTTTGTTCTTCTTTTATCCATTCTTTCCATGGAATTTCATCGATGGTGATTTCTGGCAGGGAAGATAAAGAGATGGAACGATTTTGTTCGTCAGAGGATAAGCGTAATTCGCGGTTCAGTTGTAAGTTTTCACTTATGGCACGACCCCCAGAAAAAAGGTCCATACTATTCTCTAATTCAGTATTATGAGGGGGGCGTAAGGTTGCTCGATTGCTGTGAGTATGTTTGGTGGGTCTTGGCTCTTTTCGAATTTGTGCAAGTCGGTTACGATCTTTGGTGATTTGATGCCTGTACCAGGCTGTCCCTGGAACTCTAAGTTCCTGCAGCCATTCATATCGAATGACTCTGTAGCTTAGATATTCATCTTCACTTTTTTGTTCATGCATCAGGTTTTTATCATTCTTTTTTTCAAAAGTGAAATAGATGGGCTTCCATCCATCTGGCTCGTGATAAAGAAAGAGATGACCCTCAACTTTGGGTTTCGGGTTTCGAAAGCAAACAACGAGGTCGTTAGATGAAAAACTATCTCGATTGCTGGAAGAACTTTCTTTTTTTCGGAAGGATATAAATGCCTCAGAAGCATCCTTAGTTCTACAATAGGGAAGATTGCTGGGTATGTACCTTCCGATGCTTCGAGAATATTGCAGAGCATAAGGTGTAGTGTTATCGACTTTTACGGGCGGCTTTTCCCCATTCCTAAACGAAAGGTCAGAGATGTTAAGTGTCAGGAAACTGTCAGCGTGCAAAAAATAAGGAAGGAGTGAAAGGAGCAGTATTTTAAATTTCATAAAGATCGAAAGAGTTTTGAAAATCGATAGGTAACGAATGGATATGACTTCAATGGTTTTGTTTTTTTGAAAGTTTTACCCCTGTTGGATAAGCCCGGGGCGTTTGCTTGATATCGGCGCTGTTTTTATCGGGTAATTTCAGTCCCAGTACCGTGGGTTTAGTATTGCCAGTCAAGTGGGTAGTTACATCTGTGTGATATAAATTTTTTCAGGTTAATGGCGTAAGACCCAAAGCCTAGGAATAAGGTCAGGAGTGGTGCTATTGTCAGGATCATGGGGAACAATCAATTATGTGGTTACGGGTTACTTAATGAAGGGAATTAATTTCTTGGATAATTAGATTCTGCTTATTCTTACTTTCTTCCTCGATCTTTTGACCCTGTGTCAGGTATTTTTTAGCGATTTCTTTATCATTTGCATGAGATTCAATTAATGCCCGGTGAAGTAGGTACTCGCGGTAAAGCGATTGAGAAGTTCGTTCATTGCCTTCTTTTCTGTAATTTATGCCCTTTCTTTTTTTGGAAAGACTTGCTGCTTTTCTTAGAAGTTTCGCATTTTCATTTCTCGCGATCGAAATATTCCCAGCCCGTAACTGGGCAATGGAATAATCTGCTTGAATGTTCCAGTTTTGTGATTCGGTTGTGATTCCAATTAGGTGCATTTTATCTTCGAACTTGATCGAGCTCGGTGGTTTGAGCAAGTTTGCAACGATGATTGCTTTCTCTTTGCTAACTTTATTGGTGATGAGGTGGGGGCTACAGGCATTGGCAAGTAAGTTTAGTTGATTGCGATAAGACTCAGTCGGATGATTTTTGCACCGGTCGGGGTGTTGATTGAGGAGTTCCTCGTGAATTTTTTGGAATTCAGAATCAGTGCCAGGGTGTCTTACAAATACTTCCACTAGTTTTGATAAATATTTTTCGTGGCTTTTTTTAGAGTTTTGAAAGGCAGTTAACCAGTGGATATCTCTACTGCTTTCGCTTATTTCAGCAAGAGCGGTTTTGTCTAATTGGTAATCCTCTCTTGATTTATTCAGCTGACTCAAGTGTGTTTTATTTGATTCAATCTGCTGATTGATGAGTTTCTCGGCGGATAAATTTACGCTGATAAATAGAACACTTATGAGTGTTGGCATTTGGATAAAAGTTTTCACGATCGGATGAGCTAAAATTTTAATTTTCTTGATTGGTTGCTTGTTATGATTGGTTTTGCATACCTTGTGCCAATTACGATATTTTTTCATAAGTATATGTCATCCAGTTACTTGCATTTATTGTGTTTAGCTTTGTAGTCATATTTAATATAATTGAATGATACAATATATGAAACTACTATTACTATTTTTGTAATATGAATGAACTGGATTTATGTTTTACTCTTGAATTGGCAGAAGGCCTTGCTTTTGCCAATCCCTTTGTCAATCAGCGTACTCTTTTGGAGCAGAAGGTTATAGATCATTTTGGTCAGACGAAGAAAAGGAATCCACGATTTGTTAAAATTGATAAACACTTCGATCAGGTTCTTTATTGGTTTTCCCGTGCCGAGGATTCATTACTTGCGGGATCGAGTGAAATTTTAAAGTCTGATAAATGGTCAAAAAGAAAAAGTGCCCTTGCTTATTTTTGTCTTTTTCATGAAATGTTGCCCGAGCTTGATTCTTTATGCTTTGGCCGTGAATCAAGCGGTGCCCGAACCCGTTCGGTTTTTCGTTTTTTGGAAAAAGGGATTCAAAAGAGAAAAAAAATAATTGAGAACGATGCCAATTCATTGTGGAAGAGTCCGGCTCATCTTTTTGCCTGTTTCTATCAGTTGAGGAGGTCCTATCTTTATGTTTCCTCAGGAATTAGGGGGCAGAGCCGGCCCATCCAAGATTTGAGATCGAGAGTATGGCAAAGCATTTTCACTAGGGATATGTTATCCTATCAGCAATGGATGCATGAGGTAGTGGGGAGGTTTCCCACAATTATTTTGGGGCCCTCGGGATCTGGTAAGGAAGTAGTAGCAGATGCGATAGCCCGCTCCCGGTTTATTCCGTATGACGAAAAAAAAGGAGAGTTTAGTGCCAAGCCTGATCTGGTCTTTCACCCTGTTCATTTATCCTCCTTATCTGAGACTTTACTTGAGTCTGAATTGTTTGGTCACAAGGAAGGCTCTTTTACCGGAGCCATCCGTGATCACAAAGGAGTTTTTCAGACTGCAGGCAAGCATGGAAGCGTATTTTTGGATGAAATTGGGGAAGTGCCGGAAGCGGTGCAGGTAAAACTGTTACGGATTTTGCAATCGGGTGAATTTCAGCCAATAGGAGCGGAGCAAAAAAGTTTTTTTCAGGGGAAGGTAATTGCAGCTACTCATCGCAACCTCAATGAACGCATGCATTCGGGTAAGATGCGTGAAGATTTTTTCTATCGTCTGTGCGGAGATCAGATAAAAACTGTTTCCTTGCGGGAAATTTTGGATGATTCACCCAAAGAAATGAATGTTTTTATATCTTTTATTAGCCAAAAGTTATTTGGTAAGAAAGGTGGCGAGGAACTACGCCCAAGAATTTCGACTGTATTGGCTGATTCTTTGCCTGAGGATTACCCATGGCCCGGTAATTTTCGTGAACTTGAACAGGCGGTTCGCAACGTGGTTGTAACCGGACAATATCATCCGCCGAAATCACTTTCGCAAAACCAAGGGATTTCCAATGATTATGAGCATAGCACGCTTTCCATGGACCAGTGGATCTCGATCTATGCCAACCAAGCTTACGAGAATTTTGGAAGTTATCGAGAAGCGGCCAAACGGATTGGGGTGGATCAAAGAACCTTAAAAAAATGGGTGCTAGAAGAGCGAGGTTCTACTTCTTACTCAGGAAAATAGCTTGGTCCAGAAAGCTGAGTCCATCAGCTAACTCATGAAATTCTCCTTCTAACTGGGCTTCGAAGCATTGATTGAGTAAGGGGCCAAATGCAGGGCTAGGCTGTAATCCTCGTTCTATAAGATGACGACCGAGGATGATTGGCTTGGGTTCCGAATCCTTGACGCTTAATTCTTGGGCTCGTTTGAGCAACCATGGGCCTTCGGGAAACTCATCTTTTCGGGGCGGACGACCGGCAATATCAGCAGCGGCTACTCTGACTAAGCGATCGATTCTTTTTACCTTACCAGCAAGACGGCGGATGGCACCATCGCTAGCTTGGTCTTTGTAAAATATACGGGGTGTTAGATGCCTTCTGACCAAAGGCACGACTTGCTCATGCAAATCGACCTGGTTGGTTAGGCGAGAGAGAAATGACCGGGTTGGAGCTTCTCCCTCTGGTTCATGCATGGGGGATCGTATCCGACCGTCCTCTCCGACCGTAGTGGTTAACGGTTTACCTAAGTCATGACACAAAACCGCAAACCCTACGACCAAATCCTCCCAGTCATCTCCAATTCTAGCTTGGGCAAAAGCATCTAAGCAATGCAAAGTATGAATCCATACATCTCCCTCTGGATGCCATTCTGGTTCTTGTGGGCAACCATCTAGAGCCTGAATTTCTGGGAAATATCGCAGCCAGCCTGTTTTTTTTAAGAATTGCAATCCGGCGGTGATGTTTTTTCCCTTGAGGAGTAATTTCTTCCATTCCAAGTAGATTCTTTCAGGAGGTAGTTGCTCCATGCTCATGGCTTGGCAAACTCGTAGAGTATCTTCATGGACAGAGAAATCAAAGCGGGCTGTAAATTGCATGGCTCGCAAAACCCGGAGCGGATCTTCAATAAAAGCGGGGCCCACATGTTTTATTATACGCTTTTCCCAATCTTTTACCCCATGGCAAGGATCCAGTAATTTTTCCTGGATCAAGTCTATTCCCATGGCGTTAATGGTGAAATCTCTGCGCATGACGGCTTTTTCAAAGGGAAGATCAGGGTCCATGGTTACATTAAACCCTTTATGACCCTGTCCTGTTTTTAGTTCGGTGCGGGGGAGGGCGATTTCAACAGGTAAGCCTTTCAGCCGGATAACGCCAAACGCTTTTCCCACTTCATCAAGTCGATATTTTTTTTCGAGGATCACCTTGATTTTTGGAAGCGTTACCCCTTGCACTTCGAGGTCCAATTCTTGCGGACTGATTTTTCCGAGTAAGTCCCGAACCGAGCCTCCCACCATAATCAACCTTCCACCTGCTTGATCAACGAGTCGAGACAAGTCTTTTCCGACTTGTGCAAGAGGGGGGGCGAGGTGGGCAAGTAAGCCGGAAGCAGCCGACATAGGATTTACGAGAACAGGGTGTCTTCTACGATCTGGCAGAGGGCATGATATATGGGAAGGTGTAACTCTTGGATGCGAGGAGTCTCTTTTGCCGGAGCACAAATGGGATAATCTGCAATGGTGCCCAGGGTGCCACCTCCTTCTCCGGTTAAGCTGATGACGCCAAGATCCAAGGCTTTGGCTGCCCGGGCGGCATGTATGATGTTGGCAGAATTACCTGATGTACTAATGCCGAGTAACAGGTCGCCTGGTTTTCCAAAAGCGACCACTTGTTGAGCAAAGGCATATTCTGGCTTGTCATCATTATTAAAAGCGGTGTGGAAACCAATCATTGACGGAAGGGAAAGCGCAGGTAGTCCACCATGGAGCTCCCTGGAAAGTTCTGAGCCGAGTTTCTGTTGCAGCTCTAAAGAAAGGGGACGAGGCCGGGAAAACTGCTTCACTAATTCACCTGCAATATGTTCGCAATCTGCACAACTCCCTCCATTTCCGCAGAGAAGGAGCTTATTTCCCTTTTGAAAACACTCTACAAGTTTTTGAGCGGCTTCCCGCATAACCGACTGGCAGGTTGTGAGTTCAGGTTTTCGGGCAAGGAGATTATCAATTTCATCCATATATTGAAAATTAATAGATGTGGGAAGCTTCGACAATGTAATTTATACCTAAGATCCTGTCATAGTTGTGCATACTCTTTACTCTTGAGATAATTTTTGACATAGTGACACCTGCACATCGGATGAAAGCAAATTTGAACGATATTAAACAGTGGAATGACGATCTCGAAGTTTTGGACGCTTTGGGCAGGATCAGATGGGCATGGGAAAAATTTGGAAGCGGACTTGTCACCTCTACCAGCTTTGGTTTGCAGAGTGCAGTCATGATTCACTTAGTTCGTCAGGTTAGCCATGAAATCCCGATTATCTTTGTTGATACAGGGTACTTGTTTCCCGGGACATATCAGTATGCTTTTACCTTGCAGCAAGAATTGGGCTTTAGAGCGAGTATCTATTCGGCAGCAAAGTCTCCAGCTTTCCAGGAAATTCAATTTGGGAAACTATGGGAGCAGGGCCCGGAGGAAATGGCGAAGTACAACCTAATGAATAAGAAAGAACCGATGGATCGGGCCCTCAAAGAATTAGGTGCAACTTCATGGCTCGCAGGTTTGAGGCGGGGACAATCTTCCACAAGGCAAAATTTACCCTTCGTTGAAGACCAGAAAGGGATCACGAAGATTTACCCCATTCTTGATTGGGATGATCGAAAGACCTACCAATACTTACCCCAGAATGCTTTACCTTATCATCCTCTGGAAGGAGTCGGTTATGACTCTCTTGGTGATTGGCACAGTACGAAAAAGATTTCTGAGGTCGATTCAGTTGATGATGCCAGGCATGGCGGTCATGGACGAGAATGCGGGCTTCATGTTGATTTACCAGAAGGATTGGACTTTAATGTATGACCCAAACATTATGATATTGCCCGAAGATAAAACCCGCCTCCAAGAATTGATAAAACGAACCAATCACCTTTGGAAGTTTTTGGAGTGTGATGAAAAGAAGGCAAAAATTGCGGAACTAGAGCAGGAGATGACAGCTCCTGCTTTTTGGGATGACCAGGCCCAAGCCCGAAAAGTTGGCTCCGAAAACAATAGGCTCAAGCAGACCGTTTCCAAAGTGGAGAATTTTCGGTCCAAGGTAGAAGACCTTGAAGCTCTTTGTGAGCTTTGCGAAGAAGATGAAGAAGAGGAAGAAATGTCCAAGGAGTTTGTGGTAAGCTTAGAAGCTTTGCTTTCCAAAATTGAGGACTTAGAAGTGGCAAGCTTTTTAAACGAACCCTTCGATGCCCGCCCTGCCTTATTGAGTATTCATGCTGGTGCAGGTGGAACAGAATCCTGTGACTGGGCAGATATGCTCATGCGAATGTATATTCGCTGGGCTGAGAGAAGAGGGTACGATGTTGAAATGCAGGATTTACAACCCGGTGAAGAAGCGGGTATCAGCCGTTGTTCAATCCGGATCGATGGCTTAAATGCTTATGGGTATGCCAAGGCAGAACGTGGAGTTCATCGCCTCGTCCGTATCAGTCCATTTGATTCTAATAAAAGAAGGCACACCTCTTTTTGCTCCGTTGATGTCATTGCTGAGGTGGAAGACGATGATATTAATATGGATATTCCTGATGATGATTTACGGATCGATACTTATCGTTCGAGTGGAAAGGGTGGGCAACATGTAAATAAAACAGACTCCGCTGTTCGCTTAACTCATATTCCCACAAACATCGTCGTCCAATGTCAGAATCAACGTTCACAGTTGAAAAATAAGCAAACGGCGATGAAGGTTTTAAAATCCCGAATCTATGAAAAGCAACAAGATGAAAAGAGAGCGGAGATGGAAAAATTTTATGGTGATAAAGGAGAGATGGGGTGGGGCAATCAAATCCGAAGCTATGTATTTCAGCCCTATCAAATGGTAAAGGATTTAAGGACAGGGGTGGAAACCTCTGGAGTCCAAGCCGTCATGGATGGAGAACTGGATCCTTTCGTTAATGGCTGGTTGCGCGCGGGCTGTCCCCGGCAACGCAACAAAGAAATACAGGTAGAAGACTAAGGGTTTACCATGAGTCCTAACTTGTCGGCTCAGCGGGCTAAGCAAATACAAGACCAGGAATTATTTGCTGGCAAGACATGGAAGTGGTCACCATACCCTTGGCCTTTGATTGATTCTGCCAAGGAATGGATTGAAGATTTAGGGCAAGCTGCTCTTTCTTTCTACCGAGCGGTGGACCTTCTCTACAGAAAGTCGTGGACCGGTCAATCCATCCTGCGCAACCAGGACTTTCAAGTTCCCTGGGTTGCGGAATATTATGACGCGGGAAAACCCGAATGGCTCATCCAGCATATGCGTTCCGATGCCGTTCGCACATCTTTACCCTTAGTCCTTCGCCCAGACCTTCTTCCCACCCAAGATGGAATCATTCTGACCGAGTGGGACGCGGTTCCAGGAGGGATAGGGCTTACGGCTAACTTGGAGGAAGTTTATGAGATCTCCCGTGATCAGACCATGGTGGATGCGTTTGCTACGGCGCTGCTTGAGGCAGCCCAAGATTTCGGCGGTATCGATGCGAGCATGGTTATTGCTGTAAGTGAAGAAGCAGATACTTATTTGCCGGAGATGAAATGGTTATCCACAGAATTATGCAAAAAAGGGCTCTCCGTCGAAGTTTGCAATCCGAATGAACTGGTTATCCAAGGAAATGCTCTTTTGCATAATGGGAAACAAATACAGGTTGTCTACCGATTCTGGGAGTTATTTGACTACGAGAACATTAAGCTGATTCAGGACATGGCTGGTTTGGTTGAAAGTGGAAGCCTTGTGGTTACCCCCCCCATGAAACCTGTGCATGAGGAAAAACTGTCCCTTGCCCTTTTTCACCACCCTCGTCTCACTTCTTTTTGGGCTGAATTTTTAAGTAAAAAAGACCGTCAAATCTTAAGTGCAGCTATCCCGCAGACTTGGATAATCGATCCATCACCAATCCCTGCTGGAGCATATCTTGATGGTCCTTTCGTTAAGGAGAAACCGCTCACAGAATGGATGAGTTTAAGCCGGGCAAGTAAAAAGGAGAGATCCCTTGTGCTTAAGGCCAGTGGTTTTCATGAAACAGCATGGGGTGCAAGAAGCGTAGTCATTGGAGATGATGTATCCGCAGATGATTGGGCTCAGGCTTTGAGTGATGCCCTTACCAATTATCCTCAGCCCCTGTACGTTTTACAGCAATATAGGAAACCGAGAGCATTCGAGCATGATATCTTTCAGGAGAACGGCAAGATAGTTAAAGAACGAGGCCGGGTGCGTTTGTCTCCTTACTACTTTTTCTATAAGAACTCGATGCACTGGCACGGTACACTGGCTGCCTTCTGCCCTGCTGATAAAAAAATTATTCACGGCATGAAAGATGGCAGCTTATTTCCAGCTGTTTAAATTAAATTTTCCTGTGTTGGCTACTCACTGACCAAAAGTAATCATCGCAAAATCATCCGTACGAAATGGTGTCATTGGCAGGGTAACTGAACCATCCCTACGGTAAAGATTGCAAACTGGATTATCCGCCCACCCATATCTGACTGCTATTGGCTTTTTGATGCTTTGGGCCCAGACTTCGACTTTACCTCTGCCCAAAAGTTTAGCCTTGGCCCATACGAAATCCTGATCTTCTCCGCAAATGGCGAAGCCTTTTGCTTCGGGAATATCAAAGCAATACAAGCCTTCACCGACATGATCAAAGGTAAGAATTATCTTATTTCCTTTAATCTCCATCGATTGATAACGAGGGCTTTGGTGGGGGATTTCTCTGCCGTAATCTTTGGCCAAGGCAGAGCGTACGAGACGATTCGCTACAATTTGCTTGTTGCGAGGATGAATGTTGCGTCCTTCACCGACATCGATGATGACAGCCTCTCCCACATTCTTAAGTTTGTTGAGGGTAAAGGTCTGAGCTTCTCGTAATTCAGGCCAGGTTTGCTCAGTCGAAGGTTCGGGTGCTTCGTTCATATAATCTGCCAGCTGTACCCAGTAAAAAGGAAAATCACCCTGTTGCCAGGCATCTCTCCATGATTGAATCATAAGCGGAAATACTTCGCGGTAAGCATGGCCGCGCCCTGTGTTACTTTCGCCCTGGTACCAAATAGCTCCCTTGATTCCATACCCAATGATCGGGTTTAGCATACCGTTGTACAAGTTGGCAGGACGATGCTGGCCGGTGAGTTGATTGCGAGGAGCTCTTGGCTTTCTTTTCAGGGCTATTCCCTCTTTTCGAACAGAAGCTTTCGCTTTCCATGCTTTCATATTTTTCTCGTAGGCTACTTGAAGTTTTTCAAAATCGAATTCTGCCTCGGTTTTCCTCCATGTTTCCAGGTATGGTTTAGCGACAGCTAATTGATTGAGCCTGTGCCGTGGTATCCATGCTTCGCAGGCAGAGCCCCCCCATGCATTATCAATCAAACCAACGGGTACATCTAAAACCTGGTGAAGTCTTCTACCGAATAGGTAACCAATGGCAGAAAAATTGATTACAGACTCAGGCGTGGTTTGCTCCCACTTTCCGATAAAGTCATCCTGTGGTTTCTGCGTGCCCAACTGAGGGACACTGATGAGCCGAAGATTGGGAAGTTTGGCACTCATAGATTCGAGGTCGCTGTCATCTGCCTGCCCTAAGCCCCAGCCCATATTCGACTGTCCTGAGCACAGCCACACTTCTCCCACAAGAATATTTTTATACTTTAGGTCAGCACTACCTTGAATGATCATTTCTTTGGGAGAATTTGATGATTTCATGGGGCTGAGAACTACGCGCCAATAGCCTTTGCTGTTCGCCACTGCTTTATGGTTTTGTCCAGAAATCGTTACTTCAATGGATTGGCCAGGTTTATCCCATCCCCATATTGGATTTGGATGGTTTTGTTGAAGAACCATGTGGTTACCAATAACCGCTGGGGTACGAATCTCTCCTGTTGCCCAAGACAGGAGTAAAAAGTGCATGATATGAAAGTAGGTAAGTTTTAAATTATACATTTTAAAAATTATTATTAGGGGGTGAAGTCGATCACAAATACATCATCCAGGAGTGGTTCTAAAAGTGATACAAACAACTGATGGTCTCGGTGGGGGAGGTATGCCTCGCGAGCTTCCTCACTTTCGAAGCTTACGATAAAGCAATGGCTGAAATCTTTGTGCAATCCTTCCTTGCTATTATTTTTACCCCATTCCAAGGAAATAATACCAGAGATTTTATGCGACAGAGCAGAAAATTCTTTTTCAACTTCAATAATTTGATCCAAGTTTGTTGTTTCCTTAAACTTAAAGCATACGACATGACGGATGATCTCGTTGTTGATTATGGCTTTTTCTGATGTTTTCATGAATTTGGCTTGGTGTAAGAGTGTAATAAATAAGGAATGAAACTTTACTCCCAAGATGTAGGTGTAAATGTAAATTTACTTTTCATAATGGATTTACAATCTAAATTTCGGAAAAATACCCGAATTCTTTTCCGAATCCTTCCAAATTGAGTAACGCTTTCTTGACTCGGAGGGGATCGTTACCATCATGGGATACATGAGTTCTGAATTTGACTGGTTCATGGTAACAATGCCAATTTTTGCAATCGCGGTTTACATAATCGTTATGGTTGGGTCGATGGAAAAGCAACCAAAGTTTTTAGAAGGTGGAGGAGCCCAAAAGTTGTTTGATTGGGCCATCATTGGTGTATTCGGCCTTGGCATGATTTATTCATGTTATTACATGATCTTACGCTTTGTCGAATTACTTGGTAACTACTAAGCCGAATGCCCATTTACGAATTCACCTGCGGTGATTGTAGTGAGGACTCAGAAATCCTAGCCAGATCATCAAACTGGCAGGGTCACATAAATTGCCCGGACTGTGGGTCTTTCAATCTTGAGAAAAATCTCTCGGTTTTTACAGCCTCTACTTCTGAGTTTTCTCCATCTGTCCCTGACATCTCCGCTTGTTCTGGTTTACCCAGCAACTGTGGACGCTGCGGTTTAGATAACTAAGAGAAATATGTTTACTGAACCCGATCCGATGGATGCCATTGCATCTTTCGTGTTTAAAGGAGCTATCTCGTTTGGAATCCTTTACGCTTGGACAATAGGTTACAATCGGGCATCGAAGTTTCGGGGGGGCAACGCCCGAAGCATGAAGGAAGAATTTGCAGCTTATGGACTTCCTGAGTGGTTGGTGGTAGTCATAAGGGTTGTCAAAATAAGTTTAGCCGTGGGGTTACTCTTCGGTTATTTTTTCCCAATCGTGGTTAAACCAATAGCCGTTGTTTTAACTATAATTATGTTTGTTGCGGTCATGATGCACTTGAAGCTTCACCGTGACCCTTTGATCAAGGTCCTGCCTGCTTACTTACTTCTTTCTTTCAATATTTTTCTCATCCTCGATTAAGATGATGAGTTATCCTGCGATCGTCTAGTTTTTGGCTTCTTGGCAAAGAGTTAGTTTTCGAATCAGATCTGTTTGCCTAATTAATGTTTTATCATTCCTGATCGCCATCGCATAGGCGGCCGGATCTCCCACAAAAATAACTTTCTTCTTGGCCCGGGTAAGACCGGTATAAACGAGGTTGCGTTGAAGCATCATAAAATGCTGTTTTAACAGGGGGAATATAACGATGGGGTATTCGCTTCCCTGGCTCTTATGGACAGAGATTGCATAGGCTGGTTGCAGGTCAGTAACCTCCATGCGTTCATAAGTAATCCGCCGGTCTTCAAAAAGAATCTCAACCTTTCCATTGAGCGTATCAACGGAATCAATAATACCCATATCTCCGTTAAATACATCTTTGTCATAATTATTTCGGGTTTGGATGACTTTATCTCCCTCCCGAAATAAGAAGGGTCCCATGACTTGAGTGGCTCCAGTGGGGTTAATTGCATCTCTTATTTGATCATTCAAATTTCCAATTCCTCCAATTCCTCGATGTAAAGGTGCAAGGATTTGAACATCGGTTTTTACATTCACGGAAAACTTGCGGGGAATAACTTCTCGGCAAAGCAGGGAAACATGGGAGACACAATCTTCAGGTGTTTCTGCTTTTACAAAGTGAACATCCTGCTGAGGGTTTAGGGTACTCGGATGATCAACAGGAGTGGGTGGCTTTGCTTTTCCACTGAGAATACCATGAGCCAGGCCAACGATGCCACTATCCTCTGCTTGACGGAAGGTCACGGCTAAGCGGGTTACTGTAAGCAGCTTGGAATCAATTAAATCTTTTAAGACATTTCCAGATCCCACCGATGGCAGTTGATCCGCATCTCCAACAAGGAGAAGGTGGGCTTGAGGTGGGATAGCACGGACCATGGCCGCAGCCAATCTTAAGTCGAGCATACTGGCTTCATCCATGATAATGAAATCACAAATCAGTGGACTTTTTTCGTTCATGGTAAAGCCACCTTGGCTTGGGTCGAACTTCAGTAAGCGATGAACAGTCTGGGCGAAATAGGAACAGCTTTCAGCCATGCGACGGGCTGCTCGCCCAGTGGGTGCTGCAAGTAATACTTTTGCCTTTTTAGCTCTTAAAATAGACACAAGGGCTTGGAGAATGGTCGTTTTTCCCGTGCCCGGACCTCCGGTTAAAATCGAGACTTTGGACAAAAGGGCTTGCCTGATTCCCTCCATCTGAGCTTCGGCAAAGCCAAAGCCTGCCTTATCCTGTGCCCAAACAATTGCTTTTTCTTCTTGGATGGGAGGTAGGGAAGATCTTGTTTGTGAGAGAGTGGTTATACACCGAGCTAAAGTTTGCTCTGCACGCGCAGAAGCGGGCAACTGGAGCCATTCTTCGGTTGAGGGTACAAGGTTGGTACTTTGCAGCAGGCAATCAATTCGTTTATCAACTTCATTAGAATCAGCTTCAAGCAAATTGGCAGCCTGAATCACCAATTCTCGTCTTTCTATATGGTTGTGTCCCTGGTCCTCAGCTTCCTGTACCGTATGTAATACCCCAGCCTCTATTCTTTCTGGCCCGTTATTGGACAAGCCAAGGTTGAGAGCAATCTTATCAGCGGTTTTAAAACCAATGCCCTTTACTTCTCGAATAATCCGGTAGGGATCAGTTTCGAGGATAGTTTTGGCTGAATTGCCATATTTGCGAACCAGTCGAAGGCAGAGGGCATCGGTAACGCCGTATGTTTGAAGAAACATCATAACTTCCCTGACAGCTTTTTGCTCTTCCCATGCTTCCCGTATGCTTTTAATCCGCTTCTTTCCAATCCCCTCAATTTCCTGTAAGCGGGCAGATTCTTCAGAGATGATTTTTAGGGTGTCTGCTCCAAACTTGTCCACGATCTTATTGGCATAGGTTTTGCCAATTCCGTGAATCAATCCACTGGCCAGGTATTTCCTGATGCCGTAGGCAGAAGCTGGTAATTTACTCTCAAAAGAATCAAATGAAAATTGTCGGCCGTGCTTCGGATGATTTACCCATTTCCCTCGTAATTCAAGTGTTTCTCCGCATTGGACCTTGGGGGCTTTCCCCACGACTGCAATTTCTGCAGTTTTATCATTTCCTTTTAATTTACCAATAAGAAAACCATTTTCTTCATTGTAAAAAGTGATGCGTTCGAGAACCCCTTCGAGGTGACTGGTGGAGGAACTCGATTTGCTGGTAGACAAGGCTATCTGGTTCGGTTGTAGGCACTGATGAGGGCAAGTAAACCACTCTTTTCAATACTCGAGTCTATCCCGCACCCATAAGCAACTCGGCCAACCTTTGACTGAAGCTGTACAAATGCAGCGGATTCTGTGGCCGAGCCACCACCTATAGAATGCTGCCGGTAATCAATAAGCTTAAAATCTTTTAAGTCTTCTTGATCCAAAGCGTTTACAAAAGCATTGATCGGTCCATTGCCAACGCCCGTGATTTTTTTCTCTTTTCCATGAAAGCGAATGGATGCGATGCAAGAAATGTCGTCCTGCCCGGGTTCCTTGCTTGTGTCATACGAAAGAAGTTCAAGTGGGCTCCTTTTCTCCAAGTATTCCTCCTTGAAGGTAGCATAGATTTCATCGGCCGTAAGTTCTCGGGATTCGGAGTCTGCTTTGTGGTTTACCAAAATCCCTACTTCTGGGTGCATTGATTTGGGTAAATCCAGTCCAAATTCACGGGACAATATATAAGCGACTCCACCTTTACCGCTTTGGCTATTTATCCGAATGATTTCTTCATAAGTTCTGCCAATGTCACGGGGATCGATAGAAAGGTAGGGCACCTGCCACAGGGTTTCACCGCAATCACCCTGCTTCTCACGCAAATCCATTCCTTTTTTGATCGCATCCTGATGGGAACCGGAAAAAGCAGTAAATACCAAATCTCCTCCGTAGGGATGGCGATCGTGCACAGTCATACCTGTAGTGCGCTCGTACACTTCTCGTATCTTATCAATGTTTTCAAAGTTTAAGTGTGGGTTTAACCCTTGGGCGTACATGTTCAAGGCCACAGTTACAATATCTAGGTTACCAGTCCTTTCACCATTTCCAAACAGAGTGCCCTCCACGCGGTCAGCCCCGGCAAGTAGGCCAAGCTCAGTGGCTGCCGTCCCGGTACCCCGATCATTGTGGGTGTGCAAACTGATAATTGCCTTGTTTCTCTCTTTCATGTTCCGACAAAACCACTCAATCTGATCGGCGTGTACATTCGGAGTGAAGAGTTCAACCGTGGCGGGAAGATTTAGAATAATTGGGCTTTGCTCGGTCGGTTCCCATGCATCCATGACTGCTTCGCAAACTTCGAGCGAATATTCCACTTCGGTATCGGAAAAACTTTCTGGCGAATATTCAAGCTGGACTTCGGTGTCAGGTAGTTCGGTCAGAAACTTTTTGACCATTTTTACTCCATTCACCGCTATAGTTTTAATTTCTTCTTTAGATTTCCCAAAAGTTATCCGACGTTGGAGTGGAGAGGTTGAATTATAAAGATGGAGGATTGCTTTTTGGGCACCATGTAGGCTCTCAAAACTGCGCTGGATAAGATGTTCGCGTGCTTGGGTAAGTACCTGCAGGGCGACGCCTTCAGGAACAAGCTTTTCATCAATTAGTTTTCGGGCAAAATCAAATTCTGTCTGGGCAGCAGACGGGAACCCAATCTCGATCTGCTTAAATCCAATCGAGCAGAGAAGGGTAAATAATTCTAATTTTCCATCCACTCCCATTGGAACTGGGAGTGATTGATTCCCGTCCCGTAAATCCACACTGCACCAATCAGGAACTCGATCGATCGTTTTGTTTGGCCATTCACGATCGGGTAAGTCAATGGTTCCCCATGGTTTGTATTTAGTAATCTTACTTTTTTGCATACAATATTTCCACTTTACTCTTTTCATCAGAGGATGAAAAGCGGAAACCCTCGCTAAGCATTGGGTTGATGTTTTTAAGTATAGCGTGTATTACTAAAAGTCATGTCATATTTGGCTCCATTCTCATCCGGTCCACTTTCGGGTAAGACCATTGCCCTCGGGGTTTCTGGTTCCATTGCTGCGTATAAATCTACGGATTTAATCGGTGAATTGAGAAAGTCTGGAGCTGATGTTCATGTGGTAATGACCGAATCTGCCACTAAGTTTATCACTGCGTTGACCTTGGAGACACTATCCCGTAATCCCGTGCTTACTTCCTTCTGGGACGAGAAAGGCTGGCAACCTGGGCACATTGAACTAGCGGACAAGATTGATCTTTTTCTCGTTGCCCCCGCAACCGCCCAACAGATAGGCAACTATGCTCACGGCTTTGCCAGTGATCTATTGGGTGCAATTTATTTGGCGACCAAAGCCCCGGTGATGTTGGCCCCTGCGATGAATGGTAAAATGTACGAGCATGAAGCCGTGCAACAGAATATTACTGTATTGAAGGGCAGGGGAGTCGAGATCATTGAACCTGTGGTCGGCGAACTTGCTTGTGGGTACGAAGGAATTGGGAAGCTTGCTTCCTTTGAGGTTATTGCAGAACGGGTAATTTCAGTATGCGGGTAACCTATACTCTAATGCTTGGGTAATCGTGTTCATCTAATTTTACAGCCCTGATCTAGGGGGGTAAATGGATTATTATAACTCGGCTTTTATATTTTTAAATCACTCAATAAAATAATGATTTCCTCGGCCTCCTTCCGTAGCAAGACTTCTTTAAAATATTGAAAATGCGGGTACAGGAGCTGTTCCTGTAGGTATGATATTTGGGATAAGTAGAACGAGACGATTTTGTAAAAAAAAACGCTTGGTTCGGCAACCAAGCGTTTTCAACAGTAAAAATTGGGGTGAAATCAGGCAGCGTTCTTTAGTTCGTGCAGGGAATTTTGTTTCCTTTTAACACGATGCAGGCGGGATCGCCGACGAAGACCTCGGTCTAATTTTTCAACAAGCTCGTCTATAGCTTTGTTGATGGTATGGCTTGCGGCCGAAATTGTGATGGTTGTACCTTTCATCTCTAAATGACCTTTGGCCACATATTCTTTTTCATGAGAGGATGATTTGGTATCATGTTCCAATTCAACTCGAGCACGAATAATTTTTTCCTCGTGTTTAAAAATCTTTTCCATTTTTTCAGAAACTAGATTTTTGTGACCTTCTTTTAGTTCGAAGTGAACACCGGAGAGAATTAAACTATTCTTCATATGCGTTAATTGTTATTTTGGTTAATGATTTTGGTTGCTTGCTTTTAACAAACTATCTCAACTTTACACATAAATGATGGGAACGCCAAAAAAAGTTAAGTTTTTTTTATTGAAGCAGAAAAGTTTAGGTGTGTGAGGGTTGATTATGTTAAATGAACCCGACTCAGCACCCATGGTACTGCTTGATGAATTCAAGGATTGGATTCTTCATGAAGATGACCATATACTAGTGCTTAACAAACCTGGTTGGTTAGTTTGTCACCCTTCAAAAAATGGACCATGGTCTAGTTTAGTGGGGGCTGCAAAGGAGTACCTCAGACTAGAGTCCATTCATTTGGCAAGCCGTTTAGATCGTGAAACTAGTGGGGTTGTTTTATTCGCAAAACATAGAAAAGCTGCGAGCCACTGGCAAAAAGCGATTGAAGAAAAGCGGGTCAAGCGACGATACTTGGCCATTATAAAAGGAGTATTGACTGAGGAGGTAACCGTTTCAAATTTTTTAGGAAATGATCCTGATAGTAATGTGTTCGTAAAACAACGGGTTTTGGAACAAAAAACTAACAAGGCAAAAAAGGCGGAAACCCAGTTTATTCCGGTTCTTACAAAAAATGAGCATACTTTTTGTAAAGTGCGTACTCACACGGGAAGAAAACATCAGATTCGGGCACATGCTCAATGGATTGGGCATCCTTTAGTCGGGGAGAAACTTTATGGTTCGGATGAAAATATTTATCTGAAATTTTGTGAGGAGGGGTGGAAAAATGAATGGATGGAATCTCTCGGCATGAAGCGGCAGGCATTGCATGGTCAATGGCTTGGGTTCGAGGAGGAAGGAGGAGAGTGTTTTTCTGCAATAATGCCGGATGATATGATTTCTTACCTCCAAAATGAACTTGAAGTGGAGGGAAATGAGCTCGAGGCTTTACTAAAATGAAAATTAAGCTCGATTTAGATTCTTTGAAAAGACTATTTTGTTGTCTGCTTGCTAGGGAATGATTATTCGAAATCTTTGACATGAGTAGTTCCTCCAATGCCCTTTCCCCACTAGAAGCCCTAAAGGCGGGATTCCGCAGAGCTTGCGTGCGACGATTGGTGGGGGATGAACCAGGTGCTATTCAGGTACTCAAAGAAGAAATCCCAGTGCTTGTTGTCAGTTGGGCGAAGGTTAGTCGTTTAGAGCCTGCGGAGAAAAAAGCCAAGTTGAAGGAGATGTTTGATGACGAGTCAGGCAGAGCAGACGAGTTGGCCACAGCCTTTGATTTGTTTGCTGGGCGTTTTGAAGCTCGCCTTGCTGGGGTGATGCGAGAAGAACTTGGTAATATGGTTTCACACATGAAGTCACTGTTGGAAGAGGTTTCGCTAGCTCCTCATGTTTCTTCCAAGGAAAAACCGAAAAAAACAGAGGTCCAAACGACTGAAAAAAAACCAGTGGTTATCCCTGAAAATCAAACTCCCATTGAAGCTGAACCAGAAAAGGATAATAATCTTGATCCTCCAAGAGGAATGGGGTTGAAATTTGATGAAATAGAGAAAATGATTGATGAAGTCCTGGCATTTGAATCTTAACTTTTTTTGCCCCTGCAAGTTTTACCCCATTAATAAACTTTAATTTCTAATCAGAACCTATAAATTTTTGACCTAACATGACAGAAGAGTCCACAGAAGAAGCAGCGGGAAGCACGCCCAAAAAAAGAAAAATGTACATTGGTCTAGATCTGGGTACCCTAAATTCTTACCTACTCACAAAACTTAGCAAAGAAAGCTCTAATGAAAGCGAGGGCATTCTGGTTCCCACGGTTGTTGGCTATCCAGAAGAGGGGATTTTAGCCGGCATTCTTCCAGGCAGTTCCAGGATGCTTCACGGTAATGAAGCCTTGGCTAATGAGTTACACCTGCGTTTGGTACATCCGTTAAACGATGGCGTTATTCAAGATGTAGAAGCAACCAACTCTTTTCTGTGCTACCTTCGCGAAAAAATTGACCCTGAGCGCAAGCATTCGGTTCATTGTGTGATCGGTTTACCTGCTGCTGCGGATGTAGAAGCCAAAGAAAATTTGCAAAGGGCGGCGAAGGGGGCTTTTGAAGGAATTTTGTTTATTCCTGAACCTTTTTTAGCGGCGTTAGGTATGAGAGATGAAAGTAAGCTGGAGGACCCCGATTACAAAGACCCCGTGAGCAATTCTTTATTTGTAGATATTGGGGCAGGTACCACGGATTTTTGTATTGTTCAGGGATATTTCCCAAAACCGGAAGACCTGCTTAGTATTCCGTACGCTGGTAACGAGGTCGATGTTTCTATAGATAAATCTATCCGTGAAGCTTACCCAGAGGTGGATGTTCCCTTGTCAATGATAAGAAAATTCAAGGAAACTTACTCTTATGTCGGTGAAATAGAAGCGGGTGCAAGAGTTAAGGTGCCGGTAGAAGGAAAACCACGAAAGATTGAGATAGGCAAGCAGGTAGGAGAATCCTGTAACCAATTACTTCAAGAAATCTTTACCTCAATCAAAGAAATCATAGCTGTTGCTTCAGCCCAGTCTGTATTTGCCATGTTGCAGAACATAATTTTGACAGGAGGTGGAAGTCGTATAAGGAATATAGATCAAGAACTTCAACGGATGTTGGTAGATGATGACTATGAAAATCCAGAGGTAAGGCTTTCCTCAAGAGAGCTTAAACCCTTTGTTGCTATTGGTGCCTTGAAAGTAGCCAAGGCTGCACGTGAAGACCAGTGGGTTAAACCCTAAAGGAAGCAATTTTTCATAAAACACCATTCAAGGTTTGGTTCAGCCTCTCCAAGCTAGAATTCAATTTTTCCTTGATATCATCTTCTTCTGGGTGTTCTCCAAATAAAATACTCCAGCCTTCCAGTTTTAAATATGCACTATCTTGACCTTTCGAGTAGTTTTCCATGCCATGGGTCCCCAATTGCCTTACAATATGGTCGGCCACTTGAATCGCTGAGGCTAGTTTGGGATTGGTTTTTGCCATACTTGGCTGATTATGCCAATGAATAGAATCTACAACTTCTTCAGAAATGTGGTGGTTCCATAAATAGTAAGCCCCAATTTTTCCATGGTCCCACCCAACGATTTTTCTTTCGTACTCAAGAAGTTCTTGGTCAGAATTATACTCTTTTTTGTAAACATCAGAAAAGTGTTCAGGGAAAGTGATCGCAAGTATGAGGATGCCAAGATTGTGAAGAAGTCCGGCTACATAATCTGCTTCTTGTTCAAATTCCTCTTCTGCAAAAGATAAGATTTCACGAGTAAGCATAGCTGTCCCGATACTATGCTTCCAAAAATCTACCCATGGGAAGGAGGAACTCTTTTTACCAAGCTTAAAGATTTCCTCAATAACAGGAGTTGCTGCAATCAAGTCTTTAATACGGTTGAGACCTAAAAAGATAGAGGCTTCCTCAACACCAGAAATGCGGTCACTTTCTTTACTTCCAAAAAAGATCGAATTGACCAAATCAAGAATACGCGTGGTTAAGGAGGGGTCTAGTCGAATGACTTCTGCGATTTGTCCAACAAAACTATCTTCTGAATCCAACAGGTCCCGCAATGTATCATTGATGCTTTTGAGTGATGCTAATTTTGGGCACTGATTAATCCTTTCGATGAGGAGGAAATCAGAAGGTTTATTCATTTAGTTTACGATCTTATTCAGGATACGGATCACAAACCTGAGTTTCAATACTCCTTAGCTTTACTCCTGGAGTAAAACGCTGTTCGGTCTGTGTGGAGAAAGGAAGGCACCTTCTTGCTCACACTTGTCAAAGTAGTGGTGCAAGAGAGCATTGGTTTTTGTATTTTGTCCAATCACCATGGTGTCCCCGGAAGAAGAAAGAATTTGTGAGCTACCATCTGCTCGTTTTTGCAGGTAAATCTCATTTCCAGCATTCGCCGACATAAAAGATTGAATGGATGGGTCTTGTAATAAATCATGCCTAAGAGAAGAAATGGGTTTGCTGCTCTGGGACAGGGATGTGGCATCTTCAAGTTCGGTCGAGAATGCTCGGGTACTTTTTTGGAATTGAACTGGGGTAGGAGTCGAAAAGTTGTCGATCAAATTTTTACCTACATTAAGCAAACCGCTAGCAAGAACTGTATTCATGCTAGAAGAATAAGCAGGATGTTTGCCAACTTTTAGCTAATGAATTCCATGCACTTTCTCTCCACCAAAGATTCTGCAATCTGAATTGCATTTAACGCTGCACCTTTCCACAGTTGGTCTCCTACTACCCAAAAGGCAAGGCCATTGGGGAGGGCATGGTCGATGCGGAGGCGGCCAACGCCGCAAGCTTCTTTTTCAGCAAAGTCTAAGGGCATTGGGTAACTTCCTGAGCTTGGCAGGTCATAGAGTTCCGCTCCGTCAAAGCTTTCAATTGCGTTTCGTGCATCTGGCACATTAACGGGGGATTCAAACTCTGCATTGACAGATATAGAATGGGCTCTCATCACCGGCACGCGAACACAGGTGCAAGAAACATGAACTTTAGGCAGATCAAGAATTTTTCTACTTTCGTTCCTCATCTTTATTTCTTCCTTGGTGTAACCATCTTCCCGAAAGTCATCAATGTGAGGAATTAGGTTGAAGGCAATAGGGTAAGGAAAGGGAGAATCCTGATTATTTTGGATATTTGATGAGTCTGTACTAATCTCGTTAAGTAAGGCGTTAGCTCCTGCCGCCCCTGCTCCTGAAACAGCCTGATATGTGGATGTGATCAGGCGCTTTAGTCCGAACCTTTTGTGTAGTGGATAAAGCCCCATTAATGTTACAGCTGTTGAGCAATTTGGGTTGGCGATGATACCCCGATGATTGTCGAGTTCTTGGGGGTTTATTTCCGGGATAACCAAAGGCACCTGTGGGTCCATGCGGAAAGCAGAGCTGTTATCAATAACCACGCAGCCTTGCTTTCGGGCCATGTCAGCAAATTCCAGAGAAACCTTGGAACCGGAGCTGAAAATAGCCAGATCAAGACCTTTAAAAGATTCAGCGGTGGTCTCCATGACTTTTTCTTTATTTCCACAGGCTAGAATTTCTCTTCCAGCCGATCGGTTGGACGCAAGCAACCTAGCTTCAATCACAGGAAAATTTCTTTTTTCAAGAAGATGAATAATTTCTTGGCCAACAGCACCTGTTGCACCTACGATTCCGATACGATATTTTTTCAATGAATTTAGAAGGTTTATATATAGAGTATGTAAAAGCAGTAAATGCTTTAGGTTTGAATGAGTCGAGCACAGTAATGGTTGCTTCGATTAAATGGCAAATTATTGTGGTATTTAATAATGGGAAAAGCGACCAGGTTTACAAAATGTCAAGTTCCAGGAAGCCTCCATCATGTGTTGAGAATTCTTTGGGCACTCCTTGGGGACTGCACGAGGTTTGTGAGACAATTGGCACAAACCAACCCATTGGAATGGTTTTTGAAGGGAGGCAACCTATCGGTTTAAGGTATTGGGAGTGCTCGAGTGAGAAGCAAAAGAAAAACTTAATCACTTCAAGGATCCTTCGCTTGCTTGGTCTTGAAGAAGGGGTGAATAAGGGGGGAGATGTTGATACTTATAAACGCTATGTTTACATCCATGGCACTAATCATGAGGAAAACTTGGGCACCCCTGCAAGTTCAGGTTGCTTGCAGGTGTCAAACACGGAAGCCCTCGAGATTTCTGAAAATGTGCCACCAGGCAGTCACCTTCTTATACTTCTGTGAGCTAAAATGGCTATATCTAGAGTTTTAATTGAAAATCTGAGATTCTGTATCAAGGAAATAAGAAAGACTTTTTAACACTTCCCTTGGGCTTTCATCTTCGTTGGTTTCTACGCAAATGGTTTTCGTTTTAGCAGACCGAATCGTATTTTTAATAGCCTCTTGTTCGAGGCTTGGTGAATCCGTGTCAAAAACTATTGCGTTGTAGTTTATTTGACGGAGCTGAATAAGGGCATCATCGTGACTTACCGCTTTATTTACAGTGTAACCGTTTTCCGTGAGTAAACTAGAGATACAATTACGCATGTGATCATCTGCTAAGTGGACCAGGATAGAAATAGCTCTTTTTAGGCGTAATAATTCCAATATCTTTTCTACCTTAATGGGTTTTGTTAAAAAAGCATACGCTCCGAGGGAGACTGCCTGTTCTTGGAGTTCGGGGGTAGAGTAGGCACTAAAAAAGATGAACTTGGGTAGCCTCTTGTTTTTTTCTTTGAGCTTCTTGAAGACTTCAACTCCATTCATTTCTGGCATTTGGATATCCATGAGTACGAAATTGAACTCTTGAGACAGGCAAAGTTCTAGAGCCTCTTTACCATTTTCAGCAACTTCAGTTTGAAACCCTTCGTCTATAAGAATCTCATTCATTGTAGCTCGGATAGCGGGATGATCGTCAACAACAAGAATACGGTTTGGTTTATTGGTGTTTTTCACAAGTTATAGCATGATTAAATATATAGGCATGAGGATGGTAATGTTATTAAAAAACCTGTGCCATTTATCGAGCTAAATTCTACGACTATGGCCCCTCCATGCCTTTCGATCAAGTCTTTGCATAAAGAAAGACCAAGTCCGATCCCATCCTCTTTGCTGGTGTATAGGGGGTCAAATATTTTATCATTTTCATACTTCGCTATTCCGGTACCGGAGTCGATGAAACGGATTTGAATTTCGTTGTTATTTGATTTATCGGATGTAGCGTTTGCTTGAATCACTCCACCCAGAGGCATCGCCTGTATAGCATTCGTCGTCAGATTTGAGAAAATCTGGCGAAATAAAAGAGAATCGATGTTTACAAATTTAACCTCTTTTTGAATGTTAATATCCAAAAAGGTGTTGCCAGAAATTTTCGATAAATTGAAGGAGTCAATGATCAATTTTTCAAGATCTGTCTTCCCAAGCTTTAGTTTTTTTCCTTTTGTGAGTTCCAGTAACCGTTCTATTACTTGGTCGCTTTGACTTAATTCACTATCGATAAGATTCAAGTGTTGAAGGTTTTTTTCATCCATTGAGGATCTTCTTCGCAGGAAGTATACTGAATTTCTTATGGCAGCCATGGGGTTACGGAGCTCATGGGCAATATTGGAGGAAACTTGGCCGACGTTTGCGAGTTTTTCCTGCCGGTTTAATCTTTCTCTCGTTTGAAGTAATTCACTGTAAGTTTTTTCTTTCAGTTTCATTTCCTTTACCAATCGCTGGTTTGTAGTTGTAAGTTCATCAGTACGAGCTTTCACCTGGGTTTCCATTTCACTGTTGTAATTACGGAGCTTTTGATCTGCGGAATTCAATGAATCCATCATTTGATTGAAAATTTTGGTCAGCCTTCCAAATTCATCTCTGGAAATTTCTTTGGCTCTAATATTGTAATTTTTTTCGATAGAAATTCTTTCGGACACTTTCATCAATTCTTGGATCGGCATGGTCAAAGAACTTTGATACCAGAGGGTGATAAGAAGTATAACGAAGATAATCAAAGACCACGAAAGAAGGCCGAAACCAATAAATTGATCTTTTTTAGTAATCAAATCGTCCAGGGAACGAGTGATGGAGAAATACCCTAGGACATTACTATTCGATTTTATGACTGTGTTGATCGTGAGACTTTTCTCGCTCCATATTTCTTCCTCTGTATGAGAGAGGGGAGTGGATTTATCACTGAGTGACGCAAAAAGAATGGGTTTCTCTTTTGAAAGCTTCCATACAGAGGCTTTGGATATTAACGGGTTGTATGAAAGGGAAGTAATGATTTCATTTGCGGTAGTGGAATCATCAAACAGGAGGGTGGGAGTAAGCGTGTCTTTGTAAGCATTTATTTGCTCAATCAAGTTTTTGTGAACGAGTTGCTTAGAGAAATCCAGTTCCCCTTTGAACATAAGATAGCCACCTGTTGTTGGGAAGAAAAGCGATATTAAAAGAGTTGATAGTAAAAACTTGGTCCTAAATGACCAAGGTTTACCGTATTTCGCTAGAATTGACTTAATGACGGCTAGGTACTCTCGAATTAGATGTTTAAGTACCTCGTTTTGTAGTTTTTATTTCTTGGATGGCCGATTCGAGGAAATCTTCAGGTGATATTGACAATCGGTCTTTTAAATTATCTATCAAATCTTTTTTTATCTTAAGCTTTCGAGTGTGATGTTCAAAGGTATGCACGCGGTTGGAAGATGTGAAATCATATGTTATGTCCGAAGTTTCATCACCTAAGTATGCATTCGTAATTTTGTTTATTCTCATCATGAGATCTAAATCAACCTTTACGGAGTTAAATCGGTCGATGTCAATATCGCGAAAATCAAGCTGTACATTAAATAACGAAAAGGGAGCCGCAAGACGATTGCCAATGAGTTGTTGTAACATATCGACACTACACTCGGGCAATTCCCCACCAATAATAAATAAGTGGTTACTGAGTAGTTGGGGGGACCTTAGCAAATTATGGCAAGACTCTGACCGGTGGTAGGCAAGACCTGACATTTCTGTTTTTTTTGTCCAGCGGTCGCAAAATGAACTGCTTGGAGATATTATCGAGGCGGACTTAAGAACTTGAGACTCATTGATGATTGATTTAGTCAGATTTTCTAATACTTGATCATCAAAGGTACGCAACTTCTCTGTATGTTTTGAAGGGGGCGAGTAAGTAATCATAGGGGGGTTAATTTAGGCTCTATGATTTCGTTTTTTAGTCAATAGTATAAATGATTCTTAATCTCCTTGCCCAAGGATGGATTACCTAACTTTTAGGAATGTATGATCGTGGAGAAACGCGTTTCAATAAACTCGTTGATGTCATCCGATACTGTGGGGCACCCAAGGTCCTTTAATTCCCCCTTTGAATGAGTACCAGTCGCGATTAAGGCACATTCCATACCTCCAAGCTCAGCAGTTTTAAAATCGTACGGAGAATCACCGACATAGAGGGTTTCAGATGCATGAAAGCCAAGCCTGGACAGAGCAAAGTTTGTAAGCATCGGATCAGGCTTTTTCCATTCTGTATCGTTTGCACCGATAATAAAGGTTAGAAACTGGCTAAGTTTTAGGTAGTCGCAGACAGTTCGGGCGTGCGGACCATGTTTATTGGTGAGCACGGCTGCGGTTATTTCATGTTTATGGCAAAGTTTTAATACTGATTCAGCGCCAGGTAGTGCGTGGAGTCCTGTAAGCATTTCTTCTTCAAAAATTGGACGCAAGCGTTTAACTGCTTCTGCTGAGTTTTCTGGTCCAACAAGCTTCGCCATTGTGGTGTCAGATGCTCCGCCCACAGCACGTTTAACTTTTTCATAAGATGGTTTCGGGAAGTTCATGGAAACGAGTACACGACTGAAAGCTCTGTGTATTGCTTCGAACTGATCTATTAAGGTCCCGTCCAGATCAAACATGATTGCTCTAATTGGCATTGTGATTCCTGTAAATTTAGTAAATAAGTTGAATGTATGAGTGGGAATGCAAACGGAAAAATGTATCACAGGCAAGAGCAAGTTAGCTTGCCTGGTTTACATTTTGAACTCAATTCTTCTGAGGTTACCTGTCATTTTGTTGGCGACTGGAGGATTGTGGTTGGTGGTTCCCTGCGGACAGTTACCAACGATTGGGTAACCTTTTTTAAGCAAAATTCTAACATAAAGCGGATAGTTTTAAAGGTCGATTCAGACCTTAATTGGGATTCACGCTTGGTCAGTTTTTTAATTTTAAAAAGAACCGAGCTGGATATGATGGAACTAGTATTTGTGGACGATTTTCCAGCAAAGTTAAATCAGCTTATTTCTCTACATTCTGCTAGAGAGATTCAAGCAAAACTATCAACAGAAAAAGGACATACATTGTCTGCTTTGTTGACCAATGTAATGTTGATTGTGTCGAGGCCGCTTAATTTCCTCGGTGCTTGGGTTATATCGCTCTTATCGATTCCTACCCTGAAAACTCAAATGCGAATTGGTGACTTCATTCAAGCTTGTAGACTTGCTGGTGCATCTGCTTTGCCGATCGTTACTTTGATAAGCTTTTTGACAGGTCTAACCATGGCATTTGTTGGAAGTGTACAGCTCGAGAAGTTCAATGCTAAAATTTACATAGCCGATTTAGTTTGCTTGGCCATGGTGAGAGAAATGGGTGCTTTAATGGTCGGGATTATCATGGCAGGTAGAACTGGTGCCTCATTTGCGGCAGAACTGGGGAACATGAAATTAAATGAAGAACTGGACGCGTTGCGGACTTTTGGAATTCGCCCGATGGAATTCTTAGTGCTACCGCGTACCCTAGCTTTAATTGTAATGGTTCCCATGCTCGTTGTTTATGCTGATATTGTTGGGGTCTTAGGCGGCTTAACAGTCGGCGTTCAAATTATGGATTTTTCTGTGAGCCATTACATCGAGCAAACACAATCAGCTGTTTCTGGCATGTGGGAGGTTTTCTCAGGTTTATTGAAAAGTGTAGTTTTTGGGGTAATTATTGGGCTCGTAGGTTGCTATAAAGGTCTTCATTCTGGGAACGATTCAACGGCACTTGGAAAATCTGTAACTTCAGCGGTCGTGATGTCCGTTACTTTTATTGTTGTTGCAGATGCTTTATTTGAGGTAATTTTTAACGCCTTGGAACTTAGGTAAGTTAGATGGATAAGTTATGTGAAAAGGTAATTTCTGTTTCTGATCTATGCTTGGCTTACGGAAATTTTAAAGTTTTAAATCAAGTGAGTTTTGATGTCACCAAAGGGTCTTGCACCATTATTATGGGGGGTAGCGGTTGTGGTAAAAGTACCTTGCTCAAATCTTTGATTGGTTTACTCAAGCCCAAGGCTGGTCATATTTATATAGAAGAATCCGACCTTTGGCATGCTTCAAATTCGGAGAAACAAAATTTATTAAGAAAATTTGGAGTACTCTTTCAAGGAGGTGCATTGTGGAGTTCTTTAAATATTTTAGAAAACTTAGCCCTTCCTCTTCAAACTCACACATCCCTCTCTGAGCAAGAGATTAAAGAATTAGCGTACTATAAACTTAGCTTGGTAGGCCTTTCAGGTTTCGAGACGTTTTACCCATCTGAAATCAGCGGAGGTATGAGAAAACGGGCAGGAATTGCCAGGGCAATGATCTTAGACCCAAGTATCATATTCCTGGATGAGCCATCTGCAGGACTTGACCCTGTAAACGCAAGAAGGTTAGATGATTTAATTATCGAATTAAAGCAAAGCCTAGGGGTAACTTTCGTTGTGGTTACCCATGAGTTAGCGAGTATTTTTGAAATTGGTGACCATTCCATATTTTTGGATTCTAGAACTAAATCCATAATCGCCAAGGGCTCTCCTTCAAACTTACTTCAAAACTGTGAAAGTAGCGAAGTGCAATCATTTCTAAAAAGGGAGGGATGAAAACTTTTATTGCGACGATCTCTCATTTAGTAAATAAGTTAGTTTATTGAATAAACAAATAAACAGATTATTGGTTGGTTTCTTTTGCATCGGTGCAATTTTATTGCTTCTAGCGTTCGGTTTTTTTACGGGAAGTTTCTCTTTCCTTAGGCAGGATAATGAACGGTTTGTCTTAGTCTTTCATGAGAACGTATATGGACTGCATGAAGGTAGTAAGGTCACGCTGAATGGTGTTCGAATTGGTCGGGTTGAGCGATTTTTTATTGGTGATGCTAGGCAAGAGGGGCCAGTGCCAGTCCAAATTGAGGTGAATCGAAGGTTGGTTTTACGGCATATGGTCGAAAGTGATAATGAAATTTTTGACACTGATGGAAATTTTAAAAAAACAATTGTTCCTCATTTACTGGGTCAATTAAACCAGGAAAGCTTTGTTACAGGAATATTATACATCAATTTAACAGTTCAAGATTCTGACTCTAATGAAAGTTATATTACACATCAGCATGGCTTCCCCTCCATCAATACCAAGGGCTCCATGTTTGCAGAGTTGAGTGAGAGTATAAACCTGGAAAAACTCAGTAAGCAGATCAATGACTTAATCGGGGTGGCCACCCAACGATTGGCGGAATTAAATATTGAGAAGCTTTCAACAGACTACTTGGCTACCAGTCAAAAACTACGGGATGCTCTAGGCAATCTTGCAACAGCTTTTTCTCCACTAGGTCCTAGTTTGACCAAAACATCGGATCAGTCCCGGAAAACTCTTGTTGTTATCCATGAGCTTGCTGAAAACTTTAAAGGTGTGTTGCAGCCGAATTCTGAGTTTCGGTTCGAGTTAGATGACACGCTTAGAGATATTTCCAATATGGCACGCTCTCTCCAAAATCTAGCGGATTTATTGGAGCAAAATCCCCAAGCTTTTATTATTGGCAAACCAAAATCTGAAGAATGAAGTTTTTAACCTCTGCTATTTTTTTACTCTTGATCGGTTGTTTCACTTCTTGCCTGATTCCAGAAACAAATCATTTCGTGCCCGATTATTTTCTACTGACTAGTCGAGCCACGGACTCAAATAAAAGTGCCAATACCAACGAACTTAGCTTTTACATCAAAGAAGTTCGTCTCCCCCAATACTTGCAAGACAAGAGGCTTGTTTCTCGACCAACGGATGACACGATTGTCTTTCGTGAAAATGTTAGGTGGGGAGAACCGTTGGAGATGGGCATAAGCAGAGTTTTGGGGCAGAATTTAAGCGCCTTACTTAATACTCTCGAGTATGGTGTATATCCACAACGCAGAAAGTTTGAATACTTTTCGGAAATAGAACTTACGATTGAGCGGTTTGAAATGATATCTGGAGGCGTTGTTAAAGTGAAAGCATTCTGGGAGGTTAATGGTCAAGACGGTCAAAAGCATAGAAATGTTTTTGAAGGAACTCATATGCTAGAAGGTATCCAAGTTCAAAATGAGGTTCGTGCTTTAAGCCAATTGCTTTTAAAATTGTCTGAAGAAATTGCACTAGATTTTTAGTATTTAAGGGGAGGGCGATTACCAGTGCTAGCAAGTGTATTATTTTGTTTTGTTTTATTAGTTTTCTCTCTAATTATTATTTTTTATTTAAGGGAAAAAGCATCGACTGAGGATCAAATCAAACTTTCAGATGAAATAGACACTGACTTTGAAGATGATTTATTGGGTGATAATAAAGATCGTAGGATAGAGAATTTAGTTGAATGGATAGAAAAATAAATACTCAAAATCTAATGCTCTCCTGTAAATATTACTCTAAAGATTTAATGAAATGTATTTTTAAAAAGAAATTTCTTCTCCTATTTTCTATAGTACATCTGGCAAACCTAGCAGCCGAAAGCTTAAGTTCCGATGATTGGCCAAATTGGAGAGGTCCTGCTTACAACGGTTCAATGATTACATCACACTACTTGCCACATGATTTTAGCAAGTCAAAGGGGGTTAAGTGGAAAGCCCAACTTCCGGGTCCTTCCGCCGCCACACCAATCGTTGTCGGAGAAAATGTTTTTGTTTCCTCTATTGCGATTGATTCAAGTGGATCCTCTCCTGCGATAGGGGAGTTGATGGCACTCTGTTATAATAGAAATGATGGAGGCTTGGCATGGAGTCATAATGCTGGAAGCGGATATCGTCCAAGTGGAGATGGTTTTGATTACAAGCTTGATTCAAAATCTAACTATGCAAGTCCATCTCCTGTAAGCAATGGCAAGTTTGTTGTGTTTTTTTACGGAAATGGAGATTTGGCGTGCTTTAAAATGGATGGAACTCGAGTATGGAGCCGGAATATTCAGAAGGATTATGGCAATTTTTGCTTTCAATGGACTTTTTCGGCATCCCCCACTTTTTATCAGGACAGGCTGTATCTTGCCGTTTTGCAACGAGATGAGCCCGTCCATGGTAGGGGAATCAAAGGAGCAGATTCATATATTTTATGTATTAATCCTGAAAATGGTAAAACGATCTGGAAAGTTATACGCCCCTCGAGTGCAAAGAAAGAGTCCCTGGAAGCCTTTGGGACAATCATTCCAGTAAATGGCCAACTTGTTATCGCTGGAGGTGATGTTCTTACTGGACATGATCCTTTGAATGGTGTGGAAATGTGGAGATGGGGTACCTGGAATCCAGGTCACAGGCAAGAGTGGTGGCGCTTGGTGCCATCTCCTGTTTACGGAGATGGGGTACTGTTAGTATGTGCACCTAAAAGAGCCCCAGTCTATGCAATCCGGTCAGGTCTCGTGGGAAATCACGGACCCAAGTCAGGGCTTATATGGAATAGTAGTGACAAGGATGATCTAACATCTGATGTGCCAACTCCATTATTTTATGAGAATAAATTTTTTATATTAAGCGACCTCAAGAAATCCTTATCTCGAGTGGACCCCTCTACAGGTGAGGTTGAGTGGTGCATCGATTTGCCCGGGAAATATAAATGGCGTTCTTCCCCAAGTGCTGGGAATGGAATGATTTTTGTAATGAACCATAATGCAAGTATTTTGGTTGTCGCTTCCGAAACTGGCAAGATCCTCAACTTAGCGAAAATGGGAGAAGAATATGAAGACAATGTTCGCTCTTCTGTATCAATTAGCAAAGGAAACTTGTTCATTCGTACCAACAAAAATTTATATTGCATTGAGTAGAAATTAACTTCATTGTTAATAACTTATTTCCCATCCACCACACCCGCGCCGGGCGGTTCCCGCCAATCTACCGCCCGGCGCTTTTTTATTTGGTTTTATCTTCCCTTTTTTTTGGAAATTTACGAGAGTTAGTTCTTTTATTATGAAGTGCCCAATTCTTATATTAAATCTTTTATTTGCGTCAGTCTTTACTTCGGACGCCTCCTCTTCGTTGTTGGAGTCAAGATTTCAAGATATCATGGCTCGTTCCACTTCTCATAGTTCTCTGGTTGCCTCCCTGCTTTCAAAGGCTCCTGTAAATAAAGGGAATTTAAATTTTCCTGTTGAAGTGCAGTCAGTCTCCCCGGACTTCGATCCAGGTGCTTCCGAAGTTGATGTTCCCTACATACCTGTTCCCGAGTATAATGATGAGATCGAAGTTTATGAACCCGATTATTCATCGGAGGATGTTGTTACTAGTTCTCCCCAACCTGCCCCTGTAGAGGGATCTCAGTCTTATCAATCAGAACTTAAAGAAACAATCATTGAAGATTCTTACGACGAGCTTTACGAAGAAGATCTAGAGCAAAGGGGAACAGGTTACTACTTTGGACCTCTTATTGGTATCGTTCTACCAGATGATGGCTCAGTTAGAACTGGTGGTGGAGGCATCATTCCTTATAAAGCTGATACCGGCTATCTTCTTGGTTTTAACTTAGGTAAGGATTTCGGACCCGTGAGCGTTGAGGCTGAATACTCATATTTTGGTGCTGATGGAACAGGTGGAATCTCGGTTGGAGTTAATAATTTATTGGCACGCATAATTCTTGAAAAAGAGGTTGGCGAAGCCGTAGACCTTCGTGCTGGGCTCGGTATGGGCTTTGGCTTTATAAGTATTGAAGGAGGTGGACTGAGTGAGCCAAGCGATGTTGGGTTTGCTTATGATTTTCTAGTAGGATTTGGTTACAATCTTTCTGATAGCTTGGCCGTAAACTTTGATTATAAATACTACCTTTCAGCTGCAAATAATGAATATGATCGTATCTCCGCTCATTGTATTTTGTTATCAGCTAATTTTATGCTTTAACTTTGATTGGTTAGTTTACCGAAAGGTTCTGGCAAAGGGCTCTTAAATTTGTATGTCTTAGTGCCGAGCTGAAACTCTATATTTGAGGCATGTAAAAGCATTCTGCTTATTTTTATTTCTTTTTTGATTTGGCGATTGATTGCAAAGTCACCGTATGAGTTATCTCCTATGATCGGCATTTTTCTGGATGCTGCTTGTACTCGTATTTGGTGAGTTCGCCCTGTTTCTGGGCACAATTTTAATAATGCTAATTTATATTTCCCCCCTAGGTACTTTTCTAGTTTACAGAAAGTTTTTGCGGGTACCCCTTTGCCACGAGCCATTCTAATGTTCCCCTTATTTTTTATCTCAGTTAATGAGTCGATCCAATTACCAACCTGAAGTCTCTGTTTTTGTGCAATGACAGCATGATAAGTTTTATGTATCATATTCTTTCGAAAGAGATTTTTCATTGCAATCGCCAGTGTTTTGCTTGTTGCGACCATAATCAGTCCTGAGGTTGGTGAATCAAGTCTGTGCAATAAAAAAAGCTTGTTTCCATTTACAGTTAAGTACGACTCATCTGTTTGGTTGTAATCTAGGTTTAATAAACTGAATTGTTTTTTTGGGTTTCCTTGATGATTCTTCTTGTTTGGGTGAGATAATATACCTGCAGCTTTGTCTATAACAATAAGACCAACTGGGTCGCTGTGAATGATCTTGCAATCTTTTCCCCAAGGGAGACTGTAAATGTTTTCGTTCAATGATATGAAAACTTGATTGTAATAATATCTGATTTACCGAGCTCCTTTATCATTTCACCAGTCCACTTACCAAATGGTGCCCTGGATGAAATTGATTGTCGGCATAAATCAGTAGCCAAACTATCATCTGAGGAACCTAGTTTTTTGAGGTTCTTTACTTTACCGTTATGAGTTAGCTCAAAACTGAAAGTAATATTACTCGGTAATCTGTCTCTTTTGATATAGGGAATTGAGCCGGTAACAAGTTGTTGCCACTGAGCTTCAATAGCCTGTAGCATTTGCTGTACATACACGCCGTATGGGTGCAGTTTGCAATCAATCGCTACCTCCCCAACACTTAGGTTTTTACTTTTTGACTTAAGAATTGGACCATTCAATAAGTGGGCAGAGATTCTTGGTCGATTCTTTATTTGTTTTTGATCTAGGTTGAAATTTTGTTGATTATTTTTCGTGCCCACGGGATTCTTTTGACCTTTTGCTCCAAGCTTAATGATTTTTTCTTGATTCTCGGTTTTCTCTTTTACTGAGTAAAAACTTTCAGGCAGATTTTTTTTCTTAATTTCGGGTTTTGAAGGGCTTAACTGATTACTGGGAAAGTTACTATCATTTTTTGTTTTCGATGAATTTTTGGTTTGCACCTCATTTATTTTTCTATTCGAGGGGGTATGTTTTTCTCTCAACCTTGGATCTTGATTCTTAATAAGTTTAAGATTTTCACTATCACCTCTAGAAAATGGAATGCTGGAATTTTGAAACTCATTATGCACAAGTAGGTTAGCGGCTTGTTGGTCGCGAAATGAAAAGAAATTAGTTTCATCAGGCTTATTAATCGGGATATTTGGGTTCGCTTCAACATATTGTTTGTCGGCAATGGGAAGGAGAGGGGGGGCTATTTCCCAATAAATTTCAGTAATGTTTGGTTCATTAACTGCGAATTTTATGTGATTATCCCATATACCAGTTACGAATTTAAAAAATAAACACACTAGAGATACAGAACAGACTATTCCTAAAGAATTTGGAAATATTCCTCCTGTCGATGGGCTTGGATATAGCTTGGGTTGCAAAACTGTATATGGGTTAAAGTGAAATTTTATCCATCCGCAAATTGTATCATCGTTTGGGCTACCATTCGATTTCCATTTTCTCTGGGCGATATTACTTTTTCAGATTCTTTAAGTTGTTCATTAAAGTGGATGCTCCAATCTAAGCTTGTAGCTTCATCAAGAGTTAAACCTTTTCCTATTTGTTGATTTATAATAAATTTTTTTAAAACCTCACTCTCTCGAAAATTCTCTCTCATTATACCAAAAAAATGTGTCTCGGCTGCCCAACATTCTACGGTCATCCCATAACCCACCTTCCCAACGACTGCAGAGGATGCACGAATCAAATCAGGGAAGTGGAGGGAACTATTTAATGGAACCAATGTAATATTTTTATTGATCTCTACCTTTTTATTTTCTCCGCAAAAAATAAAATGATAAGGGGAATGTTTGATTAATCCTTTGAGATTACTGTAGCAATCAATCCCATTAGCAGCCACAAGGATTAATTTTTTGGAATCTTTAATATTCAGTTTCTTACGAATCAACCCAGGATCCATTCGGAATGAGCGGTGAATTGGTTTTACCGCAATAGCGCCATGTACTTTTTCACAAAAAGGGGTCACCTGTATCCGCAAGGTAACAGATGCAAAAATTTCTTGTAAGGTAGTGCAAATATTTTTTAGTGAGGGAAAAGCTTTGATATATGGCTGGTAAATCCAGTCCCAAGTGAAATTTTCGATAAGAGTTTTTTTTATTCCAAGATAATTTGCAATGATTATACCAAGTGGAGAAATGTCACAAGCGACATGGCACAGGTTATATTTTTCCATGGTCTTCAACAACTCACCATATTGATCTGCAGGCTTACTCAGGTATTGGTTGATCAAATCAACACTTTTGATAAGATCAAATTGTAATGGATCTGTTTGGAATAGACCAATGTCTGTTTTTAGCCGATAAGTCGTGAAGGGAATGGCTTGGTCTAAATTCTTTTGCCAAAACAAAGAAGGTAGATCGCTAATAATGAGAAAATGGATGTCTTTTCTAGATGCGTGTATCTCCTCAATTACTGATGCTGTTCTTGTTGCGTGACCAAGACCATGGGAAGACACAAAATAAGCGATGGTTTGCAAAGCTGAAGGCAGTAATTTATTGGCCGAATAAGAGCTCGATATATGTTTTAAGCTGTTCAGAGGGAAGGTAGTCGGCTCCCTTACGGACCACTAAGCTCCTGCATGGTTTCTTATTTCCGTGAAGGTCATAGCTCAAAATTTGAATTTTTTTGTTTTGAGACGTAATGGTTTTTACAGGCTCAATGATAAGGGGTATTCCATAAGGCCCCATAGAGCAGTCCCAAATTTTAGCCCGAGGGTCATAATTTGGGCAAAGTTCAGGGTACCTTATGGCAAAGTCGACGGTTTTTGAACTTTTTACTCTAACCTTTACTATTACAGGCAAGGTTTTGATAAATTCAAGAGGTTGCTTAAAAGATTTCTTTTGGTATTCAGCGAAGAAATGAAGGGGATCAATTCCGACTAAATTAAAACCACTGTAATTCCCATGTCTGTTCTGAGTTTTGAATTTTTTGGTGTTAAACCATTGCTGGAAACTATCTGAAAGCCTAAGACCAATTTCAAAGTGTAAATGTGAGCGACTGATTGGAATACGAAAGGAAGATGAGTTACCCATGACTCCTATTTCTTCGGCAACAGCCACCGAAGTACCAACTTTAAGCTTAGGAGAAATATTTGATAGGTGTGCATACAATGAGTACAGGGCTGGTCTGCAATTGGAATGCTCCAACACGATATACTTTCCGTACGCACTGTATGAAGATGTTTTATTTATGTGGACAACAATTCCGTCCATCGACGCAAAAATACTGTCTTCAGCTTTTCCCTCTTTATCCCTCCGTAGAGGAAATAAATCAACGCCTTCATGAAATTTATAGCCATTATTACGAACACAGCCAAATGCTCCAGAAGAGTAAGCTTTATCGGGCCCAGTTTTTTGAAGGAAAGTTGAATATCCCAATCCTTGCGCAAATGATGGGTTGGGAGTCGGCCAAGATAATCGATAGCTTTCAGCAGATGAGTTTGCTGAAAAAAATACAGGATATAGGAGAGAAAGTAGTAGGGTGAATCTCATTTTCTCTCATTTGCAAGCTCAGCTTGGATGTGAATAAGGGATTGCCCCATTTGGTCATAAAGGATTCTTGCCCCTTGCTCCGTCATTCTCGTAGACAAGATGAAAGGTAAAACTCCATTACTAATGGTAGCCTCAATAGGGTGTATACCTAGGACTTGACCATTGGAAACTAACTGCAAGCGGCCACCAGGCCTTGTCGCAGTTTCTTTTTGTAGATAAAATGAACTTCTTCGGTCCAAAGTCAGCCAAATTGTATAGACTCGGTCATTTTCATCTTTGGAGAAAATATTTTCAACTGTACCAATTTGAGCAGTTCTAATGTCATATTCGTCAAAAAGGGGGATAGGGGAGGCACCTTCAAGGAAAATCTTGGGTCTCATTGTAATCTTTGATTGATCAATCTTTCTCTTTTGGCAAGAATGGGATATCAAGCATGTTGAGATAACAATGCAGTAAACAACTAAAGTTTTTATCATCTTTTTTAAAGTATTTTGTGCATCCAAAGGGAAATCTAAAGAAAACAAATTTTTTATTAATGTAATCTATGAATAAGTGCGAGGAATTATCGTTTTTAAAAGATACAAAAGGTTTGTCTGCTATCGTGATGGATATACAGCCCAAGTTAACAGCAAATATAAAGGATGAGAAATTAAAATCACTGTTGGAATCACTCGAGCTTTTAATCGACACAATGACTTGTTTTTCTATCCCCATTGCGTTTACTGAACAAGCCCCGGAAAAACTTGGTGCTACTTTAATCCCATTATCGTCCAAGCTATCAGATTCTAAGATGATCCATAAGAATTCTTTCTCTGCTTTTGGTGATGATATTTTTTGCAAATGGGTGGAATGTAATGAATTTAACCATCTTTTATTGTCTGGTATAGAAACATCCATTTGCGTCTACTTGACAGCTATAGATGCTTTAAGGCGCGGCATTGGAGTAACTATACTTTCAGATTGTGTTTTCTCACGGAGGGAGCAGGACGGCATTGTTGCACTCAAAGAGGTTTCAAAGGCAGGAGCCTCAATCTTAAGCCTTGAGTCAGTTTTGTATTCCTTACTGGGATCCTCTGAGCACCCCGCATTTAAAAAGGTATCGAACTTGGTTAAGTCTAGGAGCAAGTAGTCAAAGATTTTATCAGCATGCTTGCCTCAACTACATCTGCCGCCCTTCAGGGAGTTGACGCCATATCAGTCACTGTTGAAGCTAATGGAGGTGAGAAAGGAGAACCTCGTTGTGTGTTAGTAGGTCTACCTGATGCTGCTGTAAAGGAAGCGTTAGACCGAATTTATTCTAGTATCTCTAATTCTGGCTTTGCACTGCCCAGGACCAAGGTTACTATAAATCTTGCTCCTGGAGATTTAAAAAAAGAAGGTGCATCCTTTGATTTACCCATTGCTTTAGCTTTGCTTGCAGCGAGTGGCAACTTTCAAGGATCTGACCTTGCAGATTTTTTAATTGCAGGGGAGCTTGGTCTTTCTGGTGAAGTTCGCGGAATTAGGGGAAGCCTCGCCATGGCTGTTTTAGCTCGAAAATTAGGAAAAAAAGGGATCATTCTTCCTCACGATTCAGCATGGGAAGCTTCTCTAGTCGAGGGATTATCAGTATACCCGGTCAAATCGTTAGCTGAAACCGTTGATTTTCTTTTAGGTAAATACAATATCTCACCCTTGGTTACAGAAAATTCTCCTTATTTGTCAACCAATGCGGAGTCCTTTGATTTTGATTTTAATGAAATAAAAGGTCAGCTTAATTTGAAACGAGCGGTCGAGATTTCCGTATCTGGGGGCCACAATATGTTGATTATTGGACCCCCAGGATCTGGGAAATCTATGGTTGCAAAAAGAATCCCAACAATTCTGCCGACACCATCCCTCGATGAATATTTAGAAATAGTTAATGTTTTCTCAATCGGAGGCCTTTCATCATCCCTTGAAGGCGAGGCGATGTCGCGTCCCATTCGGACACCTCACCATACGATAAGTGATGTAGGATTACTTGGAGGTGGAGCTAAACCTGGACCTGGAGAAGTTTCATTGGCTCATAATGGCGTATTATTCATGGATGAATTACCTGAATTTAAGAGGTCTGCTCTGGAGGTTCTGCGGCAACCCATAGAAGACGGAATTGTTACCATCTCTAGGAGTGCTGGTAAAATCACCCTCCCATGTCAGTTTATGCTCGTTGCCGCAATGAACCCTTGCCCGTGCGGATATTTGGGGGATGAGAAAAATAACTGCCGATGTTCAATTCCCCAGGTTCAAAAGTATCGCAATAAAATTAGCGGTCCTTTACTTGATCGTATTGATTTACACGTGGAAGCACCCGCAGTTCGTATTTCAGATTTAAAGTCACAAGGAAAGGGAGAAAATTCTTGTGATATTAGAGATAGAGTTTCGATTTGTCGTGAAATACAAGTTCAAAGATTTAAGCAATTAAAAACTCGTACGAAAACTAATGCCAATATGTCAGAAAATTTAGTCGACAAATTTTGTAATATTTCTTCTGCAAATATGGAGCTATTATCTTTAGCTATGGATCGAATGTCACTCTCTGCTCGTGCATACAGTAGAATTCTAAAAGTATCCCGAACAATTGCTGATATGGGAGGAGCAGATAACATTGAGAAAGAGCATTTATTAGAAGCTATTCAATACAGAAGTTTGGATCGTTCTCTGTATTAAAACTTTACATTTAAAACTAGTTTTATAATGATGTTTTGAAATTATTAATCTCCACTTATTATGAATATTTCTAGTGATACCAGTATAAAAGATCTTGAGCGTTTGAAGAAAAAAATTGAGAAACAAATAAAGGCAAAGAAAACCACGAAATCTCTAAAAGAGAATTACTATGGCCTTATAAAAAATGATCATAAAAATCACCTTCGTTCAGATGGTAGAAAATTATTTCGCAGCGTCGTTGATTATTTAGAATGTTATATTAATGGACTACCTCCTATCGCGAAAGCCGAGTTTAATAATAGGTACGGTATTTCATCTTCTCGCAAAAAAATTACATCAGAGGTTGTATCCCAGGTAAAAGATTCTCTTGCTGAAGGTAAGACATTAAAAGAATCATCTGAATTATCTGGTGTATCTATCGCAAGCTGCCAAAAAATTAAAAGTGGTGACTATGACGGGTAAGATTTAATTTACCTTTATCCCATTTTAAGGTGGTACGGAAAGTAAATGATGAATACTACCTTAATCGTGCGGAGGCTATTGAATACCTCATAGCGGCATATTCACTTCGCTGGTGTAATACGAAGTGGACGACAGGTCGTATAAGAATATCCTGTCAGGATGAAAACGGTATCCTGCATTCCTACCGTGTGAATACATACAAAATACAAAATTCACGAGTAGTAAGAGTTAACAAAAATGAATTGGATGTGTTGTTTCTAGGATTTAGGTAGAATGACTATCTAATTAAAATTAGGTCTCATCATCAGGGATATCAAGCTTGTGCATTGTGGTATCCTCACCTTTAGCGTTTTTAGTGATAACTTTAATGATTTTACAATCCTTTCCTTGCCCCTGAAAACGTTTGGGTTCACCATCTGGCCCGATTTTCTGAAGCAGTCCGGGTTTCTTCTCAATTTCTACACACTCAAGAAGATCTTTTCCATTGTATCCTTCCTCGTGAGAAGTGGAGTATAGACCATCAGGATGTACAAAACAAACGATTCTACCATAACGGATGGTGCCACCTCTTTTGTGACGAATAACATCACCTTTTTCAAAAGTTTTCTTGGAAAATAAGGCTTTTCTTGGAGTGTAAGGCTTTAATTTTGATCTTTTAGTTCTAAAATTTCTCATACCGTCCGATCCTTTTTCCAAAGGAGTAAGTTCGTCGGGGTGTACCTCAACGCACTCAATTGTGGGGTCGCCGGGATTATCAGCAAGAATCATTAGGACTTCACCGCACCTCTTCTTGCCTTTGGCAGTTACGGTTTCCTTAACGAAATCTCCAATTTCGATGTCTTTATTTCTTTTCTTTTTTGTAGATGAAATGCTCATAATTTATGTTATTTTATAGATCCTGTTATTGCCAATCTTTTTTGCCTACAGTCAGAGCAGACACAGAACTTACCATGGCCAAAATCACCGGGTACTAAGAATTGATCAGTTTCGGGAGTTACTACCTTTTCAACCTTATACGTAATGTTAGTTGCAGTGCTTTGAGCTTTCTTTTTGGTCATTTCCCTCTTTTCAATAATTTTCTTTCCCATTTCAAAGCGAAAAGCCACGCATTCCTTAAAATCAGTATCTTCAATATTTATCTTGGCTACAAGGTTTGAGGAAATCGTTGGAGAAATAAGGAGTTTTTCCCCCAAGATCGATTTCACCACAACTTCTTTGCCTGCAGGGAAAGGAAGTGTTGCCATAATTTTTCCACTCTTTCCACGTAGCTCAAACGTTATGGATTCCTGAATACCCACATTTTTAAGAGGGAACACAGACTTTGGAATTTTCTTCCAATGGTCGACAGCTTGGAGTAATTCTTTTGAAAATTTTGGTTTAATGACAGGCTTTACCAAATCTGAGGAAGGGGGAGATACGATTGGGACCTTGGGTATCTTAGTGATTTTTTCAGGGATGTGCTGTATTTGTTTCCGTTCTGAAGCTAGAGTTTCTTTACTTGGAGCAGCTTTTGTGTCAATAAATTCAGTGTTTTCAGTAGATAAAAGCTTGCTTGTTGAATTCTCATCTACAAAAGATTCTGTTGCGTTTTGAATTTCACAACCAGTAAACCCTGAAAGAATTAGAGCGACAAATAATGTATATATTTTCATAGCAGTGATTTAATGAAACCCACAGGTAATGCAAAGAGCATTTTGTAAATCTTCAAAATTATAAGACAAGAAAAAAGAAAAAATTATGTCTATCCAAAAATTAGAATTTATAAATTTAATTTTATTTGTTTTTCTTTTTATTCTGTCTTTTTTTCAAGATGAATATTTTGTTATAACAGTAGCTTTATGTTCTGTAGGTATAGCCTTTAATGTTTATTTAAACTTTTTTAAAGAAATGGATCCTTCACCATTCGACTCAGATAAAGACTCTTCAATGAATGAAAAAAATGCAATTTTAAACGATCTAGATGATGAATTAAAAAGGCGAAAAAAAGAAGACGATTTTCTTCGCAACTAGAATGTCCAGGCATTCACCACTTATTACCAGTCGCCTTCCCCCTGGTATACCATTCATTATTGGTAATGAAGTAGCCGAGCGGTTTTCTTTTTATGGAATGCGTAGCATTTTGTTGGCTTACATGACATTGTACCTTACCCAACCAGATGGAACGCTCGGAGTTTTGGGTGAAAAATCAGCCGAAGCATGGGTACATTTATTTGTGGGTTCAGCCTATTTTTTCCCGATTATAGGGGGCTTTGTTGCTGATGCATTTTGGGGCAAATATAAAACCATCATAATTCTGTCACTTTGTTACTGCCTGGGGCATGGTTGCCTTGCTTTCATGGGTATTTGGGGAGATACAAGGCTGTGGCTACTGGGAGGCCTTTTGCTGATAGCGATTGGATCGGGGGGGATAAAACCCTGTGTTTCATCTCATGTTGGTGATCAGTTCTGCGATCGGAATAAGCATCTCATTACAAAGGTTTTTGGGTGGTTTTATTTCTCCATTAACCTTGGTGCATTTGCTTCAGGATTGTTGACCCCTTTCTTGCTTGAAGCCAGAAGAGTTGAAGGTTCTCTTGGGGAAACAATTTACCCTTATACTTCATGGTTCGTCGGACCAAGAGATATGGGTGATGTTATATTCGGTCATCATTATGCATTTGGTTTACCCGGCGTGTTAATGGCTGTTGCTACTTTAATTTTTTGGCTAGGTAGAAAAGATTTTACCCATATCCCGCCGAGAGGTATTTCTTTATTTCGTGAAACTTTTTCCCCAGAAAATATCAAAATATTGCTGAGGCTTTCGCTTATATTTTCTTTCGTTATTTTGTTTTGGGCACTCTTTGATCAAATTGGTACATTGTGGCAAGTCCAAGCGAGAAGCCTTGATCGGACGATTCCAGATTGGATACCTTGGGTTGGTGGAATGGAAATGCTGGCATCCCAAGTCTCTGCAGTTTGGAATCCGCTATTTATTTTAATTCTTATTCCTTGTTTTTCTTCTTTTGTTTATCCTTTTTTTGAAAAATATTTTACGATCAATCCCCTTGGTAAGATGCGATTTGGCTTATGGGTTATGGGGTTATCTTTTGCTATGGTCTCATGGATTCAGATGAAGGTAGACGATGGATTGCAGCCAAGTGTGATGTGGCAAGTTCTAGCCTGTCTTGTCTTAACTATCTCTGAGATATTAGTTTCAATCACTTGCTTAGAGTTTGCATATACTCAAGCACCAAAATCCTTGAAGTCAGTAGTGATGGCACTCTTTCTCTTAACAGTTTCTTTCGGGAACTATGTAGCTTCGGGTGTTAAGTTTTTTCTTATAGACCAGAATGGAAACTCATTACTTCCAGGAGCATCAGAATTTTGGTTTTGGACGATTCTGGTGTGCCTTTCTGCCTTGCTTTTTAGGTTGGTTGCATCCCGTTACAAAACGGTCGACTATTTCCACTGAGTTAGCAAATTTTGATTTCCTTGATCATTTCGCACCCTTTTAATTTAGAGATTCTTGAATGAATCTGCTTTTTTATAAAAGACAATTCTTGCTTGATCGGTCCACTTGCCGACCGAATATACAGCTTGCCACTCTTGTCGATTCTATCGGGAGCACATTTTGTTGATAATGAATTTCCAACAACCTTATTCCAATGTTGAGAGATGACTTGTTCTGGAGAAATTTTACTTCCAATTGACCAATCACTCCAGGCTTTTTCAATGACTGCATTAATTGATTTCGGTGGGGATAAAAACATAGTTTTATCGGCACTCGGTAGTCCCATGAAATTAGCAATTAAATCAGTCTCGATGTATTTCTTTTTTTTTGGATATGCCATGGATGATCCACTTAGCAAAATTATACTTCTTTAATTTAGTCAATAGTGATAAAAAAGAATCATGATTATTAAGCCAAGAATTAAAGGATTCGTTTGTATAACTTCACACCCGATGGGTTGCCTGGAGAATATTCGTGATCAAATCAATCATGCTAAAGAGAATCTAATTTCAGGCCCCAAAAAACCAAAACGAGTATTGGTAATTGGTGCTTCCACTGGCTACGGGCTTTCCAGTCGTGTATCTGCCGCCTTTTCTGCTGGAGCTGAAACCTTAGGAGTTTATTTTGAGCGCCCGCCCAAGGAAGATAAACCAGCGAGTGCTGGGTTTTATAATTCCATGGCGTTTCAGAAGCTCTCTTGTGAAGCGGGAATTCGTGCTGTAGATGTCAATGGGGATGCCTTTTCCCAAGCCTGTAAGGATGAGGTGATACAAAAAGCAAAAGAAATGGGGAAGTTTGACCTCGTTATTTATAGTCTTGCTTCTCCTCGCCGGACAGACCCAACCGATGGGCAGACATACCGTGCATGTCTGAAACCTATTGGTTCTGTCTACAAAAATAAGACTCTCGATACCGACAAAAAAGAAGTTAAGGAAGTGGTTATAAATCCCGCATCTGATGCTGAGATTGAAAGCACTGAGAAAGTAATGGGAGGAGATGACTGGACCCTTTGGACCAAGAGGCTTCTCAAAGAGGATTTATTAGCTCCAGGTTGCGTAAATATTGCCTACTCCTACATCGGACCACAGGTAACCCAACCCATTTACCGCAATGGTACAATCGGTCGTGCGAAGGAACATCTCGAGAATAGTGCCCACGACTTAAACTTACTTCTTAAGAATAAAGTGGCGGGGCGATCTTTTGTGTCAGTAAATAAAGCTGTCGTTACCCAGGCCAGTTCTGCAATTCCTGTTGTTCCCTTGTATGTCTCCATTCTTTTTAAGATCATGAGAGCAGCAGGTTCTCATGAAGGGTGTATAGAGCAGACTGCTCGATTGTTTAGTGATTTTCTTTTCTCTGAGACTGATCAAGTTAAAGTAGATTCATCAGGGCGTATCCGACTGGATGACTTGGAAATGAAGGATGATATACAGCAAGAAATTATTAAGTTATGGCCGCAAGTTGAATCGTCTAATTTGAATGATTTAACAGCCTTTGAAGAATACCAAACAGAATTCCTTAAATTGTTTGGATTTGCTCACCCTAGAGTGGACTATCAAGAGGACATCGACTTAATTAAACCTTTCTGATTTTTTTATAACAAATAGAACAGGTGATTCTGGCGAATTATTTCCTGTAATCATTTCATGATGTACAGGCACTCTATTTGCCCAATCAGTTATAGTTTCTGTTTCATCTGCACCGCCTGCATGGCCTCGGTATGCAAGGATAGTCATCACTCCATCATGGGCCATCCATTCATATGATTTTTCTACCGCATAACGAGTAGACTGGGGTGTAGTGATAATTGTTTTGTTTGATGTTGGCAGGTATCCGAGATTAAAAGTAATCGCTTTAATTTTTTGAAAAAAGGAATGTGGAATTTTCTCCTCAATCTTGGTGTGGCAGGAATGAATTAATCTGTAATTGGATATTTGCTGGTTTTCAGACATTAATTTATTGGTTTGCTCGATTGCTGCTTTTTGGATGTCGAAGCTGAATATATGTCCGCTTTCGCCAACCAATTTGGATAGGAATAGAGTATCCAAGCCATTACCCGCGGTCATATCTACGGCACAATCCCCGAATAAGAGATGCGGAAATAAAATTTCATGAGCTAGTTCGGTTAATTTCATTGAGCTAGATGATTCAATTTATTGAACCTTGTCATGTCCACTCTTGTAGGAAGGGGCGTACAATTGAGAACATATTCGACCATTTGTTTTGCATACAGGGGTATGGTTGTGGAGCCCCTTGATCCAAATCCGTTAAAAATATAGAATTTCTTATTTTCTTGATGACAACCGAGAATAGGATTTCGGTCAAGTGTTCCAGTTCGCACACCACTAAATTGTTTTGAAACCTTCTTAGTATCAACGGAAATAAAATCTAGTGCTTTCAAAATTTGTGCTTTTCCCTCAGCGCTAGGCCCAGCTTCAATGACTTTGTGGTCCCAGGTGGAGCCTGCGAGGAAATGGTTGTCGGCAATGGGTATCGCCCATGTTCCGTTACTTACACTCGTATCCAGGGATGAATCGACTCCAAGTATTTCACCTCTAACCGGTGCGATTGGAATATTTGAAAACCATGGATTGTACATCACCCTAAAGCCTTCGCAAAAAATAATTTTGTCATAGTTTTTTTCTTCATAGGCGTTAAGTCCAGTTATCCAATGATCTGCCTCTTTTAGCAGATGCTCTGAGTATGCAAGGAAAGAAGAAATGTGGAGCCTTGTACAATTAGTCACACCCACCCCATACGGAGCGTTTATATGGTGATGAGCAGCTTCTTTTTGATCTAAAATTTTCTGCTGAACGCATAAATCAGGGTAGGTTATTGATCTCTTTTTCCATAAGTCAGACTGTTTTTGAGTCTTAAATACCCTAAACAATGGGATGGGTTCATAAAACTGCACTCCACATATTTGCTGAAAATAATTGGTGAAGTTATTTATTTCAGTTAGGCATTCATCAAGATCTGTTGGAGGATTGAGTTTTGGACCAATCAAAGGGTTTACTAACCCTGCAGCTACCTTACTCGCATGATATGGTAGGTTCGCTTCACATACATCAACCATTTGGTTTTTTTTCAGAAAAGCTTGAGCGAGCAGTGCACCTGATAAGCCGTGGCCGACAATAAGAATCCTATTTTTCAAAATAAAATATCAGAAATATCTTTCATCTTGCTCGGTTTCTACAGATAAGCGAGAGTCGAATGTTATGAGAAGACGCTTTATCGTTTTTTTTATTTTAGTTTCATTTTTTTTATTTTTAGCAAGTTTCATTTATCAATCTAAATGGGATCTTGTCATAGATAAGTTACTTCAGGTTAAAGCACCTATCTCTCCATCGATTGAAGGCTTGCAGAGCCCTTATCTTAAAGAAAATAAGGGCTTGCTTCCAACTTTCCCAACTTCTCATTCCTTGAGGCAATTGCTCGAGAATAAAAAGTTTAATGATTTTGCACTCAGCTTCACCTCACTTCAAGCAATGTCTAGTTTCCTTCAGGATTTGGACTCTAAGGGGCTTGAGTTGCGATCTTCTATTCCTCAGATTTTAACTGCCCGTATGCGAGTCATTGATCCAGTCCAGGCATCCAAGGCGCTAAGTGCCAAAAAAGTTCTTAATGATCTTGAGATCAACCATTCTGTCTACAGGCCACAAAAGCCAAAAGTGTTGGAAAATGATCTAACCTTACATAAACCTAAGACTGTAGATCAGTGGCTAAGTTTATATGAAGATCGAAGTGCATGGGGGCAGGGAACTACCCTTGCAATAATTGATTCTGTTATAGACTTTTCTCATCCATCTCTAGCTCATGTAGAAAGAGAGGTTGTTTCATTCCTAGATGAGCCTCACAGGGTTGAGAGCTCTGGTCATGGTACCGCTATTGCATCTATCGTTGCTGCTTCTACGGATGATTTTCAAGGAATTGCACCTGGTACAAAAATCATTTCGATTGAGGTGCTTAGTGAAAAAGGGGAGGGTAATGTGTTCACTTTATCTGAGGCCATCGTTACAGCAGTTGATATGGGAGTGGATGTAATTAATCTGAGCCTGGGCGGGAATAGACCCAGTAGAATGCTAGAGAATGCAATAAGTTATGCTAAAAATAAAGATGTTTTTCTTGTAGCCGCGTCAGGGAATGATGGTTTTTCACAGGTTTCATATCCGGCCAAATACCATGATGTAATTGGTGTTTCAGCTTTAAACTCCACTGGCAGTGTTGCCACTTTTTCCAACTTTGGTGAGGGAGTGGATATTGCGGCTCCAGGTGTTGATGTGATTGGCGCATATGAAGGTAACGAATATGCAGTTTTAAATGGTACATCTTCGGCAACTGCATTTGTTTCAGGTGCTATCTTGTCCGAGCTTTCTAAGCATCCTTTTTTGTCTCCGGAGCAAATGAAAGAGCTTCTCTTCAACTATGCAAATGAAACGGAGAAACCTGGTTTTGATGAGCGAAGCGGTCACGGTGCCCTAAATTTGGAAAGAATCATAAACAGAAACAATAAGAAATATTATGATGCTGCATTCGTCGGTTATTATTTTGATCCTGAAACATTATCTCGTATATCAGGTAGTGGTACGGTGCCATTTTTGGTGACTGTCCAAAATCAAGGCTCATCTTGGATTAATGAGATGACTTTAGATGTTAGTTACAAGGGAATCAAAAGAAAATTTCTTTTTACCAATATGGAACCGGGCCAAACCAGGAGTGAAAAGCTATACTTGGAAAGTTCTAGTGCAATAGAAGGGGTTCAGATTACGAGTAGATTAAAGCTGGTTGGAAACAAGGACCTAAACCCTGATAATAACTTCAGGAATAGTGTATTAACTATTCCTCGGTGAAAAGGTGTCAGGCTGCGTCTTTTTTTCTGACAGCAATATCGGTAACCTTAGCCTTCGACTTTCCTTTAACAACGCCGGCAGAAATAACTACCTCAACGGGGTGATCTATATTTGGCAGATTGTACATTATATCTAACATGATATCTTCCATGATCGATCGAAGTGCACGAGCACCTGTCTTCATCAGGATAGCTTTGTCAGCGATGGCATGCACTGCCTCTTTAGTAAATCGTAATTCAGCACCCTCCATAATAAACAGCTTTTGGTATTGCTTAAGAAGAGAGTTTTGGGTGTCTCTTAAAACTTTTACGAGTTCATCGCGACTCAGTTCTTCAAGCAGGGAGAGTACTGGCAATCGTCCGATGAATTCGGGGATTAGACCATATTTAACCAAATCTTCCGGTCTAACTTCAGAAAGTAATTCAGCAGAGTCCTTGTGAGCAGTTGCAGAGTAACCTACTGTTTTCGAACCTGTTCGTTGTTCAACAATTTGATCTAGATCTATAAATGCTCCACCACAAATAAATAAGATATTCGAAGTATCTAGTTGGATATATTCTTGATTTGGATGCTTTCTGCCTCCCTGAGGCGGGACATTACAAACCGTACCTTCAAGAATCTTGAGTAACGCTTGCTGCACGCCTTCCCCTGAAACATCGCGGGTGATAGAAACATTGTCTGTTTTGCGACCAATTTTATCAATCTCATCGACATAAATGATGCCACACTGAGCTTTTTCTACATCTTGATCTGCAGACTGCAAAAGTCGAAGAACTATATTTTCTACATCATCTCCAACGTAGCCGGCTTCAGTGAGGGTAGTGGCGTCTGCAATAGCAAAAGGTACATCAAGCATCTTGGCCAATGTCCGTGCCAGAAACGTTTTACCACTGCCTGTCGGTCCAATGAGTAAAACATTACTCTTTTCAATTTCCACATCTTCCAGCTCAGGGACCATAAATTGTTTAGAGTCAATGCTTGGATTAATACCCAACTCAGATGAAAGTCGTTTGTAATGGTTATGTACAGCTACAGATAAAACCTTTTTCGCGTGTTCCTGACCAATAATGTGATCATCCAGATGGGCTTTTATATCCCTTGGTTTTTGGAGATTGAAGAAGGGCTTTGTTGAACCTTTTTTTTCTTTCTCTTTTTTATCTTGCTCTCCAAGTTCACGGTCAACAATAGTTTTGCAGACACGAACACATGAATCACAAATGAATACGCTGGCAGGACCAGCTATCATTTTTTTTACTTCTTGCTGAGGTTTTCCGCAAAAAGAACAAAAATTTATTTTAGAGGGTTTAGCCAATTACTTACTGGGTTTCTGAGAAATAACTTCGTCTACGAGACCATAAGACTGTGCTTCATCAGCGGTCATGTAATAATCACGGTCGGAATCTTGCTCAATTTGTTTAACTTCTTTACCACTGTGTTTGGATAAAATCTCATTGATCGTCTTTCTCCACCTAAGAATTTCTTTGGCTGCAATTGTGATATCTGAAGTTTGCCCCCCTGCACCACCACTTGGTTGGTGAATCATTACTCGACTATTAGGAAGGGCAAATCTTTTTCCGGGCGTTCCCGCAGCCAGCAGCACTGTGCTCATGCTTGCCGTCATTCCAATGCAGTAGGTTACAATATCACACTGCATAAAGTTCAAGGTGTCGTAGATAGCCATTCCGTCGGATACACTTCCTCCTGGGGAGTTAATGTAGACATGGATGTCTTTTTTAGGATCTTCCATTTGCAGGAAAAGTAACTGTGCGATAATCGAGTTTGCAACAAAATCGTCTATTGGTGTGCCGATAAAAACAATTCGGTCTCTTAGCAATCGGCTGTAAATATCCCAAGATCGCTCCTGGCGACCTTCTCGTTCATAAACATGCGGTAGTGGCAAATAAGCTCCCATAATAAAATAATACTTAGTCTGTATGCTCTTCGTCAATTTCACAAACTTTCTCAATACCTTTTGCTACAACAAGTTCTAGGGCTTTGTCGTGCAAGATGTCTTGCCTAAAGCGATTTAGCCTTACACGGTCCTGTGACAATGCCTTGACGTACTCGGAAGGGTCCTTCCTCATCATCATTGCTTCTCTAGTTGCTGCTTGGGCAAGATCTTCATTGCTTACCTCGACTTTTTCTTGTTCTGCAACTTTTCCTAAGGTTAGGGTCAGTTTGACTCTTGCTTCTGCCTGAGTTTGAGACTGCTTCCAAAGTTCATCCCTTTTTTCTTCAATCTGTTCCTGTTTTGTACCTCCTTGGAGGGCACGCTGGACATTGTTTTGAAAAATATTTTTCGACTCGTCCTCGACAGCTTGTTGTGGAAGAGGGAAGTCGGGCATTTCTAGAATCTTCTGAGTCACCTGTTGACGTTTAGAATTTTCGTTTTCATGACCTTTTCTTGTTTCTAAGTCTTTTTTTATTTTGTCTTTTAAGTCTTCAAGTTTTTCGACTTTTAAAGACTCAAGGAATTCTTTGGAATCTGGCTTGGGTGCCTTCTTTTCACGCACTTCATGGACCTCCAGGCTGTAAGAAGCTGATTTTCCAGCTAGAGGAGCGACCTCAAAATCATCCTCAAATTTTGCTTCAACCACAGTCTTGTCGTCTTTCGCCATTCCAATGACACCCTGAGCGATAGCATCCACACCAAGGCCTTTTACCTGTCCTGCTTCTTCCCATGTATTGCTTTGTTTGCCATACATGGGTTTATCTGGAACTAATTCGGCAATCAGGTCATCCCCCACTTTACCTTCGTAAGAGCATTTCACATAATCACTTTCTTTGGCTTTTCTTTCGACAACATCAAAGGATGCACGTTGGTCGCAAAGCGACTTGAGTTCGCTTTCTACATCGTCTTCGCTTACATCGATGGGGGAAGTGGTAAGCTCAAACTTTTCAAATTCCGGGAGTTCAAACTCAGGTTCGATGTCGATAGTTACCTCTACATTGGCGGGGTTTCCTACCGACAAGTCACCGGCATCAACCTTGAGGATAGAATATACCCGTAGGTTTTTCTCGGCAAGTACCGCCTCGTATGCTTCGGTCGAAATTTTCCGATTTAGTTCATCTTTTAATTCCTTGGAGAACTTCTTTCGGATGATGGATGTTGGAGCCTTTCCCTTCCGAAATCCTGGGATGTTTGCCACACGACTGATTTCGCGACAAGCATGATTCTCTTTTTCTGAAACTTCATTAGCGTCGAAGCTTACGGTGGCAATTTTGCGAGCTGTGCCCGCTTCCTTTATTTCTAAGTTCACGATTTGGTAATTAAATATGTTTGTTCTTTGTCTAGAATGAAAATCAAGAATCTGTTATAATAAAAAAGCGGGGCTAGGGTCAATGAGATTACCTTCTTTAAGGCGAGAGATTTAAGGTTGCCAAAAAGGTAGCCTCGCACTTGCGATAAGTTGCTGGTTTGTTCTAAATGATCGGACTTTTTTGCAAATTTCCGATGGCTCAAGGTGTTTGATTTGGATAATATATTCCTGAGATTTACTGTTTTTACCAATGATTTTGGCGGTTTTTTCATCGATGAAGTAGTTAAGTTGCTCTTTTGTTTTCTCGGGTTGTAAACGGGTGTATATTTCAGAGGCTCTGTAGTAAAAAAGTTTTCCCTCTTTCTCTTGCATTTGCTCAACGAGTATAAACAATCGCTCAGACCTAAATTTGCCCGAGGACTCAATAACCCAACTGTTACATGGTATTCCTGAACCAGATACCGACTGATTATAATCATGAAATACTACAATTCCGTGTGGAATATCTTTTTTGACTTTTTCAGGTAAGGAGGGAAATTGAACCTGATCGGATGCAGTTACACCAGATGAATAATTTCCCAATCTCTGCTCAGCTTTAATATTCTTCTTTTTTAACGCATACCGGACAAGCAAGGATGAACATGCAACACCAATAGCGATTCCGATCCAAATAGTAAGCCTTCTTTCGTTTTTTGATAATGACATTGAATTGGTTAAAGCTTGGCTCTAGTTAAAAGTTTAAATAAGCAAATTTTATGCATGGTTTTGAAACAAAAATTAGGGTTCGATATGAAGAAACTGATAAGATGGGTGTTGTATATCACGCAAAATATTTTCATTGGTTCGAAGTGGCAAGGATTCAATTACTAGATGAAATTGGATTGCCTTATAAATCTTTGGAGGAAGACGGCTATTTTTTGCCGGTCCTGGACTGTGCAGCTTCTTTTAAAATCCCTGCCCGTTTTGATGATCGGGTATCAATTATTTCAAGCGCAGGATTTCAATCACCTCTAAGATTACGTATAGAGTACAGTGTTTTTCTGGGTTCGGAAAAGCTTGCGGAAGGCTTCACAACCCATGCTTTTGTATGTGATCAAGGTAAGGTTGTTCGCCCACCAGAACAATTTACCAAGTTGCTGAAATAGGTATTTTTACAGAAGACTTTCGATTTCATTGACGATCTCACTAGGTGATAATTCATCCGTTTCTATTAAATAATCAGATGATTGGTAGATCGCTTTCCTCTCCTTTAAAATTTCTTTTATTTTTTGGTGGGGATTCTTCGTTTCCAGTAATGGGCGGTTATTGACTGAATTTGTACGTTTGACAATTTCCTCTGGGGATGCCCACAGGCACAGAACCTTACCTCTACTTTTAAGTATCTCCATCATGCCCTTTTGTATACATAGGCCCCCCCCACATGATATTACATGCTTCTCTTTGGGTAAGCCTACGGTAATGAACTCATTTTCGAGGATCCTGAAATGGGATTCTCCTTTGGTATGAAAAATTTCAGGTATTGATAAAGAGGATTCACTTTCAATCCACTCATCGCTGTCGATGAAACCTATCCCTAATTTATTTGCGAGTATTCGACCAACTGTGGATTTTCCTGTGCCCATCATGCCGACAAGGAAGATTTTATTTTTACTTTGCTTCGAGTTATTCATCAGTAAAAGCTTTGTGATGTAAGAGTTAAGTGCTTGCCGAAAAGGGGGAGGAAATAGATAATGGGTAGATGAGTAGCGATTCTTTTGAAGTCACGGTAAAAGGGGTTATGCCCACATCCAATGGGTGTGCGGTTTTCTTAGGTAATGACCAAAAGACTTTTGTCATTTATGTCGATCCTGCAATTGGGAACGCCATAAATATGACGATTAATCAAGTAAAGAAAGAACGCCCCTTAACCCATGACCTTATTGGTTTAATTCTTAAAGGCCTTGAGACATCGATTGAGAGGGTGCTTATCAATGATGTCGACGAGGGAACTTTCTTTGCTCGCATTATTTTAAGAATGGAAAATGAACTGGGTAAGAAAATTATTGAGCTGGATGCCAGACCAAGTGATTCGATTGTGTTGGCCCTGCAAATGAAAAAACCTATTCATGTGGCTTCTCGGGTTATTGAAAATGTTGAGGATATGTCCGAGATTTTAGAACGCATTTTAAAAAAGCAAGATTGAAGGAATCTCCAAGTAAGCTTGCTGGCGAAGAGATTTTTTCGAATCCAGTTTTTTCATCCGCTCTTGCTCCGATGCAAGATGTTACGGGTTTGCCTTTCATGAAAATCATTTCGGAATTTGGGGATCCGGATTTATATTTCACGGAGTATTTTAGGGTCTATGAAGGTTCAAGGCTAAACCCAGAAATATTATCCTCTATAACTTGCAATCCGTCTAGTCGCCCAATTTTTGCTCAGTTGCTTGGAGAATCAATTAATGAAATTGTTAGAGTATGCCGGTTGCTACAAGGCCATTCAATCGCAGGTATTGATTTGAATATGGGCTGTCCTGCTCCGCGGGTTTTTAAAAAAAATGTGGGTGGTGGGTTATTGAAAGACCCTGCAAAGATTAAAGAAATCTTGCTTGCCATGAAATCTGTAATTCAAGGAAGGTTAACAGTCAAAATGCGTATCGGATTTGAGGACGATTCTAACTTTTTTGAAATTCTAGAGATCTTGAAAGAAGTTGAAGTAGACCTGCTTAGTTTGCATACAAGAACGGTTCTTGGCGGATATCGTTCTATCCCCGACCATTCCTATGTCGCCAAGGCAGTTAAGTTTTTGAGTTGTCCTGTTATTTTGAACGGTAATGTTACATCTGCTCAAGTTGCCGTACAACTCAGAGAAGAAACAGGAGCGGCTGGTGTAATGGTTGGGCGTTCAGCCATTCGAAACCCGTGGATATTTCGTCAAATTCGGGAACTCCAAAATGGGGAAGATATCTTTCGACCCTCCATGAATGACCTCTACGAATATGTCACCCTTTTGCTGGAAGCACTTAAGAAGCCTGATATGAACGATGCTCGGTTAGTTGCCCGAAGTAAGAAGTTTTTAAATTTTGTTGGATTATCCGTGAGCCCTAACGGAGAGTTCTTACACTTTATGAGGCGAGCCCAAACCTCTCGTGATCTACTGGATGTTTGTAAGCGCTTCATGTTAGAGGATGGCTTAAGTGAGACTTTTGTGTCCCTTGAGCCATATGATCATCTCGTGGCACGTCCCAGCCAAGAGACTTGCTCTTTAATTTCCAAGTGCAGCACATGAATTTTTACAGTATTCTTCTTTCAGCCAAATATTGGCTCAAAGAGTGGGGGTGGGGGATGGTTGCAGCCTTTTCTTCCTATGCACTTCTGCTGTCAGCCCAACCGCCATATCATACCCCAGAGTCTGCGTATGTCTTTCTGTTACCCAGCTTAATTTGGTTCTCTTTTAAGCCTAAGATAAGTAAAGTATTAGTCTGTTACACATTGGCAGGTTTTGTATATTATATCTGTCTTATTGGTTGGATTCGCCACATCACTTTTGGTGGAATGCTCATGGCAAGCCTTCTACTTTCTCTTTACACAATCCCCTGGTTTCTGACGGCAAAATATTTTCTGTTTTTAGGGGTCAGTCGTTCATTTGGCAAGAGATGCTTATATTTATTATTTTTACCCTGTCTCTGGGTCACGATTGAATGGCTTCGTTCTCAATTTACCTTAGGTTTCCCATGGTGCCCCCTTTCTATCACTCAATGGGAAAGGCCAATGATTTTGCAGTCATCTGCCTGGGTGGGAGCGTGGGGAGTTTCTTTTTTCCTCGTTTTTTTTAACCTTTGTATTGGTTCCTATGTTCATCATCTTTTAGTAAGGAGGAGAGACGCCCAAGCCCCTTCTTTCTTCAATGTTTGCCCTGATTTTTATCTAGGTATCGGGCTTTTTTGCCTAATGGTTACGCCCTTTCTTTTGGAGATGTATCGGGTGGATCCAAAGGAGGAAATATCGAAGGTAAGAGTTGGTGTCTGCCAGCCTTACCTTCAGGATAAATGGGTTCAAGGAAATGCATCCCTTCACAAAGATAAATTATCTGGCCAAACAAAACTTTTGTCTTCCATGTCACCTGATTTTGTTGTCTGGCCAGAAGCTTCGACCCCATATGCCTTAAATCTTGACTCTAATTGGGTGAAGGAGTTGGTCGAGGAAACCAATACCACTTTATTACTTGGGGCAGTGGTTAAGGAGGATTTTTATTCTTACAATACCGTGGCAAAAGTTTCTCCAAAGCATGGAATTGATCCCTTGTGGTACGCCAAGAGAAAATTGGTTCCTTTTGGTGAGTATATTCCATTTCCTTTTAATTTTTTCTCCGCTTTAACTAGGTTTGTTGGTCCTGTCGGCAATTTTACATCAGGCGATACTTTCTGCCCGATTTCTCTGTCACTTCCAAATGGGAAAAACTTGAAAATTGGACCTTTAATCTGTTACGAGGATATCTTTCCAAGTTTAGCCCGTGACGCGGCCATTTCGGAAACTGACTTGCTCTTTGTAACGACCAATGACGCATGGTTTGGGGAAGAGGGGTGTGCTGAACAGCATGCAGCCCATTCAGTTCTTCGAGCCGTTGAAACCGGCTTACCTGTTTTAAGATGCGGGAATGCAGGCTGGTCTGGATGGATTGATCATTTGGGTCGCAAGAGAGATGTGTTAAGAGATGAGCATGGTAGCATTTATTTTGAAGGGGCAGGGGTGATCGAATTACAAATCCAAAGAAGGGCAGTTACCTTTTATTCCTCTACCGGAGATTTCTTTCCGATAGCCTGCTTGGTCTGCTTTATATTCCTTATTCTAGTTATCTCATGGAAGAGAAAACTTCCCAGCGAGGTCTAGCCGTGCATGGTGTTTCAATTGAATAATTACCTTCTGCAAGCTTTCTTATTGATTTGATGAAAAATTTGATTAGGAAATAAGGTTGGTGGATGGACTAAGTGCTAGCGTAGATTATTTATTTCTTAAGGATCAGCTTAAGGGTAATCTGCCTACGCTTCCTGCCATTTTTGATGATCTTTCCCTCATGCTTAAAGATCCGAACTCTCCAACTCATTCCATTCAGGAAATGATGCGTTCTGACCAGACCTTGTCGATGAAAGTACTGAGAGTCGCTAACAGCGTTCAGTATCGGGGCGAAAGGCAAAGAGTGACAGATGTGTGTGAAGCCATTAGCACTCTAGGCTTTGACAAAATCCACATGGTAATCCTTACCTCATCCGTGTTCAAAGCTTTCAAAGTAGACAACGCAAAAAAACTTAACTACGACCCTGCTGAGCTTTGGAAGCACAGTTTGGGCGTCGCAGTGGCTTCATCAACGATTGCTGAACTCACAAATATTGTTCCTCATCAGAGGGCTTACAGTTGCGGATTAGTTCACGATATAGGAAAAGTCGCCCGCTTACAGTTACACCCTGAAGATTTTTGTCGTGATGTAGGAGATGCACTATACGACGAAGTAAGCATGATAGAAATTGAGCGCAAGAAAAACTCTCCTTCCCACGATCTTCTAGGTTGTATTGTCTGTCAAGAGTGGGGGCTCAATCGGGATGTTGAGTCAGTTATTCGCTGGCACCATGAAGACGATGTTTCCAAAAGAGATTCTGTCTGTGGTGACGATATGAATGCTTTAATTGATGTGGTCATGGCCGGGAATTGGCTAGCTCATTCAATGAATTACGGATTCAGCGGTCACCGTTCGGCTAAGCATCTTTCTCCTCAAATAAGAGAAAGATTAGCTTTAGACGATGATCAGGTTGAATTTTTTAAGGAAGAAACTCGTGAGTCTTTTAAAGAGTTTAAGAATTTCCTTAAGCTTGTTGAAAGATCTGTGGTTTAAATGTTTCTTATTACCTTGCCATTTTGCAGGCTTTCTTCATTTCAAGAGGATTAACAATTTTACAAATAACTACAAAAAATAAAGTAAATGGCTACAAAAATTGGTATTAATGGTTTCGGCCGCATCGGTCGATTAGTGTTCCGTGCTCTTGTTGATCAAGGCCTTTTGGGTAACGAATTCGAAGTTGTTGCAATCAACGACTTAGTTTCCTCTGATAACTTAGCATATCTTTTAAAGTATGACTCTACACAGGGTCGCTTCGATGGCACAGTTGAAGCTCCTACCAATGATTCACTTGTTGTGAATGGCCATGAAATTAAATGCCTAGCAGTTCGAGAAGGTCCTGCCGCACTTCCTTGGGGAGAACTCGGAGTTGATGTAGTGATCGAGTCGACAGGATTATTTGTTGACCAAGAAAAAGCCTCCGGTCACCTCTCAGCAGGTGCCAAGAAAGTGATTATTTCTGCTCCTGCCAAAGGTGATGTTCGAACTATCGTTCTGGGTGTTAACGAAGAAGAGCTTTCTGCAGATGACCATATCGTTTCTAATGCCTCCTGCACAACCAATTGTTTGGCACCTATTGTGAAAGTTGTCCTCGAGAATTTTGGCATAGCTGAGGGCCTGATGACTACAGTACATAGTTACACAGCTACACAGAAACCAGTCGATGGACCATCAGCTAAAGACTGGAAGGGTGGCCGTGGTGCGGCCATTAACATAATACCTTCGACCACTGGAGCCGCGAAGGCTGTTGGTTTGGTTTTACCAGAAGTTCAAGGGAAGCTGACCGGGATGGCATTTCGTGTGCCAACACCCACAGTTTCCGTGGTTGATTTGACGGTGAAAACAGAAAAGTCTACAAGTTACGAGGAAATTTGCCAAAAAATGAAAGAAGCTTCTACCGGCTCTCTTTCAGGTATTCTTGAATACACAGAGGATGAGGTTGTTTCTACTGACTTCATTCATTGCCCTGCATCTTCTATTTTTGACGCTGGGTCAGGCATGGGATTGAGTGATACTTTCTTCAAGCTTGTATCTTGGTACGACAATGAGTGGGGCTACAGCAATCGCTGTGTAGACCTTCTCAAAAAGGTTTCCAAGTTTGTTTAGTTCAGAAATTAGATTTTTTTTAGAAACTTTCAGCCCCTCTATTTAAGGGGTATTTTTTCCATTTCTCATGATTTCTACGATAAATGACTCTACATTCTCGGGCAAAAAAGTTTTCTTGCGCGTTGATTTCAATGTTCCCCTTGACTCCAATGGTGAGATCACAGATTTCACTCGAATCGATGCTGCATTGCCCACAATCACTAAACTAGTCACTGATGGTGCAAAAGTAGTTCTTGCAAGCCACTTGGGGAGACCGAAAGGGCAGCGTGTTGACTCGATGAGTTTGTCACCTGTTGCTCCAGCGCTTGCCAAAAGATTGGGCGTTCCCGTCTTATTTCTAGATGATTGTGTCGGAGAGAATGTGGAATCGGCCGTTAATAATTTAAATAACGGACAGGTTGTTCTTCTTGAAAACTTACGTTTTCATAAAGGTGAAACAGAAAATGATCCAGATTTCGTAACCGCCCTTTCTAGGTTGGCTGATGTTTATGTTAATGATGCCTTTGGGACTGCCCACCGTGCTCATGCTTCCACCGTTGGGGTGGCTGAACGTGTGCCTTCTCGATTCTCTGGCTTTCTTATCGAGAAAGAGCTTGAGTATCTTGGCGAAAAAACAAATAAGCCCGATCGTCCTTTTACCGTGATCCTCGGCGGGGCAAAGGTAAGTGACAAAATAAAAGTCATTGATAAGTTATTGGATAAAGCAGACACAATCATTATCGGAGGTGCGATGGCTTACACCTTCGCCATGGCAAATGGTAAAAAAGTGGGGGACAGTCTTTGTGAACCTAATAAAGTAGACCTTGCTTCCAATGCTCTTAGCAAAGCAAAAGCCAAGGGTGTTCGTTTCTTACTGCCAGTTGATACTCTGGTTACAAATGCGCTTGATTTTGATGCCAAAACACTAGGCGAAACTCAAGTAGTCGAAGGTGATATACCTGATGGTTGGGAAGGAGTGGATATTGGGCCTAAAACTATTGAGTTGTACCAAGAGGCAGTTGCTAGTGCTAAAACTGTTCTGTGGAACGGACCCATGGGAGTTTTTGAAATTCTTGACTCGAGCAAAGGAACATTTGCGGTTGCTTCGGCGGTTGCTGACAGTGACTCGGTATCTATCATCGGAGGAGGGGATAGCGTGAAAGCAATCAATAGTAGTGGAGTCGCTGATCGTGTATCTTTTATGAGCACTGGCGGTGGCGCTTCACTCGAATTTCTTGAGGGCAAGGAGTTGCCCGGAGTAAAAGTTTTACAAAAAGATTAACTAGAACAAGTCATCTCATTATCATGTCTCGAAAGTACCTGATCGCCGGAAATTGGAAAATGAATAAAACAGCCTCCGAGGCTGTTGACCTTGTGCAGGAAATTAATTCCTTAGTGGGAAACCAAACCTCTGTTCAGGTTTGTATATGCCCAGCTTTTACTGCCCTATCAAAAAGTTCCGAACTTGTTGAGGAAAGTGAGGTTTTTCTTGGGGCACAAGACATGAGCCCGGAACCCTCTGGTGCATTTACTGGTGAAGTTTCTGCGGAAATGCTTCGAGATTTATATGTGACTTATGTGATCCTAGGTCATAGTGAGCGGAGGCAATATTTCAATGAGTCTAACCTTACCATTAATCGCAAAATACTTGCTGCCATTCAGAATAATTTAAAACCGATCTTTTGTGTCGGAGAATCTCTTGAAGAGCGTGAGTCAGGCAGTACCCTTGATGTAGTGCGGGCTCAGGTAAGAGAAGGGCTAGCTGACTTCCCATCGTCTGCGATTGAAAATCTTGTTTTAGCGTACGAACCGGTTTGGGCCATTGGAACAGGTAAAACTGCAACCGACGAAATGGCTCAAGAAGTACATGCTGATATTCGAAAGATTTTAAAGGAAATGTTCGGAGATTCCGCTGGAGAATCAGTACGCATTCTTTATGGAGGTTCTATGAAGCCTGAAAATGCAGGTGGGCTCCTCTCGCAACTTGATGTTGATGGCGGCCTAATTGGGGGTGCGTCCCTCACATCTCGAGCTTTTTGTGGAATCGTTGACGCAGCTCAAAGAGCCAGTGCATGATGCTGCTATTGTAAGGCTTAGATTTATATTTAAACCTAGGTTTTAATCAGGGACTTATTTGAGATTTTACAGTGATGTTATCTCAGGGCAAGGGGTGGGGGTAAATAATCCCAACGGATTGTTGGAGTTGTAACAATCCGGTGTGTATTGTTTTAATCAAAATTAATTATCTTCTCGGGAATAGAAAGATGCGGTTTTCCCAACACATGATATTAACTCAACCTTAAGCAATTGTTCCAATTCTTCTGCTTCCAATCTTCTCTCTTGCTTATCTTTCCCAAGCGCAATCTTGATCATCTTGTCTTTAGAGACAATTTGCTTCGCTTCTTTTATGAAGTTTGCGGTTATGCCTTTTCGCCCCCTTTTTAAATCAATTGGTCTGATTTTAAATATGGACTTGAGAGTGCCTCGTTCTTTCCCGGATAGTTTCATTGGATACAATTTTAATTTTCGATTACCAGCAGAGTATATCAGTGGCAAAATGTATTTGTATTACATCCTGCAATTATACACAACCCTATAGCCTTTATTACCAAGGGATTTCAATCCCATCCTCTCCGATGAAAACTCCTGTTTCATCTCCTTTAAGGTTTTCTAGGGTATGAAGCATCATACTCACTGATTCATTCGGTTCATATTTTGCATCTGGTCCACCCATATCAGTTTTTACCCACCCCGGGCTCATGGAAATAACAGAAATAGATTTTCCTGATAATTCGATTGCAGTTTGCCTCGTCAACATATTGAGGGCTGCTTTTGAGCATTGATATGCAATGGCCCCGCCCAATTGCGTACTTCCTCTAAGTTTGATAGACCCCAATCTAGATGATAGGTTTATGATTTTTGATTTGTTGGGTTCGCTGTTGTGCAGAAGCTCGAGTGCGTATTTGGTCACCAAAAAGGCTCCTGTGACATTGACTTTGTAAATTTCGTCAAAAGATTTGGCTGATACAGTGCTAAATTCATTCCAGTCAATGATTCCCGCATTGTTAAAAAGGAGGTCAATCTTGATACCGTTGGACTTCATTCCGGAGAAAGCATTTTCAACCGATTGCTGATCACACACATCTAGTGCAAAGATGGAAAGATTTTCAGAGTCATCTCTCAATGAGCACAACTCTTTCGCTTTTCTTATGTCTCTACAACTTCCCCATACTCTATCTCCTCTTGATAAACATTGCCGAACCAATTCAAGTCCAATTCCGCGGTTCGCCCCTGTGATTAATACATTTGTCATACGATCTTTTTATTGCGTAGTTATATAAGGGCAAGAGGAAGAATTGCGGTTTTATCTTTATAAAAGGTGGAAATTAGAATTTGATGAATCTCATTCATGCCAGAACCCAAAAAAACTAGTCAAAAAAATTCTTTGAAGGAAGTGGGGAAAGATAGTCCCCCCCAGAATCGCTCACTGGATTCCTCTCGTACCCCAAAGGTAGTTGATGCACCGCCAAAAGCCAATCGTCCTCGCAAGCCGAGAAATACCTCGGGGCCCAAAAAAACAATAACTCAGGAGCGTACTGCTGATCACAATAGGCAAAGAACTCGTACGGTTCTCGATCTTGCTAAGCTAAAGGGAAAGCAAACTATCGTTGGGCTTACCGCTTATGATGCTTTGTTAGGCAGATTAGTTTCAGAGTCGGGTGTAGACTTTATTTTAGTTGGTGATTCGGTTGGTACCACGATGCTTGGCTTTGCTACAACAATACCTGTTACCATCAAGGATATGATACACCATACGGCGGCTGTACGCCGTGCAAACCCACAGTGCTTACTTGTTGCTGACTTACCATTCGGGGAGGCAAGCTTATCCTTTGACCGCCTCCTTGATTCAGCCCGATCCCTAATGCAGATTGGTGGTGCAGATGCAGTTAAAATTGAAGGGGGGAAAGATATTGCAGATGACATTGAAAAATTAGTAGCTACAGGCATACCTGTGCTTGGTCATATCGGGCTCCTGCCCCAAACTGTTAAAGCGATTGGGGGTTACAGAAAATTTGGTGCCGACCGAGAAGAAGCAGAAAGTTTATACACGGATGCGATATCTCTTGAGGAAGCTGGATGCTTTGCTGTGATTGGAGAAATGATTGATGAAAATGTGGCAACTGAGCTTACTAAGCAAATTCTCCCACCACTTATCGGAATTGGTAGTGGCAATGGCTGTGACGGGCAAATTTTAGTCACTACAGATTTACTGGGCTTGGCTAATGGACCCGTGCCTTCTTTTGTTAAACCTAGGCTAGATTTAAGTAAGCAAATTTCATCAGCTTTGACCGGGTATGTTTCGGATTTAAAAAAACCTAGGAAATAATAAAAATATGAATTTTTGTATTTTGGGCGCCGGTGCATGGGGTACAGCAATGGCTGTTTATCTTAGTAAAACTGGTCATGTAGTTACACTTGTTCCCAGAAGAGTTGAGCATGCACTTGCTATGTCGAGTGCAAGGGAAAACACCGAGTACTTGCAAGGAGTAAAGTTCTGCCCTGACCTTCAAGTCGGTTCTGCAATGAAGCCAGCTCTAATGGAATGTGATTATCTTTTTTTTGCCTGCCCATCCCACGCCCTTAGAGCAACCTGTCGGCAAGTTCTCAAAAGTTCAGGGGGAAGTGCGCTCCGGTTGAAAGGTGCTTTAGCCCTATGTAAAGGGTTAGAACCTGATACCAACCTGTTTGCTCATCAGGTTATGAAGCGAGAACTAGGGTCTGATTTTCGATGTGGTTATGTAACTGGGCCAAGTCATGCAGAGGATATTGCTGAAGGCAAGCCAGCTGCTATGGTACTTGCCATGGATGGAAGTGATGATGAAAGGCGTGAGCTTCAAGTCCAATTAAGTTCATCTTTTTTGCGTATTTATCGTTCCGGTGACTTGGTAGGGGTCGCTTTAGGTAGCTGCCTGAAGAATGTTTATGCAATCGCAACAGGTCTTTCGGATGGCTTGGGCCTTGGAGATAATGCCAGAGCTGCATTACTCACTCGTAGTATGAATGAAATGATTACCTTGGGGTTGGAAATGGGGGCATCAAGTGAATCTTTTTTTGGCCTCAGTGGGTTTGGTGACTTGGTTGGTACTTGTATGGGCAAGTGGAGCCGCAATCGAAATTTTGGGTTAGCTTTGGCGAAAGAAAATAACCCAGCGCAAATACTTTCATCTCAGAAAACAGTTGTGGAAGGGTACTGGGCAACATCCTGCTTCTACCAAAAGTGTCAGGAGCTTGGGATTGAAATGCCAATACTTAACCAAGTACATTCAATTTTATATAAGTCTAAACCTCCTCAACTGGCTTTGAGTGAGCTGATGACGAGGGATTTGAAAGTAGAATGAATTCTGTCTCCGAATAGGATTTTCATTTTTCTAATTTTTCGATATGAAAAAGTCGTGAATACATCCGAAAGACCTCAACTAGAACTACCCAATAGGCAAAGAAAAGTCCTTTTACATTCCTGTTGTGCACCATGTGAGGGGGAAGTCATGGAAACGATGCTAGGCTCAGGTATTCAGCCCACTGTTTTTTTCTACAACCCTAATATTCATCCGAAAAAAGAATATGAAATACGAAAATCAGAAGATAAGAAATTCTGCGATAAATTAGGAGTTGAGCATATTGATGTGGACTACGATGTAAGAAACTGGTTTGAAAGGGTTAAGGGTCTGGAATGGGTTCCGGAGCGTGGTGCTCGATGCACTGCCTGTTTCGATATGAGATTTGAGAGAACAGCTCTTTATGCTTCAGAAAATAATTTTTCAGTTTTTACTAGTAGTCTTGGGATTTCAAGATGGAAAAACATGGCGCAGATTAATGGTTGTGGGGAGCGAGCTGCCACTCGCTACCAGGGCCTTACTTATTGGACCTATAATTGGCGGAAATCTGGGGGTTCTCAACGAATGATAGATATTTCCAAGCGTGAGGGCTTTTACCAGCAGGAATACTGTGGTTGTGTCTTTTCTTTGCGAGACACCAATAAATGGAGAGTGGCTCAAGGAAGGAAAAAAGTGGAGACGGGAGTGAATTTTTATCATACGGTCACATCTCCTCGTAAAAAGTAGAAGAGATTATGATGAATTCCTATGTAAAAACTTGGGAAAGCCTTCAGCGTGAAGCAGAATTGACCGCTACCAAGGAACCTATTTTATCAAATGTCTTGGGTGAGTTTGTACTAGATCGTACATCCTTTCTTGATGCTCTAAGTTGGCGGGTAGCATCTCGCCTTGCTAAAGGCACCATATCCGAGTCTGACCTCAGATCTCTTTTTCAGGACTGTTTTTCACATAATACTGAAACTCTGGTTTCGATTTCTCGTGATCTTGAGGCGGTGAAAGAAAGAGACCCAGCCTGCAACGACTTTCTAAGCCCATTTTTATATTTTAAAGGATTCCAAGCACTTTGTGCTTATCGTGCATGTCATCAACTTTGGCAAAATGAGAGAAACCAATTGGCCCTCTACCTGCAAAGTCTTGTTACAGTCATTTATTCTGTAGATATTCACCCCGCTGCCCAAATTGGAAAAGGTATTTTACTAGACCATGCCACTGGCTTTGTTGCGGGTGAGACATGCATTATCGATGATGATGTATCTATTCTCCATGAGGTCACTCTTGGGGGTACAGGAAAAGAACGCGGGGATCGTCACCCTAAAATAAGATCAGGCGTATTGATTGGTGCAGGTGCCAAAATTCTTGGTAATGTTGAAATAGGTGAGGGTGCCCGTGTGGGTGCAAGCAGTGTCGTTTTAAACGATGTCCCTCCCCGTGTTTCAGTTGCTGGTGTTCCCGCCAAAATTGTTGGTAAGGTTGAACCTGGTGATCTGCCATATCTCGGAATGAATCATTCGATCTCACCTCAAGCGCATTATGAGAACGGTGGTGGCATTTAGTTTTTTGTCTCCTTACGTTGACGAATTATTCTTAATCTTATTTACCTAGTAGTATGCAAAAAGAGTTGATAGATGATGACAGTTCAAAAGCCCCTGCTGAAAATGATAAGTCAGAAAAGGATGGTAGTCCTTCCGTTTCTCTCGAAAAACAAAAAGGGAAAAAGGTTGAAGATCTAGAAGTAAAAGATGCTCAAATGATTTTCCAAACCGTTTGGCATGAGCTAGAGCAAGATGTTGGTACTGAAAACCTCCGTTTTCCAGCTGAAATATTTTGGCTTAATGGTGCACCAGGAGCAGGGAAGGGCACGCAGACTCAATTTATCATGGAGTTTCGTGATCTCACGGAAAAGCCTATCATTGTAAGTGAGCTATTAAAATCTCCAGAAGCTCGTAAGAAAATTGATGCTGGTTTACTAGCAGGAGATCGTGAGGTTACCAAACTCGTTTTGAACACTTTACTTAATCCAAACTATGAAAGTGGCGCGATTGTCGATGGTTTCCCCAGAACTAAAACTCAAGTTGAATGCCTAAAACTTTTTCATGGTAGGCTCTCTGAGCTTCGCAGTAAATATCTGGGTACTTTTCAAGAGTCCCAGTTTCCAAAACCAAGATTCCACATTATCATGCTTTTTATTGATGAAGAGGAAAGTGTGCACCGCCAGTTACTCCGTGGGCAGCGGGCCATTGCCCATAATGCTGAGGTCCAAGCCTCCGGAGTCGGAGAGGCATGGGAGTTACGAAAGACCGATTTAAATGATGAAGCTGCCCATCGGCGTTATAAAACATTTAAGGAGTCAACTTATGATTCTCTCACGACCCTTCGGGAAGTTTTTCATTATCATTTTATTAATGCTCATGGAAGTGTTATTGAAGTTCAGCAAAGAATTATATCAGAGTTAAAATATCAAAGCTCTTTGGAGTTAGATCAACCGACTTATGACCGAATTTCATCTATTCCTCTGGCGGAAAAATTGTCGTTACACGCAAGGCAGGTATTAGTACACCGTTTAGATTCTTATGAAAAGTTTCATGCCGAGTTGTTTGAAAAAGTTGTGGGACTCATAAAATCAAAATTTATACCCGTTGTTGAAAAGCATTCCATTTCTGGACTGGCCTACATCAACTCGGAGCACCCTGTTTTTGATGACCCTTTAGCGATCGCTATGCTTATCGATGTTTTTACCGAAAGAGGATTTACAGCCGTTGTTGATATTCGAAGGATGGAGGTTCCATCCCGAGTAGATCCCAAGACCTATGAGATTATAAATCGGGTGAAAAAAGTTTACCGCGTTCGAATTAATTTTGATGGTTCCAAGATTAGACGAGGTATTTAAATTTTTACATTTAACCAAATAAATTATGGATCCACGCTATTTAAAGTTAGCTCGTAACCTTGTTTCTCATTCCACAAAAATTGAGAAAGGAGACAAAGTACTCATCCATTCGTTTGACATACCTGAACAAATGTCAATTGCACTCATTCGGGCTGTTAGGGAACGAGGAGGGAATCCTTATTCTCAGGTTCAGTCTGCTCGTGTTGATCGAGAATGTATCTTGGGTGCAACCGATGAGCAGTTAAGTGCAAGCTTATCATGGGAGTTAGAACGAATGAAATTTATGGATGCCTACATTGCGGTTCGTGGTAGTAGCAATGTGTTTGAAAATTCTGACTTACCTGCGGAAGATATGAATCGGGCGGTTAAAGCATTGAAACCAGTTCTTGACTGGAGGGTTCAAAAAACAAAATGGTGTATCCTGCGTTGGCCAACCTCTTCCATGGCACAGCAAGCAAAAATGAGTACAGAATCATTTGAAAATTTCTTTTTCGACGCATGTTGCATGGATTATTCGAAGATGATCCCGGGTATGGTTGCTTTAGAAAAAAGAATGAAGGATGCCGATCAGGTAAAGATCACCGGACCAAAGACTGATTTACATTTTTCTATTAAAGGAATTAGTGCTGTTTCATGTGGCGGTACTCATAACATACCGGACGGAGAAGTTTTTTCATGCCCCGTCCGGGATAGTGTTAACGGCACTGTTTTCTTCAACGCGGACACCATTTACCAGGGAAGTTCTTTTTCTGGTATATCTCTAACCTTTCAAAATGGTCGTATCGTTGAAGCGACTTCCTCATCCAATCAGGACAGGCTCAATGAGATATTAGATTCGGATGCAGGTGCTCGATTTATAGGTGAGTTTGCGATCGCATTTAATCCCATGATTCGTGAGCCTATGCTTGATATTCTATTTGATGAGAAGATTGACGGCTCGTTTCATTTTACTCCCGGGCAAGCTTATGAAGAGGCAAATAATGGCAATAAGTCACAAGTTCATTGGGATATGGTCTCCATTCAACGCCCTGAGTGGGGCGGGGGAGAGATTTGGTTTGATGGTGAGTTAATCCGGAAAGACGGTCTTTTTGTTGTCCAAGATCTACAAGAGCTAAACCCTAGCTATCTCCTGGCTGAATAGGAAAGTCATGAGTCTTTCGGTTTCTCAATTTATTAATCAATTGCCGAAGACCGAAACCCATCTTCATTTAGAAGGTGCACTGCCTTGGCATTTATTAGAGAAATTAAATCCCGAAAAGTTTTCTTCCAATCCTTTCTTTCGAAAGCCTGATTTCAGGTATGATAGTTTTGAACAATTTGAAGCTATATTAATTGATCATGCGTTAGAATTCTTCCATTCACCAGAGTCATATTATGAGGTTGCAAAAGTGATTTTCGAGAATCATCTCGAGCAAAATGTAAAATATGTAGAGACAAGCTTTCACGCGGGAATGATTGAGTACCTTAAGGTTCCCGGTGATGAAATCCTTAAAGCTATTTTAGCAGCAGTTCCATCTGGCTTAGAGGTGAGAGTTTATCTTGGTATGAGTCGGAATCTTTACACAGAATACCTTGGTCCAAAGCTTGAAGATGCAATTTCCTCCTGGTCTGAATTGGCAGGTATTGACTTACATGGGCTTGAAACCCTACCTATGGAGTCATGGACTGCCCCTTTTTGGCATAGAGCCAAAGAGTGTGGAAAAATCGTAAAAGCCCATGCTGGAGAATTTGGTTCCGCCAAAAATGTCTTACACGCGATCAAGCAATTAGGTGTTCAACGAATTCAGCATGGAACTAAATCGATTGAATGCGAAGAAGTAATGGCTGTGGTCAAAGACAATGATGTTAGTTTTGATATGTGCCCAATTAGTAATTACAAGCTTCGAGTTATTGAAAACTGGCAAGACCATCCATTACCTCATTTTTTAGCGGAAAATATATCGTGCACACTGAGCACAGATGATCCATTTTCTTTTAATAATTCTCTACCTGAAGAATACCAAGTTTGTTATGAGAAATTAGGGCTTGGGTTACCAGAGTTGGCTAGACTTGCTGGTAATGGCTTTAAGCATGCAGATCTAGACAAAGGCTCAAAAGATCTTTGGCTTAGTAAAATTCAAAACCTCCTTTCGGATTTCTCAAAATAAAATGTCAAGAGATGTGTTCATATGTCCTGAGGGTGTTCAAGGGCGAGTTGATAAAGTGCTTTCGGAACTCTTCCCTGAGGTAAGTCGAAGCCTTATAAGAAAAGCAATAGAAGGTGGCCGTGTGACTAGGTTTGAAGGAGGCGTACTTGAGCCTAAATCAAAAATTTATCATGGAGATAAACTGTTTATTGATGTAAGCAGACCAAAGGTTGAGCCTCTAAAGCCATACGATTATCCGCTTAATGTGCTTTTCGAAGACGAATCTATTCTTGTTGTTAATAAACCCACAAGTATGGTTACCCACCCCGGTGATGGTACAGGAGAGGATACTTTAATTCATGCCCTGATCCATCACACTGCAGATATTTGCCCGGTAGGTGCTCCTAATCGCCCCGGGATTGTTCATCGTCTAGATAAAGATACAAGTGGGGCCATCGTAATAGCCAAGACTGAACAAGCGTATCATGCCCTTGTCTCTCAATTTTCTGAACGAAAGGTCAACAAGCAATACATGGCTTTGCTTTGTGGTCATATACATGAATCTGAAGGTGAATTTCGTGGTTCGATAGCAAGGCATCCTAAGGTGCGGGTCAAAATGACTGTTTCAGAAGCTGGTAAGTCAGCGATAACAAGGTGGCAGACTTTATGTAATTATGGACAAGATTTTACTCTTGTAACATGTAAAATTCTAACGGGAAGAACCCATCAGATAAGGGTCCATTTTTCAGATGCTCACTATCCAATAGTTGGCGATGCTACATATGGAAGTAAAAGAATGGAGAAAAAAGAATTGTTTCCCCGACTAATGCTCCATGCAATAGAACTTGGCTTGAAGCACCCAGTAACCCAACAGGCAATGGTTTGGAAGGCTCCGCTACCGGATGATTTTCAGGGTGTAATCAATCAATTAGGTTTAAAGTATGATGTGGATTCCATCCCATTGAAATCATTCAAGTAATTAAGCTTTTGGCTTAAGGTCACAAGTGATCAGCTCGTAGATAGTGTCAATATCATCAACAATGTGAAATAATTCAAGGTCCTCGTACGATATGACCCCCCATTTTATAAATTGCTCGAAATTGATAAGTCCCTCCCAGAAATCTTTACCGTATAAATAGATTTTTATATCTTTTGAAACTTTTTTTGTTTGAATTAATGTAAGGACTTCAAACAGTTCATCCATCGTCCCGAACCCTCCGGGGAAGGCTATTACTATCTTTGCATGGTATAGAAAATAGAACTTTCGAATAAAAAAATAATGGAATTCAAAAGATAGCTCTGGGGTTGCGTATTCATTCACACCTTGCTCGAAAGGTAGACTGATTCCAAGAGCCACAGACTTAGCTTCTGCTTGTGTTGCCCCTTTGTTTGCTGCCTCCATCATTCCGGGTCCTCCACCCGAGCAAACATAATATCTTTCATCCTCAGGGAAATTAATTTTGGACCAAAGAGATAATCTTTTGGAGAGTTCTTCTGCCTGGTCGAAATATTGTGATAAAAGTACAAGGTTTTCTGCTTGTTGTAGGCGTGTTTTTTGTTCAGCAGAACACTGCTCTTTATCTGGGTATTTACTTTTAAGCAATGAAAGTTCTTCTTTAGCTGAGTCATAAGATTTTGATCTTGCTGAGCCAAAAAAAACAATCGTATTTTTAATATTTTGCGATTTTAACTTATTCCTAGGTTCGATGAGTTCGCAAAGGATACGAATAGGGCGAGCCTCATGACTGTGTAGGAAATCTAAGTTTTCGTATGCCTTACAAATATCTTCATTCATTCTCTAAATATCGCGCTACCCCTTGAAAAAGAAAAGGGGAAAGACATAAAAATTAATTTTTCATTAAAGTCGGTACCTTATCTGACGATTATCTGATTAGCCGCATGGATGTGGCTCTTATTAAATTGGTTCAATCCACAGGAGGTAGATTTGAATCACAATCTTATTATCGCTCATTACGAGCCTATCAATTCAAGTTGTGATACATTTAAAAAATTACCTCCAAGACCTGGCACCTTCAAAGCCTACCGCATTGTCAACCGAACCGAAAGGGGATGAAGTCTCAAACATTATTCCTTTTCGAGAGTCAAATCCATCGATTGAGGTATCCAGAGTACAAATTGCGACACTTGTCGATAAATTGATGGAAATGCCTGAGGATATCGACTGTCCAACTGATTTTAATCTGCATGATAAGGCACTAGATCCTTTTGAATGTATTGCAGAAAAAATCCTTTCCGATTTTTAACGAACGGGTGCCGAAGCTAGTCGGAAGTGAATCCCACCTTATCAAAAGTCACCTTTCCAGTGCTTTATTTTTTTCCAAAAGCTAAATTTGTTCTATGAGATTTTTTTTATTTACCTAATCGCCTTGAGGATACACTTTAAATAATAATGCTTTTGTTCTTTAGGTTATTTTCTCTGGTTTTTCTTTTCCTCTATGGTTGTTCAACCGGAGAAAATCCTGAAAGAAATGATACCATAACCTTAAAAGATGTGGTCACCCCAAAGGCTCCTATAATGGCTGAGCCCCTGTTTCATACAAAAGACCGCACCGAGCAAGAAATTATAGAAGATTTCCCTAAGCCTGTTCGTAGTTACCCCACAATCGGACAAGATGACACTGAAACTCATGAGGGTGGAGTTCTTTACCGTAAGAATATTGATCGTCCATTTACTGGTAGGCTTTTGGAAAAGTATGCAGATGGTTCAATTTCACTCGAAGCATCTTATTTGGATGGTTTACCGCACGGTCAGCAGCTCCGTTACTTTAAAAATGGAAAACCGGCCCTAGAAGCAATTTTTGATTTTGGTGTTCTTTCTGGTATCAAAACAAGATGGTGGGAAAGTGGTATTGTGCGAGAGGAAGAGTATTGGAGTGAAGGCAAATTTTTTGGAAGACGATTGTGGGATGAGTTTGGAAGAATGATTCGGGAAGAGATGGTATCTAACTAGTATTTCTTATTTATGATACTTTCACTATCTCGATGGCTCTTGTTTTCCGCCTTTCTTGGTATCTTTATTGGACAAAGTAGTTCCGCCCTTGATACGAATTCATCCCAAGAAATAAATAAGATTATACGAGTTATACAACCCGGAGTTTTTGATCTGCAATCATCAGGATATCTCGTTAGAATGAGAGCTTGGGGTGTATCATTCCCGAAGCGCGGACAACCTGGCTTTGAGGCGGCCCTTGCCTTTACTGAGAAGAAGTTGATTTCAGTAACTCCACGCATCACTCTGAAACAAGAGTTTGATGATTTAAACCTTAAAGTAGTTGATGTTCTATTGGCGGATGGAACTACAAGCTTTAGCAAGGATGCAATAACTTTCGGTGTCGCTTGGCACAATGAGGAAGAAACCAATAGATACGGTCCTTACCTGATGGCCCAATTAAAAGCAAAGAGGTTGAAATCTGGGATATGGGGGACAGGGTTCGATTACGACATTTCGAGCTTATTGCAAACTCCGAAACCAAAAATGCCTACAATCTTTGGTAAAAGGCAGGGATTTATTCCAAGTCTAAGCTTTTGGGTAACATCCTTTGGGAAAATTCACCGCCCAGAATGTAGTTTTTACGAAAGAGGCCGTGGGACTCTTTCAACAAAGCCAAAAGGAAGTGATTGCAGGATATGCGGTGGTCGCAATCCCAAAAAAAGGTAAGGATTATCCCTGGATGATCTTTACTAACTCTTCTTTTGATTTCAACCCCACCAATGTTTCTGAGAGGCTGCCATTCTTATATACCAAAATAGTGGGTATAGAATTTACACCATGTTCCTGAGCGAGCTCTGTGTTATCATCTACATTCACTTTGTAGATTCCAACCGTATCGCCCAATTCAGACGCTATTTCGCTTAAAACAGGTGCAATTGCTTTACAAGGTCCACACCAAGGTGCCCAAAAATCAACGAGGACAGTTTTGTCTTCGCTGACTGCTTTTTCAAAACTTTCTTTGTTTAAGTTGATGAGTTCGCTCATTGTAAAATAGGTGATATAAGGTTGTAAGATTAGTAAGGCTGGAGAAAAAGAAGAATGGTTAGGGCAACAGCACCTCCAAATACGAGAAAGTCTAAAAGCATGAACACGATACTTGGCCGTGCTGCTTTAGGTGACCCTTGAACCGTGGTCTGGGGGCCTGTTGCTGGTGGTGTACCCATTGGAGGAACACTCGGGGAAGGGACACTAGACTTAGGTGCTTTCGTAGGAGGGAGCGGTGAACCAGGGAGTGTTGGTACACTAGGTAAGACAGGTGCCAGACTAGGCCCAGGTTGGGGGATTGTTTGGGGAGGTAATGCGACTGGGATAGGAGAGGGTACGCTGGGAGCAATCGGTGGTCTGGTGGACGATGGAGAGAGAGAGGGAACCGCGGGTGCTACGGGTGGCAAAACTGAAGGAGTAAGACCACTTGAGATAGGACCGGCAGAAGGTACCGCAACCGGAGCATGTGGTTGGTTTGAGACTGGAGTTGCCCCAGTTGGTGTAACCGTGGGTGGAACTGCACTCGGGGGTACGGGTGAAGGAGTAGGGCCTCCGGGCAATGTAACCGTAGGTTGCTGTTGTCCGGGTTGAGAGAAGGGGGACTTAGTTACTTTGAACTTTGGGGCAGATTGAGGGGGTAGAGGTTGTGCCGGGTTCGTTCCTTTAGGAGAGAGTTTAAGCCCCTGTGCACTTCCAACGGGTGGAGGAGGTGGTGGAGGCGGCGGTGGTAAGGAAGGCATGGGGGGATCAATTTAAGATAATTTACGAAGGGCTGTTTTTTCGTATTAGGTCTGAAATTTCGTCCATTGATGCTTCTTCTAAACTTTTACCTTTAATTTTAAGATCTTCAAAGGTTTTCCAAAGTGTTTCAGTCATTTTATCATGGGTATTTTCGGATCCTCCCATGATTGAAAATTTATCTGCTTGCGTAATTCGCTTGTGACCGTCCGTGCAATCCAATCCGAGACCAAAAAGATGAGCCATCACTTTTGGATCTTTTACAGGTAAGCCGTGATTTTGTAAACGATTTGACATATAACTAATTTATTTACGTAAAGTTCAATTAGTCAACCCTGCATAACAATTTTGCTGGAATCAAAAAGAAAGCACCCGTACACCAAAGTTGAATGCAAATTCGTCTTCTTTGGCTGTACCGTATCTTTCTGATAAGGAAAAGCGATAGACTACACTGTGTTTAGTTTTGAATTCAAAAGTGGTCTGCCAATAAAGAAATTCATGGTCTTCCTCATCATACCTGACCGAGAGCATAAGTTGCTTGCTTGTGTCAATTAGCTTGGAGGCAGTCATTGCCCATTGATTACTTAAGAGTGGATAATCAATACGAGATAATTGGTAGTGATTTTGAAACCCGTCTTTTATAATTGCTGAAAAAACACTGATATTTTTACTGAAATCTTTGGTCCGCTTCGCTTGTCCTCTAAGTTGTATCCACCTTGCTGGGTGAATGTCGATTTGTGCAAAAAAAGACTTTTCCTGCGTCGCGAGGGAAGGGGTGTTTTTCCACAAATCCTGGGAAAGTTTAAGCACCATTAATTCACGAAGGTTATTATCAAAGTTAGTGACAACCTGATGATGCCAGTCTAATCGAACGACCTCCATATCTTCTAATTGGTCTGCTTCGATTACGTCCATTAAATTCAGAGGTTCGAGATTTAATGAAAAAGCTGAAGCATCGGATGAAGTAATTGGATGGGGATCGCTAATACTCGAAAGATCAAGATCAGAATGCGTCAAAATGAAATTCATTGAATGACGTAGATCATTAATTTCCCAAAGGTCACTTGTAATCGAATAATCAGCAAAAGTATGAAATCTTAGTTCATGTGATTTTTCCACCCATGTCCGACTTGGATGATGCTTATTCAATTGATAAAGTTGATTTCTTATCGTTAATGCTGGTGTATATGTAAGCCCTTTCGCAACTTTGAAGGGGTGAAAGCTCTGCAGTGTTGTATCAAGCTTTGTCGATTTATTGAGTACCTGCCCCCGGGAATCTCTTTCTTGTAGATCCACATATTCCATACTTAATGAGTAGTGTAATGAATCTAAGAGTAAAGGACGGGGAGAAATCTCAAGCCTCAGGTTTGGCCGCCTTTCAATGGTTCCTTCATGCTCGTTGATTTGCCATCTTTGTAGGCTCGATACTCCACCCCAGTCTTCCTCATAAGCAAACTCTATAAAATTGTCCTGCCATTGGGCTCGATTGAATTTTTCGATGTGAAAATCACGAGTTATTTCTGAATCACTTTCAAAATTCAGCTGTCCAGCAAGCCTCAAAGTGTGGCGATCGTAGATTATAAATTCTGAGCTTACAGAATTACGTTGATTAGAAAAAGGAAGATTGCGGCGGTCCAAGCCTAGGTTACTACCTTGATCTTTAATCCAACCAAAATCAATAAATGACTTAATCCAAGGCGAATCATCTCTTTCATCAGTCATATCATATGAAAAGTTAGATGAAAGTAATACGCCTCTTTTGGTATAGCCTGTGATCGCGGTATCAGCTTTCAATTCTCCTACTTGCGATTGAATCTCATTTCCTAAATACCACCCCAAATTGGATGTTTTTCCTCCTTTAAGCCCAAGGCGAAAAGACTTGTTATTATCACCGGATTTAAGTTTTAAAGATGGGATCGGGCTGATGGGTAATTTCCCAAACTTCAACCACCCGGTGCTCGTCCTAAAGAGGCTTTTGTTTTCGTCGAATGTAAAGTCGTTAAAAGTCATTGCAGGATGAGTATCTCCTTCAAAGAAATTGGGGTTACTGAACACTGGATTACTAGCTTTGATATTGCCTCCCTCGCGATGGATAGCATCTGCTTTTACAGCAAGGGACGAAAATCCAGCCTTTATATCTTTCGCTTCATAGTCACCATTTTGAAGGTTAAGTCGTAAGCTATTACACAAAATTCGAACACCCCGAACAGAAAGAATCGTGTTTCCGTTAGCTTCGACTAAAGATTTGTTTCGGTCCCAAATAATCTCATCCGCATGCAAGAGCAGGTCGTCAGATCTGAGAATAGCATTTTTTTGAGCACGCACAATCTGCGTTAAGTCATCGTAAATCAAAGGTTTCTCAGCTGAAAGAGAGGGTCCTGCTTGATCATCCGCAAGAAGCAAGGAAGGCAGACCCAGTGAGGTAATAATGAATAGGGTGAAGAAAAATTGTAGGTGCACCTAACTCAAAATGTACGGCAACTCACTTAGAACAAGAAAGAAATAATATATATTATTATGTTTTCGCTTTCTCTATAACTTTTAGGTGATTATAAAAAAGCCAGATGATAATTTCAGATAACGAAATGAAGTCTTGCCTGTCTGGTATGATCGGAAGTCCTCATACCTGGTTAGGCATTCATTCACTTGGGGAAAAAAGAGGATGGGTTGTTCGTGCGATTGATACGCAAGCTTGTAAGGTCTCTGTGGTAAGCAAAGACAAGCAAACCGTAATCCTTCTTCGCAAGGTCGATAAAGGTGGCTTTTTTGAGGTTAAAATTGAATCACTTGAACCTTTTTCTAGCTACACCTTTTTATCGCAATATGAGGATACTGAGTACGAGTGGGTTGATCCTTATTCTTTTACGCCCTATTTCCTCGCTCAGGACCTTTATTCATTTAATCAAGGAGTGGATCGTAGACCTCATGAGAAATTAGGTGCAATTCCAGTTACTCACCAGGGGGTGTCGGGGGTTTCATTTGTGGTATGGGCCCCATCTGCTAAAAGTATCCACCTGACGGGGGACTTCAATTTGTGGAATCCGTTGAACCTTCCCATGCGCTCCCTTGGTTCTAGCGGTTGCCGTGAATTATTTGTTCCTTTTGCTAAAATAGGGGATAAGTATAAGTATCGGGTTTTGGGAGCAGATAATGTCTTGCGGGAAAAAACAGACCCCTATGCATTTAGATTTGAGCCTCCAACTGGAAATGCTTCCATTATTGAAGACCGATCCCCTTTGAATATTTTCACGCCCAAAGAAACACAGACTGCGGTTAATCAGCCGATTTCTGTCTATGAAATGCATTTGGGGTCCTGGAAATATGAAAAGAACGAAAATCGCCCACTTTCCTACATTGAACTTTCCCGTACGCTGCCTGCTTACTTGGAAAAAATGAATTTTTCGCATGTTGAGCTTCTTCCTCCAAGCGAATACCCCTACGGAGCATCCTGGGGGTACCAGGTCACAGGTTACTATGCTCCGACTCACCGTTATGGGACTCCCGAAGAATTTGCGATTCTTGTGCAGTCCATCCAGAAGGTCGGGGTCGGCGTTTTAATCGATTGGGTGCCCGCCCATTTTCCCGCAGATGAATTTGCCCTCTCTTGTTTTGACGGCACCAGTCTCTACGAGCATCAAGACCCAAAGCAAGGCCGACATGCGGAGTGGGGCACCATGTGCTACAATTATGGAAGAGCTGAGGTCAGAAGCTTTCTCATTGGGAGTGCAATATCCTGGCTCGAGAGGTTTGGTGTAAACGGTTACCGTGTTGATGCGGTAGCTTCTATGTTGTACTTGGATTATGGAAGGAAAGATGGAGAATGGATACCCAACAATAAGGGAGGTAACTACAACCTTGAAGCAATTGAATTCTTAAAGCAATTTAACCAGTCGGTTCACGAAGAATTCCCCTCAGTTTTAAGCATTGCAGAAGAATCGACTGCTTTTCCACAAATCACTCAGCCCCCTAGTGTTGGTGGTCTTGGGTTTGACTTTAAGTGGAACATGGGATGGATGCACGACACCTTGGACTATTTCTCATCACCTTGGGATCGTTCAAATTGTCATGATAAATTGACTTTTGGTGCTATGTATCAGTTCTCGGAGAATTTTGTGCAGGCATTTTCTCACGACGAAGTAGTTCATGGAAAAGGGTCACTTATAAATAAAATGAACCTGAATGAGCAAACATCCCGGATGGCAAATCTCAGGTCTCTATTTGCCCTGCAATGGACTTGGCCAGGAAAGAAAACCTTATTTATGGGGTGTGAATTCGGGCAATGTAAAGAATGGGATTTTGAGGCACCTCTTGATTGGGCTCTCCTTGATTTTCCCTTGCATGCTGGGCTTCAGCAATTAGTGAGCGATCTCAATAAACTTTATTGCGAACATCCAACTTGGGCGAGTGCTGATCACCAAGCGGACAAATTTCAATGGGTTGATTGTCATGATAATGCCGGGCAAACTCTTTCATTCCTGAAGTTTGGTGACCAGCCGGAAGATACTTTACTGATTGCCTGCAACTTTTCGGATCAAATTCGCCATCGAGACTGGGGCTGCCCGCATCCGGGTAATTGGCAGGTCGTATTGGATACAGATGCTCCGGACTATGGTGGTCATGGGGACTCGGGTGCATCGAACTTCATTTCATTCAATGAGTGCCGTGATGGTCAACCATGTGGACTATCTTTTTCCGTTAGTAGGTGGAGCGTGCGGATCCTGGGATTAAAAAGATAAGCTCTCTGCTGTTAAGAAATAAGACCTGAGTCCGAAAAGCTGTAATAGCCCAAGTTGTTTGGACAATGTTCAGGTTCGCCCAATATCACATGGTCAAGCATGTCTATATCTACTGCTTTGGATGCTTCCAACATTTTCTGAGTCACACCTAAGTCTGCATGGCTTGGTGTCGGGTCACCGGTTGGGTGATTGTGGGCTAAAATAATAGCTGATGCTGCCCACCGAATAGCGGGTCTAAAAATCTCACGAGGATGAATAAGGCTACTTGTTGCCGTGCCTGAGGTCACAGGTTCAGCATGAATCAATTTATTTTTGCGGTCTAGGCACAATACCCATACCTTTTCTACGGTGTCGGACCGAACTTCAGGAAATAAATAATCCCAAACTTTTTGTGGTTCGTCCAAAATGATATCCTGGTTCCTCTCCCCTCGAATCATTCTCTTCGCTATTTCAGTTTGAGTTGATAGTTGTAACGCTTTTACCTTCCCAATACCCTTGATCCTTTGAAAGTCGGAAGTGTCCCATCGAAGCAGACCAGAGAGAGAACCCGCAGATTTAAGTAATTCATCAGCCAAAGCGAGCACATCCATTTGGCGAGTGCCCGAACGAATGATCATGGCCAAAAGCTCACGGTCGGCAAGTGCATGCGCGCCAAGGCGTTCCAATCTTTCTTGGGGTCGCTCTTGTTGGGGTAAGTCTTTCAGTAATACACCAGGCATCACTTTTAAGAATCAAATTATTTCTTCAAAGCTTTCGTAGCCGGAAGACTAACCTCGATGAACGCATCTCGTTTAAGTCGGTTGAACCATTGTCTTTGGCTTTTGGCTTCAATTTTTGATGCCAGGATTTTTTCAATTTCCAGCCGTACATCATCTAAACTTTTTCTGCCAGCTGCTACAACCTCTTCAGCTTTGAGGAGATAAACCGCAATTTTGCCAGATTTTCCAATATCGCCATTGGCTTTCCGTTCCAATAAATCAATGGTAAAGGGATTCGTAACCTCCCCTTTCTTCAGGGCAAAAGCTTGCTGACGGATTTCTGCACTCCTGATTTCCCTGGATGAAACGAAAACCCCCCAGTCTCCTCCTTTATCGCGGAAGGGACTCTGACCGTGTTGGGCAGCAAGTACTTCAAAGGGGGAACCCTGAGCTAACATGTCCTGTATTTGCTTTGCTTGCTGCATCAAAATAGCTTCTGGTTCACCAGCAATCTGAGAGAAAACAATCTCGCGCAACTTTATTTTTGCTTCGGTCTTAAACATACGACTGTTTTCTCTATAAAACCGTTCAACTTTCTCGGGGCTGATTTCTTCTTTTAAACGTTTTCGGGTAGAAAGCATGTGCCCATAAATGATATCTTCACGAAGTTCATCACGAAACTCTAACTGAGATTGCCCGTTACTTCGTAAAACATCTCGAAAAAGCTTCCGGTCACCATTAAATTCCTTGATCAATCTTTTGTTGTATTCCTGCTCAATGATTGATTCTGGAATCCCCATGCCTTTTTCCTCAAAAGCATAAATTGAAAGCAGGCGATCAATTTTGCCGTCTACAAATTCCGTCGCCCGTTTTTTCTTTTCTTCATCGGTGAAATTTAAACGATCCATCGCACGCTCGATTTCACCCCAGGTGACAATCCGATCGTTGACCTTGGCGGTCACCCGGTTGATCTCAATCAGTTCAGCTTGGGCAGTGAAACTAGCGACCGCCACCGTAAGTAAAGCACACCCAGCATGTATAAGAATTCTAATCATTTTTGTTCCCATGAATGACGATCTTGAGAAATCGAATGATTTCCTTCAACTTCAAAAGAGGTTCTTTTGAAGAAATTTGAGGAATTTTACCAACTACACGGTGGTATTTCTTACTTCCGTCACGATTTCTCCCCAAATACCGGCACCAAAGTTCTCTTTCTTTACTTTCAACTTGATCAAATCCTGCCTCTTCGGCGAGGGATCGAATCATTGCCTCATTTAGTAATGCGATGCCTTCCTGTGGCAACGGTCCAAAGCGATCCACTAACTCATCCTCAAATTCATTTATTTCATCCACTGTTCGAAGCTTGGCCAGCTTCCGGTAACATTCGATTCTTAATCTCGGCTCACTTGTAAAACTTTCAGGGAGGTAAGAGGGCATGATTTCCATACCATTGCTTTGCTCATCTTCGCATGGACCTGAGGATAGAAAGTCAAGGCGAACGGTGGCACTCGGACGAAGACTGATTTCATCCCCTTTAAGTCTGTTTACACTTTCCCTGAGTAATCTACAGTAAAGTTCAAATCCAATGCCCGCAACATGTCCACTTTGTTCGCTACCTAGAAGATTACCCGCTCCTCGTAATTCCAGGTCTCGCAATGCAATCTGGAGTCCGGCACCAAAGTGATTGACTTGCTTGATTGCCGAGAGTCGCTTCCTGGCTTGGTCGGATACTGTTAGGTGACGGTTAAGTAAAAGGAATGCGTATGCTTGCTTATCGAAGCGGCCCACTCGTCCTCTCAATTGATAAAGTTGGGATAATCCAAATTTATCGGCACCTTCGATGATGATTGTATTGCAGTTGGGTATGTCCAGTCCGCTTTCAATAATAGTTGTGCACACAAGCATGTCATACTCTCCGGCAACAAATTCTGTCATCACTTGCTCAAGTTTTTCTTCGCCCATTTGTCCATGTCCAACCGCAATCTTTAATTTCGGGAATTGTTCACTAATTTTCCGGGCCACGGAGTTGATCGTCTTTACCCGGTTGTGGAGGTAAAAGATTTGCCCACCTCTTTTAATTTCTGTCTGTACCGCTTTGTCTAAGACCTGGGGCGAGTATTTCATCACTTCGGTGCGGATGGGTCGGCGGGTAACCGGTGCGGTTTCGATAGAACTTAAGTTACGGGCACCTACCATAGCAAAGTAAAGGGTTCGTGGTATTGGGGTCGCACTTAAGGTCAGAACATCTACATTTTCCCTGATCTTTTTGAGTGCTTCTTTATGCTGAACGCCAAACCTTTGCTCCTCATCGATTATAAGGAGGCCTAGGTCTTTATACTTTAAATCTGAGCTGAGAATGCGGTGGGTACCAATAATGAGATCAATCTTGCCTTCCGATAACCCCTTAATTGTTTTCTTTTGTTCGCCCGCTGTCCTAAAGCGGCTCAACATTTCTACTGCAATCGGGTAATCAGCCATACGATCCTTGAAATGACTGTAATGTTGCTGGCATAGAATTGTGGTCGGGGCGAGCATGGCCACTTGCTTTCCATCCATTACAGCCTTAAACGCAGCCCGTAGGGCAACCTCTGTCTTACCGAAGCCCACATCTCCGCATATCAGTCGGTCCATTGGTTCCTCTTTCTCCATATCCTCTTTTACTTGATCAATGGCTTTTTGTTGATCAACGGTCTCAGTGTAGGGAAATGAGTCTTCAAATTCTTTTTGCCACTTATCATCAGGAGAGAAAGCATGACCTAATTTGCTCTCCCGAGTTGCTTGCAATCTAAGCAGGTCAGCAGCGAGGTCGATTGCGGCACTTTCCGCCGCTTGCTTAGTTTTTGCCCAAAGCTTCCCGCCTAGCTTGGCAAGCTTAGGCTTGGCTTTTTGCAGGCCGACATAACGGGAGAGCAGGTGGGACTCCTGAAGGGGGACATGAAGAGTTAGTCCATCAGCAAACTCCAAGGTGATCGCTTCTTCCTGGCTTCCTTCATTTTGAATTTTACCCAAAGTATTAAACCGACAGATTCCATGCTGGTGGTGAACTAAGTGATCACCGCTGACAAGTTCGCTAAAGTCCAGAGCTTGATCTACATTTTTTCTATGTACCCGAGCTTTTTGAGCTCGTACCGGACGTCTACTTCTTTCTCTTCCCAGGATTTCGCGAGAGGTGGCAATTGTTAGTCCGCTCGATTTTGATTTCAGGAGAAAAGAAGCATACTTGCCCGCATCTTTGTTTTTTATACTAAAGCCATCCCGTAAACCGATTTCCATGAATCGAGGCTTGAATCTTTGAAGGGAGGATTCTCCCTTAATGAGCTCCAGGATTCTCTTCTTTTCTGTATTTGCACCGACTGCAATAATAACCTCATGGCCATCGTCTTGGCTGCCAAGCAATTCAAAAAGATAACTTATCCGATACCTGCCTTGTTGCCCGGTTGATAGGTCATTGGAATTGATCCCGAGCGCTTGACTGGAGGCGAAAGCGGAGATTTTTACTTTCGAGAGGCTTTCCAGTGCACCAGCACCTGCATCGATTTCACTGAGCCCTAAAAAGGTATCGGACGGGGTGGAGTTCTTCCACGCCAAGTCCAGGCATGCTTTATTTAATTTGGCTTTTTCACTTTGATGAAAAGCAAGAGGGTATTCTGAAACTAATTTTTCAGGTTCAAGGAATGCCCATGTTGTATCGCAATTAAGGTAAGAAAAAAAACCTCCTTCCAAGGTGTTTTCATCCTTTATTTTTGCAGAAGATAGAGTGATTGCATCGACTGGCTCGATTGTTCTTTGGGTTGTTGGGTCAAAAGTTCTGATTTCTTCGATTTCATTACCAAAAAAATCAATCCTGTATGGAATGCTGGCATTTACTGGATAAACATCAACCAGACCTCCCCGCAGAGAGTATTGACCTGGCTCTTCACAAAGGATTTCTGAAGAATAATCAAGGTCATTGGATAGTTTGTGTTGGAATGTTTCAAAGTTAATTTCCGAACCACTTGCAATTCTTAGTTCTTGCTTCTCTTTGCTTTCTCTTCGCGTGCATGGAGAGAGTAAGGTTTCAGGGGTAGCAGCGATAATAATTTTCTTATGTTCTGTGGAGCCCAGGTCCATTAACGAAGAAAGTAAACTTAGCTTGTTGCAGTTTTTTTCAAAAAAATCTGGGTTTGACTCCCCGGGCTCTTCCTCAAGCAGGTGGAGCTCGATGCTATTTTTTTTCTTTCCAGCCTCGATCTCAGTGAGTATGGCCATGTCCTCGGCCAAGTTTTCAGTTTCAGTGAGAGAAGATCCGACCACGATCAGGATTCTTGTTCCTGATTTCTCCCATTGACTACAAAGGATGGTTGAATGAGATGCGGATGGCAGGGATGGGAAAGTGAAGCCTTTTCGGCCGGGAGGAAGCTCAATTCTTTTCACAGTGAAAAGGGGGTGCTAGCTTTGTGTCAGGATGCGAATCGCCTTTTCTGCAGCCTGAGACTCCGCTTCTTTCTTTGACTTCCCTTTTCCTTCAGCAACTGCATCTTCTCCAATTATGAGAGAAACTAGAAAAGTTTTTTGATGATCAGGACCCTTATCTTCAAGTAGTTTGTAACGGATTTTTTTCTTCGTATCTTTAGCTTGAACGATTTCCTGAAGCTTTCCTTTTGGGTTCATCACTTGGCTTTGTTCTTCCAATTTGATTCGTAAATCCCCAATCCATTGGATTACGCAACGCTGTGCATCTTTGAAGCCACCGTCTAGGTATATTGCACCTACCAAAGATTCTACAGCATCTTCCAAGGTGGAAAGCCGTAAATTACCGGCATTTTTTATTTCTGTGGGACTCATCTTAATCACCTTATCCAAACCGAGGGATAACCCCAATTCCGCAAGATAAGATCCTTGGGCAAAGAATGCCTTTTTGCGACTCAGGGAGCCTTCGTCCCCGCCGGGGTATATTTGGTACAACTTGTCAGATAAGACTGCACCCAGGATAGAATCACCGAGGAACTCAAGCCGCTGGTTACTGGGTCGATTTTTACCGTTTAGGTTGAATGATGGATGGGTCAGAGCTAAATCAAGAAGAGAAAGATCGCGAAATAAATATCCCGTTTTCTTTTCTATAAACCGGAAGTCAGCAAATGATTCTTTCGTATATCTGGATTGATTTCGTACAACTCGAAGCCGACCCTTTAACCTCGAGATCAAGCTCATGATCATTGATCTCGATCAAGTAATTTGCTTTTGATTTCACGAGCAAATGAACTGTATGCGATCGAGCCTGGACCGTTAAAGTCATACTCAAAGATGGTTTGTCCAAAGCTTGGGCACTCACTGAGTCTTATTGTTCGAGGGATAACCGTTCGAAAAACTTGTTCCTCGTAATGTTGGGTCACTTCTTGCCAAACCTCATAGGAAAGCCTCGTGCGATTATCGTACATGGTCATGACAATTCCACCAATCGCAAGGTCAGGATTTATCCCTGAACTTTTTAATTGATCAACCACTCCTACAATCTGACCCAATCCTTCCAACGCTAGATATTCTGACTGCAAAGTCACCACAAGGTAATCAGCTGCGCATAGAGAATTCATCGAAAGCAAGCCAAGGGTGGGGGGGCAATCAATTAAAATAACTTGGAGTTCTTTGTTTTCTTTGAGTGATAGCAAGGACTGCTTGAGCTTCACCAAATAATTCTCTTGGCCACTGAGCTCTAACTCAGCCGCTGCTAGGTCGAGCTCAGACGGAATTAGCCAAAGATTTGATCTTGCTCCTATGACCCTTTTGGATAAATCTTCGCCTGAAAGTAATGGCTCATAGACGCCAGCTCCTGGCTTTTTATCGAACCCGAGTGAGCTGGTTGCGTTGCCCTGGGGATCCATGTCTACAACTAAGGTGGGCACTCCCATTCGAGCTAAGGCATCGCCAAGATTTACGGTGGTCGTCGTTTTTCCGACACCTCCCTTTTGGTTGGCTATGGCGATGGTTGTAGCTGACATATTTAGGGTAACTTTAATCTTCGCTTTTCTTCTGTCGAGATGGAAAAGGGTCGATTATATGAACCAGACCGTTTTCTTTAATCAGTTTGGATCCGTATTGTAACGCAGGAGTGGTGGGGATTTTTTTTGACAGGCCTTGGGATTCTTCCAGAAACCAAAAGATAGAACTTATACCAGCATGAAAAGCGAGGGGGGAGGCACCACCCAATCGAGGATTCAACTCTATGATCTGCGGTATACCTTCCGTATTTATTTTTACTTGGGTGAGGCAGTGGCCGTGAATTCCGGGTATATTTTCTACACATTCAATTAAGTTTCTCTCAAGCGTGGAGTCTTGAAAGACTTCCGATTGGATGGCCTCACCATCCAAGACTTTCGATCGCCAGCGAAGCAGCATTCCATGGCATTTACTCAATCGGTCTACCCATGTTTCCGCACTTAATTCACTACCTTTTATGTAGGGTTGGAAGATTGGGTTTTCTAGCTTTTTTGCCCAATCTTTAGCCTCAGCGAGCGTCAGGTTGGTACCAATTAAGTTGGCACCAGAGCCATATCTTTCTTTGACCACATATCGATCGCATTTCAGATTATCTGGGCTGAGAGCAGTATTTATGGGCTGTATAGGAGAGCTTTTTGGCCATGAATTAAAGAATGTAAGCTTGTCCAAGCAATATGAAATTCTAGATTGATTGGAAATCATAGTGCTTATCCCGAGCGAAGATAATTTGGGGGCATGGGCAGACCAAAATTTTAGTTCTCCATCCCGAGTGGGCACAATGTGGGTAATCCTATGTTTTTGGCAAAATGATACCAAGTCCGACTCTTTCCATATCTCAGTTTCAGGAGTTTGTACAAAAATATCTACTTTAGAAGATGCAGGGCATTCCGCTCTACAGTCTGTACCCATTACTACTGAATTGGGGGCAAATTGTAAGACCTGCTTTTTGACCGCCCAATAAAGTGCATATTTGCTGGAAAGGCTGGTGAAAAGAAGCACGATAGGTTTCATCGGTTACGCCATATCCTCCTTGTTACATTCAGATTTTAAGCAGGAACAAATCACTGCATCTACCCAGCATCCTTCTACTTTTACCTGGTCTCGCAAGACTCCATCCCTTTTGAAGCCACAATTCTCGATAATCTCGACATGTTTTTTACGATGAGAGAAAGACTCTGTCGTGATCTTATGGAAATTTAAATGAGTGAATGAAAGTTCTTTAAGTAGGGCCAAAAAGTTAGTGAAGTCAGTCTCATATTGATCGCTATTATCCGCTCTTTCAGTTTCCAGAAGAAATGAAACTTCTGCTCTCCTGTGATTCCAGTCAATATGAACGAGCCCGCCATAGCCAATAAGTTTCTTTTCGTAAGCAAAGCGGACAAGTATCTGCTCCGGTCTGGCTAGCGAAAGCTGTGGGCTTACAACCGTTTCAAAATATATCCGCTGACTTGTCTCTGTTAGAGGTTCCTTTTGTCGCAAGGCATGCAACTGTGCGTTCCTCCACTTCATTACAGGCAGTGCGTCTTCGAGTCGGATTGATTCGATAGAGTAGGACCCCTTACTTAAGTGTTTTCCTGCTAAAATTTTATATCCTTTGTGAGGGAGCATCCAAATTTTTACTTTTCTACCGCTAAAAAATTATCTAATTCTGCAATAACTCGATTTTGCTGTTTCAGGGTTAGGCCTGAATACATAGGGATACTCAGGCAACTTTCAAAATAATCTTCACTGCCTGAAAGTTGTAAGTCTCGATGCATGGTTTGATAATAGGGGTGTTTATATACGGGAATGTAATGTACCTGCGTATGAATGTGTTTCGATTTTAAGTACTTGTATGCACGATTTCTCATCCCTGCGCGGCAAAACCGGATGATAAATAAATGCCAAGCATGACCTTCGTTAAAAACTGGGAGCAAAATGGAACCAGAAAATCTTTCAACGGATAAAAGCTCGATGTATCTGCGGGCCATTTCCTTTCGGGATTTCAGAGAATCCTCGATACGCGAGAGTTGGCTCATGCCAAGTGCTGCCTGTAAGTCGGTCATTCGATAGTTCCACCCTAGATCAACTTGTTGGTAATACCATGGGGTGTCGTGCTCATCATCAAAAGGGCGTTCTATCCCGTGAGATCTCAACTTTCGTGCAGTATTTGCAGTTTCGGTAGAATTTGTAAGGACAGCTCCACCTTCTCCACAGCATACATGCTTTACGGGATGAAAGCTGAGGCAGGAGGCTTGGGTATGGATGCATGCTCCTGCGTAAACCTTTTTTTTCCCATTCTCATTATGGGTCCAGGCACCGACGGCATGGGAAGCATCTTCAATGACTTGGAAATTATATCGAGATGCTAACTGGTTACATCTTTCAAGCGGTGCAATTGCTCCAGCAAAAGAGACCGGAGCAATAAATCCCTTTTGGTCATTTTTAAGTTTTGGTATTGAGGATAAAATTTTTTCCAAATGGTGTATACATATGTGGCCTGTTTCTGGCACTACATCGCAAAATATAACATCAGAGCCCAGATACCTGAAGGCATTTGCAGTTGCCGCAAAAGTTATTGCAGGAACAATAGCGATACTAGACGGGCTCGCTCCGAGTGAGGAATAAGCTAGGTGGAGGGCGGCCGTACCACTTGAGCAACAAATTGCATATTTTGTTCCAAAATAACGAGCAAGGGCCCTTTCAAATTCAGGCACCTTTGGTCCTTGAGTCAAGAAATCCGATTTCAATACACGCTTAACCGCCTGAATATCATCAGCCGAGATGGACTGCTTTGAGTAGGGTATTATGCTCACAACGACTGAAATTCATCATCATTCCAATATCTTTAACCTTCGGCAATCGAATAACTTGCCCTGATGAGTTCTTTGTTTTAGACAATAGATATTGAAAATTATAGGTTCAGTGATCGCAAGAATAGGAAGCAAGCGTCTTCCCTACAAAAACCTGCTTCCCTATAAAGGAGTCCCGCTCGTGTTAAGAGCTGTACAAAAAATGATTACATCCGCTCGATTTGATCAGGTAGTTTTGTCCACAGATAGCGAGTTAATAGCAAGGACCTGTATGGAAGAGAATATTTCTATTCTAAACCGCCCTCAAAAATTGTCAGAGGATGCGACTCCATCCATTCCTGTATTCCAGCATATACTTGAGTATTTTCCTTGCGATATCCATGTAAATTATAACTGCAACTTCCCTGAGTGCCCTGATACTGTTTTTGACGAAGCGATCAAAAATTGTAAGCAATTTGGAGAATCTCTTTCAGATCCCTTCGCTGTTTGGGCCCAATCTCGGGATTGCCTGACTTCCTATGGAGATCCACAATTGATCACTGCCTTTAAATTTAAAGCTGAAAAAGTTCAAAATATTGATATCCACGACATTGATGACCTTCTCCTTACCCACCAGCAATACCAAGAAAAAAGGCCTTGGTGAAATAAATTTCGAGATTTGAGTAAAGTTTTTAAATTACCGTACGATTATATGCATGTACATCCATGATCATGAGCTTGAATATATTCTCTTTATTTTTTACATCCTTCCTTTTGTTGGCATCCTTTGTATTGCCTTCTCAAACTTGGGGCTTTGACCTCAAGAAGTTCGATGCTCCCGTCCCTGAACGCGATAAATATCTGTCTTTCAATGCACCCCCATCCTTACGCTACACCCCCGTTCCCCTCAAGGCAGACCGAACCAATCTTATCAGTCCGGACAGAAAACTTACGAAACCGGTCCTGACAAAGGATAGCAATGCAACTCCAGCGCCCGACTTCCCCCTTGTTACCTATTCAACAGAACCTCAGGCGAAAGCTCCTTCTTTTATTCCACAACCTGCAGGTTCATCTCTTCCTCTTGCAGATCCCTTCGAGGGAGTGTCCAACACAAATGTCGGTTCAACGGATGAACTGCTCAATGTATTTGAGGATATGAAAGTGAATTCCCGAACCGTCCGGGTCAATGCTATCCCCTTCATTCCTCCCTACACTGTAGCCCCTGATAATTTAAAGATTGGTACAAAAGCTACATACAGGAGGGTACCAAGATGAAGAATTTATATTTAGTTTTTATCTCTTTATCACTCTCTTGTTCCGTATGTTTTGGTCAAGCAGGTGGACCTCCACAATTAAAGTCGATTGATGAAGTTATTCAAGGGATTGATTCCCTCCTTGAAGATCTAGATCAAGGATCTGACAATGAGAATTCTCTCTTTGGTTCCGAGTTAGATAAAAATGGTGCACCGATTGACCGTTCGTTTAGGGTAGGAAACGAGCTCATGCCAGAAAACTTACTTGATGAAGAACCCCAAAACTTTTCTCCGAGCACTGAGACCGTGAACGAAGATGACTTAGGGGATATTCTCGGTACCAACCAAGCCCAAGCGCCCTTGCTTTCCATTCCTCAAAAACCTGAATCTACAAATCCTATTGGGCAAGTCAGTACTCTCCCTGCTCTTGATTACGGAAAAGCAAGTCTGGAGGATTTGCTTCGTGAGGTTGAGCTTTTGGAATTGCCAGAATTTCAGGTGCCTCTGCAAGTTCCTATTGAAGCTTCAGTTTCGCCCCTTTCATCACCGGGATCCCTTAAGCCTGCGGAAGTTATAGATCGCGGTGATATTGTTCATAGCCCTATTCTTTCCACACCAGCCCCGGTCATTGAAGTCGCCGAAGATATTGCCCCTTACATCGTTTTAGGCGACCAGATTGATGAAGAATTAAAAGAGAAAATTCGCGAAGCCATTGTGGAAACAAGGATGGCTTCTGGCGGTTCTGGGAATCCATTTGTTACCCGTTCAGTTCATAAAGCAACATCGTATTGTAATCGTGTACTTGGCAGGCTCAATGCTCCCCACTATAAAAGGTATCGTCGAGACATTCTCTTGGCAATTTGCTCAATGCATGAAAAAAATCAGCAATGGGTTGATGCCGCTAAATCATATGAGAGATTCCTTGAGGAATTTGCTGCGGATGATAATTATCCATTCGAAGAGCATGAAGACGCACCTGGTATACCAGATCTGTATGCCCGAGTAGGAGGATCTGTGGTGAAATGGGTAGAAAGTAAGAAGAGAGGGGCACCCTCCATTCCTGAGTCTCATATTAGGTTAGGTAAAATTTATCGCACCCTTGGTGCTTATCGAATGGCACTCAACAAATTTTACGATGCGATTAATGCAACCCTGACCTTGCCAAAAAGCAATGCATTCGAATTGGCTGAGAGACGGAAAGGGAAGACCTTGGAAAGAAGGAGAGATTCTGAGTCCAACCGTGCGATGTATGAGATCGCAGAAACTTTCATGGATTCTGAGGACTATGATAATGCGATTAAGTTTTTTGATCGCTTACGCAGGCTTGAAGATCTTGAAGATACTGACCGTGCTGTGGTTCGTTTTAAACAGGGGCTTGCTCACTATCGTAGAGCTAGCGAAAACTTGCGTAAGCAGGAGAACATAAATCGCCTCCCTCCCGAGCAGCGTGCCCAGCAAGAGCTTGATTTTGATCAGACTCCCCGTGCTGATTTTGCTAGAGTGAAGGAAGTATTGCGAGGCTATGGTACTCTTTTCCCACAGAGCCCTTATGTCCCAGAGTCCCATTACTTACTTGCCTTAACTTATGAGCAATTAAATCAGGACGAGGACTCGATTGCTGAATTACTTCTTTTGTTAAAGGAAGCAGACTTTAACCCCGAGCTGATCGCCGACCTGGAACAGGGTAATGCAGTGCGTGACCGTGATCTCGCTGCCATCAGCAAGATGAAAGCAATTTGGGCATTCTGGAAAAAGAAAACAGGTAATTATCTTGCCAACAAATTCTTTGAAGAATCTGAGTTTTTCAATGCCTACCGTATTTACTCCGCCTTACAGGATATAGATCCATCTCCCTCTTGGCAGATCCCCGTCCTTTACCAAATTGCCCTTTGTCAGGAAAAGCTAGGGAATTATGTACAAGCCATGGAAACTTACTCTGCCATTGAAGATTTTGTTAATTCTGATGGAGCTCGCGAAGGTTTAGCGAATAGTAAATACCTTGAGTTTGTTTTCGGTATGGCAAAGTGGAGAAGAGAGCAACTCGAGGATACCCGTGCTATCAGGCAGGCAGTAAACCGCTACGGTATTTACACATTGCCTAGCAATCAATCTAACTAGGGAATAGATACTCCCTTGTTATTTCCTTTTTATCTATGGAACCCAGAGAAGTAATTGCTGACCATTTAGAATTATGTGCTCGCGTGCATGATCTTTTACTCGAAGAGAACACTTGGCTGAAAACGAAAAACTCCCCGCCTACCCATGATTTTCTAGCTAAAAAACAAGAAGTTCTTCCTCAACTTGAAAATTCCCTATTAAATTTACGGAAATTAAAACCAGAATATTTTTCCCCATTTGATGATTCAAAGCAACTAGTTGGCCAGTCACACGCCAAGCTTTTACAAATCTTCTACTTGGATCGTGAAAATGAAGAACTTCTTCTCAAGCTTACGCAGTCAGGCGAGAGGCAATCCTTTAATCGTTTTGCATCAAACCCTGAGGAAATAGATGAAATTCATGATTCGCTACCAAGTGAACAAGATTTACCAGAAGAGGGCACTGACGAGCATCAAAGAAATCCGGAAGAGTAATTATACTGGAAAATGGCGGAAGGAGAGGGATTCGAACCCCCGGAACCGTTTCCGGTTCAGCGGTTTTCAAGACCGCCGCATTCGACCACTCTGCCATCCTTCCAGTCGTTGTAAATTAGTAGGTTAAATTGTTGTAAGAAACAACTTTGTAATTGGTACTGCAATAGTAACAAATCCATCATCAAACCTTTTGAAATACATCTCTACATTGGATTAAAATGATCCTGTGATCAAGTCGATATTCGCTTTAAGTTTAAGTTACAAGTTAAGGAAAAGCATGGTAACTTGAGAGTCCTGATAAGCGGAACCGATCCATCCACACACAACAGAGTACGCGCGAATAAACAAACATGGGAACTTGCCTGTAAGTTTATCGATGACTGGGAAGAAGCAAAACGGGCTAAAAAGTATAATTCCTTAAAGAAAGAAACGACATTAAGTAACTATCAGCTAAGAGATGCTGAGGCAGCTCTTACAATGTTATTTCGATTGGTACCAAGTAAAACCCTTGTAGATGCAGTTGATTTCTATGGTAAAAGATTTGTCAATTCGAACATAAACATCAAGGAAGCAAATCAAAAATGGGATGAAAAAGCTGCACGAGAAGGCCTAAGACCCGACACATTAAGAGACAGAAAAAGAATCCATTTGTTATTTACGAAGTTTGGGCATCGCAAAGTAGTGGGTATTACATCGGATGAGCTAAATTCCTTTGTGGATGAAAACTACCGAAAGGGTAGAAAACCCAATACCGTTAACGGCTAAATTCGGAATATTCGAGCATTTTTTAGCTTTCGTAAAAAGCAAAAATGGATCAAGGAAGACCGAGTTTTAGGCGTCATTAAAATGCAAAACATAAAAAACAAGCAACTAAGTATTTTCAGCTGTGAGCAGGTAAAAGAGTTGATAAAGCAAGCAGCTCTTTGCAATCATGGATCCCACCTCGCGTATTTTTCGATACTCTTTTTTTCAGGTTTGCGACCATGAGAAATCCATGTACGGGTACTTTAGGGTAAGAGCAAAACCGATTCTGAACCGATGACCTGGGATTGGGTTAGGCTAGATTATTAACCAGCCCAAATCTTACTGGAGCGATCAAAGGCATCTCTGAGGAATGCCCCTATATATAAAAGCCTTGTAGTCATCCTTAGGGGGTGCATAAGGCATCCAATTATTCCAGCGACTGTTTTCAACTCGGGCTTTAACAACGTTCGAGAGCTTGCAAATTTAAAGGATGCTTGGGAGGAAGATATATGTCGTCACAATTGGGTCTCTTATCTTTCTGCCATGGATGAATCACTATGCAAAATTAAGCTGGCTAGAATGGTAGGCAACTCTGAAGCAATTCTTGAGAAAGCATATCTTAACAGGGGCATACCCAAAGCTCATGGAGAGGAGTATTTTAAGATTGGGCTAGAATGGTACCTGATAGACCTGACATAGAGGAATCCTTCCTGAATATAAAGGTCTCAACGAAAAGAGTAATTTAATTAATCGCAGATCTCTAAATTCTGTTAATAAAAAAATTTATATGTAATAAAAACAATTCATTTCATGGAATTGGTATTTTGGAAATCCCGTTTGAGGTGCGAGATTGACGCTATGTCTACAATTAGCTTATTTAACTAGATGATTCACAAAAGCTGTATTTTCATTTCCCTTTCAATTGTTACGCAACTCATCATGTTTACAGGGTGTATTTCGAGTAAATCTCAACTGAATAAACAAATGACTGCATCCGAAAAAGAGTGGCATAGGGCTTTTGACGAGTTAGTAGAGCAAACCCCGAAATGTGAGCATACTCTTGTAGAAGGAGAAAAGTCTTATGCCTTATTTAGTGGAAGTTGCTTTGAGTGCAGAAAGCAGTTAGGCGTGACTGAAACTAAGGTGAACAAATTTTGGGGCACTCGAAAAACAACAACAGCCAAAACTTACACCTGTTCCAGTGACTGCAATTATAATGTCTGTCAGTCTTGTGCTGAGAAAAGATAGTTTTACAGTAAACCAGTCCCTGTTTGCACAGGTGCCTCTGACATATTGAATCTTTTAACAGTGTAGTCATCATTATACAGGATCACTAACTCTTTCTCTGTTCCAGTGCGCCTAGATCCAGCTAATCCAAGCGTTAGAGTTTGGGAAGCAATATTTGCGGGATTAAGACCTGTTGTGTCTTCAAAATGATACCTCCATATCTCAAGACCTGAATCTGTATATTTTGTCTCCAATGGACTTCCAAACATTGCCCGTATCTCATTACGCGTAGTCTTCCCGACGGTGATGTTTTTATTTACATCAGCTTCGTTAAGTTTTTTTAGGACAGTACTTCCTTGATTAGCACAACCTAAAAAGAAAAGGGTAGTAAATAACACGCTAAGTTTAGTAAATTTTTTCATAGTAAATATGTATTGATCTCCTCTTTTACGGCCAAAAATAGTTACAGATCAAGTTAAAAAGGACACTTGTTGAAGTATTTCTATCCATTTCGGTCGAATAAGATAGAGGTGCTAAAGATGCCGTTTGAGATGAAAGTATAAGATAACAAATATTCTACTGGTATTTTTGCTTAAGAGATACATTTGATAACTCATAGGAAGCGAGAGATGCAGGAGTAAGCGTTTATAAGTTGCTAAAAGAGTAATTAAGTACTGTGGTTATTGACATTATAGGGCATTGTTTTATTTAGTTTAAAGTATGAAAATATTGGCTTTTTCGCTACTAATTTATTCTAACTTAATTTCAAGTGTCACTTACGCTAAATCAGCTACACTGGAGGCACATTGTTATTCTTTCTATATGTCTCCTATTGATTTAGGTAATGGTGAATCAGGTTTCCTGACAACTTATGATGGCCTTTCTAGGATGCCCTATACTACCTCTAGTGGCCATGTTAGTGGAGAGGTGAAACCATTGAGTGTTGGATCTACTAATTATGTAGTCGACTACATTAGTACAGATAACTTGGGCGTTTACAGTTACGGATCGTTTTCTCTTTCATTACCTTCCAATGACAGCAACGCTAATGGCGTTATTGATTTCCTTGAAAAAAACAGGCTGTATATTCAACGGTTACATTCATTGAAACAACGCACTGGGATAGGTACGATAACTACACCTCAGATAGAATAACAGTTTTATTTTCAAGAGATCAGAATAATCCGTCAGGAACATACTCCTTGATCTCACTAAATGGAACAGATGCAACTTCACTAGGTATTAGCGGGCAATGGTATACTTCCTCTTGGAATGGAACAGTTGAGTACGATGAAGCCTCCCAAAGATTAAGCATTCGAGGTACTCAACCAAGTAATGATGGCACCCCCATTAATGTTACAGGACAGTCGGATTATGATTATTCGCAAAATAAATTAGAACTAAAAAGTTTAAGTGTTTCTACTGGCATTGACACAGTTTATTCACGCACTATTTTTTTAGATAGAAATTCTAACACTTACACTGGTGAAATGTCTTTTGAAGATGGCGACCCTGACACACCTTGGAGTGATTATTCACAATGGAAAATTTTAATTACCGACTTTAATGACCAGGACAGTAACGGAATACCTGATTTAACTGATACAATAGCTACTCCCCAGATGCCTAACACTTTGAGCACCGATGGTTGGAATTGGAGCCAATGGCCATGGGTTTACAATAATTCATTAAATAATTGGCTATTCTACTATCCAGCATCTGCAGGTGTTTATTCAGTTTATAATAATCAAGATGGCAAATGGTACTCTTGGAGTAGCTTAAGCAAAACATGGGTTTCATCCAATTAAAGAGCGGTCAACTCACTTCCTGACGGCATCTATGTCTGGAATGCTAACCTACCGAATAATGGGTGGATGAAGTTGCACGGCTAAGATAAGCACCCAATGATTGCAATATCTAGCCGGAATGTAAGCCGATTCTTGACGATACTGGGTTAAGGTGGTTTGGTTGCAGGATGAATAAGCTTTTCTGTCTGTTTAGTTTACTGTCAATGGTCTTTACAGCCTCTGGGAATGTGGAGTGGCTCTACTATAAGGAATACCCGTGGGTATGGGACGATAAAACGGCAGATTGGTTATTCCTACGAGGTGGAGAGGATGGAAAGATTTATGCCTATCGAAATAGTACCACGGAGTGGGAGGAGTTTAATGTTCAGGAGGTAGAGAACACTTGGGACGCGCAGTACGCAGAGTGGATTAAAGACCCAGAACCGTATGGTGGGTTAAGTGTGCTTCAGCAGATTAAGAAGGCAAAAGAAAGCGGGGCTACGGATCTTGTTCTTTTAAGCAACAACATCAGCGACTTAACGCCGCTTGCAGGGTTGACAAATTTGGTCCAACTAAACCTTAAAGAAAACAATCTGTCTGATCTTTCTCCCTTATCTGAATTAACCAGTTTATTAACACTCGATGTAGAAGAAAATGAAATTTCAGACCTTAGCCCGCTTGCGAACTTGGATAATCTGATAAATCTTGCTGTCGGTGGAAATAAAGTCACCGAAATTTTGGCACTCTCTAATCTATTAAATCTCGTGGAGTTAGATATAGAAAACAATCAAATTTCTGATCTATCACCTTTGAGCAGTTTGACCAATCTAGAACAATTAAAACTACACGACAACAATTTGTCTGTAATTTCCCCACTTTCCTCTTTGGAAAAGTTGATCGAGCTTGATATTGGCAATAACGAAATTGCAGACATTTCGGCATTAACTAATTTGCCGGTTTTGTCAGAACTTCAACTGGATGGAAACCCCATCACCGCATCGCAAAAAGCGATGTTAGAAGAGGCGCTTCCGAATACTTATATTTCTTGGCCAAATGTGATTATTGATGATATTTTGGATACAACGCCTCCAGAGATTACCATTCTTAGTTACTCTGGGCATTGGCCAAGTTACAACGGTCGAGGGGGGGGAGAGGAGGAGTTTCCAACATTCTCTTATTCTGCCATCGACAATGTAGATGGAGATTTGACTGAAAAAGTAGAGGTGACTACTAGATTTGTTTCCGGTTTTATTGACGGGGCGGAGTGGGGGTGGACTGAAGTAATCTTTTCTGTAACGGATGCCGCGTCAAACACTTCTACTCATACTGAAAGTGGGCCATCTGAACCAGTTGGTTATACTCCTTAATTAAGAATTGAAGTAATTTGGTAGGATTAACTCTACCGAATAAGTATTTGCATGGAGCAGATTATGTGGCTTCTGACGGCTGTATTCTTTTGCTTCGCATACTGCCTCTGACTTTATCCTGTTAATTTTTAAAACTCTGAAATAAGTCATTTTTACGACTATGATTGAGTGATGTGGTAGGAAAATAAAGCTTTCAATCACCCCCTACAAATCTCACAATTATACTCCGATTATCCGAAAGACGGCAGCTTTTAGTTGTCCCGTAATATCTCTAGTTACTGTTGTGAAACTTACCGCTCGTTTCAGTTAAAAAATCTGAGCCTCTTACATATATACGCAGCGTAGAATTTTACCCCCTAGGT
>JAQWWZ010000018.1 GCA_029254745.1 Opitutales bacterium | reverse complement strand
CCACGGCATACTCATGGGGGGATGACATAAATTCCTCCCGTGCCAATTACAACTGGGACGGCGGTGCTAATGATGGTAACGATTTTAAACAAACTCGCGATGTGGGGCAATATGCGGCTAACCCGTGGGGCTTTTTTGATATGCATGGAAATGTGTGGGAGTGGACCGCAGACTGGTACGAGGCGGCCTATCCCAGCGGCAACCCAGTGGTGGATCCCACAGGACCGGCTTCGGGCTCGAATCGGGTCGCTCGGGGTGGTTCCTGGAGCCACGACGGAGCGGACCTGCGTTCTGCTGAGCGCCTCAGCCTCGGCCCCAGCAACCGCTTCCACATCCTTGGCTTCCGTGTCGGTTTCCAAAAGCAGTAGCAAGGGAGCTAGGTACGGAAGGATGACGGACATGGCGGAAAGGAGAGGCGGAGCGGGACGGGCCTGGACCAAAGGGGCGGTAGCCCAAAAGGGCCTGGCCAGGCACGCGGAGCCCCGGCGTAAGTTCGCATCCTAGATTATTTTATCACACAAATAGTGATAGCGTGGGCTGAAAGCCCCTGGTGATCGACAGAGAACCGGATGTGATGCACATGGTCTGGATGTCTTTTCTGGGGTACGGATGGATTGCCGAGTCGGTCTGATACATAAATATTCGGACCCGTCTGTCGCTTACACACAGGTCTGTCGTGAGTGGATTATAACCATGATCAAAGCCCCAACCAAGAGAGCATAGCTGGTATTCTTGCGTGGTTCTTAAACTACACTGATACACTCCATCAGAAGAATGATGTAAGAAAAGGCGTTTTGAAACACCTACGCGATGCGTAAGGATTGGTTCTGCGGAGATCCAGAGTGTATCATTTGCTTTCTCACGGGTAAGTAACCATATCAGATTCCCATGACTTAGGATTGAGCAGATCACTTACAAGGAAGTGCTACAACAGAAAGTAAGATACGGGGGAATGGTTTTCTATATTTGAAAAATGATATTACCCTGATCAGATGTTTTTATGAGTGGTCTACTAATCGGTGCTGGAAAAATTATACATTTTTTTGCTCATTGCCGAACATATGTTCAGACAAAAAGAAATTACAGTGGGAGTACTGAAAAAGTATCTATTTCAGCCTTTGCAGTTTCATCCGTTGAAAACGACCCTGTACTTTTGAAAAGGTGAAATGGTGCGGGCACTCGGAATCGAACCGAGGACACCAGCTTGGAAGGCTGGGGTTTTACCCCTAAACTATGCCCGCATCAATAGTATCTTTATATGCTAAGAGACGGAAAATGGTCAAGGTGAATTAAGCAGAGAGGGTGGGTAGATTTAGTGCGTGGCAGACTTTTTGGTGGAAGAGCTCGGAACCAACCCGAAATGGGCAAGCACCCATGGAAGAGCTAAATTTTTTCATAGGAAAAGCAGGCTCATAGAGAAAATGAAAGGATGCACCTGCTCCTTCGCAGATTGGGTAGCCCGCTGCACAGTCCCATGGCTTGGCACGATACTCCAGGCAGCCATCGAGTCGTCCCGTGGCCACATTGGCAAGGCCAACAGCTGCAGACCCTGGGCAGCGGATACGCCATTCCTGTAAAGCATCCCGCAGGGCATCTAATTGCTCTGGCGGAATGGGGAAATGCATGCAGAAGGTAAGCTTTTCGTTTACAAGTGCAGCGGAGGCCACGACGGGTGTGGTACCTTCAATGGAACCAAATGATTTTCCTCCTTGAAGTAAATTATCCCGGCCAAAATCGTAGATAAATCCGTAAACTGGGATGCCATGACGAAGGAGCCCGAGGGATATTCCGCACTCCGGTACACCCACTGCATAATTATTGGTGCCATCCACTGGATCCAAAATCCAGGCAAATTCTCCGCTTAAGGGAACAGGTTCCGGAGTTTCTGCTGATTCTTCGGAGCAGTAGTCATCTAGAGGGAAACTTGCAGATAATTCGGTGAAAAGTTCATGAGAGATAGTCTCGTCCACATCGGTTACCCGGGTGCCGTCTTTTTTCCATCGGCTTTCTGTAGTTCCAAAGTTTGCCCGAAAATATTCGACTTGGGCAAGGACCGCATTGTGCCCAGCGAGAATTCTTTCTTGCAGGGCAGGGTCGGCATGGGAAATGTCGGGGGTTTGGTTGCTTACGGATCGATCCATTTACCTTCTTCTTGTATGAGATTTACCAATCGGTCAACCGCATCAGTTTCGGGAATCGCAGATTTTACTCTATTTTTCCCAACATAGAGATCGATTTTCCCCGGGCCCGAACCCACATAGCCAAAGTCAGCATCTGCCATTTCTCCGGGACCATTTACGATACATCCCATGACTGCTATGGTTACACCTTTAAGGTGACCAGTAGCAGTTTTTACTTTTTGGGTGGTGCTTTGAAGGTCAAATAATGTCCGGCCGCAACTAGGACATGCCACAAATTCTGTTTTCGAAATCCGAGCCCGTGCACCTTGTAAAATATTATAGGCCATGGCCCGGTTGCGGTCCAGGGAATCGAGGTTTTCTACCGAGATCAAATCGCCCAAGCCATCACAAAGTAAAGAGCCTGATAAAATAGAGGAATCTAACAGCCGGCCGGAGAAAAGATTTTCGCTGGAAAGTCGTACGGTTTCTTGGTTACGAATCCAAAGCGGAAGTGCGAGCCCGGCAATGTCAAGATTGGAGGTAAGGCGGCGATAATCCCCAATGGGGTGGCTCTTTGCATCTGGAGCAAGTGTAATAATGGGTGCCTTGGGGGAAAAGGAGAGAAGGGAGTGCATGCCTTCTGTGATTTCGGTGGGGTGAAGAGAGAGTGCTGGGTGGTGACCTGCCTGCTCGCAAAGAGCAAGGAAACGTGCAAGTTCGGCTTCTTCAGTAAATGCTCTTGTCGGTAACCACACCAAAGGAGTGACACCGGGAGATGCCGGAGGGATTTCATCATCCGGGCGTTTATCTTCCACAATAATAAAGGGTACCGCCTTGATCAATGAACGGGCCAAAGTTTGAAGACCCTCAATTTCTGAAGTGTTGCAAAGCTCGACTAAAAGAGCTTCCACAGGGGCATCTTTGGCTTGCACTTGGGTCTTGGCCACCTCCTGGATTATGGCACCCGGATCATTAAGGGAATGAGTGCTTGCAGAGATAACCAGGGGCGGGTTTTTCCCGCCCAGGGAGCAAGTGGGCTGACCTATTTTGATATTCGGAGTACTCCTTCTTTCAAAAGTGTAAGGATCGAGGTTTTCTTGGCCGGTCCCATCTGGCATGGGCGATGGTTCTTGTGTCCACCAAGTATGAGCCCGTTTTACCAAATCTTGGGCCACAGGAATTTCGGCGACTGGGTCCTCCGTGAGGGAAACCCGAATCGTATCTCCCAGACCATCCGATAAAAGGGAGCCAATTCCGATGGCACTTTTAATCCGGGCATCTTCTCCATCACCCGCTTCGGTTACTCCAAGGTGGAGAGGGTAGTTCATACCTTCCGCTTTCATCAAGGAGACGACCAGGCGGTAGGCCTGGATCATAACCTTGGGGTTGCTAGCTTTCATGGAAAGAATGATCTGATGATAGTCATGAGATCGGGCAACCCGAAGGAATTCAAGGGCAGACTCCGCCATCCCCCGGGGGCTATCCCCGAAACGGTTCATGATACGGTCGGAAAGAGAGCCATGGTTTGTGCCAATCCTCATCGATCGGCCCAATTCTTTACACCTTGAGACTAGAGGGGAGAACTCCTGATGAAGTCGTTCCAATTCTTCCTGGTATTGAGAGTCGGTGTATTCACGAATCTGAAATTTTTTGCGATCCGCATAGTTTCCAGGATTAATCCTTACCTTTTCTACATGTTTGGCGGCTTCCATGGCCGCATTGGGGAGGAAGTGAATGTCTGCAACCAAAGGGGTGGATATTTTCGCGGCTCTTACATGTTTTGAAATCTCACCGAGGGCTTCAGCAGCTCTTACATTCGGAGCGGTTATGCGAACCACTTCACAGCCAGCTTCTGCCAATTCGATGGTCTGCTTGACCGTCGCCTCGATGTCGAGGGTATTGGTTGTGGTCATCGATTGGACCCGTACTGGATGGGTCCCACCAATCGATAAATCTCCAACTTGAACAACTTGGGATTTTCGGCGAACGGATCCAAATCGAGAATCGCAGTAAGGGAGAAGTTTTCCCATTTTGATCAGTTATCAGAAGGGCACGATTCTCTGCACATCAAAAAAGGTGACATACAACATGAAGGAGAAAAGCAGTAATACAAAAAGACTTTGAGCTCTCTCAAGAAAAGCAAGGGGCAGGGGGCGGCCTCGCACCTTTTCAATAGTGGCAAATAACATGTGGCCCCCGTCCAGGACAGGAATGGGTAGTAAATTAAGAATGGCGAGGTTTACATTGATAAAAACAACAAACCAGAGGAGTTTCTTGAAACCAATTTTGGCAAATAAGCTGAGGTGGTTAACGATCCCCACTGGGCCACTCATGTTGCGAAGTTTTACATCGGATTGAGGGCTGACTAATCCGCTTAGGGTGAGATACATGTCTTTAACTCTCCGTATGATTAAGACGAATGGATTGGGGTAGGTGGTAGTAATTTTAGCCTTGGGGCGAAAGCCGATGAGCTTGCGAGTAACCGTGGTAGTACCCATAACCATTTCTTTCTCTACCGGAGATAGATCGTAGGTTTGCTCCCTTCCTTTTTCTCCACCTTTAAGCACTGTAAAGGCCACGCTTTTGTTTGCGTCGATATTGGAAAGGTAAGTAACGAGTTGGGAAAAAGAATGAATCTTTTGCCCGTCAATCTGAACAGGTTGGTCGCCCACTTCCAAGCCTGCCTGAATCGCGGGCATGTCAGGCTGCAAGGATTCAATGAAAAAAGATTCCTCGGGCCCAATTCCGATGATGCGGATCTCCTCATTCCCCACAACTTCTGGGTAAACCTCAATCTTCTTCTCAGCACCGCTACGAAGAATGGTCAGGTGGACAAGCCTTCTTCCCTGAGCAGTTTGTTGCTTACCGGTGACGATTCGGTTTTGGATATCCATGAAGTTTTCCACAGAAGCTCCATCGACTTGCAAAATTTCATCCCCAACTAATAACCCTGCTTTGTGAGCCGGGCCAGTGACTTCCTCGCCCTCTTCAACAAGTGGGTTCCATCGTTCCACTGTGTCCGCAACATAACCGACTTTAGTCGTAAGTTGTGAGTCCGCTACATCATAGCCAAAGACAGAAAGTATACAGGCGAGGGAAAAGGCAAGCAGTACATTGAAGACGGCACCCATTACCGAAACAATCATTTTGTCCGCATAGGTTATTTTGGGGAGCGGTTTAGCTTTTTCTTCCTCTTCATCCTCTTCATCCCAGGATGTGAATGGTTTCTTTTCTTCTGCACCCTGCTGTTCCTCTTTTCCTTCCAGCCGGCCCATATCCACAAGTTGAGGAAGGGCCACATATCCACCGAATGGAATAGCCGATAAGCGGTACTCAACCCCATTGCGGGTCCAGCCAAATATTTTGGGTCCAAAACCTATTGAAAAACGGGTGATTACCAGACCTCGGCGGCGAGCCGCTAGAAAATGGCCGAGTTCATGAATGAATATGGTGAAGCCAAGAGCAAACAAGGCGACAAAGATAAAGGCTAGGTCGAGGACGGTGGACATCTTAGTTTAAACTGTTAACAACAGTTTCTGCAGTTTCTCGAATTTGAGAGTCGAGTAGGTGTAATTCATCAATGGTTAAAGGTTCGGTGGCATTTAATTTATTCAAGGTAGCGTCTATTATGTTCGAAATCTGGACAAAGCCAATTCGATTCATTCGAAAAGCGTCTACGGCTACTTCATTAGCGGCATTAAAACCAAGGGGAAAGCAACCTCCTTGAGCGAGCGATTCTTGGGCTAAGCGCAGACAGGGGTATCTTTGCTCACAGGGGGGAGTAAAAGAGAGGTTTAAATTTGCGGAGAAATCGAGAGATTTTTCCACTCCGTGGTGTCTTTCCGGAAAGAGTAAGGCATTTTGTAAGGCAAAGGTCATGGATGGAGGGCTAAGCTGGGCGAGGCAGCAACCATCGATAAAGCGAACCATGGCATGTACAATACTGGACGGATGAATGACCACTTCCATTTTCCCGGGTGGTAAACCAAATAACCAATGAGCTTCAATTAACTCCAGCCCCTTGTTGGCCATGGTGGCGGAGTCGATGGTTACTTTTGGGCCCATCGACCAATTGGGATGCTGCAGAGCTTGCTCAAGGCTTACATCTTTAAGTTTGTGGATGGGCAGATCCCGGAAAGCACCCCCAGATGCGGTCAATATGATTGAATCTAAGGCCCGGTCTTCCTGTCCCAACAGGCATTGATGAATGGCATTATGCTCACTATCAGCCGGGATAATCCGGGCACCTGATTTACGAGCTGCTTCTGTGACTAATTTCCCGCCAACCACCAAGCTTTCTTTATTTGCCAATACCACATCTTTCCCAGCCTCCAACGCCGCAAGGGTAGGCCGTAGGCCAGCGGAGCCAACAATGGCAACCACAACTACATCAGCATCATCGTGGGAGGCCAGGGCTTGTAAGTCTGCACTGCCCGTACTAAGGGTGGTGGCAGATGAAAAAGCTTCAGGCATTTTGGGTGAGGTTCCAAGATGGGCATGGGGAACCTGAAATTCATGAACGATGGAACAAAGCTTTTCTTCTTGTTGATTTGCAGAGACCCCCAGGAGTTCAAGCTTATCGGGATGCTTGCGTAATACTCTGAGTGTGCTTTCACCAATGGAGCCGGTAGCCCCAAGGAGGACAAACTTCTTCCGACGGCTCACGATTGCAGGATAAGCAAAATGAAGTAACCTGTTGGGGCGGCAAGAATCAAGCTGTCAGTTAAGTCAAGGAGTCCACCAATTCCAGGGATTGATCCACCGGAATCCTTCATGCCAGCCAGCCTTTTAAGGACCGAAGCAATCAGGTCCCCAATCACCGATGTAATGGCAATAAGAAGTCCCCATATTGCCCCTTGAGCTGGTGAGAAGTCAAAGTTTCCAAATTCAACAAGAGTGGGGGAATAGTTTAAAATCAACCAGGGAATAAGAGCCCCAATCCCAGCTGAGGCACCCAATCCACCAATGAGGCCCTCAATTGTTTTTCCAGGAGAAATAGAGGGAGCCATTTTATGCCGCCCAATGGTTTTACCCACAAGCAAAGCCCCAATATCACTAAACTTGGCCACCACCACCACCCAGAGAGCAAAGAATAACCCAAAGCCTAGGCTTGAATCCGTACTTTCAACCCCGGAAACTTGAATTATACGAACAAAATAATGGAGCAAAAAACTTACGAAGAGCAGACCGAAGAAGGTAGGAAGGAGACGCTTCACATACATACCTCGCTGGGCTTGTGGGAAAAGGACACAGGCAGCAGAGGATAACAGGGCACCCACCGCAAGCACATCCACTCCGGCACTGGGAAAATAAAAGGCAACGGGTATCATACACCCTCCAGTGATCATGCCAGACATCCGATTAGCAGCAAAACCCAACCTGCCAAGAATTGTGTAGATTTCAAAAAGGGTGAGGGTGGCACAGAGATTTAGAATCCACATAGCCCCGGCTTCTTTGCTTGTGTAAACTATGCCTCCCATCAATGCCCAGAGGAAAATAGTGGAAATGGTACGAATGATCATAATGTGAATGATTAGGTGAGGGAGACGATTTGTTCACGAGTCTTGCCAAATCTTCGTTCCCGATGAATATAATCCTTTAATGATCCAATGAACGCACCACGATCAAATTCTGGCCAGTGTAAAGGAGAGACAAAAATTTCTGCATAGGCAGCCTGTAAAAGTAAGAAATTGCTTAAACGAAATTCTCCAGATGTTCGAATCACCAAGTCAGGGTCTGGCAGATCCTTGGTCTGGAGGTGTTCAGAGAAGTTCTGCCAATCCATTGATTTAGGATCAATATCATTGCTTTCGAGGATTGATTTTACCGCAGCAACTACTTCCTGACGGCTTCCGTAATTAAGGGCCAGGGTAAGATTCCAGTCTTTATTTTCTTTGGTCTGTTCAATCGTTTCTTCGACTGCTTTTCGCGCAAAAGGAGGTAGGCCTGCCAAGTCACCAATCGCTCGTAATCGAATTCCATCTTTCATCATAGACCTAAGTTCGAGTTTAAGAAATTCTTCAAGTAATTTCATTAAACCTGATTTTTCAGCTACAGGACGACTTTGGTTTTCTTGACTGAAGGCATAAAGAGTAATGTAAGGAATGCCGAGCTCACGGGCAGTATTTACAACACTTCGGACATTTTCTACCCCATTACGGTGACCAAAAAGTCTGGGTTTCCCCCGTGACTGTGCCCAGCGACCGTTGCCATCCATGATGATGGCAACATGATGAGGGAGCTTTTGACTTTCTTCCGATGTGAATGGGTTCATTGAAAATCACATACCAACCATTTCTGGCTAAATTGACAACGAGGAAAGCATAGAATAGGAAACCAATCATGATTAAACCCATGGAAGAAAACGAAATTCAATCTCAAATTAAGGATTTACCCACTTGGAGTTGGGCAGATGATAAACTTCATAAAAGCATAGCCTTTACTGATTTCCGTGAAGCCATGTCATTTCTTATAAAACTATCTTTTGAGATCGAGCAGAGAGATCATCACCCCGAGATTTATAATTCTTACAACCAGGTGAAGATTTCCACGGCAACCCATGATGCTGGTGGGAAAGTTACCGCTCGGGACTTCGAACTCGCCCGTGCTATTGATAAGCTAAGCTGAAAAAAGACCAGCCATTCCTCTCTTTCTGGGAGCATTCTAAATTTCGGGGATAAGACTTATGTCTTGAGCTCACTGACACTTTTTTACATTACTTGTGCGACTTTTTTGCAGTTGAGTCGTAGGTTACTACCAGTGATGTCACTGTAATGTGAGTGTAATGACTGTGCTTCTTGTTCGCAGTTATTTACCCCTATCCATAACATATCTAAAGGCGGTGGAGCTTGTTGCGTTTGGTACCGATAGGAATCTCAAGAGGATGCAAAACCATGAACGCGGGTTCGAGTAACCCCTGTCGATTTCCCTTGGCAATTATAAAAGTGGGTGTGAAATGTTATGTGTGAAGAGATTATATCCTGCAGGTGAACCAAGAGAAAAGTAAAAAGTCGTTTGGAGTGATTTGGCCACTTTTGGTGTCACAAACAATTGGTGCTTTCAATGACAATGCAATGAAAGCAATGCTACCGGTGTTGGCAGCCGTCCAGTTCGGGAAAGCATCAATGGACACAGTCAACCAACAGGTTTCCATTCTGCTTATATTGCCCTTCGTGCTCTTTGCTCCCTTTGCGGGTTGGATAACCGACCGGTTTTCCAAGAAAAAGGTGATCAGGTATGCACTTCTTGGACAATTGCTAGGGTTAGCTGTCCTTGGCTACGCTTTTGTTTCTAAAAGCTTGGAGCTGTCTATGGCAGGATTTTTTTTGCTTTCTGTACAATCGGCTTTCTTTTCTCCTGCCAAGAAGGGAATTTTGAAAGAACTGGTTGGAAGCAACAGTTTGGGCAAAGCGGTTGGCTTTATGGAGATGCTTGCGATGGTGGGTATTCTTGGGGGAGCCTTTGCCGGGGCTTTAATATTTGATCTTTTGGTGAAAGAAGAAGGGGGGTGGGATGCGGCCGTTTTAGTTTGCTCCTTTGTTTCATTTTTGGCGCTCATCTCATGGTTACTTTCATGGCCAATCCCCGAGACACCCGCAGCCTGTACCAAACCTTTTCACCCCCGGGTACTCGCCAGCCACGTGCATGATTTATTTTATCTTTTAAAATCCCGCAAACTCCGCTATCCAGCATTGGGTGATGCCTGGTTTTGGGGAGTGGGAGGATTTTTCTACTTAGTATTAGTCAAGCTTTCCGGTGAAGTGATTATGGGAGATACCGGGATGGGCTCATTGTATGGGTATTGGTTTTTATTGCTAGGAATTGGTATCATGTCCGGGAGTTTATTTGTTGCTTATTTAAACCACGGTAGGATTGAGCTTGGACTAAGTGCAATTGGAGCCATGGGTATGCCCCTGATATTTATGGGTCTTTATTTTGCAGAGCCTTTGGGGGTGAGATTTGATTTCTGTTGTTTCGGTCTCGGTTTTTTTGGAGCTTTATTTTTTGTTCCTCTAAACGGCCACTTTCAAGATCAGGCTAATGAGGACGAGCGGGGCCGGGTATTATCTGCGTCCAACTTGCTGACCCAACTCTTTAGCATTGGTATGGTTTTATTGCATGCCTTTTTGTCTCATTCTCAAAGGGTAAGTTCCAAGCAGGAGCTGCTGGTTATCTTGGTACCTGCTACATTGATCGGTTGCTTCACTTTGTGGTATTTACTTGAGGACTTTTTTCGTGCTTGGTTTCATGTTTTTTTACGGGTCTTTTACCGTATAAAGTTTTCGGGGATGATGAACTTCCCAGATAAGGGAGGCTGTTTATTGGTAAGTAATCATTTATCCTATGCGGACCCCGTTTTTATTGGGGCAGCTTTTCCTCGAAAAATTCGGTACCTTGCTTACTCCGGCCTTGCTCAATCCAGAATGATGAGAGCGGTTTTTAAGCTTACCAAGACCCTTACTATTTCGCCCGAAAGGTCATTGAAGAGTATCAGGGAATCAGTTACGCAGCTAAAACGAGGGAAACCACTTTGTGTATTTGCGGAAGGGGGCATTTCAAGGCTTGGGGTAATGCTTCCCTTTATGCGCGGATCCATGTTGCTTGCCCAGCAGGCAGGGGTGCCCATTATTCCGGTTCATATCGATAAGGTCTGGGGCTCAGTTTTTAGTCCCGAGCGAGGAAAATTTTTCACTAAAAGGCCTTTATCTTTTCCCTACAAGATAACGGTGTCAGTAGGGGAACCTTTGGATTCCTCTGTAGTTTCTGTTGAAAGGGTAAGATCGGAAGTTATGGAACTTGGCAGGCTGTCTTTTCGAGAGCGTATACAGTCAAGGCATGCAGCCCTTTTATTGATAAAGAAAAAAATATATGGCTCCAAAGATTCTCTTTTTTGCGAGTCGATACCAGGGGAATATATAACCAAAGGGAAATTTTTGAAGTTTCTTGAAGATGGAAGCAGAAATGTACCGGTCCATCTCCAAAACTGGGTGAATCAAGTGAACAGGCTTTTAAATGGGGATCTTGAACTTGCGTCTATAATTTATGTAAATTGGTGCCGGCTCAAGGAAATGAACTTGTGGGATCGTCCGAGCTTGTTGGTTGGTAAAGGTAAAGGACCTTGGGTTGAGCAATGGTTCCCTTGGGTTCCCCTTTTGGATAACCGTATCATACGGTATGATAATGAAGGCATTATAATGGGAAAAAACCTGGAGCACATCGAGCACCCACCCGCCACTACGACGTGTGGTTTAGCCACCCATAGTAATGGATTAATTGCAATCAATGGACCGGCCCCATTTATCAATGGCGTGGAGTCACCTGATATTGAACAGTCTGGATCGAAATTGAAGACTTTCGGACGTATGCTGGTTGGTTGCTCATATAAGAATACTCAAGAGGGCTTTCTTTTAAAAGGTGTATTTTGTGAGGAAATCCTAGAGGAGGTAAAAGGGGTGGATAAGGAAGGTTTCCTTGAGCCTGTTTAGGGTCTTTACATGCTTTCCCTTTCTGCTCGTTCTGTTATAAAGGTTAGTTAATTTTAAATTTATGGTAATGACTTCCTTTCTTTCGGAATCCGCAACTTTTTCTCAAACGCTTGACCAGTTAAAAGGCGAAACTGTTTTCGTGCTCGGTCACCGCAGACCAGACGGTGATTGTATTGGTTCTCAGGTAGCACTGACCCGGGTCCTCCAAAGCCTTGGTATAAATGCTCGTGCAGTGAACGCTGATCCCTCTCCTCGTACTTTAAAAAAATTCCTGGGTGATACTGAACTGCTTTGTCCCGGGGACATTGATGATCCTGATGCCATTATTATAACAGTTGATTGCGCTGACCATGCCAGGGTTGGAGAGCAGTTAAAAGATCGTTTTCCTAAAGTTTTCTTGAATATAGATCATCATGTTTCCAATACCAAGTTTGCGGAACACAACTTTGTACTATCCGATGCCTCTGCAACAGGTGAAATATTGGCTAAATTCTTTTTTGATTGTGGTTACAAAGTTGATAAGACAACCGCCGAAGCGTTATACCTTGGAATATGTACGGATACTGGTCAGTTTTGTTACGCGGGTACCAATGCATCGGTTTTTGAAGTTTGCCGATTGCTATGTGAGGCAGGATGCAACCCTTCTACAGTTTCTCATGAACTGTACGAAAGAGAAAAACCCGGTCGTATCCAATTGTTGCAGCGCTTTCTTGCGAGTTTCCGGATGGAGTTTCAGGACCGAGTATGTATCGGGTGTATTCATGAAGAATTCTACCAGGAAACCGGAACCAAGCCGGAGGATGCAGAGGACTTTGTAGATTATGCCCGTTCCTTGGAGGGAGTTGAGATTGGAGTGTTGGTGGAAAATAGAAATGGTAAATTAAAAGGCAGTTTTCGGGCCAAAGATAAAAAATTCAGGGTCGACTTGTTGGCTAAAGAATTTAACGGGGGCGGGCACGCTTGTGCCGCAGGCTTTAATGTAGACTCTGCATTTGATGATTTTTATCCAAAATTGGTGAATGCCGTCGGTGTTCACCTTGAAGTTGTAAACGGAAAGGGATTTTAAAAATGGCTAATATACAAGAACCCGCATTTGAGGGCATTCTTCTCGTCGACAAACCATCCGGGATTACCTCCCATGATATTGTCGATCGACTGCGACGGAAATTAAAGATGAAGAAAATCGGGCATGCGGGAACATTGGATCCTCTGGCAACTGGTTTGATGATTATGCTGATTGGGAAGGCTACAAAAGTATCTCAATTTTTGATAAGCTTGGATAAAAGTTATGAAGGTGAATTTATTCTTGGCATTGAGACTGACAGTCAGGATGCAGATGGTGAAGTGGTGAACGAATCTTCCCTTCCTGCCAATTTGACTGCTGAGCTTATCGAGAAAGAAATGGAAGGTTTTATGGGCGACCAGTATCAAACACCGCCTATGTTCTCAGCGAAAAAAATCAATGGTGTGCCACTTTACAAGATGGCACGTAAAGGCAAAACGGTGGAACGCGAGCCAAGATTTATTCGTATTAATGAATTAAAGCTTACTCACTGGGATTCTCCCACAGGGGGCTTTTTTATGGCTTGTAGCAAAGGTACTTATGTGCGCACCGTTTTGCATGATCTCGGTCAGAAGATTAACTGTGGTGCTCACATGAGTTCTTTACGGCGTACACAGATTGATCAGTTTTCCATTGAGGGGGCAAAACCACTGGATGAGATAGAAGAGATGAACTTGAGCGATATCCAAAAGCGGTTGATTCCCATCCGTGAAGCAGTTCCCTCCCATGTTCTCTGATTTATAATGGAGGTTTTCTCCACCATCAAAGAATTTGGGGAAACCCAGAAGGAAACCCCAGTCATTTTATCGATTGGGATGTTTGATGGTGTGCACCTCGGACACCAAGTGGTATTGCAACAAACGGTTGAAGAAGCGGTCCGACAAAATGCCAGTCCTGTAGCCTTCACTTTTCCTGAGCACCCGGGATCATTTATAAGACCTGGAAAAGAACCTCCTTTGTTAATGGATGCAGAATACAAGGCTGCCACTTTACTCCGCCGGGGAATGAAAGCTGTAATTATCAGAAGTTTTGACGCAAAGCTTTCGAATACAGAAGCAAAAGATTTTATCCCTTTTCTGCTCGATGGTATCCCTTCGCTAGCTGGGATTTGTGTAGGGCAGAATTTTCGGTTTGGGAAAAAAAGGGTGGGGGATAGTCAATTTTTACTCGAAGAGGGAAAGCGCAGGGGGATAGCTGTTCGTATTATCGAGTCCAAGATTCTAGGAGAGCATCCGGTGAGTAGTTCGAGGATAAGGTTGGCTCTAATGGATGGAAATATTGAGGAGGTGAACCAAATGCTTGGCCATCCCTATGAAATTACGGGAGTTGTGAAATCAGGCAAAGCATTGGGGCGAACCATCGGTTTTCCAACCTTGAATGTAGATTGGAACCCTCAGGCTAAACCCGCTTATGGGGTGTACGCAGGTATAGTGAAATCTGGAGAACAAGTTTTGTTTGCTGTCGCCAATTATGGATTACGGCCAACCTTGGAGTCGAAAGCATTGACCCCCAAACTTGAGGTCCATGCCTTGGACCAATTGGACCCAGCCAAGTGGAGGTCTGGGATTGAGATTTGTATGAAGCTTTTGGCATTTATTCGCCCCGAAAAAAAGTTTGAATCTTTGGAGCAGTTAAAGGAACAAATTGCGAAAGATAAACGAGTTGCGGAAGAAGTAAGAGCACTCAACTAGATCAATTTCTGAATATGTGGAGACCAGCAACTGGTGCGCCCACCAATTTTTTCTCTTCGTAATTTTTTTCCTGTCTTCGGGCAAAGTCCACCATCTTTCCATCGGGTATGAAAAAGCCAACCTTTGGGGGGGTCTCCTCCATTCTGACCCACTGATTTCATCGCACCCCGGGCGACAAAAAGGGTTTGTTTAAATAAACGAGTCGCAGCCTTTTCCTTTATTTCCCCACAGGGCGAAGCGGGATGAATACCCGCCCTCCATAGAACTTCGTCGGCCATCCAGTTTCCCATACCCTGAAAATATCTTTGATCCAAAAGTAATGCCTTGATTGGGCGTTTTGCATGCCTTTTAAGTGCCATTTTTACTATTTGTTGGTCAAATTTTTTGTCCAACATTGATACAGGTAAATCATTCCACCAAGGAGGACCCGTTTTACCAATGTGCAAGCGCACTTTACCAAATTGTCGAGGATCTTTGAAAATGAGGGCAGCTGAGTTCTGGTAAAGAACAAGAGCATCATGCTTTTGAGCGGAGTAGGTTGCTTTTCCCAAGGAAATGCTCCCGGTCATACCCAGGTGAACACCCAGCCATTTGTCGCCGGTAAACTTGAATAACATTTGCTTCCCGTGTGTTGCTGAGGATGTAATGGTTGTCTGGGGCAATGCATCTTCAACCAGCTCGGGCTCACAACTACGAAAAACTCGAGAAGTTTTGTTTACTTCCACCTTTTTAATTTTTTGATTCAAATGAGAGTTCCAAATGGAGCAGGCAAAAGCTACTTCTGCTAGTTCTGGCATCGTCTATTGAATGTTGAGGGCGTTGTTTCTTTGTTGAACTGAATGTTCTGGGATAACGGGAATTTCGATAACCCGAATGCCATCAGCCAATGGAGTGCTGATTCTTTGGATGATCTCCTCCCATGTTTGAGCAAGGGAATGTTCGACTCCGTGGGCATCGCATAACTTAGCAAAATTACAATTTTGAGGGGTTACAAAGCACTTTTTAAACTCGTCCTGCTTGGAAATGGGGAGATGGTGGAATATGGCTCCTCCATTATTATTAATCAGTATTACGGTCAGGCTTCCACAAAAATAATTTGAAAACAAGAGAGCATTGGAGTCGTGTAAAAAAGCTAATTCCCCTGTGAGTAAAAAAGTAGGTTTTTTAGATTGGTGAGCAAGACCGAGGGCTGTACCTAAGGTGCCATCAATCCCATTGACGCCCCGGTTTCCAAAAAGTTTACGCGTGGATGGCCCTTTTTTCCAAAACCATTCAAGGTCACGTATGGGCATACTGTTAGCTACATGTAGCAATGCATCATCGGGCAAAATTAACGAGAGCGTGCGGGCTAATTTTGCTTCATGGATCGAGTCTTCGCTTTCAAGCTGTATTTGAATTTTGTTTTCAATGTAATGCTCAGCATCAAGCCATGATTGTACCCATTCAGCATTTGGTTTCCCAACTTCTAGATTTTGTAGTGTACCGAAATCGGTTTGAAAACTTGTGCTTTCAGAGGTCAATGGGTCCACCTTTATTCCTCGGGGTTCGATAATGATACGCTTTGCACAGGTTTGATCTACCCAGGATCGCAATTTTTTTGATGTAGGCAATGGACCCAAGACAATGATCAGTTCTGGCTTGAGTTTCTCGGATAGGGATGAATTTCGCAGGTGATGTTCATAACGCAGAATAGTGGTGTCACTTGAACAGTTTCGAAGTGGGCTGAGGGCATCGCAAATTGTAGGAACAGGGAATTTACTGAGGAGTGATAATATCGGAGGGGCAGGGGCGAATTCGCCTGCAATTAAGAGTACTTTTGTAAAACCTTTCGAGATGGCAGAAATTGATTCGATCGAATCTTTAAATACTGGCTTTGGTAACTTAATAAAGGAAGATACCGGGATTGAGCAAGCCGTCGGGGAACCTTCAGGGAATAATGGTTCGCGGAAGGGAAAATTTATTTGTACCGGCCCGGGGTTCTCCCCCAAAGCCTGCTGGTAAGCTGTTTGTAAGAGAGTGGACAGTTTGTTTATCGATTCAGTACTCGGGTCCGGCAAAGGGGACTGATGAAATCCCCGGACAAATTTTTCGAAAAGATTACATTGGTCAATGGTTTGACCCGCTCCGCAATTTTGTAATTCAGGCGGACGGTCAGCGGTCAAAAGGAAGAGAGGAATACCGGAGTAGTGTGCTTCAGTCACAGCAGGAAACCAATGAGTTGGTGCTGAACCAGAAGTACAAAGTAAAGCGGTAGGTTTTTGGCTGTGCTTACTCCTGCCTAACGCTGCGAATGATGCGGTCCGTTCATCAAGAATGGGAATGCACTCAATGCCTTTTTTCCTTTCAAGGGCAAGAATTAGGGGAGTGGAACGAGAGCCAGGGGAGAAAAAAACATGCTCAATCCTGTTTTTATAAAAAAAATCTGCTACCATTTCACCCCATAGGAGGTTGTTATATGCAGACGGGTTTCCCGTTTGCTTCATACAGTACTAGGGAAGTCAGATTCTCCAGTTATGACATCCAGCATAGCTTGTAACTTCCAATCCGTTTCAATTTTCTCTTGTTGCGGGCTGGAGCCAGCGACCACACCCGCTCCTGCGTACAAAGTGACTTCAGAGGAAGAGATCTTTCCGCAACGAATGGGGACAACAAACTCACCCCTGCCACGGTGGTCAAACCACCCTGTGACCCCGGAATACCAACCACGATCCGCGTTTTCTAGTTCACGAACCAAAGGCAGAGCATCCTCTCTGGGAGACCCACCCATGGCAGGGGTGGGGTGGAGAGCTGCAACCGCATCAAGAGGGTGAGTTTTACCGTCTGATTTTACACGCAGTGGGGTGCGGATATGCTGGAGATTTGCCAGACGAAGGAGGCGAGATTTACCCTTGGTGCAATCTGTTAAACCAATTGACTGTAAGCGTCTCAGAATACTGTCTATAACCACCCGGTGCTCATGAACTTCTTTTTTTCGTGCCAGTAATGTTTTCCCCCAATGGGCGTCTTTGCCTGCGGAAGGGCCTCGAGGTGCAGATCCAGCTACTGCTTCAGTTTCGAGATATTGTCCGGATGATCGTAATAATGTTTCGGGTGTTGCCCCTACCATCATGCCAGCATTTGGTGTAGATAAGCAAAAGGTGAAGCAATCCGGGAATTTTTCCCGGAGAAGATGGGCCAATGAAAAGGGAGGGATCGGACCATCGGTTTGAAAGGTAAGTTGTCGAGCCAGTACAACTTTTGAAAGCTCTCCTGCATCAATGTGCCTCAGTGCTTTTTCTACCGCGCTCTCGTAAGAGAAGTTTTCCTGTGGTTTCCCCAACGAAAACTTTTTCATGCCAGCGGGGTGACCTGCATGAGCTCTCATTCCTTTGGTCTTATTTATTCTTTTTGTAAGGTCACTAAGTAGATCAGCAGGGGATGAAGAGGGGGTGACTTGCAGGTTAATGATAAGGTAGTGAAAACCTCCTTTGCGAATAATTTGCCAGCGGGGAAGGAAAACCTGGAGGGGGGGGGGAGTGGCTGAGCAAGTTGTAGTGGATTCGAAATTGGCAGCTAAAAACATGGTGGGACCAGTCCCAGGTAAAGTACTATCTCCGGTCACCAAGGTTTGATCTAATATTTTTTTTGACCAACAACGGGCTTTCTCAAATCGTTCTTTACCTTCGAATTCTGCTTGAACTAAAAATTCTCCGCAAGCGATGGAGAATTCTTGGGACGGGCGTTCAAGGTAACAAACTACTTGGTTTTCAATATGATTTTCCTCCAATACTGCCAAGGGGTCAGAGTATCCTGTTTCGATCGTGAGGGAAAGGTATCTTGAGTTTCCTGACTGCTTAACTTGATGAATGGCATCGGTAATAAATGGTCGAAAATCTGAATTTTCGTCACATGAATTCGGAGCAATTTGTAATCCTTTGATCATTCTTGTTCAGGGCATTCGCAAGGTGAACTTTTATCAGGAAATAAAGGATCGAAACCTCCGGGGTGCATAGGATTACAGCGACCTATTCTAAAAAGGGACTTTTTTAAAGCAACATGTAGGGGCAAGTGCTTAAAGCATGCAAGGGAGTAGTCAGAGCAGGTTGGCAGGAATCGGCACCTTGCATAAGGGCCCAACAAGAGTTGCTTTAAGGGAGAAATTCTTTGATACAGGCATATCATCCAGATAAAGGGAGGGGCTAGTAGAAGCGTAATCCAATGTATGATGAGAGAAACCACAGCTTATAATTATCGATTTATGAGCTAGAGGCAAAAAGTGCAAAGGGCAGGGAATCTGTACTCGCCCTTGTTATTGTTTTACGCGTTGAGCCGGTAAGGCTTTCTCTTGGATTTCAAGACTTATATTTTTTATACAATCCTTGAGATCACAAACACCGTCAATGGAAGGGTTGTTACGCGAACGGACTGAGATTTTTCCCTCTTCGGCTTCCCTTTTTCCGATAATGATCATGTGAGGGATTTTGTCTGTTTCTGCTTTTCTGATTTTGGCACCTAGCTTTCCTGATTGGCGGTCAACTGTGGTCCGGATTCCGAGTTTTTTAAATTCGGATAAGCACTGGTCTGCGTGATCAAGTAAATCATCGTTCATCGGTAGAATCCTGACCTGTTCAGGTGCGAGCCAGGTGGGGAAGTTACCAGCAAAATGTTCGATCAAAACACCGCAAAATCTTTCCATTGAGCCAAAAGGGGCCCGGTGAATCATAACAGGGCGATGCTCTTGGTTATCTGAGCCTATATAGGAAAGCTTAAACCTTTCCGGCAAATTATAATCAACCTGAACAGTCCCAAGTTGCCATTCGCGGCCAATGACATCTTTAACCACAAAATCAATTTTTGGGCCATAGAATGCCGCTTCTCCAATTTCTTCCTCATAGTCTACGCCCAGGGTCTTAACCGCTTCTCTCAGGGCTGACTCTGCTTTATCCCAGGCCTCCGAGCTCCCGACATATTTATCAGAATTGGGATCACGCAGGCTGACCCTGACCCGGTAGCTCTCCATCCCAAGTATCGAGAATACAAGCTTAACAAGCCCCAGGCACCCTTGGATTTCGTCCTGAAGTTGATCTTCCCTAATAAACAGGTGAGCATCATCTTGCGTAAACCCACGCACTCGGGTCATTCCGTTTAATTCACCAGATTGTTCCCATCTGTAAACCGTACCAAATTCAGCCAAACGAATCGGAAGGTCCCGATAGGATCGTTGTTCTGAGCTGAAAATCCGAATGTGCATCGGGCAATTCATGGGCTTAAGTAAATAGCCTTCAATTTCTCCTTCATCCAGTTTGTTGGCCAAATCAGAGCATGAACATCCTTCCGATGCCAGTTCACTCAAGCATTCACGATGAATAATCGGGGGATATTGAGAGTCTTGATAATAAGGGAAATGACCGGAAGTTCTGTATAGATCGAGTTTGCCAATATGCGGAGTGTACACTTGAGAGTAGCCCTGTTTGGCAAGCTCCTTGGATATAAAACCTTCCAGTTCTTGTCGGATGATAGCGCCATTTGGCTTCCATAATACCAAACCTTGTCCAACCATTTCATCGATATGAAAAAGACCGAGATCACGACCAAGGTTACGGTGATCCCTTTTTTTGGCTTCTTCGAGTTGAACTAAATAGTCATTGAGTTCATCCTTTGTGGCAAAGGCAGTTCCATAAATTCGTTGAAGTTGTTTGTTCGCGGAATCTCCACGGTGGTAAGAACCTGCCACATTTAAAAGTTTGAAAGCTTTTATTTTCTTTGTATAGCCAACATGGGATCCTGCGCATAGATCTTTAAATTCACCATTTTGGTAAAAGGAGATTATCTCTCCTTCTGGGATGTCATCCAAACGGCCAAGTTTGTAAGTTTCCTGTCCCATGCTTTCGATAATTGCAACGGCTTCTTTCCTGGAAACTTCCAACCTCTCAAAACGTTGGTTTTCTTTGATGACCTTTTTCATTTCAGCCTCGATTTCTTCAATGATATCAGGAGTGAAGGGGATATCGGAATCAAAGTCATAGTAGAAGCCAGAATCTGTGGGCGGACCGATATCAAGCTTGGTATTTGGGTACAACCTTAGGACTGCGGTTGCGAGCACATGAGCAGCAGAGTGACGAATTTCCTCGAGGGGACACATTTCCTTCATACTTCCATATTTACTTTTGACGAAGGCATCCTGCAATGCCAAAGGATGGAAAGCTTATTCTTTGAACCCTAAATTAGGCCGTAGCCACTTCATGGCTTCCTCTTTGCTCCATCCTTTTCGGACAGCATAATCCTCAACTTGATCTTTGCCTAGGCTTCCAACATTGAAATAAGTAGATTGAGGGTTTGAAAAATAGAGCCCGGAAACTGAGCATCCTGGATTCATCGCACGGGACTCTGTCAACTTGAGCCCGATGTTTTCCTCCACGGAAAGAAGCTCCCAAATTATGTCTTTTTCTGTATGATCTGGCTGGCTAGGATATCCCGAAGCAGGCCTTATGCCTTGGTATTCTTCTTTAATAAGTGCTTCATTACTGAGATTTTCCTTCATTCCGTAGGTCCACCATTCTCGAACTTTTTTGTGAGCAAGTTCAGCCATCGCTTCAGCAAAACGATCACCCAATGCCTTTACCATAATCGACGAATAATCATCATTCTGTTCTTCGAATTCATGGGCCATTTTTTCTACCCCTGATCCTGCGCAAACTGCAAAAGCTCCAAGGTAATCAATTTTGGTGGAGTCTCGGGGGGCAATGAAATCGGAAAGACAGAAATGAGATTTTTTGGCTACCGCCTGCTGTCTCCGAAGAAAGTGAAAAGTGCCCAATTTTTTTGATTTCTCTAAGTCTCCAAAAACTTCCACATCATCTTGAACGGCATGAGCTGGCCAGAGACCCACAACAGCTTCGCATCGAAATGTCTTTTCCTTGATGATTCTTTCGAGCAAGACTTGGGCATTTTCAAAAAGGTTTTTGGCTTCTTCACCGACACCTTTCCGGTCAAATATATCAGGAAATTTTCCTTTTAATTCCCAAGACCAAAAAAATGGAGACCAGTCAAAATATTCCAAGACTTCATCTAATTCGGCAGTGAAGCTGTGAACGCCTAGTTTTTCGGGGAAAGGCTGAGCAATCTCTTGGTTTTCCCAATCTATATTTGGCCCTTTTTTGCGGGAATCAAGAAGTGAAACAAGTTTCTTATCACCCCGTTTTTCATATTCCTCTTTGGTCTTTTTTTGGTCTTTCTTGAGCTTGGATACAAATTCTACCTTTTTATCTTTCTGAGTTAAGTCGTTGCATACATTGACAACGAGCGAAGCATCCGGGACTTGCACGACGGCATTATCATAATGATGGGCAATTTTGATGGCGGTGTGAGCACGACTAGTGGTGGCTCCACCAATCAATAAGGGAATGGTTAAGCCTCCTTTTTGCATTTCCTGTGCGTTGTGGATCATTTCGTCCAAGGATGGAGTGATAAGCCCACTTAATCCAAGAATGTCTGCGTTATGCTTTCGCACAGCGTCGAGGATTTTATCACAGGAAACCATAACACCCAAGTCAATCACTTCCCAGTTGTTACAAGCCAGAACTACGCCTACGATATTTTTGCCAATGTCGTGAACATCACCCTTAACCGTAGCAATGACCATCGTCCCTCTTTTGTTTGAGCCGGAATCGCCTTTTTCGGCTTCCATGAACGGTTCGAGGTAGGCCACTGCCTTTTTCATCACTCGAGCACTTTTTACTACCTGTGGTAAAAACATTTTACCTTCTCCAAAGAGACCGCCCACAACTTTCATTCCATCCATTAACGGGCCTTCAATCACTTCAAGAGGACGCCCGAGGAGAGATCTGGCTTCTTCAGCATCTTCTTCGGCATAATCCCCAATGCCTTTAACCAGAGAATAGCTTAGTCTTTCGGCCACAGGCTTATCCCTCCAGGACAGGTCGGGGCCTTCAGATGTCCGACTGGAATTTTTATCTTTTATTTTCTCAGCATACGCTAAGAGGTCTTCCCCCGCATTTTTGGTTTTGTTGAGTACGACTGCTTCTACTCGGGACCGGAGTTCGTCTTCGATTTCGTCATACACTGCAAGCATTCCGGCATTTACTATACCCATATCGAGCCCAGCTTGGCAGGCATGGTAGAGGAAGCTTGCATGCATGGCTTCTCGGACTAGATTATTCCCTCGGAAGGAGAAAGATACATTGCTTATGCCACCACTTGTACGGGCATGGGGGCAGCGTTTTTTTATTTCCCTTACTGCATCGATAAAATCCAGACCATAGGCATTGTGCTCGTCCATACCCGTGGCAAGTGTCAATACATTGGGATCGAAAATAATGTCTGCGGGGGGGAAACCAATTTCTTTAACCAGTAGGTTGTACGCACGTTCACAAATACGTACCTTTTCGTCAAAGGTAGCCGCTTGTCCTTTTTCATCGAATGCCATAACGACCACTGACGCTCCGTATCTCATGGCAAGCCTGGCATGTTTTTTGAAGCTTTCTTCTCCTTCTTTAAGGCTGATGGAGTTTATAATACATTTCCCTTGTATTACCTTGAGGCCCGCTTCAATAACCGACCATTTAGAACTGTCAATCATGATAGGAACACGGGAAATATCAGGTTCAGAAACCACAAGATTAAGAAACTTATTCATGCAGGCTTCACCGTCGAGAAGGGCAGCATCAAAGTTAACATCGAGAATATTTGCTCCGTTTTCCACCTGTTGCTTGGCAACTTTCAAAGCAGAGTCATAATCTTCATTTTCAATAAGTTTCCGAAAACGAGGAGAACCAGTCACATTGGTTCTCTCTCCGACCATGGTAAGAGAGGTAATATCACCTTTTAATTCAAAGGGTTCCAATCCGCTAAGTCGTAGGGCAGGATCGATAACCACAGGCTTGCGAGGCTCTGCTTGGGCCAGCTTTTCTGCAATGGCATGGATATGGTCTGGCGTGGTTCCGCAACATCCTCCTGCCATGTTTAAAAGCTTTTCGTCCGCAAATGTAAAAAGAGATCCAGCTGTATCTTCCGGTTTTTCATCGTACCCGGTCGGCGCAAGTGGATTGGGCAGACCTGCATTGGGGTAGCAATGTACAAAGCAATCAGCATTTTTGGCTAAGGCCTGAAGGTATGGACGCATCGCATCGGCTCCGAGTGCACAATTTAATCCGACTCCCAATGGGTTTGCATGGGCGATGGAATTCCAGCAAGCTTCGGTTGTTTGACCTGAAAGAGTACGACCAGACGCATCTGTGATCGTAATCGACATAATTACAGGAAGCCTTTTTCCCAGCTCATCGAAAAAGTTTTCTATGGCAAAGATTGCAGCCTTAAGATTCAGGGTATCAAAGGTGGTTTCTGGCATTAAAATATCAACGCCTCCTTCCACTAATGCTTTGGTTTGTTTGTAGTATGCCTCTACTAACTCATCAAATGTAACATTCCGAAGTGAAGGATCATTTACATCCGGAGAGAGGGATGCTGTACGATTTGTTGGGCCGATGGCCCCGGCCACGAACCTTGGTCGAGAAGGATCTTTTTTCATCGCGTAATCCGCTGCTTCTCGGGCAAGTTTTGCAGATGCAATATTTACATCTTCTACGATCTCTTCCAAATTGTAGTCAGCCATCGCGATGCTGGTAGCACTAAAAGTATTAGTTTCAACTAAGTCGCTTCCGGCATCAAAATATGATTTATGGATATTTCTAATGATATCTGGTCTGGTGAGACTAAGTAAATCATTATTACCTTTTAACTCCATGGCGTGATCTTTAAAGAGATCTCCACGGAAGTCATTTTCCTGGAGTTTTTCTTGCTGGATCATGGTGCCCATTGCCCCGTCCAAAATTAAAATTCTTTCGTTGAGTAAGGATTTTAAGTCTTCTTCGGTAGGTCTTTTTATAGAAAAATCTTTCATATACGTATCAACATATCATGATATGTTGATGTGAGATTTGGGCAATCTGAAAAAGGATAAATAGTCCGTAATAAAACTTTAAAACAATTTTCTTTGCCAATATCCAATTTCAACTCTATAAGATTGAGCTTTAGTACGGGACGTAGCGTAGTCTGGTTAGCGCGCCTGCTTTGGGAGCAGGAGGCCGAGAGTTCGAATCTCTCCGTCCCGACCACTCTTTTTTAGTTTCTTAATGAGGCAATTCCTAAATCCACAGTACTTAGAATGTGGTAATCTGTAGTCGTTGAAACCTTAGTTGTGGACAAAAATGAATTTTATCTCGGTCAAGATCGTGTTCTAATTTTAAAAGTTCCTAATTTGGAATCTTGGTTAGTTCCACTGCTGAACGAGTTTTTTACCCATCGAAGAAATTGCAGGAGCTCACATAAAGTCAATGGTAGATGGGAAAACTCTTATTTAGATATCGACTCCGTTCCAAGTGCTCGTATTCCCATGAGGTTTGCTCGAACTGCCGGAATTGAGATGCTCGGTATAAGACCGGTTTTATTATTTGAGCCCTTATCTAGAAGTCGTAGTGAGTTGCCACCGTTTTGGTTTAATATCGCAAAACCAGGTGAATTAACAGGACTGCATGATCATGCACATTTGTCTATTTTATCGGCTGTTGTTTACCTCCAGGCAGATCCTTACTCGGGAAATTTATACTTTCAGAAAAGTGATGATATTGAGGTCGTGCCAGAGCCCGGAAAAATTGTTATATTTCCGCCCCATGTAAAGCATGGTGTTCGCATAAATCAATCTTCCAATGAAAGAATCTCATTGGCATTTAATTTGTTTCCTTTTCCTCTTCCAAATCAAGATTTATGATGAATTTACGCCATAATTTTGATTTCATTTATTTTTAAATAGAATTAACTTCTTTTTTTATGGATTAACGTTGAGATTCATGAAAAGTACTATCATCAATAAAGTTTAATATTTGGTTCACAAGCCTAACAAAATATCCTCATGACACCTTCAACCGATTCTTTTGAAGAGATAGAATCAGCCGTTGTACGATTTGCCGGAGATTCCGGTGATGGCATGCAAACGGTTGGCGAACGTTTCACTGATTCCAGTGCTTTTGCAGGGAATGACATTGCTACCCTTCCAGACTTCCCTGCTGAAATTCGTGCCCCAGCAGGAACCCTTGCCGGGGTTTCTGGTTTTCAGCTACAATTTGGAAGTAGAAAAATCCTTACTCCTGGTGATCAACCTGATGCTCTAGTGGCGATGAACCCTGCAGCACTCAAGACTAATGTGGATGATCTGCCCGAGGGCGGAATGCTTGTGGTTAATGTTGATTCATTTAAAAAAATGAACCTAACTAAAGCTGGGTATGAAGCAAATCCTCTCGAGGATGAGGATTTTAGGAAAAAATATCACTTAGTTGAGCTCGATCTTACAAGTTTAACCAAAGATGCCCTCAAAGAGAGCCCCCTAAAACCATCAGATAAAGCAAGGTGTAAAAACTTTTTTGCCCTGGGCTTTATGTACTATGTTTACGGGCGTCCCTTGGAACCAACCTTAAAGTTTTTCAGTGATAAGTGGTCTAAGCGGTTGCCCGAACTCGCGGAAGCTAACTCGGTTGCCTTAAAAGCTGGCTTTAATCTCGGTGATACCATGGAAACAGCCCGTAATCGATATCAAGTATCGAAAGCACCGGTGCAAGCCGGTTTGTATCGTAAGATTTCCGGTAATGAAGCATTGGTATATGGGCTGGTTGCGGGTGCCAAGCAAGCAGACCGTGAACTTCTCTACGCTGGTTACCCGATCACACCCGCTTCTCCTATTCTTGAAGGACTTTCGGCTCTAAAGAAATTTGGCGTCAAAACCTTACAGGCTGAGGATGAGATTTCAGCAATGGGGATGGCAATTGGTGCCAGCTTTGCAGGTGACCTTGCGGTGGTGGCAACTAGTGGCCCGGGGATATGTCTTAAAAGTGAATTCATCGGTTTGGCTTCGATTACTGAACTTCCTGTGGTCATCGTCAATGTACAACGGGGTGGACCAAGTACCGGACTTCCCACGAAGACCGAACAAAGCGATCTCATGCAAAGCCTATACGCAAGGCACGGAGATTGCCCATTGCCTGTGATAGCTGCTCACTCACCTTCAGATTGCTTTGACTGTGCGATTGAAGCCACGAGGATTGCCCTTACCTACATGACTCCCGTTATTTTATTAAGTGATCTTTATGTCGCGAACGGGTCGGAGCCCTGGCAGGTTCCAAACGCTGGAGAATTACCGTTGATTGAAAACAAATTCGCAAACCCGGATGAAGAGTTTGTAGTCTACAGAAGAGATCCCAAAACCTTGGCCCGAACCCAAGCAATTCCAGGACAAGCAGGTATGGAGCATCGCATTGGAGGTCTTGAGAAAGCTGAAGATGGTGGTGTCAGTTATGACCCTGAAAATCATGAGAATATGACTCACTTACGTGCAGACAAGATTAATGGTATTGCTAAAAGTTATGACCCGATTCCAGTACAAGGGGAAGCGCAGGGTGATCTGCTTGTTATTGGCTGGGGTGGGACATATGGTGCGATTTCTTCCGCAACTAAAATGTTACAGGATGAAGGGTTTTCGGTGAGCAGTATACACCTGAGGCATCTGAATCCACTCCCCAACGACCTCGGTGCACTTATTAAATCTTTCAAAAAAGTGATTGTACCCGAGTTAAATCTTGGTCAACTCAGTACCATTTTGCGATCAGCTTATGTCACTGACATTATTGCTTTTACTAAAATACAAGGTAAACCCTTTAAGGTAGCAGAACTTCGTGAGGAGTTTTCAAAACACCTTTCATAATCTCAAATTTATTTATCATGAGTCCGTCAACAACTGAAGAAGGAAGTTTAACTAAAAAGGATTTTGTTACCCCAAACGATGTTAGGTGGTGCCCTGGATGTGGTGATTATGCCATTCTTAATGCGGTGCAAAAAACCATGCCAGAATTGGGAATACCCAAAGAAAAATTTGTAGTCGTGAGTGGAATTGGTTGTTCTAGCCGGTTCCCTTATTATATGAACACTTACGGATTCCACACAATTCATGGTCGTGCCCCGTCTGTAGCAACTGGTATTAAAGTAGCTAACCCCGAGCTCTCCGTATGGATGATTACCGGAGATGGGGATGGTCTATCTATCGGGGGGAATCACCTGCTCCATTTATTGCGTCGAAACCTAGATATCAATGTTCTCCTTTTTAATAATCGTATCTACGGCTTAACCAAAGGCCAATATAGCCCTACATCTGAAGTGGGTAAGAAGACAAAAAGTACACCTGCTGGTTCTGTAGATTATCCTGTTAATCCTCTTCTTTTCGCTCTTGGGAGCGAAGCTACCTTCATTGCGAGAACAACCGATACAGACCAAAAGCACATGATTGAAACCTTTAAGGCTGCCCAAGCTCACAAAGGTACATCCTTTGTAGAAGTTTTTCAAAACTGTGTTATTTTCAATAACAAGACTTTTGAGACTGTAACTGGTCGTGATGTGAAAAACGATCAAATCCTTTACCTTGAAGAGGGCAAGCCTCTCATTTTTGGGCAAGATCAAAATAAGGGCATTCGACTGAATGGGCTCGACCCAGAGATTGTATCCATAGGAAATGATGGTGAAGCAGATGAGTCTGATCTCCTTGTGCACGACCCAAAGAGCTCGAATGCTGCTTATCCTACCTTGTTAGCTCAGATGACTTACCCGACCTTTCCAACACCTCTTGGCGTACTTCGTCAACTTGAGGGCAGGGAAACTTACGAGGAGTCGGTAGTTGGTCAGATTGAAGCTTCTCAATCCGAAGGGGAGGGGTCATTGCAAGAATTACTTACTGGAAAAAATTCCTGGGTGGTTGAATAGTTATTTTTCCCAATAGTTGACTGTCAAAATATTTACCTTATAAATAAGAGAATGGAATTTATTGATAATCCTCAATTTGGTCATAAAAGAAACAAACTGCCGATTTTTTTAGTACCTGTGCTCATGTTCGTGGTTGTAATAGTCGGTATTATAGCTTCCAAAATATATGTGGATGCTGTTCTGCACCCAGTAGGTGAAAGTGACGGGCAATCCAGCGATTGAACCATCTTTTCAACTCGCCACCAATTTGAATTGTCCACCCGTGGTAAACAACTCAAACAGAGAGTCAGTTTACAGGTTTTCCCTGATTCCATACACCTTCAAACGTGACGATACCATCTCGTGAGAACGAGGAACCCATTCCATCCTCTAAGCCAAGGTTGAAGTTGCCAAGATAGGATGTTCCATCGGTGCTAATTCTTTGCCCGAAACCATGGGGAATGTGATTGCGTATTTTTCCCTTGTAAGTGGACCCATCTTGTAGGGTAACTGTGGAGGATTTTGATACTGGTTTTTTTGGATGATTATATTCAAAAGTTGGTATTCTTAAGATTCTTTTTTTTAATTCATTCAATGTGTCAGGAATGTTTTGTGCCACTACTTGCGGTATCATCTTTTTGAGCCGTTCAAAGCTTTCTGTTGAGGCTTTATCAGGGCCTCTATCTGAAGATAATTTGTAGGCAGCTAAAGCTAGTAATATTTTACCGTCTTGTTCGTAGACTCGACCTAAATTAAGCAAGATTTGGTCACCCCCATAAGCTATGGCTTTAATATACCATTTTTCAGCTTTGGTTAAGTTGATAGATGTTCCAATTCCATTTTTGTATACATTACCAAGGTATTGACAAGCTGTGATATTACCTTGATTACCTGCTTTCTTCATCCAGTACAAGGCATCTTGTCGTTTGTTGGGAGAGACAACAGATAAGGAAAATCCAACAGACAATTGGGCATCAATGTCGCCCTGCCTTGCAAGTTCAATTTTCTCACTGTTTCCGTAAAGGGTGGCAACAAAAAGTTGCCACCCCCAAAGTATACTTGATTTAGTCAGAGCTAAAAATACGACCGAAAATTCCTTTTTTATTGGTAACAGGTTTACCATCACTTTTCTTGGCTGAGCCAAATCTCCACATTTCTAAGTTTTCATTTGTTGTGGCATCTCCAATCAGGGCATCATACTTACCTTTCAATTTCAATTCTTGTATGTAAATAGCTAACCCCATCTTTTTAAAGGTAGGTAAAGATGTTGGGTAAGAATTAACAAGCCGGCTCGATTTCAAAAGTAACATAATATCAATATCGTAAGCATCACCAAAGTAAGTTGGTTTTCCAAGAACGAGCAGCATGCGGCCTCCAATAATTTCTTTAGTACCACCTTTAGCTGTAGTTATTGTACCTTTTCCTTCAAGTGGGATAAATTTAAACCCACCATTTTTTGTTGCTTCTAGGATAATGGTGCCACGACCGTTAAAAGTTGCATTGGATTCTCTTGTTGAAAATTTAATGCTTTGGGCATGTTCAGTACAAAAAAGTAAGCTTCCAGAGTGCAGCCAGAAATCTGTATCAGAACGCCAGGTTCCCATGCTGTCTCGTCCAAGCCTCCAGTAATTTTTGGGTGTTATTGATTCTAGTCTTCCTTGTACACCTGTAGCAATGAGAAGATCTTTTGTTAGACTAGTATTTACATCAATAAGGTAGGGATCAAATTTGTCTTTGTCGCTTAAATCAACTGCATCTATGCGGCCATGTTTATAAGTGATTTTTGGCGATGAAGCTGATAAAAAAAAAGCCGCTGTTGAAACAGCGGCAATTAATGAAATTTTAATGTAGATCAATTTAGAAACTAGCTGTTAGGCTTAAGCCTGCACCCAAATCAAACTTCTTGAAATCGTACAGTGTATCGTAAGAATCTCCAGCCTCGTCATTTCCATCAGAAACTCTTTTGGAGTAATCAGAATTGAGAGAAAGTTCAAATGAATCACTGATAGGGTATTGGATAACTACTCCGATATTCTGAAGAACATCGGTTCTGTCAAAATTGAAACCATTGTCATACTTTCGGTATGAAACTGAATATGTTGGCGTGATAGTTAATGTTTCTAATGAGTAGATTATCGAATATCTAAGGGTGGCATCTATGTGATCAAGTTCATCTTCTGTATGCGAGCTTGAGGTTGGACCGTCTGCATCCTCTATATCGCCATAGTGAGAACCAACAGAAGCATCTAATACACCAAGCAAATTATCTGACAAAGGGTAGGCTTTTGTTACACCAACACTAGGGTAGAATTCCTTGTACTCCTCTGTATCGCTTTCAACACTTCGGTCATTTGAGTACATGACTCCGGCTCGGAAGGCCCAACCACTCTCGTGTTGTAGCAGGAATAGTAAATATGCAGTTGTGGTGTTGTGATTTAACACACTTAAGTCTGGTATTGCTTCATTAGAGTTTTTGTAGGTGTAATCTGTCATCGCCCATGCACCCCCGACAAAAGGAGTGAGTACAGATGAATCAAGATCATAAACACCAAGCTTGGCCATACCATGAAATTTATTTACCCAAACAGCGTCTGCTTGTTGGTCTAAAACACCTGGGGCACCAAGCGGATTTTGTTTGTAGGCTATGTTACTGTCGTAGCCGAAGGAAGCAGAAAAGCCAGATTTTTTGAGCAACAATGGTCGCTGAGCTCCTGTATCGGACGATTCAACATCTGAGCTGGTTCCTTTACTGCTTTTTTGAGCAGACTCAGCAACTGGAGATGGTAGAGATCTACTGGTTGAATCGACACGAGACTGGGTTTGGCCGTATGTAACGAGAGCAGATAAAAGTAAAATAGAAATATGAGTGTTCATTACGATTGGTTTGTAATTATATTTATAATAAATTGATTAATTATTGGCCTCTGACCTTGATGAAAGGTGTACCATTAGGCAAAGTGGCGGCAGAGTTGATGTGCCCATCTACTCCGTTAAATTGATTACGAGTCAAGACATCATTACTTATACCGAGATGCTTAACATTGTGAAAATTAACTGCTCCACTTGTGATAGATTTATTATCTGAATTATTAATGGAAAGAGCACCATTTTGACTTCTGAGCATTATATCAGCTGTGGAAGGAAAGGAGGTATTCTTAATATGTATAGTTTTAGATTCCATGTATATATCATCGATTCTTCCAGAAAAATTCAACCGATCGATGTTTATCAATTCATTTGCATAAAGGTAAACATTGTCTGGGTCAGAATTCGCACCGTTTGCAGTTCCAACGGTGAATGTCGATCCACCAATTATGTTCATTGTACCTAAAGAGCCAACGGCAAGATTGCCACCTGTTGAAATGCTTGTGTTAACAAGATACATGCTATCGCTGCCTGTGTCGCCAGATCCAATTCCTAGATTTGATCCTGTATACTCAATGTTGGTGTTTTCGATGAAAACATCATCTGCCGCACCCAGGACTAAGGCGTGATCTTCAACTGTGTTGGAGTTAGTAAACTTGATGTTTCCAGCAGATTTTAAATCTTTTGCGGCCCCTATAACAAGCACTTTACGATCTGCAGTGGATGCAGCTTTTCCAAGTTCGTTACTCACATCAATAGTGGATTCGCTTCCTGCTTGACCAAGAGTTAGGGTAGAACCTGCCTTAAGCATTACATTCGATAGAGGAACATTGAGCACGCTTGATGGGGTGTCTTCAGTCGAGAATGATCTTGAGCCCGTCAGTGTTGAAAGAAATCCGAGATAGTCACTTGTTGAATTTTGTACTAGTGATGATAGTGTAGAATCTCCCGTGTAGGAGTAATTTGCCCCCAAGACATTACTGGCGAGGTTTTCTCCATTCGAACCTAACGCACCGTATGCAGAGAGTAAGCGAATGAATGCTGTATTGTAACCAGTTGCTGATAAGCTCGCTACCGAAATAGTTGATGCTGGCAATGTGGTGGTGAGGACCCTGTCAGTCAGAACCGTGGATGCCAAAGTGAGGGCACTAGTAAATTGGGAGTCTTTAGAATAAGTAGATGAATATCTTGACAGGGCAAGTAACTCAGCATCCTTAATGAGCAGCAATGGGTCTGCAACTTGGTCAGCATGCTGTGCTTTGGCGGCGGCTAAGGTATCTTCTAGTGATTTTCCTTCGTGTTCAGGATCTCTGAGGAAATCACCATAGAGTTTTGCATCGTCAAGAGAGTGACCCTTCCTGAGTAAATCACCGTGCTCTTTGGCATCATGAATGCCAATCCCAGTAACTAATAAATCGTGGTGCTCTTTAAAATCTTTAATACTTCCACCACTTTTAAGGGACTCGGTGTATTTATCTTTCAATGTATCAAGACCGCCATCCAAGGCTTTTAGTGACTCATGGGTGTACCCGAGCTTGTGAATTGCGATGTGTAATACTCGAAGCTTGTGATTAGCTTGTGCAGACTTTGGGGCTCCTTTGCTCGGTGCTGAAACAGACCCAGTTGAGGATGCAGCAGCTGCATCATCGCCCTCTTGGCCGAATATGAGAGTGCTGGAGAGGACCAATGATAGGGTAGTAATTAAGTATTTGGAGAATTTCATGGTAGGATTGTTTCTAAAATGTTCGTTTAATCTATGAAAAATTTTAATTCCAACAAGCTTTTTCTGTTAGAATTCAAAAAATAGAAGTAGAATAGTGTATGATGTTTTTAAAATATTCGTGGTGCCGAGGGCGAGATTTGAACTCGCACATCTTTGCAGATACTAGATTCTGAGTCTAGCGCGTCTACCAATTCCGCCACCCCGGCGATCGATTAACCTTAAACTATATAAAAGAAATTAGTGCGAGTAAATAATCAGCTGAATAATTTACTAATGGAGCGATTTCGTTTACCATTCGCTTGTCTTTCCAGAAATGAGTCCTGTTTGGGTGTGTCTTCTTCCTCAAGCAACTCAGTAGGATCAAAAACATGAGATATCCGTCTTGGAGTGTGAGCCAAGATTTGATTGATCGGTGGCTCTTTTTTTGCACTCAAAATATAGGTTTCCATTGGGTAGCGCATTGTTTTGTACTTTTCAATAAGCTGAGAAACAAGGGCACCATTTTTGTTGGTTCGGTTGGAAAAACAAATAGCGTCTGAAAAATGAGCAGCCCCGTCGATCCATGAAGTAAAATTATCCGGTCCAATGAGATGGGAGTCAATGAAGGATAATATCCTGCATAAATTGAGTTGTGGATTTTTATTCAACAATGCAAGGCTAGCCTCGATTTGGTCAGCAAGATCAAGTTCATTGGATAAAAAAAGAAACCATTCATGTGCAACTAATTGTTTGGGGTTTTCAATTTGAATTTCTTCACCCTGCATGCACCATGTAAGAAATGGAAGATTGGAAGAGGGCTCACTGCCGGGTAATAAGCAGAGGGAGACTTGATTTTCCTGATCTTTATTGAGACCTAACGAAAGAATGTTTTCTACACCAGAGTTTGGCGTTTTGATAATTATATATAACAGCCCTTCCATGATCCGGTTACAACTCGTTAAAAGATTCGCACTGTGCTGAATGACGCATTTTATGATCGATTAGCACAAGGGCGGTCATTGCTTCGATAATGGGGACAGCTCTGGGCAAAACACAGGGATCATGCCTTCCCCTACCCATTAATTCTGTTTCATTGCCGTCTTGGTCCACGGTCTTTTGCATTTGGAGGACAGTCGCTGTGGGCTTAAAGGCAACCCGGAAAAAAAGTTCCTCTCCGTTAGATATTCCACCTTGTACCCCTCCAGAGTTATTAGTTTTCGTGGAAACTTGACCATCTCGACTTTCAAATAAGTCGTTGTGCTCGGAGCCTTTGAGCAGAGTTCCTTCAAACCCACTTCCTATTTCAAATGCTTTGGTGGCAGGAAGGGACAGCATTGCTTTGGCTAAATCCGCTTCAATCCGATCAAATACAGGTGCACCTAAGCCAACGGGTAACCCATTTACTCGGCAACGGATTGAACCGCCAACCGAATCACCCGCCTTCTTTACTTCTAAAATTCGGCTTTCCATCAATTTGGCACTTCCGGGATCAGGGCATCGGGTGGGGGAAGCTTCTACATCTTCCAAACTAGGCGGTGTATTAAGTGGTGGGCATTGGATGTCATGAATTCGTTCAACATAAGTAGAGATCGAAACATTCATGACTGTTAATAGTTTTTGAGCAATGGCTCCGGCTGCGACCCTGGCTATGGTTTCACGGGCTGAGGAGCGCCCTCCGCCTTCGTGGTTTCGGATGCCGAACTTTTTTTGATAGGTAAAGTCTGCATGGGAGGGGCGAAACTTTTCTTTCATTTCGTCATAGGCTTGAGGGCGTGCATCTTTGTTCCTTACAAGCATGGCAATAGGAGTACCTAAGGTTTTTCCCTCGAAGACGCCCGATAAAATTTCAATTTTATCAGCTTCGTCTCGTGGTGTGGTAAGTTTACTTTGTCCGGGTTTGCGACGATCAAGGAATGGTTGAATATCTAACTCCGATAGGGGCAGGCGGGGAGGGCACCCATCGACAACCACCCCTATGCCGCCTCCGTGACTTTCTCCCCAAGAAGATATTCTAAACAAATTTCCAAACGAATTACCCATCTAAATTAATATTTTAAATTCTGCTCAATAAGGCAAAACAATTTCCCACAGAATAGAGGCTTCTTTTTTCATTTTGTTACCTGTGCTTACAATCGTGTGGAATATATTTGCAAGAGGTAAAAAGTTTTCTAACATGAAGGGCTTAAGGTCGGGTCCCATGCGACGCATCTCGAACGAACCCCGTCAGGTCCGGAAGGAAGCAGCGGTAGTTATGAGAAGTGTGTGCTGTGGGGTGCCTGGCCTTTTTTTGGTTTGCTTACAAAAAGTACAAATTTTACTTCTTTGTCTTGCCTGTGTATCTGTAAGTAAACATTGATAATGGAAGTGACAAAGTCATCATATCAAGTAATAGCTCGTCGTTGGAGACCGAAACAATTTTCTGAATTGGTTGGGCAAGACCATGTGGTACGCACTCTCGGTAATGCAATTGAGATGGACCGTATCGCTCATGCATATCTTTTTGTCGGACCAAGGGGAACGGGGAAAACTACATCAGCCCGCCTTTTTGCAAAGTCTTTAAACTGGGAAGATGGGCCCTCTTTGGATGTGCCATCAGATTCTGAAATTGGTCAGTCAATCATGGAGGGAAGATGCTTGGATGTGATTGAAATTGATGGAGCTTCCAATAACTCAGTGGATCAGGTGCGTGATTTACGAGATGAGTGTCAGTATGCACCCGCTCAATGCCGATTTAAGATATATGTTATTGATGAAGTGCATATGTTGAGCCAGGCGGCTTTCAATGCCTTACTTAAAACGCTTGAGGAACCCCCCTCTCATGTGAAATTTGTTTTTGCAACTACGGAAGCTAACAAAGTTCTCCCCACAATTGTTTCGAGGTGCCAGCGCTTTGAGTTTCGTTCTATACCTGTAGATTTAATTGTAAGTAAGCTCCAAGAGATTTGTGATAAAGAGGAAATTACAGTTGAACCAAAAGCTTTGCAGGCTGTTGCCCGAATGGCTCAAGGAGGTATGCGAGATGCGCAAAGTATTTTGGATCAGTTGATTTCCTTTTGTGGTACCCAAATATCGCAATCAAATGTGTTAGATGTGTATGGACTTGTTTCTCGTTCCCGCATTGAAAAGCTGGGCGATCATATACTGCACGGTAAATATGATTTAATTTTAGAAGAAGCGGATGCTTTTGCTCATGAAGGCGTTGATTTTTACAGAGCGTTGCTAGACTTAGCTGATTATATAAGAGAATTTCTGGTCGAAAGCATGAAAGCCGATAAAGGTTCATATCCTGAGCAAGCAGTCCGCGTGTTGGATGCATTGAAAGCGGGTGAAGCCCTGGTACGCTCTGGTTTATCCGAAAAAACAAATTTTGAAGTAACTTTACTTCGAGCAGTGGAAGCAGGTAAGTCACGTTCCATCGACCGGGTCATACGGGAGATCTCTGGGCTTGCCTCTGAGGATATTAAAAAAAAAAGTACTCAAGCTAGGGTAAAGTCAGTTCAATCTCCAAATAAGCCTTCTGTTCCCAAGGATGAAGCTTCCGAAGAAAGTGTAAGCAGATCTGTTTATGATACCGCTTCTGATCATGTAAAACCAGAGGGCTTGGTTGTCGAGGAACCCGCTAAGAAGTCCCAGGTGTTACCCGAGAAAGTTGAAATGCAAGAGGTGGAAAAGGTTGAGCCTACAAATGAGAATAACCTAACGAGTGAGGCAGCCAAGGCAGAAGAACCCGAGTCAAAAAGGAGAGTGAAAGACCAAAAATTAATTGATGAAAGAACTGCTGCTCTACCTGATGGCGTGCGTCGAGTTTTAAAAGATAAATTTCGCGCAGATTTTGTTTCAATCGAAAAAATTGATCCAAATCTTTTAATTTAAATTATATTTTTAAAAGAAACCTCATTCAGCTTGGGTGAGAAATGAGACTGCATCAGATTTGATCCAACCTTTTTTATCATCGCCTAAGCTTTGAACTAAAAACCATTTTTGTCCGCTTAAACTTTTATGGGACTGCAGAAATGAATGGTTAGAAAGGTTAAGCCAAAGGCTTTCTCCGGGATTGACATAGGTGTTAGCTGAGCTTCCGGAGCCAGCAAACCTGCGAAGTGGAATGTTTTGCGTGGCATTGTTTTCGTTTTCATTAGTTTCAATAACGATTACTTCCTTGGAAAGTAATCGTTTATTTTCTGTCGATGTGTATACCCCCCAAAGTAAAAAACAAAGAAGAAGGCACCAAGTAAAAATAGGAAAAATAAACCTCTTTCGGTTCCACCCCTGAAAATATAAAAAGGCTAAGGCTAAGGCTCCTATCCAGAAAGAAGTGGCAAGTGAAATTATCCATAAATCAATCGAACTAAAGCCTAGGTAGGTTGAAAAATCTGTTTTTCGTAGACTTACCCCTGCTGTTTCCAGTGCAAAATTCAGATTTTCCTTAAACGCCCGATTACTCGGCTCTAGCAGTAAGGCTCTTCTGTAATTAAGTACGGCTTTACCATATTTCTCTGTTTTGAAATATAGGTTAGCGAGATTTCCATGAAGGTTGGAGGATTTACTGATTTTGGAAGCCTCTTCATAGAGATCAATCGCGGTTAGTAAATCTCCTGTGGCCTCAGCCCGAACTGCATCGTAAAATAACTTGTCCTTTGAGCTAGAAATCAAACTTTTGGGAAAAACGGAACAAATAATTACTAGGGTTAAAAAAAAATGTGTCATTTTAACTTCTTAATGATTTTCAAAGCCTGCCTGAATTCATCTTTAAGGTTGAGAGTTTTTTGGCCAACCCCAGCAAACTCATAATCGTCGAATTTAATCAGTAAAAGCCTAATTGTTGATATCAAATCTTTTTCTTTATTTACTTTCTCCAGGAGTCCTATCAGTTCTTCACTCGATAGTGAGTATGGGTTGGGATGAGATTGGAGCAGACCCACTTTGAATTGTATAATAGAACGATAACAGCGAAAGAACTTTTTGGAGTCGTTAAATGACAAATATTTTTTCAAATCCTTAAGCAATGCATCTTCTTGCTGTTTATGACTTTTTACTCCCCTGTACCTTTTTTTAAATCCGATAAATAGAAGCAATCCAAATGTAGAAAGGGGAATGATTTGGAATACCCAAAAGGTAAAGGATTGTAGCAAGCTACGGGAAATAAAAGTTTTTTTCCAAACACCTGGTTCACTTTCAGTCTGAAAAAGATCTTTGGTTGTATATCTTTGAGAGGAATAATCATCTTCATCTACCGGTGTTGTATCTCCTGGGTCTACCCATTTTTCTCCAGGGTCTACACGTAAGGGGTGCTCAACTGAGCTTATGGATTGGTAGTTTTCAAGCACAGGATCGAAATATGAGAAGTGCAGTAGAGGAACCTGTAAAAGTCCGGGACTAAGCGGAGTTATTACATATTCAAAATTTTGCGTACCTTCGAACTTGGTTTGCATGTTTCCCTCAAATGAAAAGGCAGGAGGACCAATCTTGAAATCCTTATTTTTCTCAAATGAGGGAGCTGGCATAGATGTGAAATTTCCTTTTCCTGAAATAGAAAATGTCAACCTTACCGGATCACCCAAAGAAACATGGTCACGATCAACCATAGAGCTTACATTAAATGCACCAATAGCCCCCCTGAATTGTTGTGGTCTTCCAAGTGTAGGTAAGGGGCGAACTTCAATCGATTTACTATCTGAAGAGACTTTGAGGGACTCTTCTCTACCGAACCCAAAAAAGGGGTCGTTGAAAAATGGGCTATTAAATGGAGTGCTTCTTTTGTTATTGGTTCTTATACGCACATTGGAATGGTAGGACAAGGAGTGTCGTCCTGAAGTAGTAGAGGTCAGGCCAATTTTCCAGGAGTAGGTTGTGTAATTCTTGCCGTACTTTACAACATTTCTTTTTTCAGTGGGTTGGCCTAATTCAGTGGCTGAAAAAGCTTCACTTTGTTTGACGGGGGCGTTTTCGATTCTGGTGAAGGGCATGCGGTCCCAAAGAAATAAACCAACATTAGAAACAACAGTTTCACCCTCATAAATGTAATCTCGAGGCATGGAGAATTGGATGAAAGCAGCTTGTTTGAGATCTTCTTGTTGTTGGATTTGTTTCTGTTGGTTTACGATATCTTGCTGGGTTGGAGCAAGAACTCTAAGCGTAGCTGCTGGAACAGTGTGGGTTTTACCATCGATTATAATCGGCCATGAAGGGATGGTAAATGTACCTGTTTGGGTGGGCCGAGTGGAGAAAATCAACTCAAGCTTTATGGCCGTAACGCCATTAATGAGACTTACTTTACGAAATGTTTTTGGATTATTAGAAATCTCTAAACCGGGAACATTAGGGATAGATCCTTTGGGCGAGTTTTGGGAACCTTGGATAATAACTTTGTAGGCACAACTATTACTCAAAGTTACCGCAGATGGTTCAAAGTATGATTCGAATTGAACTTTTGGCTGTTGCCCGAAGGATAAAGCATGCATGCTCACCATAAAGATCCAGTATACGAGGGGCTTACGGCACAAAGAGCGGAGGAGTAGATTCATCTAATAGTCTCTCCCATTTTTCAAAATTCCAGCGGGGGGTAAAGTTTGTTCAAGAGGCTCACTTTTTGATTCAGTTTCTTGAAGAAGCCTTTCATAGAGGGCATTTATTTCTTGCGGCACTTGCTCCATCTGTGACTCGCTTTCTTCATCTTCTTCCGTATCTTGAGCCTCTGGGTCTGCTTGTTCCTGTGAAGCAGCTTGCGGTTGACCTTGTTGATTTGATTTATCGTAAACTCCAAAGTTGAGTTCGTCTGACTGAGATCCAAAGTCAACCCAAGTCAGGTAAGCTTTTCTTTGTTCGATAGGGTATGTTATATTGGCATCGGGGTTTTCCAGCGAAATGTGTACTGCATGTTGACCTGGAGGTACAGGAACATGAAACCTCCCATCTTGGGAAGGTTTGAATGTAGTTTCATTTTCATCCAGTTGAAAGTTTCCATTAGTATCAAGGAAAACTGAAGCAGCAGAATAACCACTTTCATTGGCGTCTTTGCGACCATTAGCATTCTCATCCGCCCAAATTTCACCTTTTACGGTGGGAGCAGTACGGTAGGGAATTAGCAAAGAGTAGGATCCAGCTTTATCGAAATTCAAAAGATGGTTTCTTACCATTGATGAGTTGAGCGGGGGCGGAGGAGCGGGGAAGAGAGGAACCAAAAAGCTATTTTGAGTATGATTCTGGTCTGAGAGTTTTGAAGCAATCGTGATATTTGTGGGATAAATCCCAGAAATCCATTCAAATACAAAGTTTCCCTCTTGGTCGGTTGGTATCTGAGGTTCTGTGGTTGCATTTAGATCACCATTGTTATCTTTATCCCAAAAAATTATTCCTCTCAGCCCGGGCTCATTTTTTTGGATTATGCCATCCCCATTTATATCCTTCCACATTGTGCCTTTGATTAAGCAAACAAACGCCTGGATTCTTTTTTCGATTTGTTCCTTGAGCGAAATGAGATTTAAGGACGCTTTTTCATTCCCATTTAGTTCATAGGCAGACTCGTAAAAGCCCAAGGCTTTTTCCCAAGCTTTTCTAGCTTCTGATACATTTTGTCGATCCAAATGAAAATTAGTTTTTTCGTAATAAATATTTCCTAGTGAGTTAAGTGCGATTGACTGAAGGCTTGGATCATCTACCGACGAGTCCAAGGAAGCCTCGAGAAACCTTTCGGCAATTTCCAAAGACTCTCCTTCGAGGTGAGCAAGGCCTGTGTTTAAAAAAAGCCTGGGATCAATTTCCTTACCCGAGCTTGTGGATGCATTAATTTCAAGTTCATAAAACTGGGCCGCTTGGGCCGCATTCCCTTGCCTTATTTCTTCCTCAGCGCGTTCAATATTGTCCCTCTTGAAGCAACCGAAGAAGAGAAAGAAAGGAAGAACTTTCAAAGCTAACCTGCTTCCATATTTTTTGGCGTTAGGCACAAGGGTCTCTAAGAATAGCAAAAGAAGAACAAGCAGTATAAAAGGTTGGAATCTTTCGATCGGTAAGTTTGTTGATAATTGTTCTTTTTTTCTCTTTTGGCCAATATTTTGTAGAATTTCAAAAGCTTTGGCTAAACCTTCTCCCGTTGGGCCAAGATGAAAGTATCTCCCATTGGTTTCTTTCGCTATTTTTTGAAGGGACCCAGGATCCATTTTTGTAACAATTAATTCCCCATTCCTATCTTTAAGGAAATTTTTAGCAGGCATATGGAATGGATCTGTTGGGATAAAAGAACCTTCGGGTGAACCCACACCAATGGTGTAAATTTTGATTCCTTCTGCTTGTGCTTTTTTGGCCCTCTTTAACCCTTCACCTTCTAAGTCTTCTCCATCTGAAAGAAGAATTAAGAATCGATCGTTGTCGTCTGTAGCAAATGATCTGGAGGCTTCTTCAATGGGTAACGCTAAATTGGTGCCAGGAGTTTTGATAATACCGGCGTCAAGGTCTTCTAAGGTTTTGAGAAAAGCTTGGTGATCTAGGGTCAGAGGGCATTGTAAAAAAGATGATCCAGAAAAAGCAATAAGTCCGAGCCTGTCACTTTTTACTTTTTCTAACAAGTTCTGGATTCCAAGCTTAACTCGTTCGAGCCTATTTGGCTTAACATCTCTCGAAAGCATACTTTTAGACACATCCACAGCAATCAAAATGTCTATACCGCGTGGTGTCGCTAGTCGTTGTTTTGTTCCCCACTGAGGTCTTGATAAAGCAATAAATGAAAATACCAAAGCGAGCATAATAAACAATAGCTTTACATTGCGTCGTATGGGCGACAACAGAGGGACTAGTTTTTTTAAATGATTTTGAGCGATAAGAGTCTGAAGTTTTTTCTGCTTTGCTCTTTCGGAAAAACGAAAGAGGAGCAAAGCGAGCAAGACGATAACCGCTCCCACATAAAGAATTTCTTTATCGGCCAACATTTTACGGAATTTTCATTAGCAAGGTTTTAGCCAAAACGAATTCCATCAAAAGGAAGAGGATGGCAAGTACGAGAGGCCACTGAAAAAGATCATCAAAAAGGGCGTTCACATGAATTTTAACATCGGTTTTTTCAAGCCTATCAATTTCGTCATAAATCAAACGAAGAGATTCCCTGTCCTTGGCTTCAAAGTAGCGAGCTTCAGTCTTGGATGAAATCTTTTTTAATATTTCTTTATCCACAGGATAATCAGCGACCTGCACCACCGGTCTGCCATTAGTGTATCTCATTAGGTCTTTTGTGGATGGATCAAATAGGTAAGTTTTGGTTCGACTGTTTGTCCCAATGGCAATGGTGTAAATTTTGATTTCATCCTGCAGGGCTCCTTCTGCAAATACAAGGGGACTATGTTGTGGTGCAGGCTCATCTTTTCCATCCGTTAACAGAATTAGGATTTTTGATTTTGATTCCAAGGGTCTCAAGCGGTTGATCCCCTCGGCGAGGGCTGAACCTATATTCGTACCGGTCTGGTGGGTTAATCCGACCCTAAGACGGGCGAGGTTTTTTTGTAAATGCTCTTTGTCTAGAGTTAATGCACTGACCAGATAAGGGTTCACAGAAAAAGCAACAACGCCAATGCGGTCATATATTCTTTTTTTGATAAAGTCTTGAAGCACACCTTTAACTACATCTAAGCGCGTAACTTCACCGATTTCTGAATCGCTCATATCTAAGGCAAGCATAGAAGCCGAGAGATCGACTGCTAGAACAATATCAACTCCACTGGATTCAATTGTCTCTGTGCTCTGATCAAGTTGAGGGCGAGCGATTGAAAGAACCAGGAAAAAAAGACAGGAGTAGCGAAAGAACTTTAGTATCCATAAAAATCGCTTTCTACCTGCATGCTTGATTGACTCAATTTTAGAAAGACTGGAAAAACGAATGGCTGGAGAGTTCGGACCTCTTTTACTACGAATCCAAATTAAGATTGGGATTACCAAAAGTAGAAACAGCCAATAAGGTTCAGCAAAGTGTAGGTTTTGCAACGCTGAAAACATCATTTTGATTGAGGGTTTACCTTATTTTTTAAATCCGAATCTCTTTTTTCTTTTTCAAGCTTTTGCTTGGTATCTTTTACGAAATGGAGAGCCACCTGAACTAATTGCTTAGTTGTTTCATCTGTAACCTGTTTCTTTGAGTATTTGATCTGGTCCCCTTGATGAATGAAATCCTGCAGTGTTTCTTCATACCTATTTTTAAAAAAGGAATGACTTGCAATCTCCTTCATAAATTCTTCCCCGGTTAATTCCATAGCCGGTAAATTAAAAAGCCTCTCTACGTAAATCCGCAGGATTTCAGACAATCTAAAAACCAGAGGTTTTGGGGCGATTGAATTCATTCTTTGTAAGTCAGCAATCGCTTGCATAGCATCTTCGTAGGGGTCCGAAGGGGCGTCTTCTACTTTTACATCCACTTTTTCTTTTTTCTTCTTTAAAAAATACCATATTGTAAACCCCGCTAAAATTACAGCAAAGACTGCTAGGATAGAAATTAAGTTTTCTTTAAAAATTTCATTAAAAGACTTGAAAATCGGAAGCGGAGCATCTTTTTCAATGTTTTCGTCCAGTAAATAATCTGCACTGGTTCGGGCAATGGAGGCAATCAACATTATCGGTTCCTCCTGTTTTTTCTCATTTGAAAAAATTCTTTAAGAATTTTCACGAAATCTGATTCAGTAGAGAATGAGAACATATCAATCCCACGCCTTTTGAGTCTCTGTTCAAAACGGGTTCGGCTTTCGCTGGATAACTTTGTGAATTCTTGGGTGAAACCTTCACTGCTTGTGTCGACCAAAATAGTTTCTCCGGTTTCGGCATCTTCTAGGTGCATGATCCCAAGGGAAGGGAATGATTTTTCGAAACGGTCAAACACATGACCACAAATCAAATCGTGTTTTCTTCGAGTAGAGGCAATTTCCTTGAAAAATAGATCTTCTGCCTGTTGTTTTCCATTTTGGTATTCTGGAATGATAAAGTCTGAGAGAAGGAAGACAACGGCTCGCCTGCGCAATACATGGTTTATAAACCTGAGCCCACCATTGATATCGGTGCCCAAATTTTTATTTTGGTGAAACAGGATCTCGCGTAAGATACGGAGTACATGCTTTTGTCCCTTGGCAGGTGGAAGGTAAATCTCCACCTCATTGGAGAAAAGAAGAAGGCTTACTTTATCGCCGTTCCGGTTTGCCGCGAATGCAAGCAACGCGCCCAGTTCTGCAAGTCTCTCTCTTTTGCTTCTTTTCTTCGATCCAAAGGATCCGCTTTCACTGATATCAATCGCCAATAAAATCGTAAGTTCTCTTTCTTCCCGAAATTGCTTAACAAAGGGAACACCCATTTTGGCAGTAACATTCCAATCAATCGATCTCACTTCATCACCCGGTTGATATTCCCGAACTTCTTCGAAATCAATCCCTTGCCCTTTAAATGCACTGTGGTAAGAGCCTGCCAAGGCTTCTGAAACAAGTCGGTTTGATCGAATTTCTATTTGCCTGACTTGCTTCAGGATATTTCTGGTGAAATCTTGATCCGAATCATCCATAAGTCTTGACCTACGCTAAAGGGTAATGAGCTTGCTCAGGGAACAGGAACTGTTTCGAAGATTTTTTTTATGATATCATCACTTGAAATATCTTCCGCTTCGGCCTCATAGCTTACAATAATGCGGTGTCGGAGTACATCGAAACCAATGTCTTTAATATCCTGAGGTGTGACAAAACTTCTTCCTTGCATAAAGGCATGGGCTTTGGAGGCAAGTGCGAGGCTGATTGTGGCCCGAGGAGATGCCCCAAACCGTATAAACGCACCCAACTCGGATGCGCCAAATTGATCGGGGTTTCGGGTGGACTGGACTACATCAACTAGGTAGCCCTTTAATTTGTCATCAAGATAGATTTGATCAACAGATTTACGGGAATTAAAGATTGTTTCTGCATCTACAACAGGACTAACATTATGACGGACGGAAACATTTGCATTAGATTCTAGAATTTTTAATTCTTCAGCTTTGCTTGGATAGTCTACAACTAGTTTAAACATGAAGCGATCCATCTGAGCCTCAGGTAGAGGGTAGGTACCTTCTTGATCAATTGGGTTTTCTGTAGCCAGCACCAGGAAGGGCTTGGGCAGCATGAAAGTTTCATCACCGATAGTTACCTGCCTTTCCTGCATACCTTCCAGCAGAGCACTTTGCACCTTAGCGGGAGCACGGTTAATTTCATCCGCCAAAAGAAGATTCGTAAAAATAGGCCCTTTTTTAGTTGTGAACTCTCCCTGATTGGGGCTGTAGATTAGCGTGCCCACCACATCAGCAGGTAGAAGGTCTGGGGTAAATTGTATGCGCTTAAAATCAGCCCGAATACATTGAGATAGGGTTTTTACTGCTAGGGTTTTAGCAAGTCCAGGTACACCTTCTAACAGTACATGGCCGTTGGCGAGAAGACCAAGAATTAAACGGTCTATTAGGTATTTTTGACCAATAATGACTCTGCCAATCTCTTGCCGTAGAAGATCGACCCAAGCGGCTTCGTTTCGTATTTTTTCCTGAGTTTCTGGTGCAGGAGGTGTAGATATGTTTTCATCGATCATAATTTAAATAACAGGACATATAGCGTAAACAATCAAAGGATTTGTCCAAGATAAATCCGAATGTAATAAATCCCGTTACTTTTCTTCTTGCCGATAACTATATGAAGTAGATTGAATGTGTTATCTTTTAATAGTACAAAATAATAAATAGAATGAAGTTTAGCAAAGAATCCCAAAATACTTTTTTATTTTTGCTGATTATCCCCTTCGTCTGGGTGGCCCTTAATCATTTTGGTTACATAGATTTTCTTAAAATGAAGTCACTTGACTGGAGGCTTCAATTTCGGGGGGAAATTGAGCAGCAAGCTGATAGTCCAGCAGGAGACATGGTTCAAGTGGATGAGAATAAATCTCTGCCACGCATTCCGAAGGTTACCTATGTTAATTTCGATGCCTCTACTCTTGCAATGGATGGAGTCGGGGAAAGACCATGGGATAGAGCATTCTTTCGTGATACAGCCCTTGCTTTGATTGAACGAGGAAAGGCCCGAGTCTTGGGTTTCGACTTTGGCTTTACTCCGAAAAGTATGTCAAAGATGGTGCCTCGAGAAAATTCTTATCGTAGCGATGATGCGATTGGGGGACTTGTGAAGAAATACCCCGACCGGGTCGTGCTTGGCTGTCTATATTCAGGAGTTCCCACTCAATTTGTTAAGCCGACGGGAGTTAGCGCATTTCCTCCCTTTTTCTATGACGGGTTTTCTTTGGAGGAATCCGTAAGGTCAAAAAAATACCACTACCCTGAGTCTCCGACTTATCCCTTACTAAGCTATCAAAATGGAAAATATTTAGGTAGGGTTGGATCCTTTACCGTTCCCCCTTTCCGTGCGGTTGATGAAATCCCAAGATGGGTGCCTTTGTGGTTTCCTTCTATGGGCAAGGCTCATGCGTATAACTTACTTGGTGGTAAGCAAAGTAAGTTAGATTTTGAATTACCTCAAGATAACCGAGTCCAAATTAATGAATTGGAGATTAAGCAACAGAAGCTGACTATGGAGAAAGAGCACGAAGAAAAAAAAATCACTGAAGCCTCGGAGGAGATAGCAAAGCTTCAAGCAGAAAAAGAAAAAATAATTGCTGTGGTTACTGAGCTTAGAGAACAGCAGAATTTTGCCGAGGGTTTGAATAAAGAAATTGATGCTTTTCAAAACACTCTTCTAGAGAACGAATCACTAGCCAAAATTATTACACCCCAAATTAATCAAAGAGTAAAAAAACTGAATGGAATTCTGGCAGTTTTTTTATCAGACTTAAATGTAAGCCTTGGTTTGTCACCCAGTGAAGTTAGCGAGGCTGAAATTAGAATTGTACAGTTGGAGCAAGAAATTTCGAATTTCCAATCTACTTTGTCTGCAAATCCAGCAATTGCTGAAATTATCAAGCCTCAACTAGAAAAAAGAATGTCGGAAAAAGAGGCACTTACCCAAAAATTAGTAACCTCTTCTGCTACGTCTGGTATTGAACTGAATGATCAGCAACAGACCCAAGCATTGAGTAATCTTGTAACTCATTTATCCCAAAAAAATAAAGAAGCTGCATCTAAAGCCTCAGACTTGGCTAAACGAGCAGGTGCTTTGGTGAAAATTAGGTCAGGAATTGATGGGCTAAATAAAAAGGTGTCATTGGTACAAAGAGATCTATCGAGGTTGAAAGGAAAAGCTGAAACTGAGCTTATTGAGCGTGGTCAAACCTTGCGCCTGGTTTACAAAACCACCGATGATGAAAAGGAAGCCAAGCTTGTTGACTCTCTTCCCAATGAAGTACCCCTTCGTAGAGATCGCAATGTTTATGCTCTCGGCGTTGAGAGTCTTCTCGCTTATTACGGACTTGATGAAAAATCGGTCACCATTGACAATGATGGCTCCTTTAAGATCAGATCATTAGATAATCAGATCTTGGTCAGTTGTAAACTGGAAGAAAACCAGTTTTTGGAAGTTAACTGGTTCACGCAATGGACTGAGAATTTAGAAGAGAGAAGAATGATGAAAGATGCCAAGAAAGCTTACAATGATGGTGATTTTTCAACTTACACTCGTTTAGTACCTTCTGTTCTCCAAAAATTCTTGAACAGAGTAGATGGGGTTTCAGTTACTGATTCCACAGAAATTATTGAAGCCTTAAAAGATTTAGACCTAGAATCAAGTCTCATCGTGGTGGCCGAAAACTTACTGGGCCTAGAATCGGGTTCCTCTGATATTCCCGGCTTTGAAGATCTTACGAAAGTAGTTGAAGCCATAGCTTATTATTTTATTCCCCCGAGTTTAAAATCGAAAACAAACCCGATGTGTGGGATGCGTGATGTTTTGCAAAATGCCAAGTTTCAGGACCAAGTAACCGCGAAAATTAAAGAACTTGAAAATAAGATAGTAAGTCTTGAAGGACCAAATTTTATGGGAAAAATTCTTACTGCACTAGAGGCTAACCCAGGTAACGAATCTATTCTTGCGAAGAAAAAACAAGTCGTGGATGCGATCGAAATAAACACCGAAAACTTAGAGGAACAACGGAAGGAACTGAACCGCATTGATTCATTTTTCTCTTGTTTTAAAGATTCTATTGTACTTCTCGGGCCCGAGGAAAAAACCTTTCAAGACCTTGCACCCACACCTTTAGACAAAGCCTCTGTCCCAAAGGTAAGCGTTCATGGCAATTTGATTAAAACGATGACAACAGGTAAGTACATCACTCGTCCACATAAATATGTGGATCACATCGCTACCTTTCTTGTTTGCCTAGTGATGGGACTTTTATCTGTGTATCAAGGTAAAAAAGCGAGCTTGGTACAGGCGACAGGAATATTAGTATTGGTAGGTTATGTCGTGTTTGGGTTGTTTACTTTTACGAATACACATTACCTTTTGCCCATTACAACCCCGGCTTTTGCTGGGCTAAGTACCTCTTTTATAGGGCTTGCTGCCATGGTTGTGATTGAACAAAAAGCAAAAGGGAAATTAAAAGGGATGTTTGGGAGTTATGTCTCTTCTGATCTAGTCGAGCAAATGGTTGATTCAGGGGAAGAACCGAGCCTAGGGGGAGAAGAGACCTCGATCACTGCGTTTTTTAGTGATGTACAGGCGTTCTCAAGCTTCTCGGAGTTATTAACTCCAACTGGACTTGTTGATTTAATGAACGAATACTTGACTGCAATGACAAATATTTTGCAGGAAGAACGAGGAACTTTAGATAAATATATAGGCGATGCAATTGTGGCAATGTATGGTGCTCCAATACCCATGCAAGATCATGCTTATCAATCTGTAAGAACCGCAATTCTGATGCAGAATAAGCAAATCGAGTTACGAGACAAATGGAAGCAAGAAGCGGATAAATGGGGGAAATGTCATGGCTTGGTTTCTCAAATGCAAACACGGATTGGTTGCAATACTGGAACCGCTACGGTTGGAAATATGGGGGCCTTAGATAGGTTCAATTATACGATGATGGGCGATATGGTTAATTTAGCTGCCCGTTGCGAAAGTGGGGCTAAAGCATATGGGGCTTACATCATGATTACCGAGGAAACTAAAATGGCATCCGAGAGTACAAAAGATGACATTGCTTTCCGGTATTTGGACAAAATTGTGGTAAAGGGGCGATCTCAGCCTGTTGCCATGTATGAACCTACGGGATTTATGTCCGAGCTCTCCCAAGAAACTCAAGACTGCCTGGATTGCTTTCGTCAAGGAATTGATAAATACCTTCTCCAGGATTGGGATGGAGCATTGAATTTATTTGAAAGAGCCAAAGAAATGGAGCCAAACAAACCAGGGGTAACTCCTGGCGTGAAGGACAACCCGTCTATGATTTTGATTGATCGTTGTAATGTAATGAAAGAGAACCCACCTGGTTCCGACTGGGATGGGGTTTATGTAATGACAACCAAGTAAATTAGCTCAGGCTATCAATTTTATTTATTTAGGGAAATATTCAGGGGCATTTCCGTATTTCCACTTAATGTTACAGCCTATGCTAGGGATTTGCTTTTGAGGGGGCACAAGACCGTTCAAAAGCCGTTCCATTGCGTTAATTAAGTCTGCCCCTGTGACAGAAGTCGATTGGCCTGGTCTCGATCCATCATACTGACCCCGGTAAAAAAGCTTTTTGTTATGGTCAAACAAAAAGAAGTCAGGAGTGCATGCGGCTTTATAGCTCTTGGCTACGCTCTGGTCATGATCAAATAGATAAGGAAAAGAAAAACCTTTGCGTTCAGAAAGTTCTTTCATTTTTTTAGGGCTGTCCGCGGGGTACTTGACTTCATCATTTGACGAGATCATGAGAACTGAAATCTCTTTTTTGTTCCACTCATTACATTGCTTTATGAGATGATCAAGTAAATGAATTACATACGGGCAGTGATTGCAGATAAAACAAAGTAAGTACGCTTTCGAAGATTGTTTTATTGAAAAATCAAAAAATTGGTCAGACCGAGTGTCCAATAAGGAGAAGTCGGGTGCTTTGGACCCGATGGGAATCATTGTAGAAGAAGTGGCAACCATGGTAATCTTATTGGATATTTAATTTTTTGGTAGAGATGCTACTTTTTTTTATATTTTGCAAAATAAGCTGACAAAATATCTTTTGCGACAGGTGTTGCGGTAAGCCCTCCCTGGATTTGATCTTGTGGGATAACACCCTCTACTAAAACCGCGATTGCTACTTTTGGGTCCTTAACAGGAGCAAAGCCTATAAACCAAGCAAGATTGAGCTCCATGTTACGGTTTCGCCATTGCCCGGTTCCGGTCTTTCCGGCAACAGCTACACCATCAATATTACACCTCCTTGCAGTACCTCTAGTCGTGGCAAGGTGCATACCTTCAATAATGGCACGATATTTTGAAGTATTACCATCCACTAAATGATATTCACTTTTTTGAGGAGTTTGGTTTTTTAAAATCGTAGGTTTAAACTTAAACTTATTTTTTGCCATTTTGGCGGCAAAGCATGCCATTTGCAGAGGACTCTGCCTTAAACCTCCCTGCCCAATTGAGATATTAAAAGTATCCTCGAGAGTCCATTTAACACCCAAGGCATCTTTTTTCCAGGTTGGGTCAGGCACGATAGGAGAATCTCGCAGGGAAGGAAGTTCTAGGTTCGGGTTCTCTGTGAATCCGAGCATTTTTGCTTCTCGGATTAAGTTTTCATGACCAATTTTTTCTGCACACCTAAAAAAGTACACATTACAACTTTGTGATATAGCATCTCTTAAACTGAGCTCCCCATGTTTTCCCGGATATACATGGCATTCCATACCCCGATAAATCCCTTCGCACAGTAAATGCTCATCCGGGTCCAGACCCGTATAACGAATTCCCGCTAAGGCTGTAACTAATTTAAAAGGGGATGCAGGGGCATACCCCGGGTGATAAGCCCGAGGAAGCCAGGCTTCGCGTCTTTGGATTTCGTCGTATGTATTTTGTGAAATGTAAGGCGTTAATTGCTCCAAGTTATAGTTAGGCTTACTCGCAAGGGCTAGTATCTCTTCATTTTCCAAATCCAATAATACAGCCGCTGCAGGAGGAAGCATGGGAGGGGCCAGTACATATTCATCTCTAGACTTGTCTGGCTTGGCTAATACCCCTTGTGCGTAAAGTCTTCGAAGCAGTCGGGTCGCATCTTCCGGGGTTCCCTTAAATCCTGCAACGGTTGAAGCTTGCACGCCGCTAAGAGGGAAGGGGGCATCTACAAATGCAGAAATTAATAACTCTGCACGGACCTCAGTTTCCTGAGAGCCTTGAAGAGCTTTTCGGGTTCTTCTTTCGATCGTCTTGCGCCAGTCCCTATCTGGAAGAATCCGATTGCTCGCAACCTTTTGAACCATTTTTTGGAGTGAATTTTCTGCAATTAATTGAAGGTCCTTATCGATGGTTAATTGAATAGGATCGCCTTTTTGGGAGGGCTTTTTCTCAATTCTTTCAAATCGATAACCCATAGGATTAACCCGCCAAATATCACCACCATCTTGACCTCGAAGAATATGGTCAAATTGTTTTTCCACTCCGGCTTTACCTGTTCTGCCTTGAACCTCGAAAGTTGCTAGGTCTCCCCCTGATAGTCCCGTTGGGTTTGCTTCATAACCACTGCCCACATAGCCAAGGATATGAGATGCGAGAGATTTTTGAGGGTAGTGTCGTACAGATTGTGCTTGTACTTTAATCGGGGATTGAGGCGGAAGCTTTTCGACTAATGCAGCATACTCTGATGGAAGCAAATCAGTAGATATTTCCAAGGGCATGACCAGCCTTTGATTCCAATGCTTTTTTATATCTTTCATCGTCAAAACCTTATTTCTCCCCGTCATTTCATTCACAATCTGTAAATATTTTTTTACAATTGAGAATCTTGATTCCCAATCTAGGTCGTAGCCACTTGTACTGAAATTAAAAAAATGAGAACTGTCATCTTTACTTGTTAATATCGAATTCATAAAGCCATTCTTTCCAATGGGTATTTTCTCGATTGCAATTGGTTTGCCCTCAGGATTTAGGTTAAAGATTATCTTGAATAGCCCTGCTGCATTGAGTCGAACTGTTTCGCCGGCATTGTAAAAATACAGGTTGGAAATAGGGCTTTTGTTGTCCCATATTCTACAATTCCAACCTTTCTTTACATCCTTTTCAACATGTAGCCTGCTTCCGTTACTGAAGATTCTAGTTCCTGCATTTATCTTTTTTGAAACTAGAGATTTTCCAGTCAGAAAAATTCCTCTTTTTTGCACATGGTCTATCTCTAAACATCTTTGGATAAGGGATTCTAGTTTCAAGACAGATTCTTGGTTAAATTCTTCCCTTGTTGAATAAGCTAGATTCCGCAGCTCTAATTTTTTTCTCCAAATTTCGCTTTTTAGCTGTTCCATGTGTAAAACGGCTGAGAAATTTGCCCGGTTTCCAATTAGTAAATTACCCTCTCTATCTAGTACATCGCCACGTGCACCTGGTCTGATGATTCTTCGTTGGCCTTGCTGCCTCTCTTTTGTTTCATATTCGTCAGCTTCAAAAAGTTGCCTGTAACTCAGGACAGAGCAGAGCACGATAAGCATTAAGGCATAGATAATTCGAAAAAGAAAAAGCCTTCTCGCTTCAGGGTGGTATTTTTCAAGTACCTTCAACCTTCAACTCCATTTATTTCTTGAGAAGAATAAGTTACTTTCAATAATTCTTTGCATAATCCTGAGTACCACGGTGCGATTAAAGCAAAAAGTAGCGTGGATGCAAAAATATCGACCACAATATTGGGTGTTGCCCAAGTACCTAATAAACCACGGTGAAATTTTAAGACCACAATGAGGCCAGTAGAGATAAGCAAATTTGCAATAACCTGCAAGAAATAGGGTCGTAATAGTTCACCATTTTCGCCGCTGTGCAACCAATCTTTGGCAATCAGGTAACAACTGATGAGAGCGAATGTATGAAACCCACTCGGAGTATTGTAAATGCTATCGAGTGAAAATCCCGTAAGGGCTAGTACACAAATCACTCTAACTCGGTCTAAGAGAACTGTTGCTGTAAAAAAGAAAAGGGCAGGGAGATAAAGCAAGCACCCCCAGTTTCCAAGCGTGGAATTAATTACCCCGAGAAACTGGATGGTTACGATATTTACAAGAAGTAGAATAAAGGCAGCAAGGTTTGGTCTGTGCATTTTATTCTCTAGGTAAAAGAAGAGTAACTTCTTGGAGTTGACAGAGGTCATTACTGAGGATGACTTGACCTGTTTTAAAAAGCCCGTTTTCTCCTCCCTCTAATTCTTGGACTTGTCCAATGATTAGCCCTTTAGGGAATGTCTCTCCAAGCGATGAAGTAGTTAAGGTTAGAGGTTCTCTTCGGGACGCAGTGAAATCTTGTGGGACATCGATTACAATACCTGAGGGAATCCCACCTGGAAGAATTCCATTTCCTTGAAAGGTTACGGGTCTATTATCCCCGGCAAAGTGTGCAACCACCCGAAAACTTGTATTGGTAATTAATTCTACTTCACTCATTCTGGATCCAACTGAAGAAATTCGTCCCACAACGCCATTGTGAGAGATTACTCCCAAACCCTTATAAAGTAAGGCGTCTTTCCCCTTTCGTAAACCGATGCTTTGCCACCAACTGGAAAAAGTCCTGCGGGAGATTCTCGCTACAAGGGGAGAGTAAGCAACTTTTGCATCAAGGTTCAAAGAGTTCTGGAGATGATGAATATTGTTTAGCAAGCGATGTAGTCTTTCTTCTTCGCTTTGCAGTATGCCTAAGTTTTGAATTTGCAAGTTGCGATTCCGGCCAATTCTTTGGAGTTTTTTCCCTTTTTCAATTAAAGTTTTTTTGGAGTCGGCCATGTGGCCCCAATAATTGGTGAGATCCTGTACGCGGGTAGATAAATCCCACAAAGGGGCATGAAATTCATCAAAGCTGGAGCTAATTACAATCTTAACTGTGGCTGGCAATCCCCACCATAATAAGAAGAAAAAACCGAGATACAGAAATGGCTTACTCTTGGATTTCTCGCTCAGTTTTCCCAATGTCGAAATTTACTGGGTGACCAATCGATCCACTTGCTCACGGCTAAGTGTGCCAAGTAGATCGAGAAACTTCCCCGTACCATTCGCAACGCAGCAAAGAGGATCGTCAGCCTGGATAACAGTAAGTCCTGTAGCATCGCTAATCACTTGGTCAAGTCCTCTGATCAGGGCACCGCCACCTGCTAAGACAATACCTCTATCAATCAGATCAGCAGAATGTTCAGGCTGACACCTGTCTAAAGCATTTTTAACTAACTCCACGATTTGTGTTACTACTTCCTTTAAGGCTTCTTCTCGGATTTCTTGGGAAGTGATATGGATTGTTTTTGGAAGACCCGCAGTTGCATCTCTCCCTCTCACATCCATGGTCATTTCTCCCGTGTCTAAAGGAGCCGCAGAGCCGACTGTAAACTTTATTTCTTCAGCTGTTCGTTCTCCGATTAACAAACCGTATGCTCTTTTCATGTAGGCAATGATGGACTCATCCAATTCATCTCCCCCCACTCGTATGCTTCTTTGATATGAAACTCCTGAAATTGATATGATTGCGACCTCGGTGGTACCTCCCCCAATATCGACGATCATATTAGCATATTCTTCGTCAATTGGAAGACCGGCCCCGATAGATGCTGCCATTGGTTCACCTAGTAGAAGAACTTCTCTTGCTCCCGCTCGTATTGCAGAATCTTTAACCGCCCTTTTTTCAACGGCTGTAATACCTGAAGGAACAGCAATAACAACACGGGGCGGAACCAATTTTCTTTTGTCTACTTTTTCAATAAAGTACCTAAGCATAGCTTCCGAAATTTCAAAGTCTGCTATGACGCCATCTTTCATGGGGCGAAGTGCCTCAATGGTTCCAGGGGTCCGCCCAAGCATCCTTTTGGCATCTGCACCTACGGCACAAACCTTCTTACTCGTTTTGTAACGAGCTACCACACTGGGTTCACGAAGTACAATACCTCGGTCACGAACAAACACCAAAGTATTGGCAGTACCAAGGTCAATTCCAATGTCATTGGAAAGAAATCCGAAAAAATTACCTATCATTTATAATTGTAGCTTTATGATTTCTCTCTCTTTTCGTAGTTAAGTCAAAGCCAAATAACTCACATTATGGTAATTTTTAAGATTTATTGGGAATATTTCATCGATTTGATGATTTTCTCGATCCTGGTGAGTATCTTCTGCTTAGAAAAATTAATACGAAACCGCCAAGACAAAGGAAAAAAGAATAAAACTGACCTCTACTGAATCCTAATATTAGTGATGCATCAGGTTGTCTGAAATTTTCACCAAATATTCTTGCACAAGCGTAGAGAATAAGAAATTCGCCCGAAAGTCTGCCCGGGTAGTTGGTAGAAATATCTGTTTTCCAAAATCGATACTGAACGACCAAAAAGGGCAGTAAACCTTCTAGCAATGCAGCGTATATTTGAGATGGATGCCTGGCTACACCCAGTACAAAATCTGGGGCTTTAGGGAAGAGTACCCCCCATGAAACATCCGTTGTTTTACCCCATAATTCTCCGTTAATAAAATTTGCTATTCTTCCAAAAAAAATACCTGGGGGAACCACGCTTACCAAAAGATCGGCAATGGGAAAAATAGTTTGCCTCGAATGCTTGGCATACCAGATTGTGGCAACCGCCACGCCAATAAACCCTCCATGGCTTGCCATCCCACCTTCCCATACACGAAGGATCATAAAAGGATCCGTAACCAAACTTTCCCACTGATAAAGAAGGATGTATCCCAACCGTCCCCCGATGAGAACACCAAGAACCTGGAAGGTCATAAGGTTCATTATTTGTTCGGAGTCATAAGGGCTCTTGTTTCTTTTGAAATATAAAAAAAGAAGGAAGTAAGCTGCGATGAAGCCCAAAAGATAAGAAATCCCATACCACCTGATGCCACCAGGACCCCAGCTTCCCCACGAATCTGGAAATTTCCAAAGGAATGGACTTAGGTTATGACTCCAATGCGAAATCTGATCAGCGAGAAACATTATATACTGTTCTCCCTGTTTTGTTTGGTGGAACTTAATCTTTCCATGTGTTTTCTTTTTGCAAGTTCTCTCATATCTACCGCGATGTCATCATGTTCAAAAATTTCCTGACCCAATATACTTTCAATAATGTCTTCCATGGCAAGCACCCCAACAACCGACCCGAATTCATCGACTACTATGCATAACTGTACATGCTCTGTGAGTAATAAGCGCAGTGCTTTATCGGCAGATACATTTTCAGGGATAAAGATAGCTTCTAAAGAAATTTCTTTCAGGGTTTTGTGTGCTTTTTCTTCTACAATTGAATTGTGGAGGTCCCTTCTTCTCACGACTCCAGTAATGTGATCAATCGATTCTTTAAATACAGGAATTCTTGCAAAAGGAATATTGGGGTGGCGTTTGAATATTTCATTTACTGTTGAGTCTTCATCCAGGCTAAACATCACAGTTCTTGGTGTCATGATCTCATGTACAGCAATATTATCAAGTTTCAGTGCATTGGTAATCCAGTCCTTCTCCTGACTGGTCAGTGTGCCTTCTTTTGCCCCTTTTCGGGCGAGGAGAATAATCTCCTGCGCATCACTTTCATCATCTTTTTCTTTAGCAGGAACGAAAGCCTGTACAGTAGCTTTACAAACTTTGGAAAATGGAGTCATTATAATTCTCACAGCCCAAAGTGGGTAAACCAGATTACCGATCATTTCAGAGCGATAAGATACTGTCAGGTTTTTCGGCAAAATCTCTGCAAAAAACAGGATCCCAAGTGTCATGCCGATGGCGAAAATAAACAAATTATTACCATCACCTCCAAGGGATTTTTCTGCAATTCCTCCCACCAGCGTTGCACCAAGCGTATTGGCTATTGTGTTTAAACTTAAGATAGCGGAACTGGTCTCCTCTAATTCATTTCTAAATTTTGCTAATAAGTTTCCTCTTCTAGGAGATGCAATTTTAAGATTTTCAAGTTCAGCCGAGGTTATACTTAAAATCATCGCTTCTAGCGTTGAGCATAGAGCAGAAATCCCGATGGTGAGGGATACTGCAGTGACTAATTCCAAAGACATTGCATATTTCTTAGTTGGTCTTTACAAAACCTAGGTACATTAAAACCATGAAATATTGCTGTAAAAATAAGGCAAGCAAGTAAGAATCCAACATTATGAAAACTCTTCAGTTACACTCTTTTCACCAATCTAAAGGTGCCAAGTTTGCTACCTTTGCAGGTTGGGCAATGCCCATATCTTATGGAAGTTCGATTGATGAGCATTTACTCACAAGGGAGAAAGCCACATTCTTTGATGTAAGTCATATGGGTGAAATTGAAGTAAAAGGTAAGGAAGCCACAGACTTTTTATCGTTTGTTTTAACCCAAAATATCAAGAAGTTTTCTGTGGGGAAAGGGATTTATTCACCTCTTTGCAATCATCTCGGTGGAACCATTGATGATCTTATTTGTTACAAGATTAATGAAGAAAACTATTTCCTTTGTGTGAATGCATCCAATACTGAAAAGGATTATCAGCATCTTTTGGAAATTTCCAATAATTTCGAGTGTCAGGTGGTTAATGTATCTGATAAATTTGGACAGCTTGCGGTGCAAGGACCTAGAAGTCAGGAGATACTTGGTGCTGTTTTGGGTGATAAAATCTCACTTCTTCAAAAAATGGATTTCGGTAGTTTTACCTTTAATTCAACCGAAGTAATTGTGGCCAGGACCGGCTATACTGGAGAGGATGGCTATGAGCTTTATTGTGAGCAGAATACTCTACTCCCTGTCGCAGAGGCACTTGACAACTTATGCTTTGCCACAGGAGCATCATGGGCTGGGCTTGCGGCACGAGACAGTTTAAGGCTTGAGGCTGGATTTCCTCTTTACGGCCATGAATTATCGGAAGAAATATCACCACTGCAGGCTGGCCTAAAGTGGAGTGTGGATTTGAGTAAGAAAGACTTTGTAGGAAAAGAAGCATTAATCGAACAGTTCCATGATGCCACGAAGCCACTTGTGAAATATTTCCGTGTGAAGGGAAGAAGAATTCCGCGGGCTGGCTCTATAATTTCAGATAGTCACACACAAGTTGGCAAAACTTTATCTGGTGGCTACTCACCCTGCGCTGGGCAACCCATTGGTAGTGCGCTCATTAACGCAAAGATAGGTGCCAAACAAGGAGATACTTATTTTGCTGATGTGCGGGGAAGTGAGGTTGAAATATCAACCTGTGCACCTATTCTCCGAGAGCTACAGAAAAAATAGAAAACTATTTTTTGGTTTGAAATCCTTTGATGAGAATATCAACGCCATCAAAATTATCGAAGTTTAGCTTTTTAATCATCACTTCTTCAAGCCTTCTCTTAAGTTCTAGTCTAGTCTCCTGTACATTGCAGTCAGTTTGGATTCGCAATTGTACATCGAGTCGTATAGCGCTTCCTCTCTTTTTAATGCCGGTATTTGGGCTGTAGATACCGGCCATATCTTCGCAGGTCTTTTTTACGAGTTCATGAAGGGCGTGGGGGGTGATTTGAACAACTCCTTCTTCATCTTTAAAAACAGGAAGCAATTCCGTTTTCATTTTACTAAGCACCCAAAGTGTAACAACTAAGGCAAGAAAAAGAGCAAATACGTACCAATAGTAGGGGCTTTGTATGGCTTCTGGATAAGACCAATTAAGAAAACTTTTTATTTTTTCAAAAATCACAAATTAGTCATGCAGGGCTAGTCTGTTTTTGCATCCCACTGGATCTCGTCATCATCTTTATCAGAAGAATCCATTTTGATGTCATCGATCACAACATCAATGTTTTTTGAATGATTTCCAGTCATGGCCAAAATTTGATCCCGAACCGCCTCCTGTATGGCTACGCCCACTTTTGCCAAATCAACACCAAACTCAAGTACCACGCGTACCTCAATATCATAACCTCCATCCTTTGCTTCAGCAACTTTTACGCCTCGTTCGGATTCCTTTTTAGAGAAAAAGTCAGTTAAACCTTCGACTACTCCACCACCTCCAACATTGACCACGCCCGTAACAGATTGAGTGGCAAGGCGGACAATTCCAGCAACGACACTGTGATTAATGCGAATGCACCCAAGTTCGCTTGATTCTCCAGAGATTGTTGGGATTGAATCTTCAATACTGTCATCCTTTTTTTTGTTACTCATTTGCTTACTCTTTCGGTTTTTTTTCAAATAATTCTTTAGGTGCGCGTGCTAAAAATTCTTCTACATAGGAGGTTGTCGCTTCTCCTTGCCTGAAGGCAGGGTCGAGGATAACCGCTTTTACGAACTCCACATTTGTATCAATCCCTCTTATCAAATACTCACTCAATGCTCGATACATTCGATCTAAAGCAATTTTTCTGGTTCGTCCATAAGTAATCAATTTACAGATCATGCTATCATAATGAGGGGATACGGTGTAGCCTCCATAAACATGGGAATCAACCCGAACACCGTGACCACCAGGGGCGTAGTATAAGTCGATGGTGCCGGGGGATGGAATGAATCCCTTGGCAGGGTTCTCAGCGCAGATTCGGCATTCAATAGCGTGTTTAGTGAGTGAAATGTCTTTTTGTGAAAACGATAAGCGGTTGCCTGAAGCTATTTGGATTTGTTCCTTGATTAGGTCAATCCCGGTTGCCTCTTCGGTCACTCCGTGTTCAACTTGAATGCGGGTGTTCATTTCTATAAAGTAGAAGTTTCCTTTTGCATCAACAAGAAATTCAATGGTTCCTGCGTTTACATAATCTGCGGCCAATGCAGCCTTGATGGCTGCCTTACCCATCCTGTTTCGCAGGCTTTTGTCGAGAAAAGGGGAGGGGGATTCCTCAATTACCTTTTGGTGCCTTCTTTGTACTGAGCAATCTCTTTCCCCAAGGTGAATGGTATTTCCGTGTTGATCAGCTAAGATTTGAAATTCTATATGTCTCGGGTCCTCCAAATATTTTTCTATATAAAGTGAACCATCCCCAAAAGCTTTTTCGGCTTCTAAGCGAGCTGACTGAAATTCCTTGGCAAATGTAGCGGCGTTGTGCGCAATTCTCATTCCACGCCCACCACCACCAGACACGGCTTTGATAATGACTGGAAATCCAATTTTCTGCGCTGTTTTGACGGCTATTTTTTCATCGTCAACAGGGCCGTCGCTTCCTGGAATAATGGGGACACCTGCCTTTGAAACAGTCTCTCTTGCTCGGGCCTTGTGACCCATTTGGCGGATAGTTTCAGATTTAGGACCGATGAAGGTAATATCGCATGATTCACATTGCTCAGCAAATTCGGCATTTTCAGAAAGGAAACCATAACCCGGATGGATGGCATCGACATCCGCTAGCTCTGCGGCACTTAAGATACGATCGGCTCGGAGATAACTCTCACTGCTGGGTGCGGGCCCTATACAAATAGCTTCATCAGCAAGCTGTACATGTAAGGATTGTTCGTCGGCTTCTGAATAAACCGCTAGTGTTCTTATTCCAAGTTCACGGCAAGCCCGAACTATCCGTAATGCGATTTCACCTCGGTTCGCTATGAGAATTTTGCGAATCATAAATAAAGGATGGGCTATTTGATCGAAAAAAGAGGTTGGCCGTATTCCACGCTGTCGCCGTCATCTGCCATTATTTCTGTAACTTCACCACTTACATCTGCCTGTATTTCGTTCATCACCTTCATTGCCTCAATAATGCAAAGGATATCACCTTTGTTTACTTGATCACCAACTTGTACGAATGCAGCGTCGTCGGGAGAGGGTTTACGATAAAAGGTGCCAACCATTGGCGATTTAAAATTGTTAGAAGAGTCAGCACTTGGTTGAACCGGTGAGGGTTGGGCTGCGGGCAAAGCACCAGGCTGCGGTACCGCTTGAGGTAAGATAGCATGTGACACAACACCTCCTGCTCCAGGTCTTCCTAACCTTAATTTAAGGTCCTGAGTTTCGATCTCTAGGTCGGTGAGATCAGATTTTTGCATTAAGGAAATGATCCCTTTAAGTTCGCTTAAGTCCAAAGTTAATTTCCTCCATTTGATTGTTATGATAAACGATTATTTTCTATGTATACTTTATTTAAAATTTTTAGCAAAGGATAAACTTAAGGTTGAGGATTTATTTGAACTTTCCAATCTGGGTCGCTCCAAGGTCCCGTAATCCTAAATTGGGCAATTTTAGATAAGGGGTCTGCCAGATTCATAATCTGTTTGAGACCGGGAATTGGAATATTTCCTACCACTTTCAGCCTTGAAATAAGATCAATATCCCCGCTGGCTAAATTTACGCTTCCTTCCGATAAGATACTCGAAAGTGAACCTGTGATTTCCAAGGGCGAGAATGTAATGATTTCATTTTCTAATTCAAAAGCAGTCCTTAGGTTATTAAAATTAAGGGATGCTATGGGTATAGGCGATAACTTCGATAACTCTGAGGACAGACCACCAAGAATATTAATTTGGCTTAAACTTTTATGCCTTAACTCTAAGTTTCCTGCTCCTTCAAATTGCAGAAAGTTGACTGGAGGTCCTTGTGCATGAAGGGAAAGATTAAACCTGCTATCTTTTAGGTCAGAATTGGAATTGCTTCCGGAAAAATTAGCGTCTCGTGATAAGGGGGATTCAAGACTGATTAAATGGGAAACTGATTCTAAGAACTTTTCTGTATTTACTTCATTTAAACTGAGATTGAGCATAAGATTTTCAGTCTGTTCAGTTTGATTGAGTTCAAAAATTAAATTGGAGCGGCCTTGCCCGATCTCTACTCCGTTAAACTTTCCACTCAAAATATTGTTTTCGTAATTCAGGGTTCCTTTGAGGTCGCCTAAGGGTATCTTGTGAAATTCAAATTCTTCTGCATTTCGAATGTCTACCTGGACGAGGGCTTCGTGCTTCCCTTCATTTTGCCGAAATATTTTACCTGCTGCTTTACATTCAATGCTGGTAGCATTGATGTCAGAAAGCTTGTTCTTTATTTTTGGTCCGAGTACATCCCTGCCTAGGTTTAGGGGGAATTCTCCGTCAAAGTCGAATTCTAGGAAATAAGGCGAGTCTGATAATTGTCTTGGGAATTTAAGGTTTCCTGTAATCGAATTATTTTTGTGTTTGATAGATTTCCCCGCGATATTCGTTGCATTGCCATCTACCTCAACGAGGATGGATGAACTTGTTATTGGCAAATTTCTGAATTTGAAATTAGTCGCCTCAACAGAACCAAGAGTAACTGAATTGCCGGGTGCCCCCCCCCAAATTCCTTCAATTATAAACTTGCCTGTAGGAGTCTCATCGGGGAATTCAAAGTCTGGCCATATGCGATCCCACCAATTAGGCATCCATGCATTTAAATCTTGTGGATAACATACACCTTCAATGTCAAATTTATAAGCCAGAGGAGACCATTTTTGGAAAAAACTTCCCGTGGCTTTACTTCTGCCGAAAGCACCGAATGCGTTGAGGATAAAAAGATTAAAATCTTTATCCACTTCACCATCGAATTTGAAATCTCCTGGTGGTGACTCTAGAAGAGAAAATCTTTCTGCATTCACATTAAAGCAAAAAATGGTAGGATTATGACTATTATAAGACGGGATGATATCAATATCAACCCCACTTCCTTCCAATAACCTAGCAGAATCTGAGGGGCGGTTCAGAACAAGATTACAGAGATCAGGCTTTAATAAAATATTACCCTCAATTTGCTCTTGTGCATTTTTATTAGAAAGAAAAATTTTGCCATCTGAATAATCTGAATGGTTTAACAGTAATACTTCTTGTTTTTCCGGGGTAAGGAAAAACTGTAACTTAAGGTCCGGGAGAGTACCTTGGAGAAGTCCCTCCACATGTATGGTGTTTAACTCCATAGACCCCAATGAATATATCCAATCACTTCTATTTAATGAAATCTCGTTCTCCATCAGAAAGGATCGAATACTTACTTTTTGCGTAGAATTTCCCGCGAGAAAGTCTCTGCCAGAGATAGATGAGCGAAGTAGAAAACTATTGTGCTCAAATGAAATTCCAATTTCGGCATTAAGTTCTGAGAATGGGTTCTGTTTTCTCTCAGTTACATGAATTTCGAGGTGATCGGAGAACGATGCAAAAGCTTGTAGGTTCAGTCCTTCTTTCAAATCAGAAATAGTATTCAATATTTTTCCTTTTGGGACTCTTCTTCCTTTTGGGGAATCTAAAATATTTTTCAATAAGCCTTGTTTATTTATTACCCCGCACCATGCCACTGACTTGTTTCCAAAGTTGAAGTTGCAGCGAGTAGTTATTTTCGAATTATAATTTCGAATAAAAAGGTTTTCTGCATCCAATTGTTTTTGGTCATGAAATATCTTTATTTCCCTACATGTTACATCTTGGATTGCCATCTTCCAGTCATAGATGAATTTGATAGGATTAACTTGTAAGGTTAAATTGCTGATGTCATAAATGGTGCCATCTATTGTTGTGGCAACGATGTGCCTTACTTTTATGTCATTTGGAAATCTAAGCTTCAAATCGTGAATTTTAATTTCCAAATTTTCATCTTTAAATAATTGAATGATAGCGGCACTAATTTTATCATGGATAAAGAAATTAGTATTCAGCACAAGCAAAGCAGATATTTGTAATAAAAGACCTAATGCAAGGGCTAAGAAAATCGATTTCCCTTCTTTTTTGATCGAAGAGTAGGCATCCTGTGGTCTCATGCTAAAAGTGCGAAACCACAATGGTTATTGACCTGATAAAGTAGGCAAAAATTGACTTGCCAAGTTAATAAATCCATTTCCAAGAGTAAAAGTAGTGCTTTCGCTTTCCAATCCTCCAAACCACTGCCCATTCCCCTTATCAATACTGATATACAGTTTGTCTACGGTCTCGTTATTTTCATCTCTAAAGACAAGATTACAATCCCATGGGTTCCAATCTCCTTGGTACCACAAACCGAGTCTACCAAAATTGGAAGGTAAGAACTTTTCGGCATAGAGTGATTGAGTTAATAGGCTTAAGCTTGCGTTATCTTTAATGGTCGTGGATGTAGAATTATTTTCTGCCGATATTAAAAGTATATTAGTAAAGCCCTCTATTTTGATTAATTTATTTCTAAAAGTATACTTCTCACGGTTAAAAATATCATTTCTATCTAAACTTATCACAACGCAGTGGTCGGAGTCATTAATCTGGGCTACAGAATAAGATGCTCCCGGCGTTGATTCCAAAATTCGAACATTGGTTGTTTGCCCATCAGCGTAACTTATTGAAAAAGATGATGACAAATTACTATCAAAGTCGTCTGTATATTTTTTTTCGGAAAAATCAGTAATCCTTACGGCATATAGCAAATCCACAAATTGATGAATTTTTTCTGTTTCGGCATCGTAGCTTATCTCATCTGTAAGGTTGTGATCTCTCACTCTCCAATAAGTTTCCTGAGTTTTGGATAGGGTAAGTTTTCTATCATTATTATTGATTTTAATAGTTTCAATATTTTTCTTAGGGTTCAGAAGGATTCGGTTTTCTCTATACTTTGCGTGCCAACCAAGAACTTTTTCTTTAAGATTGTTACCTACCTTGAAGTAGGTGTTGTTTGTTTGATGGAAGCAAAGTAGTTCATTGTCATATAAATTTGTGTAAGCGTGTAAAATTTCAACGCCTCCCATCCCTTTTATCTTAATTGTTATATCTGGCTCCCCGGTCCTTAATCCTGAGCTGTTCTGCTCTAACACGAATCCAGTCACACGGGATGAAATTAACTCACTAATGGCTAAATTAATTGCGTTTGTATCTGCGATTACTGGTGTAGGTTTGGTAAAGTACCAAGAATGATTGTCTTTGACCGCACGGGTTAATTCACTGCTTGATTCATTAACATCCTTGCTTGTGATATCTACCTGATCAATGCCATACATAGGGGTATTGAAAAATGTTGATTTACCCCAAAAATCTGGAGTTGCAGATGCAATAGATGCTAGGTCTTTAGATGCTTTCCAAATTGCACCTTGGAAATTTGCATATTCTTCAATTTGAATAAAAATACTTTGTGCATCCCTAGTTTCATCTCCTAAAGCTATTGTTGTATGATTCCCATTTCCTTTGATACGAATTCGGGTGGAATTAAAATCTATTCCATAGTCTGAAAGCAGTTCACCCCTTTTAAGCAAGTCCTCCCTGGTGATTACTAATCGAGGATTAGAATGGGCAAGCCTAGTCTTGAGGTTTGAGATTACCAAGCTTTCGGCATCCCACTTTATGGGATTTGATATTATCCAATCATCATTTTTTTTGGTAAGATAGATATGTTTATCATTTCCTTCGGAAATTCTCACTTCTTCGAGCCCATCAAGAATATCCAAGAGCTTGAGTGAAAAATCAGACGATTTTGTCGTCTCTTCGCTAAGATTTAAGTAAATGATTAACCCAACAATTAGGTTACAGAGCAGTAAGAGTATTTTAACTTTATTCATTATAGTTCTTTACGCAGCCAGCTGACAAAAAAACCAAGTGCTACTACTAATGCGGGTATTAAAACCGAAAGGTAGGTCATGTTTTTAAAGTCATCATCACTCATGGTTATTGTGTAACGGTCTAATTTGGTGGGGGGTATATCGAGTAATTCAATATCTTCATTAACCCACCGAATGATATTTCGGCACAGAAAACTATTACCTGTATTTCTTTTTAAATTTTTGTTCGAAAGAATGGAAGAAGAACCAATGACGGCAATTTTACTTTTCTTCTTTTTGAATTTGGTTTCTGAAATGGTTATGATTGGAACAGGGCCGTCGATATCGAGCAGTCTGTTTTTTTTATATGGTTTTTTTCGCTTAGCCCAACCCGATAAAGCCCATGAATCTCGTGAAGAATAAAGTAATTCCTTGGAAATGAAATTAGATTTCGGGTCGCTCAGACTTTCTACAGGTCGACATTCGCTCGAGAAGATTCTAAATTCTTTTTCCATAAGCGGTCTAATAATTTCATGCGTTTTCGCCGATGGATAGGTCGAGAGATAGTATGCACCACTGAAATAGTCAAAGTTAGCAAGGTTTCCGTCATGGATAAGCATATCATGGCATCTGATGTCCCATTCACGTAAAATATTTCGGAGTCCAAATACTGGGTTATCGAGAACTGCATTTTGACTGACTGGGTCTATACACATAATAACCGAACCGTCTTGGCGGTTAATGAAGTCTCGGAGGTTAGCGATTTCTTTATCGAGAAAAATACCTCTGGGCTCAGCAATAACAATCAGTTTTGCATTAGGTGGAATAGCATCTATTACACTCAGGTCGATTGTAGTTACATCTAGGTTTGATTCCTCAACTATCCTTCTGAATTCAGAAAATCCAGTCTCGCCATCAAAGTCAGTCGGGCTTGCTTCTCCATGTCCCCGGGTAAAGTAAGCAACATTTTTCTCTTTTTTAGGTCCGACCAGAGCTAAAATGGATTCAATGATTACTTGCTCTCCTCTAAAAACTTTTGGCTCGAGCACCCCTTGGCCTGTTTCTTTCCAATCAGAATAGAAGCCTGATTCCCAAATGAGCTGTCTTGCATTAGCATCTTTGGATTGAAAACTTTGTGAGAGGTCATAAGGATTTGTAGAGTCCTTACTTTGATACCTGAAGATAATCTTTTGGCCGCGATTTGCTGAGTATAATGCAATGATATTAGGCTCTGTAATATTGTACTTTTGGAGATCAGTCCCCTTGATTTTTGGAACATCTACATTCACATGGTGCACTCGAATTACCTGCTTTGTCGACTCTTGCTCAAAGTTTTCAAGAAGTAGCTCTAAATCAAGGAGAAGTTTTTGAATGACTTTAGGTAGTTGGTTGTCATTTTTGATAGTAATTACAATATCAATTGGCTCTTCCATTTTATTGAGCAGTGCAAGGCTTTCCCTTGATAGCGAGTATTTTTTTTCTGGAGTTAGGTCAATGGATGCATTGAATTTAGTGATCAGGAAATTTATGCTTAGTGAGAGAGTGGATAGAAGTAAGATGATAACCCACCGATCTAGCTTGCGATTTCTTTTGGCCTGCTTGAAGTCCATTATTTTTTAACTTGGTCTATTTGTGTGCTGGCTAGAATGAGGAAGTAGAATGTGACAACAAGTTGATAAAGTACGGTAGGAATGTCTATAATTCCGACTGAGAAGTATTGCATTTTATTTAATCCTCCAAAAATAGCACCAAAGCATGACCAGAAAAGCTGAGCAGGTCCGTTTGTAAACTGCGAATCAATATTTTCACCAAAATAAAACATCATAACCGAAAGATAAAGAGTCAGGAGTGTAAAAGTAAGCATTCCGGCGACCATTTGGTTATTGGTAACTGAGCTTGCAAAAATTCCTACTGACGAAAAACTGGCACCGAAAATTAGTAAAAAAGTTAAGGTGCCAACCCATTGCTCTATCTTATCAAAACCTAGACTCTCTGCTTGCTCAGGGAACCAAAAGGATATGATCAGAGGAAAGCAAAACGATGCTAAAGTTATAAAAATAAAAAAGAGATAGCTTGCGGTCCACTTCCCAAGAACAATACCCAAATTACTAACTGGGGCAGACATCAGAGTCTCTAAAGTACCCAACCTTCTTTCCTCTGCAAATGATCTCATTGTTAAAAATGGAATGAGAGCAGGAGCCCCAAAAATTAGTCCGACGACAAGAGAGGCTAGTGGAGGAAGGATCCAATCCGTAAGAACAAAACTTTCAATAAAAAAACGAAACCCCACGCCCAGAAGAGCAAGAAAATAAAAACTTGCAACATAGGTCGCCGGAGAAACAAATAAAGCAAACAATTCAAACCTTAAAATTACCCAATAGCCTTTAATCATTGGTGTTAATTTTGGGGTTTGGAAATTTTATTTTTACCTCTACCGAGAAGGTCCATCTCTTGCCAATTCTGTTTAGTTGCTTTTAAAAAAATAGTTTCTAAATCAGGGCGGCAAACTTGAAATTCTGATATTTCAAAATTATTGCCTTCCAATAATGTACGCAAGATTAACTCAACCGTTTCTTGGCCCTTGGAGCAGTTAAAAGTAAATCTTCTGCGTCCAGTTATTTCAACCGGATCATCCTGGAGTAATTCACACTGAGGGTCGATTTTCCGAACCGATCTTTGCAGCTCTATTTTTTTGGCTTTTGAAACAATTTCAAAAGCAACCGATTGGATGAATTTCTTTTGTAGTTCAACAAGGGTACCCTCTGCTACAATTAGACCGTGGCTCAAGATAATCATGCGATCGCAGCAAGCCTCTACCTCAGATAATATATGAGAAGACAGTATGAAAGATACTTCACCCCTCAGCCTTTCCATCATTTTGCGAGTGATTGCAGATTGCCTTGGATCAAGCCCTATGGTGGGTTCATCCAGAATAATTAATCTCGGTTCTGCGAGCAAAGAGTCTGCGATTCCAACTCTTTGGCGGAAACCTTTTGATAGATTGCCAATTCTTTTTTCTGAAATCTTTCTTTCCAAATCACAAATTTCTAGAACAGATTTAATTCGCTCCCTCTTACGACTACCTTTCAGACCTTTTAAACTAGCTCTGTATTTCAGGTATTCAATAACACGAAAATCTTCAGGTAGAGGGTTGTTTTCTGCAAGATAGCCAATGTGTTCTCTGACTTCCCCTTCTTCCTCTGCGAGGTCTACACCGCAAACCTTAGCTTCCCCAGAATCTGCGGCTACTAATCCTGAAAGAATTCGTAGAGTTGTACTTTTTCCTGCACCATTGGGGCCAAGAAACCCTACAATTTCACCCTTACCTATGGAGAAGCTGATTCCTCTCAGTGCTTCAGTAGATCGATACCTTTTTCGCAAGTTAAGCACTTCTACGATTGGCAGAGGTTTTCTTTCGTTACTCATTTTATCAAGTTATGCCTATTTTCGACGAAGCAATGGCAAGACCTTGTAGGGTTAGGAAAGGGCGATATTGGAAAGTGGGTGTAGTGAGGAGGTCGGATGCACCCCCTACAAGTAAAAGGTCGGGTGGCTGACTCTTCGGGTGGATTCTATCGCTAATTGAGCAAATTATGCCCGAAACCATGGCATTGTATCCAAGCTTTACCCCAAGTATCATCGCTTCGCTGGTACTTTTTCCAATTACATTTTCAGTAAGCATATTTTTGGGTAGTGAAATATTTGGTAGTAAGGCAGTATTTTGATTCAAAAAATCTAAATATCCTTGGGGACCTGGAGCAATGACACCCCCGCAATATCCTTGTTCATTGATAATATCAAAGGTAGTCGCAGTACCAACATCAACCACAATCGAAAATGTAGTTCCAGAATCATAGGCAGCAATTGCGTTCGCAAGACGGTCAGCACCTATTTCTTCTGGTTTAGGATAAGAAATAGGTATTCCGCAATTTGTATGGTTCAGTTCAATTGGCGTTGTGGTGGTGGATAACTTATGAAGGAGCACTTTTTTTGCGGTGGGTACCACAGAACAGTAAATAACAGGTAAGTTTTTTGGTATATTCTCAAGCAACCAACATTCGTTATAAAAACCAGAGGTGGGGATTTTGATCGAATCAACCAGATTTAAACAATCAAACAAACCAATATGTACATTGGTATTTCCTATGTCTATGCAGGCATGATTAAAGGTTGTCATTTTTTGACTGTAATTTCCCCGGCATGAAATACCTTAATCCTTCCATTCTTTAATTTAAGTTTTAGACCCCCAGCATCGTCAATGCCATATGCAATTCCTTGAATCTCTTTCTTGCCTGAAAGTAATGTAATTTGCTTATTATAAAGAAAGTCAAACTGCTTCCAACTGGCAAAAAGTGATGTACTTAGTTTATCAAGAATACACTTTCGATAAGTCTTTATTGTTACTTTGATAATTTTAGCTGCAATTTCATTTAAGAGAAAAGATGTACCTAATTCTTGTCTCATTGAACTAACTCCAAAATGATTTTGGACTAGGCGAGGAGTGTTGTTGACATTTAGACCAAAACCAAATGTCAAAGAATTTACATTTTCACAATCAATAGAAGCTTCTGTAAGCATACCCCCTATTTTTTTTCCGTTCAAAAAAATATCATTTGGCCATTTAATTTTAATATCTTCTGTATTAGTTTCTTTTTGTAATAGTCTAGCTATCTCAATACCTTGAAGAAGTGTGAAGTATCTAAGTTTGATCACATCGACATTGGGTTTGAATCCAACAGACATGTATATATTGCCACCCTTAGGACTACTCCATTTTTTTGTAAATCTTCCCTTACCATTGGTTTGTTCGTTGGAGATAATCGCAATTGGGACTTTAGACAGACGATCCGGTAAAGATTTTTCAATCTCGGAATTTGTACTGGAAACTTTATCTCTTACATCAACCAGGCATTGATTACATTTAATATATTCTAGCCATGCATTGATTAAGTTTTCTTCTATGAAATTTGGTTCGCCTGCAAACCTGTAACCAAGGTTTTGAGTAGCTTCAATTGAAATACCATTTTTTCGAAGATTATTAACCCTAGACCATACTCCTACTCTTGACATTTTAAGAGCTGTTGCAAGTTCACTGCCGGATAAATAATTCGGTGCAGCAGATAGAAGCATTTTAAGCAGAAATACACTGGGATTACCATTTTTTTTGAAATGATAATTTTTTTGTAAAGTATCTCTTTTCTTTCTCCCCGAAAGCTTATTGTGCATTTTAATATTTAATTGTACCAATCAAGACCAATGTCTGACCATGTACTCATGTGCGTAGGTGCTCCAGTTGATATAAAGTCTGGTCGACATGCTGCATATGATTCAATGTTGTTAAAAGAAATGCCACCGCTTACTTCTGTTATGATGTCTTTGTCTAAATATTTGATTACATGAGTAACTTGTGTCGGATCAAAATTATCAAGAAGGACAGCATTTACATCGTCAGATGATAATGATAACGCAAATTCTATTGAATCAACTTCAACTTCAATAAATGTAGATGGATTAGATTTACGAATTGATCGTACAAAACTTTTAAATTTAGTAACATTATCTATTTTCTTTGCAGCAAGGTGATTGTCTTTAATAAGAATCCTGTCATGTAAACCCATTCGGTGGTTGGCTGAACCTCCGCATGAGGTCGCATATTTTTCTAATTCTCGGTAACCAGGTGTGGTTTTTCGGGTATCCAATAAAATAACTTCATATGGTTCGATTATTTTAACAAGAGAAGATGAATAGGTTGCGATTCCTGAAAGTTTTTGAATGAAATTCAAAAGCGTTCTTTCTACCAAAAGTATTTCATTGGATAAACCTTCGATATGAGCAATCTCACTGAATTTTGAAACTAAATCCCCATCTTTACATTGGGGTACAAATGTAAGAGATTTAGTGGTAAAAGTATCGAAAATTAACCGTGCAATTTCTATGCCGCAGCAAACAGTATCTGTGCGAGCAATTAGCTTTGCTTTTGATTCGCCCTTAAGATCACAGGAATAAGTTGTAATATCACCTTTAATCGGTGTTGATAAAAAATCCGTACCCACTTCCTCTTCGAGAGAATTTTTAAGAAGTGATCTAAGTTTGTTTTTGTCAATATTTGCCCAATCAATCTTCTTGTTCAACGATGATTTATTTTGTTCTTTCGTAGTCAATTTAGATCAATTTTATTAGACATGAAGTCCGAAGTTGAAGGAATATCCCTTACTATCTGTTTGGGATCGGGTCCAATTCCGATGAATTTTATGTTTGGAAGTATCTTCTTCTTCCACTTTTCACCGTAAGCTGCATTGATGATGCTTGTAATCATTCGGGCAATATATTTTTTTGCTTCTTTAGGGAATTGATCAAATGATTCTATTGTTTGCAAGTCGGCTGTCCAGCAATCGAGATTTTCATACACGGGCAGAAGTTTTTTACGCGTTTCCTCGTTACGGGGCACATCATAAATTATTTTTCCGAATTCATTTTTGTAAGCCACGCAAATCTTCAGTGAATTGAGTGTGTTATTATCTGAAGTTAGAGCGTCTAGTTTATTGATGACTAATTCGTCGAACCCACCATATCGCAATGCGTTTCCTTTTTCAACAGCATCGAACCATCCAACCATCCTTTGCCTTCCGGTTGATGTTCCGAACTCTAGCTTTGCAAGTTTCATTCCCCATGCATCCACTTCGTGGTCAATTTGTGTGATGAAATGGTGGGTTCCCACTTTCGTATCATAAGCCTTACAGCACCCTACTTGGTTGAGTGCCTGAATGGGGATCCCGCCAGACAAAAATATTTCGCTTCCATAGGTGTGTGACGCGGTTACATTTGGCGTGAACCCATGCCTTTTGTCTAACCAAAAAGCTTGACCGAATTCTGCAACGATTGCTTTTTTACTTTCATTACTTTCAAGTAGAAGGTTTCGAGCATCTTTTATGCAACCTCTCAACTCTTGCCCTGCTTGCCAATAACTTTTTTCTATCTCATCAATATTTAAAGAGTATGGTTTATCAGTCATGAATTTCTCAAATGAAAATTCAGATTTATCAAAAACCTGATCTGTTATGGAAGTGTTATTCGCTTTAGATTCGGCTTCTGTAAGGATCTTGAAAAAAGAAAACCAATCTTCTTCACTAACCTGACATACATATTGAATAGTATTTAAAGTGCGGGTAATTCTCTCCTTCAATTTTCTTGAAAATGATTGGCGTTCTCCCTTGAATGATTGGTAGAATATTTGCCATTGCCCCGTTTCATCGTTGTATGCGGGTGTTATACCTCTTCCGGTTGATCCTCTTTTAGATTCGCCAAGTTGGTTTGTTCTGTAATTCTCCCATGCCAAATCCAGTAGTCTGTGGGAGATATCACTCACAAGGCATTTCTCATCAATAGCTAGCCGCTTTATTACCTCAATGCCCTTTGCCTCTAAGGGTTTTGCTTCCCATAGGAATTTCCTTGGGTCAGCAACTACGCCTGATCCGATAACAAGGTGCTTTACATGGGGATTACCCACTCCTGAAGGTAGCAGGTTAAGTTTGAGTCCCGCAGCAGTATGACCGGCATTTGCTCCGCCATTCACTTTCATTACGCATTCGGCGGGAGTTCCACTGCTTTGGTGGATTTCATCTAAAATTTCATGCACGACTCTACCTTTGCCTTCATCGCCCATACTTATGCCAATCACCGATGTGATGTTTGGTGTGCATTGCGCACTTATTTTATTATTCATACTACATTATAAATTATTAATGTTTAAAATCACTGCTTTTAACCTGTATTACATCATGTGGGGCCGATTCTCTTTGGCCTGCGGCAGTAACTTGAACATATTTTGCTCTATTTTTTAGTTCGCCAAGATTTTCAGCTCCTAGATAGCCTAGTCCAGCCCTGATTCCCCCAATCAATTCATAAATGGTTTCTTTTAAGGTATTTGAAACCTCTTTGAGTGCTTCGATCCCTTCAGCGGTGCTTTTGGAGGCAAGGTCTTTCTTGTAATGTCCGTATCTGGCGGCAGAGCCTTGCTTCATTGCTTCTACACTACCCATTCCTCTGTATTGTTTGTAGTACTTACCTTCGATTTCAATGATACGACCGGGTGCTTCTTTGCAACCTGCGAGTAAGCTCCCGCAGATTACACCATCCGCTAGAGTTAAGGCTTTTACGATATCTCCTGATTTCGTTATGCCGCCATCAGCAATAATTGAAGCACCTGATGACTTTCTTCCTTGAGCGGCAGCATATAGCGCGCTCATTTGAGGAATTCCTACCCCTGCTACCATTCTTGTGGTACAGATCGAGCCTGGGCCTTGACCAATTTTAATAGAACTTGCGCCGGCATTTGCGAGGAATTCCACGCCTTCTGTTGAGGTTACATTCCCAGCCATGATCGGTAGCTCAGGTATAGCGTCGTGAATGAAGCGAATGGCTTCACCTACACTTTTCGTATGCCCGTGTGCTGTGGATATAGCTACGATATCAAGACCTTTATCTAGCATGCTTTCGACATGTTCAATTAATTGTGTAGAATTGATTGAGCCGTCATTGGATCGAGGTATAGAGACTGCTGCGCCGCATCGAAGCCTAAAACTGTTGTCTCTTGCTGGGCGAAGGTTGTCCTTGTTTTCGCCGATAATTTGTTCAATATCGCTTAGCGTGTAAAGCCCCTGAAGTTTATCCTGTTCGTCTACAACCAATAGTTTGTGAATTCCGATATGATCACTGAAGAATTTATCTGCAGTAGCAATGGGGTCGTCTCCAACTTCGCTGCTCTTGATGGTGAATACTTCATTTCTTGCAAGCATTCCCTCTGTCACTTTCTTTTGGCTGTACCTTAGTTTTACAACGCGCCCGGGCAGTAGTCCAAGTAACTTCCCTTTATCATCAACAATGGGGAAGGTTTTGAATTGGAAATTCTTTTCATCTATAAGATCCAGGACATCTCCGACTTGTTTATCCGCGGTTATAGTAATCGGATCTTGAATCAGTCCATGCACATGGTGCTTAACTCTGGCCACTTCTTTAACTTGTTGCCTTGGAGTCATGTTGTAGTGAATGAGCCCAAGTCCTCCACACAATGCCATCGCTATTGCCATTTCCGACTCTGTCACGGTATCCATGTCGGAGGACAAAATTGGAATACTGAGATTAATTTCATCAGTAAGCTTCGTTTCAACTTTAACTTCGCTTGGTGTATACTCAGAGTGCCTAGTAGCGAGGCTTATATCGTCAAATGTAAGACCCAGTGGTGCTAGTTTGGTAAAAAACTCCTCTGCAGGTAAAAATATTTCTTTCTCCATAGTGGGCGTGTTGTCTTTGGTTGACTATTTTTATATGTTTTATTGCTTTCGATATCACAAGTATAAACGAAGCATATGGTAAGAGAATTTAAGATCTTCAGGCAAAAATTTATAACTCCGCTCCGTACCGCACATGGATTGTGGGATGTTAGGGACAGTATTTTGCTCAAGGAAACACATGAGGATTCTTCGTACAGTTTTGGCGAAGTTGCTCCTACTCCAGGATTTAATACCTTTACATTAGATGATGCACTAAATGAAGCTAAGGTTTGGAAGCAGGAGGGCAATAGAGAGCGTTACAGGTGCATAAACTCAGCTATAAGTTCAGTGAAGTCATTTGTTTGGAAAAAATGTAGTACTGAATCTAGAGAAGTGATTCCTGCTTCCTTGTATTTCGAGGCCGCTAAGGTGCCCAAAAATTGTAGTGTAATCAAAAGGAAAATTGGACTAAGAAGTCAGCGGGAAGAAATACTTGAAGTATTAAACTGGTTGAAAAAATTGCCTCCTACCGTGCGCGTTCGGTTAGATCCCAATCAATCTCTTAATTTCGAAAAACTACAAGCGTGGACAGATGCACTTGAAGGTAATGGTCAGGTGGAGTTTATTGAGCAACCAGTTCCTGGGATACCATGCGATAAAATTATCAATTTAATGAAAGAGTCAGGAATATCTATGGCATTAGATGAAGCTATCATCACGCACGGGGGATTGAGAAAAATAATGGAAATAGGTTGGGGTGGATATTTTGTAGTGAAACCTACTTTACTTAACAATTGGTCAGATTCGCTTTCTTTTATCAAGGAGTACCCAGATAAGTGTGTTGTATCCACAGCTTTCGAAAGCCCGATTGGTTATGAAGCAGTGATTCGTGCCTGTATGTACTCTGATTTAGTGCCAGGTATAGACAGAAGTGTTTTTAAAGGTTGCAGGAATGAGTTCAAGCTTCATCACAATCATTCATTAAGCATACCAAGTGTAAAAAATGATTCTTTAAATTTACTGTGGAATAGTTTGTGATGACTAACGAAAAATATGATAACTTCAGTTGGGTGGATCCTTTAAATGACACTTCAAATATTAATTTAAAGTACGCCCAAAAAGCGTTCGCGGTCTTATCTTGCAAAAAGTCTGTAGAATTGTCTGCAAAGTCTCCTCAGCCTGTTTTTGATACAGGTACACACCGAAGGGTGAAAAGGGGGTCTAGGGTCTTTAAGAGTGGGGGTACATCAGGGGTCTCAAGTCAAGTTTTTCATGATGAAGCTTCAATTAGAAATGCAATTGCGGGGTTGCAGCAAAGAATCGGGTTTGAACCGATCTCTTCTTTGTGCTGTTTACCTCTTACTCATGTGGGAGGATGGATGCAAATAGAGCGTGCAAAATACACAAATGGAAGCGTTCTTTTTGCGAATTACAAGCAACTTTCGAAATTGGATTTTTCTTCTTGTCTTCATAATCGTTGGATTTCCCTTGTTCCAACGCAACTTCATTTCTTGCTTCAAACGAAGCAAGGGAGAATCAATCTTCGGTCTGCAAAAGGAGTTTTTACTGGAGGATCGAAAATTACAGATAAAGACCGAGATGAACTTCGAACCAACGAAATACCTGTCTTCCCATGTTATGGGATGAGCGAAACGGCAGGAATGATCACATTACTTGATTCCAGTGATTTTTTGAATGGAATTAACGGAGTTGGGGAATGTTTACCATCTGCCCAGATCAAACTCGATGGTAAACAGGTGACTGTGAAAACAAAGAATCTATGTTACAGAAGAAATTCCACTTTTTTGACTGCAAGTCATTGGTTTAAAACCAATGACGAAGCTCTGTACATAAAGGGCGCCGGGTACCAAATTACAGGTCGAACAGATCGTACTATAAATACCGGTGGAGAAAAAGTTATTCCCCAAGAAATAGAGGAAGTTATTTTAAGTCACCCCGATGTTATACAGTGTCTCGTGGTAGGACAATCCGACGATTATTGGGTAGAAAAAATTGTATGCTATATAGTGTTACGAAATGATTCCCTTCATACAATTAAAGACTTTACTCGGAAAAGACTACTGCAGCATCAAGTGCCAAAAGAATGGCATAAAGTATATGAACTCCCATTATCAGATATGGGGAAAGTCATAAGGGCAGATTAGATATGATCCACAATTTCGTCTGCCAAACCATACTCAATTGCTTCTTTGGCGTTTAAGTAAAAATCCCGATCTGTATCTTGCTGTATTTTTTCAAGTGGTTGTCCAGATGTGCTGGCGAGTATCCCATTAAGTTCTTCGCGTAACTTTTCCATTTCTTGTGCTTGTATATTTATATCCACTGCGGTGGCTTGCATCCTTCCCGTAATTAGCGGTTGGTGGATCAGCACGCGAGAGTGAGGGTATAAGTATCTTTTGCCTTTGGTAGCACCACACAATAATATCGAACCCATACTTGCTGCCATGCCGGTAACGACGACTTTTATTGGAGAGCTTATGAGTTGCATAGTGTCAAATATGGCCATGCCTGCTGTAATCGAGCCTCCTGGAGAATTGATGTAGAATGAAATCTCTTTTCCTGGGGCTTGATCTTCCAAGAATAGAAGCTTTTCAGTCAAATCTCTTGCGGACTTGTCACTTACTTCACCCCACAGAAAGATCTTTCTATTCTTTAAGAAACTGCTTTGAATTTGTTCTGAAACGGAACTATTTTTTTTATTTTTTTCGTCGCTCATATTTAAACTGTAATTTTATCTATACTCTTCGATCATTTGAATTCTTTTCGTGTGCCGTCCACCCTCAAATACTGCATCAAGCCATGTTTGAACGATCTCTATTGCAAGTTCTGGTGTAATCTGGCGTTGCCCGATTGAAATGACATTAGCGTTGTTGTGCTCTTTTGCTAACTTGGCGGTTTCAATTGACCAGCAAAGTGCACAACGAACACCTTTAACTTTATTTGCTGCCATTGCTTCACCATTACCACTTCCTCCCAGTACAATACCTAGATCACAAGCGTTATTTGCTACTGCTTGTGCCGCGGGTTTAACATATTCAGGATAATCGCAAGAATTGTCAGAAAAGGTGCCAAAATCCTTCATTTCAAAGCCTCTGGTTTGAAGATAAGATTTAATATTTTCTTTGTAGGCAAAGCCTGCATGATCGCATCCTATGGCAATTTTGATCTTTTGATTTTCTGTATCCATTAATAAAGATGATTAGTTGCATGACTTGAAGTCAAGTCATACTCAAGTAAAAACATTAAACCAAACCGAGTTCCATCTTACCTTCTTCAGATATCAAGTCTTGGGACCAGGGAGGGTCCCACACAATATCAACTTCGGCATCATCGATACCTGGAAGTTCTAAAACTTTATTTTTTACATCATCGGCTATGACTGGGCCCATCCCACATCCCGGTGCTGTAAGCGTAAGGTCAACAAATACAATTCTACCGCGATCTTCTGTTTTTTCGATCTCGACCCTGTAGATTAAACCGAGATCAACAACATTTACCGGGATTTCAGGGTCAAAGACAGATTTAAGATTTTCTTTGATCTGTTCAATGTTTGCAGGGGGTAGATCATTTTTGGTTTCTTGGGCGGATACTTTATCTGCTGTGCTTTCCCCTAAAGCATCTGCATCCTTGGCCGCAATACGGTACATTCCTTGCAAAGTCATAACCGTAAAATTTCCTCCTAGTCGGTGGGTAATGGTAACTTTTTCTCCACGACCTAAGGTAAATTCTTCCCCGTGGGGGATGAGGGTTGCTATAACATCACGAACTAACTCTACTTCTTCTTGGGAATTATTCATATACAGGCGATTTAGGAATAAAATTTGGTTTCAATCATAGCTCTTATTTTTTCGATTAAATCTTGGTTATTAACTTTTTCAATAACCTCTTCCAAAAAACCCAAAGAGATAAGCTTTTCTGCTGATCTTTGGGGAATTCCTCGCGACAATAAATAAAAAAGTTCCTGTTCTTCAATCTTACTTGTAGTTGCTCCGTGACTACATTTGACCTCATTGGCCAGAATTTCTAATCCAGGCAGCGAATCTGCTTCCGCTTCATTGCATAAGAGTAGGTTTCTGTTTGTTTGGTAGGCATTTGTGTTGGAGGCAACTTCCTCCACCTTTATCAATCCGGAAAAAATAGACTTGGATTGATCATTTAGTGCATTTTTAGAAAGTAAATTACTAGTACAGTCAGATGCAGAGTGAACCTGGCGGGTACGCTGATCAAAAAGCTGATTTCCGCTTCCTAAAAATAAAGAGAAATTTTCAAAAAAAGCTCCCTTGTCTGTCATGTCTCCTTTTGTTTCGGATCTACACTGAGAAGATCCGGTGTGAATCGTAACATTTCGGAGAGATGAATTTTTACCTAAAGAAAAGTTCTCAAACTGATGGAGGGTCGAACTAGTATTCGCATTTTGTACTAAAACTCGTACAAGCTTTGCCCCTTCCTCAAGGGTTATATTCAATGTGCTGCTGGCGCTGCCTTGAGATGTGGTATCATCTGAGTTGATGAACTCAATGACCATTGCCGATGAGAAGGGAGCCAAGTGAATGATGTTTCTTTCAAAGGTTATCCCTTCATGCTCGGGTGTTTTGTGTTCGACGATAAAAGGCTCTGATATTTCCGCTCCTTTGGGGGTGCTCAAGTAAAAACCATTATCAGCAAGGGCTGTTGTTAGATGGTAAGTCTGAATAGCACCCAAATTTGGACCCACATGTTCGGTAATATTTGATAAAATATCAGGGAAATCCAAAATCATTTTATCCAGATTTTGAAACAAAGCTTTATTACTTTTCAGGGCTGAGAGTTGGACCAAGTCTTTTGAGGAAGAAAGTCTGAGGGTGTTGTCTAGGTTGAAAAGATGTTTGGGTGAGAAGCGCCAATTTTCATCTTTAATACCGGAGTTTTCGTGCTTTATAAACTTTTCCCAGGCTTCGGATCGGTGATCGGCAAGCCAGCCTGGTTCCCAGGAATGATCGCTTGCGAAGTTGGAAAAAAATTGATCGGTACCGAAGAGAGATTCTGAAGAAGGATCTTGTAATGTTTGCATAATAGTAGGAATCGAAAAGGATTTACCCAACGGAGCCTTCCATCTCCATATCGATTAATCTTTTGAGTTCAACACTGTATTCCATCGGGAATTCTCGAATCAAATCATTCACGAATCCGTTAACGCAGAGACTCATTGCCTCCCCCTCGGACAACCCTCTTTGTTGCATGTAGAAAATTTGGTCTGCACTTACTTTAGAAACAGTTGCCTCATGCTGAACAGAATTTCCTTCCCCTTGAACGGTTATAGCAGGGTAGGTGTCAGTCTGGCTTTCACTATTAATGAGGAGGGCATCACATTCTGTGTTATTTTTACAGTTTTTAAGGTGCTTTGGCATGCGTACAAGTCCTCGGTAGGAGGATCTACCTGTACCAATTGATATTGATTTTGCAATTATGTTACTGGTTGTTTCATCGGCTGCATGTACCATTTTAGCACCAGTATCTTGATGTTGGCCACTATTGGATAAAGCGATTGAAAGGACTTCCCCACGAGCTTTGCGACCACGAAGAATGACGCCAGGGTATTTCATTGTTAGCCTTGAACCAATATTGCAATCAATCCAGCGAACTTCTGCTTCCTCTTCAGCCATAGCCCGCTTAGTCACAAGATTGTAGACATTGTTGGACCAATTTTGGACTGTGATATATTGCACCTTAGAGCCCTTTAGTGCTACGAGTTCTACTACTGCACTATGTAAGGTGGATGTTTCAAACTTTGGCGCAGTGCATCCCTCCATGTAGGTAACTTCAGATCCCTCATCAGCGATAATTAAAGTTCTTTCAAATTGCCCAAAGTTCTCAGCATTGATCCGGAAGTATGCTTGGAGGGGTTGCTTAAGTTTCACTCCAGGGGGAATGTAAATAAAACTACCTCCGCTAAAAACTGCACTGTTGAGGGCGGAAAATTTATTATCTGAAGTGGGTATTACTTTTCCAAACCACTTTTTGAAAATTTCAGGATGATCGCGTAAGCCTTCTGTTGGACCAACAAATATGACCCCTTCTTTTTCAAGACCCTCTTTCATGTTAGAATAGGCAGCTTCACTGTCAAATTGAGCTTCTACACCTGCCAGAAATTTTCTTTCCTGCTCTGGGATACCTAACCTTTCGAAGGTATTTTTTACATCATCAGGCACATCATCCCAAGATCGGCTTGGTTTTTGTCCTTTTGCTAGGTAGTAACGTATGACATCAAAATTGATGTTCTTTAGATCTTCGGTTGCCCAGTGGGTGGGTAGTGGCTTTTTGAGGAATGTTTCTAAAGCTTTTAGGCGGAAATCAAGAATCCATTCCTTCTCCTCTTTTACATTTGAAATGTAGCGAACAACATCAGCGTTTAATCCTACACCTGCATCAAATGCATAATCGGTATCGAATCGAAAGTTTCCTTTCTCTGTGTCTATATCAAATTCAGTTGATTGGATCATAATAGTGGGGGCTTAGGCAGCAAATTCTTCTTTAATCCAGTCGTAGCCTTTAGCTTCAAGTTCAAGAGCTAAGCTTTTATCGCCTGAATGAACAATTTTACCATCCCACATGACATGAACTACATCGGGTTCGATGTACTCGAGGAGCCTTTGGTAGTGGGTGATGACCATAAAGCCCCGGTCGTCACTGCGCATGCGATTAACACCTGCGGATACGATTCGGAGTGCGTCGATGTCAAGACCGCTGTCAGTTTCATCTAAAATACAGTAATGAGGCTTGAGCATGCTCATTTGAAGAAACTCACACCTTTTTTTCTCTCCACCAGAGAATCCATCGTTTAGGGAGCGCGAAGTAAATTTACGATCCATACCAAGATCATCCATGTGAGCGTATAGATCCTTGTAGTAATCCACTGCCTTAATTGATTCACCGTCTGGTAAACGGGCCTGGAGGGCCGCACGTATAAAATTCGCGATGCTCACACCTGCGACTTCGACGGGGTATTGGAAAGCAAGAAATAAACCAGACCTAGCAATTTCGTCTGCGTCTTGCCCTAGGATCTTAACACCATCCATGAGTACTTCGCCGTTTGTCACTTCATAGTCGGGGTGACCGGCAAGCACCTTGGAAAGTGTACTTTTACCACTTCCATTGGGCCCCATGATTGCATGTACTTCGCCTTGGGGGATTTCGAGACAGAGTTCCTTGAGTATCTGTTTGTCAGCTATATTAGCTGACAAGTTCTTTATTTGTAATGAGTTCACAATATTGGTTGAATTAAGGGAGGTTGGCAGAGCCAGAAAATGTTAGATCAAAATTCTCAGCATTAAAGCCGGAAGGAAGAAGTTCTTTGAGTTGATTTATTTCATCCTCTTGCAAATTAAGGTCATAAATACGACCAGTTTTAGAACACCTGAAATGAGCGTGGGGTGTAAGGTTTGGGCAATACTTTGAGGGAGACCTGTCCATGTTTACCTGCTTGACTAGAGAGCAATCAACAAGTGTTTCTAGGCAGTTGTAGACGGTGGCCAAAGAAATACTGGGAAGTTTTTTTCGAACCCTGACTAAAACTTCATCAGCGGTAGGATGATCTTTTTTTTGTAAAAGCACATCATAAACGCATGATCTTTGCTTAGTTGGGCGTAGACCTTTATCTAGGAGTTTTTGGTTAAACTTGTTTTGAAGACTGTCGGCTGTCTTTGAATGCACATAATCTACACTATGCCATAAACCACAAGTTTCAAGTTGTAATTGGAATTATTCTAAATTGAGAATAACTTCCTTCGAAATTATTACATTTCTTCTTTAATTTAGTAATCGGTGTATGTGAATAGACCCCAGAGGAAAGTAGATTTTGTTCCAGAAAAATTATGTCGGTCAATTACTTCCTCAGAACTTAATCGCATACTGCCAACTTCTACAGGGGAGTAAGCTCCTTTTTCGTGGGTCACAAGGCCCAAGACATTGAATTTTTCAGAGCTACCGAATTTCTTAAAGAAGCAACCGCTCCCTGCAAGTGAAAAAGCGAAAACAGCAATGGATGCTAGTACCTTTAGTTTTAAAAACATCTGTTTTGAGACAATTCGAAAATTTGTTGAAGTCAACCAACAATTTTAGCAAAGAGACAACCTTTATTGATTGTTCAATAAAGATATATTGAGTAAAAGGGATCAATATGAATTCCGAGAACAGTTTAATCGAAGAAATCGTTTCACTCTCCAAACGCAAAGGATTTGTTTTCCAGTCATCTGAGATATACGGAGGCCTAAATGGTTTTTTTGATTATGGACCACTCGGTGTTGAACTCAGGAAAAATATCAAGGATGCTTGGTGGGAAGATATGGTTCGAAGACGAGATGATGTCGTTGGTTTAGATTCATCTATCATTATGAACCCCAAGGTTTGGGAGGCTTCCGGACATATTGATGGCTTTACGGATCCGATGGTAGATTGTAAGGAATCCAAAATGCGTTACCGGGCCGATCAACTTTTTGCTGCTGAAATACTGGTAGATGAAGAAAGTCTGGGTTGGGTATCAGTAATTGAATCGGAAACGATGGAAGCAGATGCACAAAAGAAAGCGGAGAAGATAAAGCGTAAAGCAGCAAAGCAGGGTGAATTGCAAAAGCTCAGCCTAACTCCCTATGACGAGCTTAATCTTGAGCAACAAGCACAAGTGCCTTCCCCTGCCACCGGGAAACCAGGGTCTCTTACACCGCCGCGCGAATTTAATATGATGTTTGAAACTCATGTAGGTGCACTGAGAGATGGTTCATCCAAATCCTTTCTTCGACCTGAGACAGCTCAGGGTATCTTCGCTAATTTTAAAAATATTGTGGATACTGGCCGGGTGAAACTACCTTTTGGTATCGCTCAAATTGGAAAGGCATTTCGTAACGAAATTACACCTCGTAATTTTATTTTCCGCTCGCGCGAATTTGAGCAAATGGAGATAGAATATTTTATCCCACCAGGAGAAGAAGAATGGAAGAAATTTCACCAAGAATGGATTGGGGTAAGAAAGGCATGGTTTAAAGGAATTGGGCTGACCGATGACCACTTAGGCGAAGAAGTTCATCCCCAGGAAAAATTGGCTCATTATGCTCAAGCCTGTACTGATATTACCTTCAAGTTTCCTTTTGGAGAACACGAACTTGAAGGGATTGCAGCTCGTGGAAATTTCGATCTTACTCAGCATCAGAAACACTCGGGTAAGTCACTTGAGTATTTTGATGAAGGCTCAAAGCAGAAATTCCTTCCCCATGTTATAGAGCCCAGCCTAGGCGTAGACCGAACATTCTTAGCCGTTCTGTGCTCTGCCTATTCTGTCGATGAAATTGATGGAGAGAAAAGAACAGTTTTACGGTTTCACCCTCGAGTGGCCCCCATTAAAGCGGGGGTTTTCCCTTTAGTTAAAAACAAGCCTGCACTAGTGGAGAAAGCAAAACAGCTGTATTCCAAGCTGCAAAGAAAATGGAATGTTACTTATGATCAGGGCGGGGCGATTGGCAGGCGCTACCGAAGAATTGATGAAGCAGGTGTTCCTTTTGGTATAACCATAGATTTTGATACGGTTGAAGGAGATGGTTCCATCACTGTGAGAGACCGTGACACTACGGAACAAGTAAGAATGTCAGAGGAAGAACTTTTTGTTTATATGGAAAGTAAGATCTCTATTTAGGTTCCTCGCTTACCTTCCAGTCTTTCAGTACCATTTGGGGAGTATTTTGGTTATTCCACCGGTTCCATTTGAGCCTGAAGGCTAGGTCAATTTTTGTATGTACCGGAGGTATGCGATCTTTCATCTTCCACGCAATTCCTGCAATTGATTGGTCACCATTTTTGACTCTGAACTGGAAATGCTCTCCGTTTCCGACCGGGCGGGGTTTTGTGTCTAAAATAATTTCTTTAAGTGCAAAAGTTGGTTCTCGATTTTCTTGACCAAAGGGACCAATCATTCCGATTTCATTAAGAAGTTCATCATCAATATCACTAGCGTTTAAAACAGCATCAATTTGAAGCGATGGGTCTTGGATCTGATTGTTGCTATCTATGTCTAAAAAGTTGGTGAAGGCGGAAATGAAATCATCTATCTTGGTTTTACACACGGTTAGGCCAACGGCTACTGGGTGTCCTCCCCAATGTTCGAGGAGGTCCGAGCATGAAGCCAGTGCTTTAACTAGATTTATGCCCGCAATCCCTCTCCCTGAGCCCTTGTATCTCCCGTTATCATAAGCGAGTACAATGCAGGGCTTGTTTAAAGAATTGGCAAGTTTACCTGCAACAATACCCACGACTCCTGGATTCCACTCTTTTCCCTCGCCTGCAATGACTACGGCTGATGAGGATGCAAATTTTTGTTCAGCTAAGGAATGTGCAGTTTCAGTAAGTTTTGCTTCAATACTTTTTCGCTCTTCATTAAAGTCATCCATTTTTTTTGCCAACTTTGTGGCATTGGCAGCGTCTTGGCATAGAAGGAGTTGGGCTGCAACCTCTGGTTGGTTTAACCTTCCGCATGCATTGATTCGTGGAGCAATGCGAAATGTGATATCTTCAGAATCGAATGGAAATCGAGTATCAAATTTTGCTAATTTAATGAGCGTTTCTAAGCCCACACTAGGATTATGGCGTAAATGCTTTAATCCGTATTTAGTGAGGATGCGATTTTCTCCCTCTAAAGGCACCATGTCGGCAAGAGTTCCCAGGGCAGTAAGGGAAAGGTAATCTTTGGGGCTCAGGGTTAAGGCAATTTCATTTTTCTTTTCCCGCAAGTATTTTATGATTCCATGAACAAGCTTAAAGCAAAGCCCTGCCGTACAAAGGTTTGTCCAATCCGTGCCTTCCTGATCATGTAAATGTGGATTTAAAATAGTCGGATACTGGTGAATATTTCCTTTGGATTGATGATGGTCAATAATTACAAGATCTATCCCTTGTTCTTCCAAAAAAGAGGCTTCCTCAAAGGAGTTTGTTCCGCAATCTAGGGCAATGACTAGATCAATTTTCTCTCGTTTCATTCCCCTTTCGAGCACATCTTTTGTTAACCCATAGCCCTCTTCAATTCTGTGAGGGATTACATAATGGGGGACCAAGCCAAAAGCTTGAATGATGGTAGAAACGATGACGGTTGATGTAATGCCATCCACATCATAATCGCCAACGATAAGAATTTTATCTTTTTTCTCCAACGATTGGCAAATGCGTTTGCACGCATTTATTAGATTGGGAACCTTAAAGGGATCAGTGAGGTGGTTCAGTTTCGGATAAAGAAAAGAGTCGGCTTTTTCTACAGAACTTAGACCCCGGGCCAAAAGTAACTTGGATAATAATGGAGAACATCCAAGTTCAGAACTTAGATCCTTAACACTAGGTGCATCTATTTGCTCTTCTATCCAGAGCATGAAATTAAATGATCAAGAGAAGCCTATACGAATTTATTTGGTAGACGAAGTCTGCCAATCGTATTTGGGGAGAATCTCATTATCTTCCACATGCTTTCTGTCACCCCGGTGCCAAGCATAAAATATCGGGCTGGCGATGAAGATAGAAGAAAAAGTACCAGTGAGGATTCCAATGACAAAGACAAAGGCAAAATCATTGATGATTCCCGCCCCGAAAACCCACAGGGATACCGCAGCCAGTAAAGTGGTGAAACTGGTGAGGATAGAACGAGAAAGAACCCGGTTGATTGCAATAAGTATAATTTTCTTGAGGTTGGTTACAGGGTTTAGCTCAAGCTCTTCCCTGATCCGGTCAAATACAACGATCGTGTCATTAATCGAATACCCTACGATCATGAGAATGGATGCAATCATAGGAGCGGTAAATTGTCCGGAACAAATGCCTCCATCGGACAATGCGCCAAGTAAGACAAAAAGGCCAACCGTCATGAGAATGTCGTGGATGGTTGCAACAACTGCACCAATCGCGTATCCCATTTCGAAGCGGATCGCAACATAGAGTAAGATTCCAATAAGAGCTACGACCACAGACCATATAGCATCACTCTTTATTTCAGAGCTCACTGAAGCTCCGATATTACTCATTCCTTCTTCTTCCATGTTGGACTGTGGGAAGCTTGAGTTAATTAACTCGAGAGCTTCTCTCGATTTTCCATTTTCAGTTTGGAGTACGAGCTTTTTACTATCATCTCCCGAACCTAATTCAGCCCGGTATAGATGTTGCACCTCACCAATACTTTCTGAATTTTGAAAAACTTCGTCTAATTTAGCCGAATCAATTTCCTCCGTAAAGGAGGCAACAATTTCTTCTCCGCCCCTGAAATCTATCCCTAAGATTTCTTCTTTCCTATCGTAGATGGTTACGCAACCGATGATTACAATGAACCATGAAAGAAGAAAGGCGGGTTTACGATATTTGTGGAAATCAATCCCGGCTTTGGGTTTTTGCTTCTCAATTTTTGCCAGGCTGATCAAATTGGTGAAGCCTGCCTGAAGAGCAAGGTTTAGGAGTAAACGACTGATAAACAATGCACAAAATACAGAAGTTACAATACCGATGGCCAAGGTAATACCAAAGCCTTTCACTGGGCCTGTTCCAAGCCAAATAAGTATGGATGCTGTTATAAGGGTGGTTAAATTAGCGTCAATGATGGTTGAGAATGCCTTCGCGTATCCACCCTCCACTGCATTTTCAGCACTTTTACCAGCTTTTAATTCCTCACGGATGCGTTCAAAAATCAAAATGTTGGCATCTACGGCCATCCCTAAAGTGAGGACGAGGGCAGCCATTCCTGGCAACGTAAATGTTGCCTGAAAGAGGCCTGCCAAGATAGCAACAACGAGAAGAATATTGGTCGAGACAGATATGACCGCGACTCCACCACCTAATTTATACCAGACAAGCATAAATAATATGATAGCAACAGCCCCCAGGATGCATGCACTAGTGCTGCTCTGTAAGGCCCCAGCTGCGAGAGTAGGAGAGACTTCATACTTTTCGCCAATAGTAAGGGAAACTTTTAACGGGTTGTTTAAAATATCCGATAGCATTTTTGCTTCCCGGTAGCTGAAGTTACCACTGATTACGGCACTGCCCCCATCAATCCTCGTTTTGACGGTGGGAGCACTTTCCAGTTGACCATCCAGAACAATGGCAAGGCGACCCAACGCTCCACTTGATGGGTCATTCATTTGAGCAATTTCACCGGTTAGGTCGGAAAATGCTTTCCCGCCTTCTGATGTAAAGTCTAGACCAACTTCCCATCCCCCCATTTGGTCCTGCCGTGGATAAGCCTCTTGAATAATTTCTCCATCTGCTGACCACAACCTTCTGACCCAGATAGGTCGCTCATTGGGTTGGGCATCATTGCGAAGCATGGCGGTGAAAGGAATACCCTCATCGTCTGTCCATTCTTCTCCATCTTGGCTGGGGATAGGGGCGTCAGAGTCAACATTTACAATCCGAAATTCCAACTTGGCAGGTTTTTGCAATTCCTCAATAAGACTTGGGTCTTGTTTTGTGGTCGTATCAGGAATTTGGATTTCAATGGAGCGTTCTCCTTTTTTTCTCACCATAGTTTCAGCAACACCAAACGCATTGAGTCGTTCATTCATGATTTCAACAACCTTGTCCATTGGGCTTGCCCCATTAGGTCCGTCCAATTCAAGGCTTTCATTGAGATCTGTGATTTCCATGGTGAATGCAATACCACCGCGTAAATCGAGACCTTTCTTGATTGCAGCTTGGGAGTTTCGCAGAAGAGTCCGGAGCACAAGATCATTTCGTTGGTCACGATCTTTTACATGACCTGTTCTAATGCCGGGCTTAACCGCGAAGGGCAGCAACCGAGAAGAGACAGTCCCTATAATGCCTGTTGGGGGGGCAAAGTAAGCAGAGTAGTTAAGCCGATTCCTTTTTCCGTAGGTTCGCAAGGCACTGTAATCGACAATTTCATCTTCAGGGATTTGGTTCGCGATGTTTTCTAAAACTTCAGCAAATGTTTCATGCCCTTGATGATCAGATGCATTTGCGTCGGAAGTAACTTGGCTCAAAGCGTAATCACCCAGCACTCGATCCTCAAAGGGAGAGATAAGAGAAAAACTTACAACGATTAAAAGGAGGGTAAATCCCAATCTCCAAAGGTTTGATTTTGTCATGATAGAGGGCTGTTTAAACAGGGAAAGAAAGGAGTCAGGCTTTGTCAATTTTGGCAGATACAGCTTCTTTGGCTATTTCTACTTTCACATTTTCAGATATACGGATAACAAAGCAATCATCTTTAACTCCGGTAACCGTACCTAATAACCCGCCGGAAGTTTTAACCTTGGTTCCTTTTTCTAGGGTATCTATCATTTTCTGATGTTGCTTACGCTTTTTGTTTTGGGGTGCAATAATTAAAAAGTAAAAAGCGACCAACATTACAACGAAGGGCAAAATACCCATCAAACCATTACCACCAGGTTGTCCGCCGGGTGCTGCCATTGCTAAAAAAGAATCGAAGTCGTATGAATTCATGAGGAGAAATGTTTAAAAAAAAGGTCATCATGAAAACCTTAAATTGCAGGATTTGCAAGCCTTGATGGTGTCCTTGTTTAGGAGCATTTTATCTCAATCTAGATGGATAAGGATAGTAACACTTGTAAGCAACCAATACCAAAGCCCAAAACGGCTCCTACAAGCTCAATGAATTTGAACTCTTTTTTCATTAGATCAAATAGTAAATCTTCAACTTTGTCCGATGAAAACCCTTCTACTTTTTCTCGGACAATCTCACTAATATCAAGGTTGTTTTCAAGCTTGGTGCTTAGTTCGTCGACTGAATTACTAAGGAAGTCCTTGAGCTCATTTCGAAAAAGATTGGTTACCTTTTCCACCATGTCATCGGATAAGAACATCGATAGCATAGGAAAGGCATGGACTAGCTTTTCTCGAATAGTCATCTCAATTCTCTTTCCGATGGCATCCATTGTTTCATCGCTTGTCGCGTGAGCTCGGATATTTTGAGTGATTTGATCCATAGAGAGGAGTTCTTCCGAGACCAATGTGCCAAGCTTTAGTGCTAATTGATTTTGTCTTTTGGGGAAAACACCCTGGAACTTGACTCCGAGTATGGAAACCACCTCTTTCGGATGAAAAAGCATTTTAACCGCAAGGTAATTGGTAACCCAGCCAATAAGAGCGGCTAAAATAGGAAAAAGCCAGATAAGGGAGTAAGAATCGTTTGATGAGTCAGCCAATATGGCTGCATGTAATGAAAAGATATCCACGGAGGAGACTATCATGAGTAAAACAGTGTTTTGTAATTTGTGATCTAGGAAATGGTTAAGGCAGAGTTTTGATAAACAAAAAAAGCCGCAAATGCGACTTTTTAGCTCTAATGTAGAGGATTAGATGTAAGGGAGGTTACTTCACCTGTTCATCTTCTCTTTCTTGAACCAAAAGAAACCTGTTTCCCAAACCCTCGATTTCTTTTTTTAGAAATCACAGGGGCCGTTGCGGTTAAGCTAGCTGGGTCATCGCGATATGAAAAATCATCCACAAACTTTCTCTCCAACGGATTGCCTAACAGTTTTTCAATCGATTGAACCAAGGGGAGGTCTTCTGGTTTACACAGAGTGAATGCTTCACCCTCAGTCCGGGCACGACCGGTCCGGCCAATCCGGTGGATATAATCCTCGGAGTGTTGTGGGATATCATAGTTTATCACATGAGTGACATTCGAAATATCAAGTCCACGGGACGCAACATCGGTAGCGCAGAGGATTTTGACGCTACCTTTTTTGAAATCTTCCAGTGCACTTACACGATCTCGTTGTTTTAAGTCAGAGTGCAAAACCCTGACATCTCTGCCATGCTCAGTTAACCATTGACTGATTTTATCCGTGCCTCTTCGAGTCTGAAAAAAGATGATCAAATTATCAAAATCAATTTTTTTCAGCAGAGCGATGAGAAGGTCAAATTTTTGGATAGCAGGCACAGGGTACAAAGCATGACTCACCGTATCGGCGGCTGAAATCTTAATGTCGATTTTTGCCTCTGCTGGATTATTTAATGCCCAGGTAGATAAGCGTCGGACAGAGTCAGGTATAGTTGCTGAAAATAATAATGTCTGTCGCGTCTTGGGTGTTTTTTGAATAATCTTCGTGACATCTTCGATGAATCCCATGTCTAGCATCCGATCCACTTCATCCAAAATTAGGATTTCTATATTTTTAAGGGATAGGTTTCCTTGGCTGATGTGGTCAAGCAAACGACCGGGCGTCGCAACAATCACATCTGGCTCGTCACCAAGTTGCTCTAATTGCTTTCCGTATTTTACCCCCCCATAAAGCAGGGCCATTCTAAGATCCATAAATTTTCCGTAAATTCGGAAGTTTTCTTCGATTTGGATAGCCAATTCCCTAGTTGGTGCAAGGGCCAGGACTCGACAACCTCCATGTTTTCCTAACCTGTGAATAGCAGGTAAGGCAAAGGCCGCAGTTTTACCTGTACCTGTCTGGGCTGATCCGACTAAATCTCTTCCTTCCAAAATCGGAGGTATTGCCATGGATTGAATCGGAGTGGGTTCTTCGTATCCAAGTTCTTCAATAGCTTGAATGATTTTAGGTTCTAGACCTAGTTCTTTAAAATTCATATAAAAATGGGATGAGAAGAAAAAATCTTCGTAATGATCAAGTATATCCTAAAGCCTAGTTTCAGAGAATGAGCGAGGATAAAGCGAATAATTGTTATCGAGGAAGGTTGGCACCCACTCCCTCAGGCTTTTTACACAAGGGTCATATTCAAACTTTCCGGAAGGCATGGGAGAGGGCACGGGATGCACAAGGAAGCATAGTTTTGAGAATAGACGATTTAGATTCTGGAAGATGTACAAACGAATATTATGATGCCTGTATGCAAGATATGAAAGGCATGGGATTGGAATGGGACGAAGGACCAGATGTTGGAGGGGATTATGGACCCTATGTGCAAAGTTTAAGAAAAGAAAAGTATATAAAATATGTTCAGCAGTTATGTAGAAAAGGGCTTATTTATCCATGTACTAAGACAAGGAAAGAAATTCGTGATTTTGGTCTTTCTAATAGAAAAGGAGATGAATTTCTTTTTCCACAAAGTTTTAGACCTAGTAAACCCAGTTGGGACATAAATAGGTTTTCAGCCTCCATGAATTGGAGATTCCGCACTTCTTGGGGCCAACAAGTATTGCTTAAAGATGAAAAGGTAGGGGATAAGGAGTTGACGGTTGGAGAAGATTTTTCTGATTTTTTGGTATGGAGAAAAGAAGGAATTGCATCTTATGAACTCGCCACCGTAGTGGATGATATACAAATGAAAATCACTGAAGTTGTAAGAGGCGAGGATCTTTTAATTTCAAGTGCCCGACAGCTTTTGCTTTTCAAGGTTTTCGGGCAGATTCTACCGACTTTCTTCCATTGTGATCTTTTGCTTGGTTTAGATGGGCAGAAATTATCCAAATCAACCCGCAGTCTTCCCCGTCTCTTTCCTACTTCTTAAAATGGCTTTGGCTTTTGCCTGAGACAAAAATTCGTATTGGGCATGGAGGCGGGCAAAGACATACCCCGGCCAACCATCGAGAATGCCACCCTGCCACAGGTAGACATACAGAAACCGCAGGGTAGGGCGGAACGGTAGTTTCCGAAAAATCTTTCTTAATTTTCTTTTACCCTTAACCCCTTGATGCTGAAGAGCAGAATCATCATCCTGACCTGAGCTTTCTACTACGGCCTCCCAATTGGAGTATCGATTATGTTTTTCCACAAAACTATCGATTGTAGGGAAAGCATGGTGGTCCATAACTGAGTTCAGTTTGCCTGTCGCTCCCTTTACCACGACATGTTCATGGATTTCATGATCCCCACTTTCAGTGGAAAGATCAGTGATTTTTTCATATCTCCCTAACTTATGTTTAAATAGCCGTAAGTTCCAGTTTGGGAAATAGGCATGCTTTAGAGGTTTTCCCAAAAAGAAATACCTTCGATTTATCCAATATCCTGCATACCCTTCATTTGGTGCAGTAACAATCTTCCTAATTTCACCTTCTGCCTCGGGAGGCAGGCATTCGTCGGCATCTAGAATCAAGACCCATTCATGTGAAAAAGGAAGGTTTTCCAAGGCCCAGTTCTTTTTCTTCGGCCATCCGCCCTTGTACTCGAATTGAACGACTTTTGCTCCATGCTTTTCTGCAATGATAGAAGTTTTATCGCTGCTTTTCGAATCAACTACGAAGATTTCCTTCACCCAAGGCACAGATTTTAAGCACCTTGCTAAATTTGTTTCCTCGTTTTTGCAGGGTATGAGCAAAGAGATCGGAACTTTTGCACCTTTAGTCATTTGTGGAGAACTTGTTGAATGATTGATTCTTTGAGAGGCCCTTGAGGATGCCAAGCAAACAAATTATTAGTTTTTGAATTAAGCGAACTGTTCCGATCGGCATCTCCAATTTTGTATCCATATTCTAGAAGGAGGGAAATTACTTTCTTCTGCTTGGGGGGAAAGGATTCAATAATAAGGAGCGGTTTAGCAACGGATAAGGCAGTAACTGCTCCTTCTAGGACTTCAAGCTCATGACCTTCTACATCAATTTTGATTAAGCTTGGTATCTTGTTGTTTTCTACCATGGAATCCATCGGTCTTGTATTTACGGAAATTTGCTTGGAGGAGCCATTCAGGTACTGCTCGATCCAAGGCTTTTCTTCACCCCTTATGCAACCGGTGGCTGAAGTTAATGGGTCCTGGAAAAAAGAAACTTCATCAGTCTGGTTGCTTAAGGCATCCGGACAAATTTCGAAATTTTGAATGTCCGCTTCTTTCCGGGTCATTGCCAAAAGTTTAAAATTTTCAGGATCTGGTTCGAAGCCTAAAATTTTTCGGCTCGGGCTCACTTTTGCAACCTCCCAAACATAAAGGCCCACATTTGCACCCACATCGAAAAACCAGCCAGTATCTTTATGCTCATCC
>JAQWWZ010000016.1 GCA_029254745.1 Opitutales bacterium | reverse complement strand
TTTTTAATTGTGATGGTTGGATCGTTCGCAGGCCCATTTTTTGCATCCAAATCTAATGGAAAGGAGCTTGCCGAGAAAGTCTTGTACAAAGCGAGTGGTTGTGTTGCCTGCCATCGTATTACTCAGGATCATATTGGACCTTCCATGCTCGCCGTTTCTCAAAAATACGCAAATGACCCAAACGGTGTAGTAACGGTCCTACATAGCTTAAAAAAGGGGGCTAGAGGAAAGTGGGGAAACAATGTAATGCCCCCACAAAGCCATGTGAATGAACAGAATCTACAATTACTAACGAATTGGGCACTTACCATAAAGGATTCCCCCCATCTGGAAAGTTGGCAGAAAGAGGAACTTCTAATTCAGGAATCAAATACGGTTCTGTTAACGGATCCGTCGTTGAATGCAAAATATTCTCTGCCGGAGAATCGTAGGGGCACGGTGGTGGAAGTGCAGGATCAGCCCATCGTCTACCGTACCTATCTGCCCGGAGCATCTTCACGGGCAATTGCGGTGGGTTTGCCCGGGGGTATCTCTTACGCATTTGATGCAAAACTTTGTAAACTTCTTTATTTTTGGGAAGGTGGGTTTCTTGATTTTGAGAAGTCCTGGATTGGACACGGTGGAAGATATTCGAAATTGATTGGGACAAAAATCTTTGAGGCACCTGAGCGCTTTCCTCTTCGAATCGGGAGTAAGCAAAGACCCGAGGTAAAATTTCTTGGATATCGAACAAATGGCAAACTCCCCACCTTTCTTTACCAAATCAATGGCATAAGCGTGGAAGAAACGATTGGATTTGATGCAGATAACCGAACAATCTTGCTGTCCTTTAAGGTTTCCGACGCAGAAGGACCCATCTATTTCGACCCCGGAAAAAGTTCGTCCATTTGGTCGTCCGAACAAGCCGAAGAGAGAGATGGCATTTGGGTAATCAAAGCGGAAAACCTGAAGAGTTTTTCCTTGCGGGCACAAGTGAAGTGATGAGGAACTTGCCTTTACTTATCTTCATCAAGGTCATTTCATCTGGCTTTTACCTATGGGCCGATTCCTCTTACTCGGTTCAACCCTACCCCACTCCTCCCGGCATTGTTTGTGAGGTGACGGGTATGGATTATGATACTGACGGCACCTTGTATATCTGTACACGACGGGGTGATGTATGGGCGGAGAGAGATGGAAAGTGGAACCGATATGCCCATGGTTTGCATGAACCCATGGGTTTGCTTGCACGCCAGGAATTTGTTTGGGTCACACAACGCCCAGAAGTCACCATGCTAGCCGATGAAGACAGGGACGGCATTGCAGACAAATACGAAACCATCAACAATGAGTTTGCGATGGAAGCAAATTTCCACCAATACAACTATGGATTGGTGGAAGGAAAGATTACAGACAGCCTCCATGGCATCCTCTCCTGCTCGGGATTGAGTAAGCCCGATGGCTCACCCGCAAGTGCCTTTGGATTTTCTCCCATTCCTTACCGGATGTGGTCCTATCAAATTACTTCCAAAGGTGATTTCAGGCCATGGTCATCCGGATTGCGTACGGCTAATGGCATACGGAAAAATTTAGAGGGTGAACTTTTTGCCGCAGATAATCAGGGTGACTGGGTGGCCACCTCCATGCTTCACCACTTGGAAGAGGGAGATTTCCATGGGCATCCCTCTGCCCTGCGATGGGATCAGGATTTTCCGTATTCCGAAGATCCCGAATCCGCCCCCATCGATCTGCTCGAAAAAATGAGAAAGCCCCCCGCCATCTATTTCCCCCATGGAGAACTGGCCAATTCCCCAGGCTCTCCAATTTGGGATACCACGGATGGAAAGTTCGGGCCGTTTGTAGGGCAGATGTTTATTGGGGATATCGTGCATCCGAGAATCATCCGAGTGGCCTTGGAAAAGGTGAACGGGCAGTATCAGGGGGCCTGCTTTTCCTTTTATCATGCGGAAGGACTAAAAGCAGGTATCTGCCGGCTTTCCTTTTCCCCAGCGGGCGAATTGATAATCGGCCGGGCGGGCGAAGGAAACTGGGCCCGAGGTCTACCCGACTCGGGTCTGCAAAAAATCACCTACTCGGGAATATACCCCTTTGAAATTCACCGAATTGCACTGCAAGAAGATGGGTTTATCTTTCACTTCACCCAGCCTCTCGGAAAGGGAGATCAAGTCAGTACGGAGAGTTTTATGATTCAGTGTTACCACTACCCCTACGGTCCACGGTATGGGTACCCCAAGACAGATGTGCAACGAATTATCCCCGACGCGGTCAGGGTTTCCGATGACCACAGATCAGTCCGGGTAAGTATTTCCCATTTGGAAAAGGAAAAGATTTATCAGTTTAAAGCTCTGGAACTGAGGAATAAAGAAGGACAAAGGCTGAGAAACAACATCGCCTATTACACCCTAAATGAATTAATCACGGATTGATCTCTCCCAAGTTCTATCAAAATTTCACGGTCAGACTGCGACCAATTGGGATCATCACAGCACAGATCTATGTGCTCATCAACTAGAACAAAAATGTTGTCCGCTCAAATTGGACTGGAATGCAAAGCAATCCTACTTGCGAACCATTTTGATGATATCTTCACTCTCCGATACAACGACCTGACCAAGGCTTGGGGAGTTGGGATTCAGGTCAACAAGTTCTAAAATGTAACGGTAAGTTTTATTGATTACTTTCTTCTGGTATTCCCGGGATTCAAAAATTTGCTGGGTTAACACAAAGTCTGGCAAGTTCGAGCCCGACCTACCTTTTTGGGATTTAGCAAAGGTAATAAACTCATTCAGCGAGGCAGCGGAGGAAGTCCCAGAGATTCGAGCCAAACCAGATTGCGTAATAATATTTCTGAGGCCATTGATACGGATTGATTCTGGGAATTCGACCGTGGTTTGAGAACTCATTGGCCCAATGGCTATGACAGGGAGCCTGTTACCAATTTTTTGAGTTGCCGGAGAGCTCATAAGCCGGGGAAACATCTTGCTGGAAAACTCATCCAAGTCCCGCAAGGTCAAATCTCGGTATTCCGCGACTTGAGAAGAATCAATCCGGGTAGTTTTGCCGCTTTGGCACCCCGAAAAAAGAAAGACTGAAAGAGAAAGAATGGATAATGCTTTAATCATAATCATTTGAATTTATTTGGTTTGAAAGAAAAGAGCTACTTACTTTTGAGCAAAATACGGAAATCCTCGGCACCTCCTCGAATGTCAACACCTTCCAATATTTTCACTTCCTGCCCATTAATGGTAACGGTTTTCCAAGTAGATGTACTTGTTTCGATGTTACCGCTCCCGTCCAGCCAATCGAACTTGTACATAAATACTTTGGGACGAGTAGACCGATTTTGAACTTCAGCTTTTGCAAGCATCTTACCATTTAATGTCTCTTTAGAAGTTCGAATCACATTAATGGATTTAAGTTTTTGCTGATTACCCGCAACGATCTTGATGTTTCCATCCTGGTCTTCTTCCAAGGATGTAACAGGGTTCTTGTTGTAAGTGGCACAGGAAGATAAAAGAAATAGAAATGTAAGTAATAGAATGTGGTACATAGCATTAAAACGATTGAGATAAAGCGAGGGATCTGTCTTCTTCATTCCCATGGGAAGCCAGTGCCGAGTCAATGGAAAAATTGGCTAATTGCTTGATGGGAAAACCTTTTCGGATTGATTTAAGGTAAACAAAATTGGTGTGGCTGTTGGGGTTTATCTTCGCCTTTATAATTTGGCCGCTTTGGGAGGTAACCGACACGATACCGTTTGCGGGAGTGGGAATTTTTTGCACCAGTACTTTTTTGGGAACCGAATACCAACCTCTTTCGTCTGCCTGCGTAAGAGATTCTGCTGCAGCAACCTTGGCAACCGCAGCAAATAGGGCAACCGCGACGCTTTCTTCTTGTTGTTCTTTGGTCGCAGCTTCTATAGCTGCCTGCGAGGCTACAGCCAGGACAGTCTGTACCATGGCCTTAGCCATTTCAGCAGGGAAATCTGCTTTAAACTCAGAGGATATTACCGCATCAAAGTCCACAAGCTCTTCCATTCTTATGGGACTCCCTTTACCTCCTGATTTTACTTGGAAAGCACTATCATAATCATCACGATATTGTAATTGAGGGAAAGCAATGGGGGCGTAAAGGACACCGCCCGGAGGGTTACCACCATAAAATAAAACTAACGGTAAACGGATTTTCTTTTCTTGCCTGTAAGGTGCACTGCCGGTTTCCATGAAGATATAAGTGGCTGAGTCGCCCCGACGGGGAGATTCCTTTACTAAGAAATTTTTTCTCCCCAACACGGAGGTTAGCGTACTTTTACTGACTCCAAAGTCGAACTTGGTATTTCTAGAACTACCGACATCATACATCCGGTTTTGTAGCACTAACCTAAGGTAATCACCGAAAGGATTATAAAATTCAGCGTATTTATTGCAAAGCTCAGTATTTACATAATCACTCACGGAGATTTCGCCTGATTCCATGACCTCCTTGTACTTTAAGTTCTCCGTGTTTGATGCTTTATCTTCAGCATCTACGATTTTTTTCCGGTTTAATTCACGAGCTTCTTCCCGCTTAAATCGTAATTCATTAAAAGAGGATTGCACCCTAGCAGAGTCTTTGCGCTCTAAGGCACTAAGAGAACGATATATTTCCAGCAAATTTCTGTCATGAAATTTCCCAACATATTCACCAAGCCCTTTCTGCTGGGGATCAATTAAGCCTCCACCAAAGTTTTGATCGACCAATGTTTTGGCTTCGTTCAGGTGAAGCTCAGCCATTTGAGGTAATTGGTTGGCTCTAGCTACGGAAGACATTTCTAGGTTCCAGAGAAGCTCTTCATCATGACCAGGTTTGATAGTGCTACCTGCTTTTTCCAAATTTGCTAAGGCTCCAATCGTATCCCCCTGATCCCAACTATTTCTAAATTCCGCAGTGTTTCTCTGGTAAGACGCACAAGAAGAAAAAAAACATAAAATTCCAACGGCAGAAAGGTGAGAAATTAATTTCATATAATTAGTTCGTTTATTTGGTGGCTACTTTAGCAATAGGTAAATCTTCCGGAGACGATACTTCGGTATTGATTCCGTTGTCTTCCAAAATTTCGCAAGTTGACACATCTTCTTGGGTATTTATTACCTTCACGCTTCCAATTTTAGTAATGGCTCCACCCGCCAATTTCTTTTTGGTAATCGGGTGAAATATTGGCTTTGAAATAAAGACATCATAGTGTTGACCAACTTTCACTCCGTTTTTATAGCCTGCTAATATAAAGCATTGGGTTCCATTCTTTCCATGGAGGTAAATTACCTGCTCAATTTCCTTCATGAAATGGGAAGACATTTGTGCGGCGGCCTCTTTGGCAAACTGATCAATCTTTTTTCTACTTTCAAAGTTTTCACTACTGGTTGATCCAAATACATCTTCATCCCAGGATGCATTGAAGACTGGCACCTCAAAAGTCTTCTGTTCACTCTGATTCCCCCGTTCAATCAATATCATGGTCATGGACACATATATGTCCCGGTTCAGCCTGGTAGAGTTATCCAAGGGATTGGTGACGCGGGTAACTTTCTCCATGAATTCAACGACCTTACAGTTCAGCAGGTATTTTGGCATTGCTTCCTTTTGGGTTCCTGCCTTTTCAAATATCTCAGAGTATTCTAACTCTAAGTTTAAATTCGATTGAGATACAATCTCATCAATATCAATAACTGCATATTTTCCCGTGCTGTTAAGGTAATGCTTAAAATGAGTAGGCATCGCCTCCAAAAAAGCAGTCAAAGATGGTGCGTTATTTTTAAGCACACTTTCCGTCGCTTTGATTTCACCTAAAATGATCGTTTCTTTGTTCCCCAACAAAGGTATTGCAAGGACTAATGAAGAAAAGATTAACAATATATTTTTCATATTAATATAAGCTTTTAATGGTTACATTATCAGGCAATTCGTATTTGGAATTTTTTAAAAACTCATACATACCCTCTGCTTTTTTCACTTCAATATCCGTAAGTTTTTCTCCCCTTTTAATCTTCTGGGTGAAAGCTACCTGTGATTGCCACCTAGCATATTCCTCGTCCGTGGGTGTAAGCAGAAGATTTAATTTCAGCCCTTCATAAGCATTGATCATCTTTTCCTGCACTATAAACCCAGACCGAATCACTTTTAACCTTCTTAAACCAGGCTGAATCAAGACAGGTCCAGTTGATGAAGAATTACCCACAAAAACTCCATCAATTTCAATTTCTGCATCTGTGGCCTCGAGTTGATAATTTGTACCTGTTAAGATCAAATTCTCCTTACCATCCTTGGAAATCTCCGGCCAAACCAAATTTTGTAATTTGACAGAAATAAACACCTGCACCTTACTTGAATTTATACTAGCAACACTTTGTTTTGCACTTCTAGTTTGCTGGATAGCCTGGACTGGTGGCTTGGTCAAATGAGAAAAAGCACTGTTGCCAAGGTGGTCAACAATTTGCCCAATAATATCGTTGATGAGTTCATTTAGTATACTCTGCTTGCTTGACTGAATAAGAATTTTACTGGTGACGGGTATACGCTTGGAGGCAGAAATGTTTTTCCCCGTAACTGATCCAGAACTTGCAGAGTTTACTAACCTGTAATTCGCATCTAAACGATGGGTGTAAATCTTTCGGTCAAAACGAGGTAGGTCTTTAACTTCGGTACTAAAACGATTCAAGGTGAGTAGTAAAAAATAATGGGCACCTAATTGTTGGGTTACAGTTTGAATACTGTTATCGGTTATGGTTGCTTGAATATTTGACTGCTGGCCCGACCCTGAATACTTCTTGAGAGATTTAGTTACTGTTCCATGAGTAATCACTTGAAACCCTTTACCTGCAATCGAAGCGCTGAGGTTTTCTCGAGCGTATATCGCAGAACTTGAATCTTGGGACTGGTCAATTTGATCGTCAATAAACACAGCGACAGTTTGCGAGGGAGATGAAAAGGCTTGGGATAGACAAAGCCATAATCCAATGCCATAGTAGATACTTTTTTTAAACATAATAGGGATATAAAAGTAATTTTTAAGTTTATAGTACGATGTATGAAAGATTAAAACTTAAATACAACAAAATTATTGCATACAGGAGTTTAAGAAAGCTTTAAATTTGTTTAACGGGTCATAATAAACAAATCCTCAGGAGACGATTTTAACTTCTTTTTCTGAAAAGTTGGTCGGGTGTGTTCAATGAAATCTAAATCATGAATCGAGGTTTTTGGAGACCCTGCCCTCTTATCACTTTGCTGAACTAAGCTTGAACTCAGCCTCAAATTCGGTGAATAAAAATTTCTTGCAAGTTCAGCATCGGTCAAATTGAAATGCGGTGCTTCATGAAGCAACTTTAACAAATTGACTAGATATTCACTTGGGATGGCAAAATTTAGGTTCTGCCCCCCCTGTAACATACCAACCGATACGCCAACGACTTTCCCTGCATGATCTAATACAGGACCACCACTGCTACCGGGAGAGATTGGAGCCGTCATCTGCACCAGATAATCATCCCCAAACCTGCGAACACTGCTTACCAGGCCATTGGAAAATGTACCTTCCAAACCTTGCGGGTTTCCGACAACAAAAACAGGCTGTCCTATCTTAAGATTTCCGGAGTCTCCCAATTCCAATGTGGCATCTGCCTGACCCTCTGTCCGAAGCAGGGCTAGATCAAAAGTTGAATTAACCGCCTCCACTTTTTCAATTTTACTGATCTTGGAATTACCAAGAGATTTCACCACTCCCCCATAGGTGTTTGAAACAACATGATAGTTAGTTGCCACAAGATTTGGGGATACAAAAAATCCACTACCAGACTTCACAGCTTCCCCATTTTCATCAAAAAAAACGAGCATTGCCGATGCAGGGAATGCTCTTTTGGCCACTTCTTCAGAAGTCAAGGCAAACAAATGGTTGAAATTTAAGAAAACAATAACGAGCAGTGAAAGGATTTTCATATTATCTACCCTTACAGGTTAATTTTTTCTTTAAATCAACCAATTAATTTTTTCAGTTTTATCAAGTCATTGTATCTCTAAATTTAATTTCCAAGAAGAAGAACATAATTTTATCCAAACGATGACACCAAGAACGAAACTGGTGAAAACAAACTTTATCAATGGCAGAACCTTGTTCCCTGAAGGCTTGTTTTTTGTCCTCGTCCTAAAAGAAAGTAAGCAAGCAGATTTCTTAATTCCTCCGATGGAATTAAGGATTAGTTCGATGGATTTTTGAACCAGATAACATTCTTGCTGCGCTGGCCAGCAACTAAAATATCATTACTCCCATCCCCATTTAAATCTGTGATCATAGTATCATAAGCCATTTGATTACTACTTAGTATATGGCGGGTAAAATTTCCCTTCCCGTCATTTTCGTACCAAACTGCTAAGCTGGACTTATACCCAACGGTACTCATGTCTATATCTCCGTCTCCATCGATATCTGCAAAATCAGTAGAGTGGCTCCCGTCAATGGTATTATCTATCATATGCTGTTTCCAATCGGGTGCCTCAAACCAAAGAACGCCAATTCCATGACCACGGCTAGCTAAAATATCGATCTTCCCATCTCCATTGACATCGGCAGGTGCGGCATGAGTCGCTCCAAATTGTTGACCAGCACCGGGAAGAAATTCTTTTCGCCAGGGCTGGGTAATATCTTTCTGTGAATAATAAACCGCAAAGTAATCTCCGTTTTCAAAAGGTTTTCCCTTGGCTCCCATAACAAAATCAATACGCCCATCCCCATTAATATCTCCAAAGTCAAAGTAATGGCTTCCACCCTGAGCTGTTCCCTTGGCGAGGGGAACAATTGACCATCCAATCCGGTTGCTTTCATGAAATTTTGGCTTGAGCCAGCAAACGGAACCAGAATAAGGGCCCTTGTCTTCAGTGAAATCGTTGGTGATCAAGTCTTTCGTCCCATCTTGATCAATATCAAAAGACCGTATGCAATGGACTCCAAATATCTGATCGGTAATCAGGTGCATTTTCCATTGTGTTGAAGTTGGAGAATCGTCAGGACATTCAAGCCAGAAAATTTCGCACACATAGGATCCTACAAAGTCAAGGTCCCCATCCTCATCAACATCATGCAAAACACAATGGATGCAGCGGGGTTTCATTTTAGCATACTTGGGAGTGGCAGAAGCAAAAACAAAAGATTTGCCGTAATCCGGTCCAGAATACATGAAGAACTTGCCTTCGGCAGAAAACAAAATCTCTTTTGTTCCATCTCCATTAAAATCATGGGCGGTTGCAGAATTGACATGTGAGCCAGAATAAATTTCCTGGCTTGACCAACCCGCTTCATTTGCAAGGGAAAAGGAAACCGAAGGCATCAGAAACAAACATGCCACAAGTTCTGGTTTTCTTCCCTTAAGTAATGTTGTAAGTAAGTTCAATATTGTAAGTAAAAGGATCCAGGAATGGATGTGAATATACTTAAAACCCTTGGGCTGAGAATAAACATCATCTTCAACCAGTTACCTCGACTTCCTATTCTTCCAAAGCCTGATGCTTTTAAAATCATTTTTCGATTTTGGCCCTTTTGTGCTTCTTCCTTGTGTAATATCTTTATTAAGTTGAGCCAGTAAAGAAGCGACAATATCGGGCTTTGCTTCATAACGATTTTCCTTTTCTCCCAAATCTGCTGACATATTGTAAAGTTGCCCATCCGGTGCACTTGCAGGGGCCTGTCTCTCGGTGGGAGAAGTCCATCCACCTGATGCCTTGGCCAGAAGGAGCTTCCAGGGGCCTTTCCGATAAGCAAAGTGCCCACTAATAGAATGGTGAATGATGCCCGCACGGGTTGAAACAATCTTTTTTCCAAGCAACGCTGGAAGAAAGCTAACACTATCCTCCGCAGCCATCACTGGAAGATCTGTTTCCAACATATCTGAAAGAGTGGCAAAAAGATCGGTAAGACAAATGAGTTGGTTGGATGTGGTCCCAGGTTTCACTTTACTTGGCCACTTCACAATAAAAGGAATTCGGTGCCCACCATCCCAAAGATCGGCTTTAGACCCACGAAGGCCTGCACTTACTTTATGTCCCTGCTCGGCAAGAGTAGGGATTCCTGCAGCCTTGGAGCAACCATTGTCACTGGTAAAAACGATGAGGGTATTCTCTGCTTGGTCTATCTTAAGAAGAGCTTTCTGAATTTCACCCATTACATGATCAGTTTGCATAACAAAATCACCGTAGAGGTTTAATCCGCTCTTCCCCTCCCATTCTGGGCTTGGCACAATCGGCGTGTGAGGAGAACCTAGGGGGACATAGAGAAAAAAAGGTTTCTTTGACCCTTTTCTTGATTCAATATATTCAACGGATTCGCGGGTTAACCGCGGAAGCATATTGATAACAGGATCATGGGCTATTACTTCATCATTCTCGATGACAGCTTCCATATTACCTGCGTGATGGAAGCCATGAAAATAATCAAATCCACGGTGAACAGGTCCATCTGGGATCTTGGCACCAACCGGTGGCCTCTTGTATTTTCTCTTCAAAAATTCTTGCCCACTTTGAGGATCCAAGTATTTAAAATTGAGATGCCACTTGCCAATAATGGCGGTATCATACCCCTGACCTTTCAAGAAACTGGCAACCGTTGGCCTATCCTTGGCAATCAAACAGGCAGCAAAGCCCTGGACCACCCCGGATTGCAACTTGGTCCGCCAGCTATACCGACCCGTCATCACCCCATAACGGGTTGGTGTACAAACGGATGAACCTGAATGTGCATCGGTAAAAACCATACCATCAGAGGCAAGTCGGTCGACATGAGGTGTTTGGATTTTACCATTTTTAGGATTAAGACATTGGACATCTCCATATCCAAGGTCATCACAGATGACATAAATTACATTAGGACTTTTACCATAAAGTGGGGATAAAAACAAAAAGGCGAGAAAGAGGAATACTTTAAGGTTCATAGGTAAACATTCATGAAAAACTTTTTAATAGACAAGAGAATGTTTAGGCCATTCCTAAAATTGTTCAGCTAGGTTTCCTTGAAGCTTGCGAAGGAAATTTCTGATGTTTTAGTAATAACCACTAACTCGTATGCGCCATTCACCGATTACCTCTAGATTATTCTCTCAAAATAGAGAAAATCTTTGCAAAAAGTTACCCATCCAAGCACTGGCGATCGTCCATGCCAATGATATCCTTCCCACGAATGCAGACGGCACCTTCCCTCTTCACCCCAATTCCGACTTATTTTACCTAACTGGCATTGAACAGGAAGAAAGCATTTTAGTTCTTTTCCCCGGTGCACCTGATCCAAATCACCGGGAAATTTTATTTGTAAAAAAATCGAATGAGCACTTGAAAGTCTGGGAAGGTTACAAGCACACCCAAGCTGACGCTCAGAAAATTTCCGGCATTCAAACCGTTTACTGGAGTGAAGATTTTGAAGATATCTTCCAGCTCCTTTCCCAAGAAACTGACATTTTCTATCTCAACAACAACGAACACAGTCGAGCGAGTAATGAAGTAGAAACTCGGGATGAACGTTGGAGTAAAAAAATCCGGAAAGATTACCCCCTTCATGAAATTGAACGCCTGGCTCCCCACCTACATGCATTGCGATTTTGTAAGAGACCGGAAGAAGTTAAATTGATCAAACAAGCCATTGATGTCACCACTTGTGGCTTCCGCAAGGTTCTTCGCATGGTAAAACCGGGAGTCATGGAATATGAGGTGGAAGCGGAATGGGCCAGAGAATTTATTAAAAGAAGGTCTAAGTTTGCCTATTCACCGATTGTCGCGTCGGGAAAAAATGCATGCGTCCTGCATTATCTGCAAAACGATCAAACCTGCAGGAAGGGCCAACTGTTGTTGATGGATGTGGGTGCCTGCTATGCAAATTACAATGCTGACCTGACGCGAACAATTCCGGTCAGCGGGAAATTCACTCGCAGGCAAAAACAAGTTTACAACGCTGTGTTGCAAGTTTTACGTCAAAGTATTGAGAATGCCACGATCGGAAAATCTCTCAAGGAATGGCAAAGTGATGCCCATGCTATGATGACCGAAGAAATGTTGAGACTTAAGCTTTTTACCAAAGAAGAAATCAAAAAGGAAAGCACTGACCAGCCGGCATGTCGTAAATATTTCATGCACGGACTTGGACATTCTCTCGGACTGGATGTGCATGATGTATCGAACGAACAGTCTAAGTTCCTAGATAACTCAGTCTTTACGGTGGAACCCGGAATCTATCTTCCCGATGAAGGCTTTGGGATAAGACTCGAAGACAATATTCAAATTACCCCCAATGGCCCTGTAAACCTGATGTCCGAAGTACCAATTGAGCCCGAAGAGATTGAAGACATTATGAACAGCTAGTTCATTAAAGCTTTTGCAGATTTCATGAAAATAATCACACACAGTATGAAAATAATTACACACAGTTTACCTCTATTTTTCCTCACCGTCTTGATGGGCACCCAAAAGCCAAACATTATCGTGATCATGGCTGACGATCTTGGATACGGTGATCTCGGGTGCTATGGAGCGAAGCCAAAAAATCTCAAAACCCCCCATATTGATAAACTTGCACAAGATGGTCTCAAATTCACCAGTGGTTACTGCTCTGCTTCCACTTGTACTCCCACACGCTATTCCTTTCTCACTGGCACTTATGCCTTCCGTAAGAAAAATACCGGAATCGCGCCACCAAGTTCCCCTCTGATCATCCCTGATCAAACATACACTCTCCCCGATATGCTCAAAGAAGCAGGGTACAAAACTGCGGTGGTGGGAAAATGGCACCTTGGGCTTGGTAGTCCAGGAGTGGGTCCTCAATGGAATGATCTCCTCAAGCCGGGCCCGCAAGAAATTGGTTTTGACTACAGCTTTCTTTTACCCACAACCAACGACCGGGTTCCTCAGGTATATGTGGAAAACCACCGGGTTCTTAATCTCGACCCGAAAGATCCTCTCTGGGTGGGTGGAAAAAAGCCAAGCCCGGATCACCCCACAGGGATAACTCATCGAAATACCCTGAAAATGGATTGGACACATGGACACAATCACACCATCCATAATGGCATCAGCCGAATTGGGTATTATACCGGTGGCCATGCTGCCCGTTTCCGTGATGAAGACCTGGCCGATAAGTGGGTGGAAAAATCGATACAATGGATTGAGAAAAATAAGGATAACCCGTTCTTTCTCTTCTTTGCATCCCATGACTTGCATGTGCCAAGAATTCCACACGAACGCTTTCGAGGAAAATCAGGCATGAGCTATCGGGGAGATGTAATCGTGCAGCTCGACTGGTGCGTGGGAGAAATCGTAAAGTATCTTAAAAAAGAAGGGCTCGAAAAAGACACTATGATTGTGTTTTGCTCAGATAATGGACCAGTTGGAGATGACGGATACGCAGATGAAGCCCTAGAAAAAATGGGAGATCACCAAGCAGCTGGACCCTACACCGGAGGAAAATACAGCATATTCGAAGGAGGAACCCGTACGCCCTTTATCACTTACTGGCCGGAGACGATCAAACCGGGGGTTTCAGATAAAGTTGTCTGCACCATTGATTTTGCTGGTAGCCTAGCAAATCATCTGGGTATCACTTTACCCAAAGATTCATGCCTCGATAGTCTCAATGTGATGGGTGCACTTCTTGGAGAAAAGGGGGCAAGGGGAAGGTCTCACCTTATCCAACAGGACAATGGTCGAGGGAGTAATTACGGTTACCGGGAAGGAAAATGGAAGATGCAAAGGCATGACTCAAAGAAAACCCAAAATTATCAAGTAAACAAATTATTGGGAAGCCAGCGGGCTCAAAAGGTTCCACAATATGCACTTTTCGATCTAGCTAAAGATCCTCAGGAAAAAAATGACTTGGCTAGGAAAAAGCCGAAACTCCTTACAGAAATGAAAGCGTCCCTAAAAGAATACTTGGACGCCGGACGCACTCGTTGATCTCATAACACCTCCATTATCGGAAAAATCTATTTCCCCTTTTTTTAAGTTTTTTCATTACATCCACTTTGCTCGATGAGCTTCACGCGAATGCTGATTATGCATGGGTGGTATTATAAAAATTCAAAAATGTTGATTCAGTATGGGTATTTGATCAAAATTTGAGTTGAATTTGGACAACTACCAATGATTACCCCTTTCTATATTTGCACTCGGGAAGTAAGTGGTTCCGGTGTATTTTTGGCACATCAAATCCAAGCTTTTTTAATGATTACGCAAAAAATGAAAATCAGAATGAGGACGAACTTACTTTCTCAGGTCCGAATAATTCCAGCTATGATTGGGAAAACGAGATTTTTGTCTACCCAGAGACAGATTGGAGTGTTACGGACATTGTTCTCAACTTTCGATGGGAAAGGAACCATCAGATAGATAAAAGTGGTGAATGTTTTCCCGCACAAAAATTTCGCCTCTAAGCAGATGATTATTATAAATCTTTCGCCTTCCCTCTTTAAA